>NZ_JAVLFQ010000028.1:0-129013 GCF_046052765.1 Limnohabitans sp. | reverse complement strand
GTGTATAAGAGACAGCAATTACCCTGACCCCAATTACCCAGACCCCAATTACCCTGACCCCAATTAAAAAATAATCAGTCGCGGAAATTGTCAAAGCTCAGCGGTAAATCGGACATCTCTTTTTTGATCAGCGCCATCGCCGCTTGCAAATCATCGCGCTTGGCCCCGGTGACACGCACCGCCTCACCTTGAATGGCCGCCTGTACTTTCATCTTGCTGTCTTTGATGACACGCTGTATTTTTTTTGCGTCCTCACTCGCGATGCCGTTGCGTACCTTGATCACTTGTTTGACCTTGTCGCCGCCCATTTTCTGCACATCGCCTTTGTCGAGAAAGCGGATATCTACATTGCGCTTAGTCAACTTATTGCGCAGGATGTCGTCGATTTGAGCTAATTGAAAGTCACTGTCGCCGATCAAGGTGATTTCCTTGTCCTTGAATTCGATGGCGGCCGAAGTGCCTTTGAAATCAAAACGGGTGGTGATTTCCTTGGCAGTGTTCTCGACGCCATTTTTCACTTCCACCACGTCGGCTTCGCAAACAGTATCAAAAGAGGGCATGGTCAATACTTCAGAAGTTCAGGGTGCGACAATTCTCACATGATTATCGAGACCCATGTTCCGCTTCAAGCCCACAACACCTTCGGCATCGCCGCCAAAGCTGAACGCCTGCTGCGCCTGAGGAGCGTGGACGATGTCACCGAACTGTTGGCAGACCCCATTCGTCTGGAGCCACATTTTGTGCTGGGTGGCGGCAGCAACATCGTCATTACCGGGGATATCAAGCCTCTGGTGATCAAGGTGGAACTGCTAGGCAAACAACTGGTATCTGAAGATGACAAGGCTTGGATCGTCCAAGCCGCCGCTGGCGAAGATTGGCACGGCTTTGTGGAATGGACTTTGCAACAAGGCTGGCCGGGGCTAGAAAATCTGGCCATGATTCCCGGTCTGGTGGGCGCTTCGCCGGTTCAAAACATCGGCGCCTATGGGGTGGAGTTGCAAGACCGCTTCGAATCACTGGACGCAGTGGATTTGCATACGGGTCAGAGCTTCACCTTGGATGCGGGCCAGTGTGCCTTTGGTTACCGAGATTCGGTGTTCAAGCACCAAGCCATCGACAAACGCGATTTGGGATTGCTTGGGCGCGCACTCATCACGCAAGTGCGTTTTCGTTTGCCTAAGAAATGGAAAGCCGATATCGGTTATGCCGATTTGGAAAAAAAGCAGGCCCAAACTGGCATCAGCAACCCGACGCCACAGCAAGTATTTGACTGGGTTTGCGACATACGCCGACATAAATTGCCAAACCCGCAGGTAGTGGGCAACGCGGGAAGTTTTTTCAAAAACCCGACGGTCTCGCCAGAGCAATGCGCCGATATCATCGCGCGCGAACCGCGCCTGGTGCATTACCACCTCAGCGATGGCCGCATCAAACTCGCCGCCGCTTGGTTGATCGACGCCTGTGGTTGGCGCGGTAAATCGGTGGGTAATGCAGCCGTATACGACAAACAGGCGCTGGTTATTATCAACAAAGGCGGGCGCGACAGCCCTTGCACGGGCGGCGAAGTGGTCACTTTGGCGAAAGCGATTCAAACCAGTGTGTACGAGCGTTTCGGTATCCAACTTGAACCTGAACCGGTGGTGGTGTGATGATTTATTCCATCAGTCAAAAGATGCTTCAGCGCTTGCTGATCGTTGTCTGCTGCGCTTTTATCGGCGCTACATACGCGCAAACCTTCCCTGCCAAGCCCATTCGATTGATCGTACCGTTCGCGCCCGGTGGCAGCACCGATTTGATCGCGCGGATTGTGGCTGAACCCTTGGGAAAGTTGCTCGGTCAGTCGGTGGTGGTGGATAACAAGGCGGGTGCGGGTGGCGCAGTGGGTGCGCTTGAGGTTGCCCGTGCAACACCTGATGGCTACACCCTTGGCTTGACAACGGCATCCAGCGCAGCGACTAACCCAGCAATCAACCCTGCGATTGTCTACAAACCCTTGACCGATTTCACACCCATCATCAATATGGTGGCCACGCCCAATGTATTGGCAGTCAATCCATCTTTTCCCGCTAAAGACATGGCTGGTTTTCTGAAGGTGCTACGGGCAAATCCCGGCAAATATGACTTTGCGTCTTCGGGTACGGGCGGCGTCGGGCATTTACAAATGGAGTTGTTCAAAAGCCTGACAAAAACGTTTGTCGTGCACATACCTTATGCGGGAGCTGGCCCTGCGTTGCGCGACACCGTAGGCGGACAAGTGCCCATCATCTTTGACAACCTGCCATCCGCCATGCCGCATATCAAGGACAAGCGTTTGATCGCGTTGGCAGTCGCGGCACCCGAACGTGTGGCCGAGTTGCCCGACGTACCCACCTTCAAAGAACTGGGCCTAGAGCCTGTCAATCGTCCCGCACTCTATGGCATTTGGGCGCCTAAAGGTTTGCCCGCCCCCTTGGTAGATCAGTTAAATGCAGCAGTTCGCAAAGTGCTGCAAGATCCGGCGGTGATCAAGCGTATCGAGGCCAGCGGTTCTCGAGTAATAGCCAACAGCCCTGCAGAATTTGCCGCGCAATTGAAAGCTGAATACGAGGTGTACAAAAAGGTGGTCGATGCGCAAAAACTCAAGCTCGACTGATACGCCTGATTCGCTGATCGATGCTTTCATCGACAGCGTTTGGCTGGAGGACGGGCTGTCTGCGTTGACGCTGGCCGCTTACCGACGTGATTTGAATGCCTTGGCGCTTTGGCTGCATACGCAAAACAGTTCGTTGTCTTGCGCAGTGGAAGCCGATTTGCAAGCCTATTTTGCGCATCGCCATGCCGATACCAAGGCCACCTCTGCCAACCGGCGCATGACCGTATTTCGGCGTTTTTACCGCTGGGCTTTGCGCGACAACCGCTTGCTGGCCGACCCAACGATGAAGCTGTTGTCCGCCAAGCAACCGGTGCGTTTGCCCAAAAGCCTAAGCGAAGCGCAGGTCGAGGCTTTGTTGAACGCGCCTGACACCGGCACCGCTTTGGGTATGCGCGACCGCGCCATGCTGGAGTTGCTGTATGCCAGCGGTTTGCGCGTCAGCGAATTGGTGAATCTCCCCTTGTTGTCGCTGAACATGCGCGAAGGTGTGTTGCGCATCACGGGCAAAGGCGATAAAGAACGCTTGGTACCGTTCGGCGAAGAAGCAGGCGACTGGATAGAGCGTTACCTGACCACCTCTCGCGGCGAGTTGCTGGGTAAAAAAAACAGCCCTGCTGTTTTTGTGACGCATCGTGGCGTTGCCATGAGCCGCGTCATGTTTTGGATGCTGATCAAGAAATACGCGATGCTGGCGGATATCCACGTGCCGCTGTCGCCGCATACCTTGCGGCATGCGTTCGCCACGCACTTGCTAAACCATGGGGCAGATTTGCGTGCGGTGCAAATGTTACTGGGGCATGCGGATATTTCCACCACCACCATTTATACGCACGTGGCGAGGGAGAGGTTAAAGCAGTTGCATGCACAGCATCATCCCAGGGGTTAACCCACTTTGGATCATAGTGCTTGCTCTCGAATCAAACCAAACGCTGCGCCAGTAACCAATCAATTTCTGCCTGAGTGAAACCGGCCTGTAAACGTGCTTCATTGTTAAAAGGTGGTTTTAACCTGGGTGCGGCATGGCGTTGCACCAGCCATGGATAGTGTGCCAAAGGGTCTAGTTGTTGTTGTGCGCACAGCCAGCGAAACCAGTGGTTGCCAATCGCCACATGGCCTATTTCGTCTTGCAAAATGATTTGCAATATAGGTTGTAAAGCAATCGCGTGCGGTGAGTTGCTCAAATGTAATTTCGCTTGTATCAAAGGTGTAGCGTCCAGCCCTCGTGCTTCTAACGTTCGCGGCACAAGCGCCATGCGGGCAATGACATCGCCGGCGGTTTTCTCGCACATCTGCCACAAACCGTCGTGCGCTGCAAAGTCACCGTAGCTGTAGCCCATGTTTTGCAGCAAGTTGCACAGCAATTCAAAATGGGTGGACTCTTCATACGCGACTTTCAGCCAGTCTCGGTAATAAGCCTCGGGCAAACCAGCAAACCGCCAGATCGCGTCCAGTGCCAGATGGATGGCGTTGTATTCAATGTGACAGATCGAGTGCACCAAACCCGCCAGACCTTGCGGCGTGTGTACTGAGCGGGAGGGGACTTGATGCGGAGGCTTTAACTCCGGTTTGGCAGGGCGGCCCGGTAACGGCACATCCGGGGTTGGCAGCAGGGTTTGCGTGTCCAAGCGTAATAGCCCGTGTTCACGCCAAAGCACTTGCACCGCCTGCACTTGCGAGTGCGGGTGGGCATCGCACAAAATCTTGAGGGCAGCGCTGCGTAATTCCATCCCTACAATTGTAGAAACACACAGGAACACGCTCATGGCCATTTACCAGCTCGACGACCACATCCCCGACATACACCCCAGCACCTGGATTGCCGACAGCGCACAGGTCATGGGTGCGGTCAGTTTGCATGCCAATACCAGTGTTTGGTTCAACGCCGTTATCCGTGGCGACACCGAAACCATCACCATTGGCGAGGGAAGCAACATCCAGGATCTGGCTGTGATTCACGCTGACAACGGCTTACCGGTGGTTGTCGGTAAACATGTCACGGTGGGGCACCAGGTGATGTTGCACGGTTGCACCATTGGCGATGAAAGCCTGATCGGCATAGCAGCCGTGGTGCTCAACGGTGCGCGCATCGGTCGCCACTGCGTGGTCGGCGCCGGGTCGCTGGTCACCGAGGGCAAGGAATTCCCTGACGGTAGCATGATCATGGGCACACCTGCCAAGGTGGTGCGCCAACTTACCCCCGAGCAGATCGAAGGTTTGCGCATGAGTGCCAGACATTACATGAACAACGCCTTGCGTTTTCACAATGGTTTGAAAAAAATCGCATGAGTGAACTGCATAAATTTATTTTTGAAGGCCTGCCGGTGCGCGGCCTGCTGGTGCGTCTGACCGACAGTTGGCAGGATATTTTGAAGCGCCGTGCAGATAACTTAGAGACCGGACCTTACCCAGAGGCCGTGCGACATTTACTCGGCGAAATGACCGCAGCAGCAGTCTTGATGCAAGCGAACATCAAATTTGATGGCGCACTGATTTTGCAATTGCATGGCGAAGGTCCGCTTAAGCTTGCCGTGGTCGAAGTGCAGTCGGATTTGCGTTTGCGCTCTACGGCTAAAACCATAGGCGATGTCGCGCCTGGCATGCGGTTTGAAGACATGGTTAACCAAAATAATCTCGGACGCTGCGCCATCACCTTAGACCCTGTCGGCAGGCGTGCAGGGCAGCAGCCTTACCAAGGCGTGGTGTCTTTGTATGATGACCACAAGCAGCCATTGAAACGATTCAGCGATGTGCTGGCGCATTACATGTTGCAAAGCGAACAGCTTGACACCATGCTGGTATTGGCTGCCAACGATAAAGTGGCTGCAGGTTTATTGATACAGCGGTTGCCCGTGGGCGGTTTGGCCAATCTGGGCGGCATGAAAACCATGGCCGAGGAAGACGCTATCGGTCAAAGCGAGGACTACAACCGCATAGCTATTTTGGCTGGCAGTCTGACCTCGGATGAATTGCTACAACTCACTCCAGACAAAGTATTGCATCGATTATTTTGGCAGGAACATCTGCGTCACTTTGCTCCCGAGCCTGGCATGGATTCACCACGCTTTGTATGCTCCTGCAACCGCGAGCGTGTCAGCAACATGATACGTAGCTTGGGTCGGGAAGAAGCCGACAGCATTCTTTCTGAACGTGAGCTGATCGAGGTGGGCTGCGATTTTTGCGGCCAGCAATACCGTTATGACGCGGTGGATGCTGCGCAGTTGTTTGTTCAAGGACAGCCGCCAGTACCGCCTGCGACTTCAGCCTTGCAATAAGCGACCAAATAATTGTTGTTCGCAGGTCGGGTCTGCACAACATTCGCACAAGCCTTTCCATTGCGCTTGTATGTCGGGTCGTTTCATCGCTTCTACCTGACCATCGAGCAATGCATAAACAGCTTGCTGCACCACAGCTTCATTGTCGGCGTGCAGACTTTGGTAGTTTCTTTGCAAAGTGTGTAATTGCTGGCGCCAATCCTCATGCATGACTGTTGACGTGGCGTCCTGCGGATTTCGCCAAAGTAAATGCCGACCATTGGCGGGAGTATCAGCCAAGTCAAGCGGGCTGGCCGGGCAGAAGAAATCAAACACCAAGGATTTACCTAATAAGGAATGTTGCAACTTGGCCGCCAGCGTTTGGCGCGCCCTCACGCTGCCCCCAGCAAGTACGACAGTTCGCTGCGTGGTGGGGTTCACTTGGCGGGTTTAGCCAGTTGTACAAAAATTTCGTTGGGCTTGACCATGCCTATCTCAGCACGTGCGCGTTCTTCGACCATCTCTAAGCCGTCTCGCAAATCGCGCAATTCGGCGCGTAAACGCTCTATATCGCTTTGAGATTTGGCGTTGCTATCCAATTGGTTTTGGTATTGCTGACGCAGCCTCCATACATCCGGAATGCTGCCACGGCCAAACCATAACTGCAACTGCAATATCAGTAAAAGGCCCAGCAAAATCAGCGGAAGAGGACGACGCATATGTACAACTTGTTGTTTGTGTCAACCGCGCAGTTGGTAGAAAGCAGCGCGGCCTGGATAACTGGCGATGGTACCCAAATCTTCCTCAATACGCAAAAGTTGGTTGTATTTCGCCAACCGGTCAGAGCGACTAAGGGAACCGGTTTTGATTTGCAAGGCGTTCGTACCTACCGCAATGTCTGCGATCGTGGTGTCTTCGGTCTCACCTGAGCGGTGGCTGATGACCGAGGTGTAACCGGCGCGTTTGGCCATCTCAATGGCCGCAAATGTCTCGGTCAGAGTACCGATTTGGTTGATCTTGATCAGAATGGAGTTGGCCACACCCTTGTCAATCCCTTCCTGCAATATCTTGGTATTGGTGACAAACAAATCATCGCCGACCAACTGCACTTTTTTGCCCATGCGGTCTGTCAGGTGCTTCCAACCGTCCCAGTCGCCTTCGGCCATACCGTCTTCGATACTGATGATGGGGTATTTGTCTGCCCAAGTAGCCAGCATATCTGTCCACTGTGCTGCATCCAATTCCAGTCCCTCACCTTTGAGTTGGTATTTCCCGTCACGGTAAAACTCGCTGGCCGCGCAATCCAGCCCCAGCATGATTTGCTCACCCGCAGTGAAACCCGCTTTGTCAATCGCATCCAGAATCATTTGGATCGCGGCTTCATGGCCGGGTACATTCGGCGCAAAACCGCCTTCATCGCCGACGGCAATGCTCATGCCTTTGTCGCTCATGATTTTTTTCAATGCATGAAACACTTCCGCGCCGTAACGCACGGCTTCGCGGAAAGTCGGTGCGCCTACGGGAATGATCATCAACTCTTGCAAGTCGAGGTTGTTGTTGGCGTGTGCCCCGCCGTTGATCACGTTCATCATCGGCACCGGCATTTGCATCCGACCCATGCCGCCGAAATAACGGTACAAGGGCAAGCCGGCTTCTTCTGCTGCTGCACGCGCCACGGCCATAGACACAGCCAAAATGGCGTTGGCACCGATGCGCGCTTTGTTGTCGGTGCGGTCCAAGTCGATCATCGTGTGATCTAAAAACGCTTGCTCTGAAGCATCTAATCCAATGACGGCCTGGGTGATGTCGTGGTTGATATGTTCTACCGCAGTCAAAACACCCTTGCCGCCGTAACGGTTCGGGTCGCCGTCTCGCAATTCAATGGCTTCACGGCTACCCGTCGACGCTCCCGAAGGAACTGCAGCGCGACCCATGACGCCGCTTTCCAGCAGCACATCGCATTCAACGGTAGGGTTGCCCCGGCTGTCCAGAATTTCACGTCCGACGATATCGACAATAGCACTCATTTTTTTGACTTTCTACAAGAAAACACACAGGTTATAAAGCCTGCAATCCACATTCATTCAAGCTGAAAAATCGTTTTCCAGCAAAGGGTGTTTTTTGGTCACGGCATCCAACTCGACCAAAGTTTCTAACAAATTCTTCATCTTGCCCAAAGGCACGGCATTCGGGCCGTCTGACCAGGCTTCACTGGGCTTGGGGTGGGTTTCCATGAACAAACCTGCCACGCCAGCGGCCACACCAGCGCGGGCCAGCACCGGCACCATGTCGCGCGCGCCACCGCTGCTCGTGCCTTGGCCGCCCGGTTTTTGCACGGCATGCGTCACATCAAACACCACGGGAGCGCCTGTTTTGCGCATCTCGGCCAGACTGCTCATGTCGGCGACCAAATTGTTGTAGCCAAAGCTGACACCACGCTCGCACGCCAAAAAGTTGTCTTCAGGCAAACCCTTTTCTCGGGCGGCGGCACGCGCTTTGTCTATCACGTTGGTCATGTCCCAAGGCGCTAAGAACTGGCCTTTTTTGATGTTCACCGGTTTGCCTGATTGCGCCACGGCGCGTATGAAATCGGTTTGCCTGCATAAAAATGCCGGGGTTTGCAATACGTCGACCACGCTGGCGACTGTGGACACTTGTGATTCGTCATGCACATCGGTGAGCACTGGCACTTTGATTTGTCTGCGCACTTCGTCCAGGATTTTCAAACCGGCATCCATGCCCAAACCACGTTGCGTGCTGCCCGAAGAACGGTTTGCTTTGTCGAACGAGCCTTTGTATATCAGGGGGATGCCCAAAGAGCTACAAATCTCTTGCAATTGTCCGGCGACATCCAAAGACATTTGCAAACCCTCGATAGAGCATGTGCCAGCTATTAAAAAGAAGCGATGCTCTAAACCGGCATCAAAGCCGCACAGTTTCATGCAACCACCTTGAGTTTTTTTCGCTCGGTCTGGTGAGTAAGTGCCGCAATGACAAAGGCATTGAACAGTGGGTGACCATCCCAAGGCGTGGATTTGAACTCGGGATGAAATTGCACACCCATGTACCAAGGATGCACGTTGCGCGGCAACTCCACAATTTCTGTCAAGTGCTCTATCTGCGTCAGCGCAGAGATCACCAGTCCAGCTTCGCGCAATCTGTCAAGGTAGTTCACGTTAGCTTCATAGCGGTGGCGATGGCGCTCGGTGACCACATCACCGTAAATCTCATGCGCTAGTGTGCCTTTGGATACGTTGGATGTTTGCGCACCTAAACGCATGGTGCCGCCAAGGTCGGATTTGGCGTCGCGCTGTTTGATGCTGCCGTCAGCGTCTTTCCATTCGGTGATCAATGCAATCACCGGGTGTGGGCCGTCGGGCTCGAATTCAGTACTGTTGGCGTTTTTCAAACCCGCGACATGGCGTGCGTATTCGATGGTGGCAATCTGCATGCCAAGACAAATGCCGAGATAAGGTACTTTGTGCTCACGGGCGTAGCGAGCCGCACAAATCTTGCCTTCGATGCCCCGTTTACCAAAACCGCCCGGCACCAAAATCGCATCGAAATGCGACAACTGTCCGGTGTTGTCAGCCGTCAAGGTTTCAGAATCTATGTATTCGATATGTACTCGCGCATGGTTGCGTATACCTGCATGGCGCAGTGCTTCGTTTAATGATTTGTAACTGTCAGACAGATCCACGTATTTGCCAACCATGGCGATGCGCAATTCAAACTCGGGGTGCTCTACCGCATGGACCAAATCGTCCCAGCGCTTTAGGCTGGCTGGCGGCGTGTTGAGTTTGAGTTTTTCACAAATAAGCGCGTCAAGGCCTTGCTCGTGCAACATGCGAGGCACTTTGTAAATCGTGTCCACATCCCACATAGAAATGACACCCCATTCGGGCACATTGGAGAAAAGCGAAATCTTGGAGCGTTCTTCCTGAGGAATGGGGCGGTCAGCGCGGCATAGCAAGGCATCGGCTTGAATACCGATTTCGCGCAGTTTTTGTGCGGTGTGCTGGGTGGGTTTTGTTTTGAGTTCGCCAGCTGCAGCAATCCATGGCACATAACTCAGGTGAACAAAGGCGGCAAAGTGCGGACCCATGCGCAAGCTCATTTGTCGAACGGCTTCCAAAAAAGGTAACGATTCGATGTCACCGACTGTGCCACCGACCTCGACGATGGCCACATCCACAGCATCAGGTGTGCCTATGCCAGCGCCGCGTTTGATGAAGTCCTGTATTTCGTTTGTGATGTGCGGAATGACTTGCACTGTGGTGCCGAGATAGTCGCCTCGGCGTTCTTTTTCCAGCACGCTTTTGTAAATCTGGCCGGTGGTGAAGTTATTGGTACGGCGCATGCGCGTGGTGATGAAGCGCTCGTAGTGTCCGAGGTCGAGGTCGGTCTCTGCGCCATCTTCGGTGACAAACACTTCGCCATGCTCGAACGGTGACATGGTGCCGGGATCGACGTTGATGTAAGGGTCCAGCTTGATCAGGGTGACTTTGAGGCCCCGCGATTCAAGAATCGCGGCTAAAGAGGCGGCGGCGATTCCCTTGCCCAGGGAGGACACCACACCGCCGGTGACAAACACAAATTTGGTCATGTCCAAAGCGGGAACGCACGGTTCCCAATAGGTGGAAAAAGAGATTATAGGGGGGTGGTGTCGTCGCTCTGCTACATTGCGCTTCATGAGTGAACTTCTCAACAAACACATTGTGTTGGGCCTGAGCGGAGGCATTGCCTGTTACAAAGCCGCTGAGCTGTGTCGCGCATTGGTGAAGCAAGGCGCCACAGTGCAGGTGGTGATGACCGAGGCGGCAGCACAGTTCATCACGCCGGTGACCATGCAGGCCTTGTCCAACCGCCCAGTGTTTGTCTCTCAATGGGACGCGCGTGAACCGAACAACATGGCGCATATCAATCTCAGTCGCGAAGCCGATTTGATATTGGTTGCGCCTGCCAGCGCCGATTTCATGGCGAAATTGCTGCATGGCCGCGCCGATGATTTACTGAGCCTGATGTGCTTGGCACGCCCTATAGACCGCGTGCCCTTGATGCTGGCACCGGCCATGAACCGAGAAATGTGGTCGCATCCCGCCACGCAGCGCAACATGGCGCAGTTACGCGCTGATGGTGCCGTGGTGTTGGGAGTGGGTCAGGGTGAGCAAGCCTGTGGCGAATCCGGTGATGGACGCATGCTGGAACCCGACGAATTGCTGCACGAAGTGATCTACTTGTTTGCCCCCAAGCCATTGCTTGGCAAAAAGGTGTTGGTGTCTGCAGGGCCGACTTACGAAGCCCTAGACCCGGTACGCGTGATCACCAATTTATCCAGCGGAAAAATGGGTTTTGCATTAGCGCAGGCCGCTGCACTCGCGGGCGCGCACGTCACACTGGTGGCCGGGCCCGTGGCGTTAGAAACGCCTAGCGGCGTTCATCGCGTGGATGTTCGCTCCGCATTAGACATGCACGCTGCCGTTATGGCGCAGTTGCCGCTGGCTGATGTGTTTATCGCCACGGCGGCAGTGGCTGACTGGCGGCCGCAAAACGCATACACGCAGAAAATTAAAAAAGATGCTGCTGGCCACATGCCGGTGATCGACTGGACCGAAAACCCGGATATCTTGGCCGAGGCCGCCGCTACCGAGCGTGCACAAAAAAACGAATTGTTTTGTGTCGGCTTTGCAGCTGAAAGCCACGATTTACTGATACACGCCAAAGCCAAACGTCTGCGAAAAAAGATTCCCTTGATCGTTGGCAATATCGGGTCCGCCACCTTTGGATCTGACGACAACGCATTGCTGCTGGTCGACGAAATGAGTGAAACCGAATGGCCGCGTGCGCCCAAAACCGAGTTGGCACAGCGCTTGGTCGCCGAGATCGCGCGACGCATTCAAAGCCCAAGGAGCATCCCATGAAACTTGACGTGAAAATTCTGGATGAAAGATTGCGCGACGCCATGCCCTCCTACGCCACGCCGGGCAGCGCCGGACTTGACTTACGCGCCTGCCTAGACGCGCCTTTGACTTTGCAACCTAACGCCTGGCAACTGGTACCCACTGGCATGGCCATCCATTTGAACGATCCGTCCTATGCCGCCTTTATATTGCCACGCTCAGGCTTGGGCCACAAACACGGCATCGTGCTGGGCAACTTGGTGGGCCTCATAGACAGCGATTACCAAGGCCAGCTGATGGTCAGCGCCTGGAACCGCAGCGATGTGGTGTTCACCATGGAGCCCATGGAACGCATTGCTCAGTTGGTTATTGTGCCGGTGGTGCAAGCCGAATTTCGCATCGTCGATGAATTCGACGGGACCAGTGAGCGTGGCGAGGGCGGTTACGGCTCGACTGGTAAACGATGATCAATGCAGTAAATCACTGCCTGGCGTTGGCGGCAGGCTGAAAAAACCAGAACCGCAAGTGCCATGAGATTTCTCTTGTGCAGTGGCGTGACGCACGCCGGTAACTTTGAGTGAAATGCGCAAAGCCATGCCTGACAACGGGTGGTTACCGTCAATCACCACGTGTTCCGGGTAAATATCTGTGATGGTGTAAATCACTTCCTTGGGAGCGTCCAAGTTGCATCCGTCGGGTAAAGCATGGCCTTCTATGGTCATGCCTTCTTCAATTTCAGCGGGAAACAGCGCCCGCGGCTCTAAAAACACCAGCAACTCGTCGAAGTCGCCAAAGGCTTCTTCAGGCTCTAGATGTAAATCAATCAGGTCGCCGACCTCATGGTCTTGCAAGGCTTGCTGAATTTTGTCCAGCAAATCGTGCCCGCCTAAATAAAACTCAACCGGATCGTCGAGTTCGTCAAGGATTTCTCCCTGTGTGTCTTTGAGTACCCAAGTCAGGGCAACAACGCAGTCTGTGGTGATGTTCATGGGGCAGAATTGTCGCAGTTTGGAGATAGACATGAAAAAACACGATTTACCCTCCGTATTGGGCAGTATCAGCCCGGAGGAATTCATGCGGCTGTATTGGCAAAAAAAACCACTGCTGATCCGACAAGCCATACCCGGCATGCAAGCGCTGATAGCCAGAAAAGAATTGTTTGCTTTGGCTTCAGAACACGATGTGGAATCTCGTTTGGTCAGCGGTGATGGACATTCATTGCCTTGGCAAATGAGGCGTGGGCCGTTCAAGCCGCGTGCTTTGCCGCCCTTAAGTCGCCCCCACTGGACGCTGTTGGTGCAGGGGGTAGATTTGCATTTAGATGGGTTTGCAGATTTGCGCGACCGTTTTCGCTTTATACCTGATGCTCGGGTGGACGATGTGATGGTGAGTTACGCCAGCGACGGCGGCGGGGTGGGACCACACTTTGACAGCTATGACGTGTTCTTGTTGCAGGCGCAAGGGCAAAGACGTTGGCGCATCAGTGCCCAAAAAAATCTGCAGTTGCGTGATGACGTACCGCTGAAAATATTGTCGCGATTCAAGCCCACCCAAACCATGTTGTTAGAGCCAGGCGACATGTTGTATTTGCCACCTCACTATGCGCATGAGGGCGTTGCCGTGGGGGAGTGCATGACTTATTCCATCGGTTTCAAAGCAGAAACAAACCACACTATGGCCTCAGTGTTGTTGGGACGGTTGGCAGATTTTGATTTCACGCAAGACCCAGTTATATACAGCGACCCTGACCAATCAGCGACGCAGCAACCCGCCAAAATACCTCATCAATTACAGCAATTCGCCCTACACAGTTTGCAACAGAAATTGCGAAAGGAAATCGACATCCGCTGTGCGCTTGGTGAATGGTTGAGTGAGCCCAAGCCAGACGTGTGGTTCCAAGCTCAACCTAAGCCCAAATCTTTTAAAGGTATACGTTTAGATAAAAAATCTCAGATGTTGTATGACAAAGATTTTATTTTTCTCAATGGAGAAAGCTGGCGATGCAAAGGAAATGAAGCGCATTTGCTGCGCAAACTGGCAGATCAAAGGGAACTGAAAAAGTCCGATTGGGTCCAAGCCACACCCGAGGTGCTTCAATTGTTTTCAGATTGGCTGGAAGCCGGATGGATCATCTATTCGCCCCACAAAAGGGCGCATTAAATACCGACTTCGGGAAATCACCTATAATAAGTGGCTGAGTTGAAGGAGTTTGAGTCCTACGGCTCAGTCACATTTTTGAATTTATTTTGATTTGTGGCTCCCCTTGAATCGTTTTTGTATCTAACAAAGGAAAATCCCCCATGAAAAAATCACTCCTCTTGGCAACTCTGTTGGCCGCTGCTTTAGTCGCTTGTGGCAAAAAAGAAGCACCAGCGCCTGCCGCTGAAGCTCCTGCTGCTGCACCTGCTGCCGCTGCACCTGCACCTGCTGATAATGCCGCTCCTGCTGCCGCTCCTGCTGCTGCACCTGCTGAAGAGAAGAAGTAATTTTTTCTGCTTCCGAAAAACGCCACCTTCGGGTGGCTTTTTTTTGTCTCTATTTAACCAAAGGTTAGCAAAGGCATTTGGCTACAGTTCAATTCAATGTAACGTGTGCCAAGGGGTACCGATCAAAGGATCAGCCACCAGAATATCCTGGGGCTGACATCCGGTTGCTTGCGCCAAGATGTTCTGTGCCAATGATGGGCGGTTATTGCGCTCACTCAAATGCGCGGCAATGATCAAGTTCAATTGGTCATGAACCAAGGCTTTCGCCAATTCAGCTGATTCCTCATTGGATAAATGGCCTTGCGGTCCGGCGATACGCTTTTTCAAAAAAGCCGGGTAACTGGATTGGGCTAACAAATCAGCGTCATGGTTGCATTCAAGTAAAAGGGCATGGCAACCCTGTAGAGAGTTCACAACATGTGAACTGCCGTGCCCCAGATCGGTCAACACACCCAAGTGATGGGCGCCGTCACTGCAACGCAACTGCAAAGGTTCACGCGCATCATGCGGCACGGTAAATGGCAGGACCTCTAAACATCCCACGGCAAATTTGTGGTTGTCACTGGCCAGTTTGAATTGGTCAATACCCAATCCCCATTCATGGATCTGGCAGGCCAAGGCGGTACCGCGGCTCATCCAAACGGGTTTGCCAGTGCGCTGTGCAAATGATTTGGCATGCCCGATGTGATCTGCATGTTCATGGGTGATGAATACCGCATCTACATCATCGATTGTTAAGTCGGCAACATTCAAGCGTTTGTTCAGTTCACGCAGGCTGAGACCGCAGTCAATCAATAAACGCGATACTTCCTGACCGCTAGTGGATTCCACCAAGGTTGCATTACCCGCACTGCCACTGCCTAAATTTTTAAAACGCAGCACAAATCACTGCAATTCATTAACCAGCAATTGCGCAATTTTTTTCGCCACGTCAGATCCGTCCGGTACACCAGACGCATTCAAAATGGTGATGGTGGATTTCTGTTCAGATTGACTTTGAATTTTGATGCGGAATTGCTGGGGACCTTGGGTGCCTTTGGTTCTGCTGAAAATACGGCTGAAAAAACCTGGCTCTCCATCGGCATCTATTTCTACATAACGAACAAAGTAAATACCTTGCTTACGGTCTCGGTCTTCAACGGTGAAGCCATTGCGATCTAAAGTAGCGCCTACGCGTCGCCATGCAATATCAAAACCTTGAGCAAAAGACACTGCAGGCTTGCCTTCGATACTGGTCAGGGTACTGGCACTCGCTTTGGTTTGAATGACTGCGTCAGTGGTGGTCACAGCATTGCTTTTTGAGGGATCGAGTTTGATCATCAAGCGGCGTAAAAACTCTTTTTCTAATTCTGGATCGCTGGGCCTAGGTTGCCAAACCGTACGACGCGACAAACTGTCTGCGTACACTTCAATCAAGCCACGGTGCGTAACATAAATTTCAGTTTTGTTGTCGCTGGTGCGCTCCAGGCTGATGCGGAATTTATCCCTCTCACCGGTTGAATACAAACTGTCGATCACTTTGCCCAGATTGCGGCGGATAAAGTCTTGTGGAAGTTTGGCTCTGTTTTCAGCCCAGTCGGTTTCCAGCAGGCCCAGTTTCTGATCTTCTCTTGCAAAAGTAAAACCTGATTCAGCCCAAAAATCTTTGATTTGTGGCCAGAGTACTTCTGGTGTGCGGGCCACTTCCAGCCACACTTGTGTACCGGACTTTTTAATTTGTAAATCAGCCAGTTTGAGCGGGCTGGTTTCATCACTGCGCGGCAAAGCTTGTTCGCCACCGAGGGTTTTAGCGCTGATGCTGCCATCGGGTAATTGGTAACGCTTGTTGCGGTCCATCTTGGTCAGGTCCGGCGGGACTTCCAAAGTGACCGGTTTGGCTTCATCATTTTGGGATTTGTAGTTGACCTTGTCTGTCTCTAATACGGAACCACAGGCTGATAGCAGTAAACACAGGGTGATCAGACTGGCTGAACGTCCATTGATACAGTTAAATATAAACATCAAAACCATCCTTTAAGGAAAATCAAATCAACCCACACTCGCGCATGGCGGCTTCCAGTGCAGGTTGCAACTGTGAAGAAAACGGTGTCATTGGTAATCGCATGGTGCCGCCGCATAAACCCATGCGCGCCGCCGCCCATTTCACGGGAATAGGGTTGGCTTCAGTGAACAGGTTTTTATGCAAATTCAGTAAACGGTTTTGAATGGCCATGGCTTGACGCGATTGACCTGCGATAGCGGCTACACACAAATCGTGCATCCATTGAGGGGCGATATTGGCGGTCACACTGACGTTGCCTTGGCCGCCACACAGCATCAAGGCCACGGCGGTTCCGTCGTCGCCCGAGTAAACAGAAAAACCCTCGGGTGCATCATGAATCAGCCACTGTGCGCGCTCCAAGTTGCCAGTCGCTTCTTTGATTCCGATGATGCTGTCGATTTGTGCCAACCGCATGACCGTGTCATGCTGCATATCAGCGACAGTGCGTCCGGGTACGTTGTAGAGCACCATTGGCAAATCGACAGCCTCGGCGATGCTTCGAAAATGCAGGTATTGACCTTCTTGCGTCGGTTTGTTGTAGTAAGGAACCACTTGCAACTGGCAATCTGCACCGACTTGATGTGCAAACCGTGCCAGTTCAATGGCTTCAGTGGTCGAATTGGCGCCACAGCCTGCCATGATGGGCACACGACCGGCAGATTGCTCCACAGACACACGAATGATTTCGCAATGCTCTTCTACGGTGACAGAGGGTGATTCGCCGGTGGTGCCAACCACGCCAATGCAATCAGTACCTTGACTGATATGCCAGTCAATCAGTTTGCGCAAATGCGGGTAGTCGATACTGCCGTCTTCGAGCATCGGGGTGATCAGTGCCACGATGCTTCCGGTGATAGGTGCCATGGGTCAGTCAGTGAAAGACAAAGAGATACATTCTAGCTTTAGCACTGCCAATCATTGGCTAGCGCTCTAGCAGATAGCGCTTTGGCATGGCGATGTCGTTGACATCTGGCTTTACCGCCACAATACGTTGGACAAATCTGTCGGGTCGCTCACAAAAACCATTTTCGTATGCCACTGTTTGTAAGCCTTGGCATAAATCCAGCAATTCGCCTGTGCGGAGTAAAAAATCGGGGTTGGAAGGCTTGCCAACTGTTTCGTTACCCACCGCAAACGTTTCGTAAATCAAAACCCCTGCTGGTCGCAAGCTGGCCAGCAAGTCCTGCCACAAAGGACGCCATAAATAGTTGGTGACGACGATGCCTGCAAACTGTTGACCAAACAAAGGCCATGGTTGATTTTCCAGATCAGCTTCAAGAACATCGCCAAAAGCCGCAGCTGTTTGTAAGGCAAGCTTATCTCGGTCAACGCCCAAGCAAGATAGCCCTTGTTGCCCCAACCATTGCATATGACGACCAGAGCCACAGGCCAGATCGAGTACCCGACCAGATGGCGGGATAAGGTGCGACCATTGACGCACCCAGGCTGAGGCTGTTGTCATTGCTGGGGTCGGTGGTCTGCTTTCAACGCAGCCATGGCCATGCGGTCTACCAAGCTTGGAGCCAACAGTTTGAGCCATCGTCCTATTTTTCCTTTGACTGTCATGACCACCTCGCGTTTGCGCCTGACCATGCCGTAAATGATCAGCCGAGCACATTCCTGGGTAGACATGGCGTTTTCTTCGCGCAGACCACTGACACCTGCCACTTCGCCTTGGGCGTTCAAACCATGGGTACGAATCTGGGTACTGACCACACCCGGGTAAGCCAAGGTGACGCTCACACCGGAGTCTTTCAATTCGGAGCGAAGCGCTTCAAAAAAACCGGTCATGGCAAATTTGCTGGCGCTGTATGCGGTACGACCCGGCACCCCGACCAAGCCTGCCAATGAAGAAACTGCCACGATACGCCCGTGGCTTTGCTTAAGGTGAGGCAAGGCAGCATGGGTGCAATACACACTTCCCCAAAAATTCACCTGCATCAAGTCCTCGTACCAAGACAATTTGTCTGCTGGTACTTGATCAAGCAAAGCGTGGGCAGAGATGCCAGCGTTGTTGATCAAAATATCCAAACTGCCACATTCACGCACCGTGGTTTCCACCAAATGCCTGCATTGGTCAGCTTGCGTGACATCGGTGGGCATGATCAGCGTGCGTGCACCCAAAGCCATGCATTCGGCAGCAACCGATTGAAGACGAGAGGCGTTGCGTGAAGCCAGAACCAGCATGGCTTGCAAACCATGGCGTCTGGCCAGTTGTCTGGCCATTTCCGCGCCTATGCCTTCAGACGCACCGGTGATGATGATGTTTGGCATTTATAAACACCCCCAAGCTTGATTAGCCAGTTGAAACAGAAAGTCTGGTTGTCTGTACAACATGAATACCCCACCCAGTGTGATGACACAGACTGATGCTGTCAGCCTATTCAGCCAGATGGGATTGAATTTGAGCATCATGCAGCAACCATGGGTCGTGAAATGGACGCTTCTTTCACGGGGATATTGATGAGGGCTGCAAACACGCTTAATGCTATGCACAAATACCAGACCAAATCGTAACTGCCCGTGCGGTCATAGACCCAGCCACCGAGCCAGACGCCCAGGTAGCTGCCGAACTGGTGGCTCATGAAAACAAAACCGCTGAGCATAGACAAATGGGACACGCCAAATATTTGCGCGATGACCGCATTGGTGACCGGCACTGTCGACAGCCACAACAATCCCATGGCAGCCGCGAACAAATAAACCGTTGTAGGCGTTACTGGCAGGCTGATAAAAATACTGATGAAGATGCCGCGTGCGATATAGATGCCCGACAACAGCTGGTTCTTTGGCCAGATTTGCCCCAGTGTGCCTGCGGCATAAGTGCCAAAGATGTTAAATAAACCTATCAATGCAAGTGCAGTACCAGCCACTTGGGGCTCTAACCCCTGGTCTTTCAGAAAACTGGGCATGTGCACGCCGATAAACACCACTTGAAAGCCGCACACAAAATAGCCAGCCATCAGCAATTGAAAGCTGCGGTAACCAAAAGCTTCCCGCAAGGCTTGCAGAATGCTTTGCTGTCGAGGGAGTTGTTGACCGCCTGAAAATGCCGGTTCACGCAATCCCAAGGTCAAAGGCAAAACTACCAGCATGCCGGCAGCCAGCAAAAGCAAAGCCTGTTGCCAGCCGACATGCTGGATCATGTAAGTGGAACTGGGAACCAGCAAGAATTGACCGAATGAACCCGCCGCCGACACCACACCCATGGCCCAGGAACGTTTCTCGGCCGGGATATTGCGGCCGATGACACCAAACACAATGGCAAATGTGGTGCCGGCTTGTGCCGCACCAACCATCACGCCTGCGGTGATGGCCAGCCAAGTGGGAGAAGTGGCATGTGCCATGCCCCATAGACCAGAGGCATACAACAAGCCACCGAACACCATGACGCGGAATGCGCCGAATCGATCTGCCAGCATGCCAGAAAAAATGCCGAACACGCCCCAGCAAATGTTTTGCACGCCGATGGCAGTGGCAAAGTCCTCGCGGCCCCAACCCATGTCTTGCGTCATCGGTTGCAGCCACAAGCCAAAACCGTGGCGAATGCCCATGGCAACTGACACAATGACAGCGCCGCATATCAATACTTGCCACATCGGCAAGGTTTTAGGGGTGGAATGTTGCATAGGGTTTACTGTAACGATTTTGAGAAATAGTGATTAGCTTTTGCCAACATTGTCATCGACTGTTCATTTATCCAGTGTGCAATCGGCGGTCTGTCTACAATCTCTTCCCATGGCAAGCAAACAAACTGAATACTCCGAAGGGTCGATACGCGTTCTCAAAGGACTGGAGCCGGTCAAGCAGCGACCGGGCATGTACACCCGCACCGACAACCCCTTGCACATCATCCAAGAGGTCATCGATAACGCCGCCGATGAAGCCTTGGCCGGGCATGGTAAAAAAATCACCGTCACCATGTTTGCCGATGGCTCCATCGGTATCGACGACGACGGGCGAGGTATTCCATTTGGCATGCACCCCGAAGAAAAAGCCCCAGTCATCGAGTTGGTGTTCACCCGATTGCACGCAGGCGGCAAGTTCGACAAGGGCAGCGGCGGCGCTTACAGCTTCTCTGGCGGTTTGCACGGCGTAGGCGTGAGTGTGACCAATGCATTGTCCAAACGCATGGAAGTCACCTCTTACCGCGAAGGGCAGGCGGCGCATCTTGTGTTTCAAGGCGGTGACGTCATTGAAAAACTCAAAGTCCGCAAAGCCGACAGTGGCGAGCGCAAACAAGGCACGTTTGTGCGCGTTTGGCCGGATGCCAAATATTTTGAATCATCGGCTTTACCGTTGAATGAATTGGTGCATTTGCTGCGCAGCAAAGCGGTGCTCATGCCAGGCGTCAGCGTCACGCTGATACAGGAAAAAGCCAAAGAATCCCAGACCTGGTTGTACAAAGGCGGCTTGCGTGATTACCTGATGCAAACCTTGCACGCCGACCCGTTCATACCGTTATTTGACGGCGAAGGTTTTGCCGATGGCGGCCACGAAAGCTTCGCTGAAGGCGAGGGCGCGCAATGGTGTCTGGCGTTCACCGAAGACGGTGCACCGGTGCGCGAAAGTTATGTCAATCTGATTCCCACCAGCGCAGGCGGTACGCACGAAAGCGGTTTGCGCGACGGTTTGTTCAATGCGGTGAAAAGCTTTATTGACTTGCATGCCTTGTTGCCTAAGGGCGTCAAGCTGTTACCCGAAGACGTGTTTGCACGCGCGAGTTTTGTGCTCAGTGCCAAGGTGTTGGACCCGCAGTTTCAAGGCCAGATCAAAGAGCGCCTGAATTCACGCGATGCGGTGCGACTGGTGTCGAGCTTTGTGCGCCCGGCGCTAGACCTGTGGTTGAACCAGCATGTGGACTATGGCAAAAAACTCGCCGAGTTGGTGATCCGTGCAGCGCAATTGCGCCAAAAAGCCGGACAAAAAGTAGAAAAGCGCAAAGGCTCAGGCGTGGCCGTGTTGCCGGGCAAGCTCACCGATTGCGAAAGCCGCGATCTGGCGCACAACGAAATCTTTTTGGTCGAAGGTGACAGTGCAGGCGGCAGCGCCAAAATGGGTCGCGACAAAGAATCGCAAGCCATTCTGCCCTTACGCGGCAAGGTGTTGAACACTTGGGAAGTCGAGCGCGACCGCTTGTTCGCTAACAATGAAGTGCATGACATCGCGGTGGCTATCGGTGTTGATCCGCACGGCCCGAACGACACGCCCGATTTATCCGGCTTGCGCTACGGCAAGGTTTGTATATTGAGCGACGCGGACGTAGATGGCTCGCACATTCAAGTGTTGTTGCTCACACTCTTTTTCCGTCATTTTCCCAAGCTGATTGAAACCGGGCATGTGTTTGTCGCGCGTCCGCCGCTGTTTCGTGTGGACATTCCGGCGCGCGGCAAAAAGCCCGCGACCAAGGTGTATGCACTGGACGAAGGCGAGCTCACCGCTATCTTGGACAAGAGCGCCAAAGACGGCGTGCCGCGAGAGAAATGCAGCATCAGCCGCTTCAAAGGTCTGGGCGAAATGAACGCCGAGCAGTTGTGGGACACCACACTCAACCCTGACACGCGTCGCTTGTTGCCAGTGCAACTGGGTGTTCTCGATTTCGCGCAAACCGAAGGCATGATCACCCAACTGATGGGCAAGGGCGAAGCCGCTGCGCGCCGTGAATTGATGGAGTTGCATGGCGACTCTATAGATATTGATGTTTGAAAAAAATGACTGAACAAACCTCACTCGATTTAAACGCATCCGAATCCGACGACGGCATTGCCTTAGGCCATTACGCCCAACGCGCATACCTTGAATACGCACTCAGTGTGGTTAAAGGCCGTGCTTTGCCCGATGTGTGCGATGGCCAAAAACCGGTGCAGCGGCGCATTTTGTATGCCATGTCGCGCATGGGCTTGGGCTTTGGCGGCGCAAACGGTGCAGTGGGTGCGCGTCCCGTTAAAAGTGCACGTGTGGTCGGCGATGTGCTCGGCCGTTACCACCCGCACGGCGACAGTGCGGCCTATGACGCGTTGGTGCGCATGGCCCAAGATTTTTCGCAGCGCTATCCGTTAATTGACGGTCAAGGCAATTTTGGTTCGCGCGACGGCGATGGTGCCGCCGCCATGCGTTACACCGAGGCGCGACTGGCGCGTATCACCAGTTTGTTGATGGATGAAATCGACGAAGGCACGGTGGACTTTCAACCCAACTACGACGGCTCCACCGAAGAGCCCAAGCAATTACCGGCGCGTTTGCCGTTTGCCTTGCTCAATGGCGCCAGTGGTATTGCGGTTGGCATGGCCACCGAAATACCCAGCCACAATTTGCGCGAAGTCGCTGATGCTTGCGTGGCCTTGATCAAAAACCCCAAGCTGTCGCACGAAGAATTGGTGCAACTCATGCCCGGGCCGGACTATCCCGGCGGCGGTCAAATCATCAGCAGCGCAGCCGATATTTCTGACGCCTACGCCACTGGTCGCGGGTCGCTCAAGGTGCGTGCACGTTGGGTCATTGAAGATATGGCGCGCGGTCAATGGCAACTGGTGGTCAACGAATTGCCACCGAATGTCAGTTCGCAAAAAGTATTGGAAGAAATTGAAGAACTGACCAACCCCAAAGTCAAAACGGGCAAGAAAGCGCTGACACCAGAGCAATCGCAATTGAAAGCCACGGTCTTGTCTGTGTTGGATGTGGTGCGTGATGAGTCCTCCAAAGACGCACCGGTACGGTTGGTGTTCGAACCCAAAACCCGCACCATCGAGCAACAAGAACTCATCACCACGCTGCTGGCGCACACCAGCTTAGAAAGCTCCTCTTCCATCAACCTGACCATGGTCGGTTTGGATGGCAGGCCGGTGCCGAAATCCATGCGTCAAATGCTGGAGGAGTGGATCAGTTTCAGGCAGACCACGGTGCAACGGCGTTCACAATTTCGCTTGGACAAAGTGCTGGCGCGTATCCATATTTTGGAAGGCCGTCAGTTGGTGTTGCTCAACATTGACGAAGTCATTCGCATCATCCGCCACAGCGACGAGCCCAAGCCTGCGTTGATAGAACGCTTCAAATTGTCCGACCGTCAAGCCGACGATATTTTGGACATCCGATTGCGTCAATTGGCGCGGTTGGAAGCCATCAAGATTGAACAAGAATTGAAAGAGTTGCGCGAAGAACAGGGCCGCTTGGAAGATATTTTGGGCAGCGCCACTTCATTGCGCCGTTTGATGGTCAAGGAAATCGAAGCCGACGCCAAAGTGTTTGCCGATGAGCGACGCACCTTGATTCAGGCTGAGAAAAAAGCAGTGGCTGAAATCAAAGTGGTGGACGAACCTGTGACGGTGGTGGTGTCTGAAAAAGGCTGGGTGCGTGCCCGCCAAGGTCACAGCCATGAGCCAGGTAGTTTTGCATTCAAAGCAGGCGATGGTTTGTATGACACCTTTGAGTGCCGTACCGTCGATCAACTGATTGCATTCGGCTCGAATGGGCGCGTGTATTCGGTGCCGGTGGCAGCTTTGCCAGGTGCGCGAGGAGACGGTCAACCGGTCACGACCTTGGTTGACGTGGAGGCGGGTACCCAGTTAATTCATTACTTTGCGGGCCCAACCACCATGACTTTGCTGCTCAGTGGTTCGGGCGGTTATGGTTTTGTGTGTTGCATAGACAACCTGATTTCGCGCAACAAGGGCGGCAAGTCATTCATCAATTTGCAAGAGGGCGAAACTTTGTGTGTGCCTTCTATCGTCGGCGGCGGTAACGGTGCCGAGCCTTTGCCTATCGCCACACATGTGGTGTGCGCGTCTGCGGGCGGTCGTATATTGACATTTGACATCACCGAACTCAAGGCGATGGAGAAGGGCGGTCGCGGTTTGATGCTGATGGACTTGGAAGACAAAGACACGCTTGCAGGCGCTGCCGCTTACACACGCAGTGTTTGTATTTTGGGTGTCGGGCGCGGCGGTAAAGCCCGTGACGAAACACTGGAAATCAGAAGCTTGAATAATGCGCGTACAGCCCGGGCCCGCAAAGGAAAGATGGCTGATTTAGGTTTCAAACCCACCCATGTGTTACGGGTTTTGTAATTCCCGCAATTTTTCTCAATACGTTCAGAGGCAGGCAATGTTATTCAATCACCGATGGGGTTTCTATTGTCATACCGTGTGTTTATGCGCATTGCTGATTGTCAGTCCTTCGCACGCACAAACAGCACCCAAAGCTGTAGCGGCGACCAAACCCGCTATGACGGTGACGATCACCAAACCAAAATCTCAGCAACTCAGTCAGCGTTTGTCTGCCAACGGCACAGTGGCCGCTTGGCAAGAAGCCAGCATCGGTGCGGAAATCGGGGGCTTGCGGTTGACCGAAGTGCGGGTCAATGTGGGCGACCAAGTCAAAGTCGGGCAAGTGTTGGCGGTGTTTGCCAATGACAATGTGTTGACTGAAATCAACCAAGCCAAGGCTGCACTCAATGAAAGCCGTGCAGTGGCTGCTGAAGCCCAAGCCAATGCCGACCGTGCCCGTGCCTTGCAACCCAGCGGCGTGATCAGTGCGCAGCAATTCAACAAAGACGTGACCGCCGAGATGACTGCGAAAGCCCGTGTCGAATCGGCGCAGGCCAATCTGGCTGTGCATGAATTGCGTTTACACCAGACCCAGGTTCGTGCACCTGACAACGGTGTCATTTCTTCACGCACAGCCAGTGTCGGTGCAGTGGTGGCATTGGGAACCGAATTGTTTCGCGTGATTCGTGGCAACCGTCTTGAATGGCGTGCGGAGCTGGTTTCTTCAGAATTATTCCGCATCAAGCCCGGCCAAAAAGTCAAAATCACTGACGCCAGTGGCGGTGAAGTCAATGGCCAAGTTCGCATGCTGGCGCCCACAGTAGACGCGCAAAACCGAACCGGCTTGGTCTATGTGGATTTGCCAAGTTCTGCGCAGGGGTTGCTCAAGCCTGGTATGTTTGTGCGTGGTGAATTTGAGTTCGCCAGCACTGCGGCCATGCTGGTGCCACAGCAGTCTTTGGTGGTACGCGATGGTTTTCAGCAGGTGTATGTAGTAGGTACAGATCAACGGGTCAAGATGTACAAGGTGGTCGTAGGTCGTCGTCAGGCTGACATGATTGAAATCACCAATGGATTGCCACCGGATGCCAACGTCGTGGTACGCGGTGCAGGTTTTCTCACCTCCGGAGACTTGGTGAAAGTTGTGCCATGAATGTATCTGCTTGGTCGATACGCAATCCGGTTCCCGGGGTGGTGTTGTTTGTTCTGTTGAGTTTGGCTGGCTTGTTGGCCTTCAAAAGCATGAAGGTGCAAAATTTTCCAGACTTGGACTTACCCACCATCATCGTGACTGCCGCCTTGCCAGGTGCGTCGCCTGGTCAAATGGAAACCGAGGTGGCACGCAAAATTGAAAACGCCGTGGTGTCTGTTCAAGGTTTAAAAAATATTTACACCAAAGTGCAAGACGGTGTAGCCATTGTTTCATGCGAATTCCGTATTGAAAAACCGGTGCAAGAAGCGCTAGATGAAATTCGCTCTGCGGTGGCGAGTGTTCGCAGTGACTTGCCGGGTGACATGCTGGAACCCGTGGTCAAAAAACTTGACTTTGCTGGCACACCTGTTCTTGCATTTACCATCACCTCGCCCCGATTTGATGAGGAGGGCTTGAGTTGGTTTGTCGATCAGACCGTGGTCAGGCGGTTGTTATCTATCAAAGGCGTGGGATCGGTCAGTCGGGTAGGCGGTGTGCAGCGTCAAGTAGAGATTGCTTTGGACACGGTGCGTATGCAAGCCTTGCGCATATCCGCTGCCGATGTGTCTCGTCAATTGCGTCAAGTGCAAAGCGAAAGTGCCGGCGGACGCACTGACTTAGGTGGCAGTGAGCAACCTTTGCGCACTTTGGCAACTGTTGGCTCTGCCAGTGAATTGGCTGACATGGAATTTGCTGTCGGTCAGGGCGGGCGCATCCGCTTGCGCGATATCGCCACCGTCACCGACACTTTTGCAGAAAAAAGATCTTCTGCTTTTTTGAATGGCAAGCCCGTTGTAGGTTTTGAAGTCACCCGCAGCCGGGGTGCGAGTGAAGTCGATGTCGGCGCCAGAGTCTTTAATGCTTTGGACGAATTGCGCGTCACTCATCCAGATGTGACGATCACCAACGCCTATGACTTTGTCACTCCGGTCAAGGAAGAATTCAATGCCTCAATGATCTTGCTCTATGAAGGCGCATTGCTGGCAGTGTTGGTGGTTTGGTTGTTTTTGCGGGACCTGCGCGCCACCTTTGTGTCTGCAGTGGCCTTGCCTTTGTCTGTCATGCCTGCTTTCATAGGCATGTGGTATTTGGGTTTTTCTATCAATGTCATCAGTTTGCTGGCATTGTCGCTGGTGGTCGGCATATTGGTCGACGATGCGATTGTCGAAGTGGAGAACATTGAACGCCATTTGTACATGGGTAAATCGCCGTTTGTCGCCGCCATGGAAGCCGCAGATGAAATCGGTCTGGCTGTGATAGCCACAACGTTCACATTGGTCGCGGTGTTTTTACCCACTGCCTTTATGAGTGGTGTGCCAGGAAAGTTTTTCGTTCAATTTGGCTGGACCGCTGCTTTGGCTGTGTTCGCCTCATTGGTTGTGGCCAGGATGCTGACACCGATGATGTCTGCTTATTTGTTAAAACCATCGCACAAACCAGAGCCCGTGCCTTTTTGGATGCCTACTTATTTGCGTATGGTGCGCTGGTGTTTGAACCACCGTTTTTGGACAGCCTTGGGTGCGGCGGCTTTCTTCATCGCTTCATTGAGCTTGATTCCTTTGCTGCCCACTGGCTTTATTCCACCGGATGACAATTCACAAACCCAGGTTGGCATCGAGTTGCCGCCCGGTACATCATTGGCATTCACAGAAACAATAGCTGAAGAAGTTCGCCAGCGCATCATTGGCTTGCCAGAGGTGAGATCGGTTTACACCACGATTGGCGCAGGTGCCGCAGGTTCAGACCCGAGCATGCCGCAGGCAAGCGCTGAAACGCGCATGGCAACCTTGACTATTCAACTCTCTCCGCGCGGCGAACGTCCGCGCAAAGGTGTGATTGAAAAACAATTGCGCCTCATGCTGGCCGATATGCCCGGTATGCGCATCAAAGTTGGACTCGGTGCCTCGGGTGAAAAATACTTGATCATGCTGACTGGCGATGATCCCTTGCTGTTGCAACAAAGTGCTACTGCATTAGAGCGTGACTTACGCGGCATACCCGGCTTGGGCGCGGTCATTTCCAGTGCCAGTTTGGTGCGGCAAGAGATCGCGGTTCGGCCAGATTTTGCGCGTGCAGCCGATTTAGGTGTGACCAGCGCGGCCATTGGTGAAACACTGCGTATCGCCACGGTGGGTGACTATGACGCTGCCTTGCCAAAGCTCAATTTGGCGCAGCGGCAAGTCCCCATCATGGTCAAACTGGCTGACAGCGCCCGACAAGATTTGGAATTATTGGGGCGCTTGACCGTGCCGGGCGCACGCGGGCCTGTGCTGCTAGCAGAAGTGGCCAAACTAGAGCCCAGTGGTGGCCCGGCGGTGATTGACCGTTACAACCGTGAGCGCAATATCCAGTTTCAAATCGAGTTGTCCGGCGTGGGTTTGGGTGACGCCAAAGAGGCAGTAAAAAACCTGGCAACTGTTCAACAATTGCCGCCCGGTATCAAGCTTGTCGAAGTCGGCGACGCCGAGGTGATGGAAGAGTTGTTTGCCAGTTTTGGCTTGGCCATGTTGACCGGTATTGTGTGTATTTATTTGGTACTGGTGCTGTTGTTCAAAAGCGTGTTGCACCCCATGACTATTTTGGCGGCTTTGCCCTTGTCCATCGGCGGTGCTTTCGTGGCATTGCTGTTAACCGGTAAAAGCTTTTCCATGCCATCACTCATAGGCTTGATCATGCTCATGGGGGTGGCCACCAAAAACTCTATTCTTTTGGTCGAGTACGCCATCGTGGCTGAGCGCGACCATGCCATGAGTCGCTTTGATGCATTGATGGATGCGTGTCAAAAGCGCGCACGACCCATCATCATGACCACCATTGCCATGGGCGCGGGCATGTTGCCGATTGCAGCGGGTTGGGGCAGTTCCGATTCAAGCTTTCGCTCGCCGATGGCAGTGTCTGTTATCGGCGGCCTGATCACATCCACTTTCCTCAGTCTGTTGGTGATACCGGCGGTGTATTTGTATGTGGACGATGTGGGTAAATTTTTTACCAGCTTGTTGTCGCGTTTGAAACGCTGAGATCAGCTGGGATGCAACTCGGCAATCAACTCAATCTCTACACAGGCGCCCATAGGTAATTGCGCCACACCAAAGGCGCTGCGTGCGTGCGCACCAGCTTCGCCCAAAATATGCACCAGCAATTCACTGCAGCCGTTGGTCACCAAGTGGTGCTCGGTAAAGCTGCTGCTAGAGTTCACCAAACTCATGACTTTGACAATGCGTTTGATTTTGTGCAAGTCACCGCCGCAGGCCGCTTGCAAGGTGCCTAACAAATCAATGGCGACTGCTTCAGCGGCTTGCTTGCCGGTTTCGGTGTCCATGTTGGTGCCGAGTTGACCCACCCAGGGCTTGCCATTTTGTTTGGCAATATGGCCGCTGATGAACACCACATTTCCCGTTTGCACATACGGCACATAAGCAGCCGCTGGGGCGGATACCTCAGGCAATTGGATGTTTCGCTCAGTAAGTCGATGTTGAATTGACATAGGGATTCCTAAAAAATGAAGCAAAAAGAATTCGCAAAGAAGGCATGAAAACCAAGTGGTGTGACAAAGCCCTATTTTGCGCTTGCCGCGCTCAAGTAATGGCTGAACAATCCGAATCCTAACTGCCGTCATAGTTCTCACGATTTTGAAATGAACCACATGATCCACACTTTTTGTTTAAGACCCACTGCCGTTTGCCTGACTATGTTCATGGTGTGTGCGTACCCCTATGCTTTTGCACAGAACAATGAACTCGATGAGCAAGGCCGTTTGATTGCTGCACCCACGGAAACCGATTTGGTCGAGCGCGGCTATTTGTTTTACCCACTCAGGGTATTGCCCAAAAAACAAGCAGAGGCTCCTACCGCGGCATTACCCCCTTTAGCGATTGCCAAAGCCGTGAGCTCAGACAGCGCTGATAAATTGGCTGCAACACTTCCTACGGCTTCAACTTCCCGTGCGTCAACTGAAGCGCTTGACGATGCGCAGGGTGATGCGTCCAAGCACAAGTCGGCACAACAAGTGGCGGCTTCTTCTGCGTCTGATGCTTCAAGTCATACAGCCGACGCGTCTACAAAACCTGCCGCTGCCTCTGTGTTGGTCCAAGTGTTAGAACCGGTCAAGCCTGCAACAGCAGTTCATGCTGACAAGTCACTTGCCAAAGAAGCTACCAACGAAAAGGCAGCCAATGGCGAGCATGCCAATGCGCATGATGCCAAACCTGAGCTAAGCAAGGCTGAATTGGCCAAAGCTGAAAGCGCGAAAGCAGCCGAAGCACGCGCAGCCAAACTCAAAGAAGAGCAAGCTAAATCTGAATTAGCCAAAGCCGAACGCGCCAAAGCGGCAGAAGCACGCGCAGCCAGACTCAAAGAAGAGCAAGCCAAGGCTGAATGGGTCAAAGCCGAACGTGCCAAAGCAGCCCAAGCCCGTGCTGAAAAAATCAAGCAAGAACAAGCCAAAGCCGAGCGAGCCAGGGCCGAGCGTGTGATGTTGGCGGCTCAGGCCAAGGTGGACAAAGCGCTGGATGATTTGGCAAAAGCTGAAAAGGCATTCGCCATGCTGGGCAACCCAGACACACAAGCTGCTGAAGAAGCCAACGCAGAGCCCACCAAAGCCGAACCGGCCAAGGAAGAACAAGCCAAAGCCGTTCCCGCTAAATCAGAACCTACCAAAGCAGAACCGGCCAAGGACGAACATGCGAAAGCCGTTCCCGCTAAATCAGAACCTACCAAAGCAGAACCTACCAAAGCAGAACCTGCCAAGGACGAACACGCACAACGCGTTGATACCCCCGCACATGCATCTGTCAGCGTGACTGCGGGTCAAAAGATATTGCTGCCTAGAGCAGAAAATGCCTTATTGATGGCCGAGTAGGCGGGAGAATATCGCCATCAAGTTTGGCTGCGTCAGGCCGATTTAATACACATGGTAACTGTTGACTTTTTTTGTCGTCTGATCTGTATTGGCCTGGCCTGCTTGGGCTTGGTCTTGCCTGCTCACGCTGAATGGGCAGAATTGATGAAAGATGACGACATCACCTACGTGTGGGACAAAGATTCCGTACGCGCCATCCACATCACACGGATTGCCTGGACCATGACCAACACGACCGCCAAAGGGATCAAGGCGCCGAATGGCGAGGAATACCAGTCGTCACAGGCACGTTGGCGTATCAATTGCAAAACCGATTCATTTGTCAAATTGTCCGAAAGCTTTTATGCCAAAGCGGACGGCAAAGGCCGCGAAGTGGCTTTTTATGAATCCGCAGACTGGCGCCCGCGAGACGCCGCTATACGACCCGGTTCTTACTTGTCCTTACTGAAAAAACAGATTTGTACTAGCACCGAATCCGCTTCTTCCTAACTACAGTTTCTTTCTGCCAAGCGTTACGTCGCAGGGCAAGAAAGGACAGTGTTGCTTCATCTCAACGGACCTGCACCCTGGTTGCTGGCGTGGTTGGCCGGCACTGCATTGCAATTGTTCCAACCTGCATTGTGGTCATTCCAAACCTATGGCCTATGGGTTGCTGTAGGTTTGCTTGTGTGCGCTTGCTGTTTAGGTGCAGCACACCTCAACGCAAACTCACGAAGTGCGAGCTTGTATGCGTCTACTTTGTGGCGCGTATGTGCTGTATTGTGTGCAGGTGTCACCTTGGCGTTTACGCTCACCGCAGTACGCGCCTTGTGGTTTGCCCAGCATGCGCTGGACCCCGCCCTTGAAGGCTTGGATTTACAAGTGACCGGCGTGGTCAGCACCATGCCGCAATGGCACAGTGACGGCGTACGTTTTGGTTTTGAGGTGGAGCAAATACAGCGCAGCGCAGATCAACCAAGCGTGCAACTTCCTGCTCAACTCAGCGTGGGTTGGTACAGCATGAACCATGACGGGGAGGTGCGTGCCTTGCCCGACATACGTGCAGGTGAACGATGGCAACTGCCGGTTCGTTTGAAACGACCGCACGGCTTGGTCAATCCAGGTGTATTTGATACAGAGTTAGGGCTGTGGGAACAAGGGGTGCACGCGACTGCCAATGTGCGAGAGAGTGCCGTGGCTGGTAGCGTTAAACGTTTGCAAAGCACTTGGCGCTATCCCATGGAGCAATGGCGGCAGCACACACGCAGTTTGATTGTGCAAACCTTGAAAGAGCCTCGCTTTAGCGGGCAGACTGCAGCTTTGCTGCTTGGCGATCAGGCGGCTATCAGTCAGCGCGACTGGGATGTGTTTCGCCTCACAGGCATCGCGCACTTGATGAGTATTTCCGGTTTGCACATCACCTTGTGGGCCTGGGTGGCGCGTTGGCTGGTGTCTCGACTGTGGAGCTACAGCGATGTTTGGGGTCAATCATGGTGTTTGTTCTACCCCGCTCCGTTGGCAGCTTTGTGGGGCGGGGTGGTGTTTGCTTTGGTGTATGCCTTGTTCAGTGGTTGGGGCGTTCCGGCACAGCGCACGGTCATCATGTTGATGGCGGCTTGTTGGTTGAGGGTGAAAGCATTGCATTGGCCCTTGCTCGAACAATGGTTGCTGGCGGCTGCGGTGGTGTGTGTGTGGGATCCGTGGGCCTTGTTACAAGCTGGTTTTTGGCTGAGTTTTATGGCGGTTGGCATGTTATTTCTTATACCGGTATCCGCTTCGCAGTCGCCAGCAGTAGCCGCAGCTTCGTTGCATCTGCGTTGGTGGACAAAGCTGTACAAGGCTTTGCGTCATTTGCTGCGCGAGCAAAGCTTCATCACTATCGGACTCGCACCTCTCACGCTGTTGTTGTTTCAACAGGTAAGCGTTATCGGCTTGCTGGTGAATTTGTACGCTATTCCTTGGGTCACGTTTGTGGTGACGCCACTGGCGTTTGCGGGTGTGTTGTGGTCACCGCTGTGGCAGTTGTGCAGCCAGAGCCTGCAACTGCTGATGGCCACACTCCAGCCATTGCCCGACTTGCCTTGGGCTGTGTGGCAAACCGCCGCACCGCCATGGTGGTTGGCGCTCATCGGTATGGCAGGCGGTGCTTTATTCATCAGTCAACGCCAACTGTGGCGACGCATCGCAAGTGCAGCCTTGGTGATGCCTGTGTTTTTCTGGCAAGCGCCGCGCCCCGCGTATGGCGAAGCGAAATTGCTGTTTGCTGATATCGGGCAGGGCAATGCGGTGCTGGTACGTACGGCGCAGCACAGTTTGTTGTTTGACACCGGTCCTCGCTTTGGCGTGGACAGCGACGCCGGACAACGCGTGTTGCTGCCTGTCTTGCAAACCATGGATGAACACTTGGACGCTTTGGTGCTCAGTCATCAAGACAGCGACCACACTGGTGGCGCTTTGTCCGTTTACAAACAACACCAGCAAACACAGCTGTGGTCCTCCATCACCGATGCACATTGGTTATCGCAACAATTGCCTTTGCAACGTTGTCAGGCAGGGCAAGCATGGGTTTGGGATGGTGTGCAATTCGATTTCATTCATCCGCTAGCGGCTGACTATGACAAAACCATGAGCCCGAACAACCGCAGTTGTGTACTGCGCATTCGCGCGCAGTCGCAAACCGTGTTGCTGACCGCAGACATTGAAGCTATGCAAGAAAACGCCTTGTTGCAACGCATGGGCAAGGACTTGAAAGCCGATGTGTTGCTGGTGCCGCACCACGGCAGCAAAACATCGTCATCCGAAAGCTTTATTGAAGCCGTGCAACCGCGCTGGGCCTTGCTGCAACACGGTTACCGCAACCGCTATGGCCATCCAGCGCCTGTGGTGGTGCAGCGCTATGAAGCGCGCGGCATACGCATGTTGGATTCTCCGCATTGCGGAGCCATGCACTGGCGCAGCGATCAACCAGGGGAAGTGCTTTGTCAGCGAGAGTTGGATAAGCGGTATTGGAGGTTTGGGGGACGGTGATTGGGTTTGATAGAGCACTTAAAAAGATCACATAATTGTCATATGACAATGTAGTATTATTTTGTCAAGGAGATTCCTTATGAGCACCACAGCCAAAGTTTTTATGAGCGGACGCAGCCAAGCCATACGCTTGCCGGCCAAGTTGCGCCTGCAGACCAAAGAGGTTCAGATTGAACAAATCGGTGACGCTTTATGGCTGAAGCCTCAAAACGGGGTCAAGCAAGACATGTCACAGTGGTTGGCGGCGTTCTATGAAAACACGGAACCCTTGCCGGATGATTTCCTGAACAACAGGAAAGACTTGCCGCTGCAAGAGCGCGATTGGTCTTGAGCCGGGCGCATCATGAGAAAAACACTGGACACCAATATTTGCAGTTACATACTGCGTCAACACCCCGCGCAAATGTTGGAAATGTTTCGCAGTTTGGACAGACAGCAATTGTGGCTTTCTGCGGTGGTGGCAGCTGAATTACGGTTTGGTGTGGCCAAGCTCGGTGTTCCTAAATTTGCATCTGCCGTAGAAAGTTGGCTGTCCGGATTTGATGTGCAGCCCTGGCCCTTATCGGCGACGCACTCCTGTGCGAGTGTGTGGGCAAATCTGGAAAAAAATGGGCAAATCATTGGCGCCATGGATTTGATGATCGCAGCCCATGCGCTTGCAGAAGACAGCGTGCTGATCACCAACAATGCCAAAGAATTTCAGCGCGTACCGGGTCTTGCTATTGAAACCTGGGGAGTGTGAGTGACATGGCAACTTTTTGAATTTGAATGCCCGGTTCTGCTGAAAACCCTATGTAGTCAGTTGTCTCAGTGACACCACAATAGCCATTTCTTCCGTCATTTCTTCCATCATTTATCCCAAGAGGTATTGCAGATGAAAACCAAACAATTGTTGTTAGTCGCTTTGTGGGCTTTGGGTTGCACCCCTTTGTTTGCCCAGCAATCAGGCATCGCTCGTTTTCCTCTGCAATCGGTTGAGGTCAACGTACCCGGTCGCATCGTTATTCAAGCCAGGGTGGAAATCGATCCTGGCGTAGAAGGTGGCAAGCACACACATCCCGGTATTGAAATCGCCTATGTCATCGAAGGCCAGCTCGAAGTCAAAGTAGACGGCCAACCCACCCGCACCTACAAAGCCGGTGAAGCCTTCTCTGTGGCAGATGGCGTGGCGCATGCGGCAACCAACACGGGCACGGTGACGACCAAATTGTTGGCGACATATTTGGTGGAAGTCGGCAAGCCGTTGGCAACGCCTTTCAAATAAAAAAAACCAACCCTCGGGTTGGCTTTTTGATTGATGCGCACAGTAATCAGGCTTTTCTGCCTGATGCCATCAAGCTGTCAAACGGCATTTCACAAAACTGTGACCACAGCACATATTCGTCGCGGAATTTCGACCATGGTGCATGAATCTTTTTGAACGCCGGACTGGTGTCTATCATCTCGGTCATGAATTGCTGATTGGCTTTGTAGCAAGCCTGCAATATCTCAGGTGAAAACCTTTTCAGTTGTGCGCCGTTGCTGATCAGGCGTCGCAATGCTGCGGGGTTGGTCACATCGTATTTCGCGGTAGACCATTGGTTGGCCTCTGCCGCTGCAATTTTCAGCACCGCTTTGTAGTCGGCAGGCAATGCATCAAACGATTTTTGGTTGACAAACAACGACAGCGTGGCCGAGCCTTCCCACCATCCAGGGTAGTAATAGTATTTCGCCACTTTGTGCAGGCTCAGGTGCTCGTCATCCGCCGGGCCGACAAACTCGGCCGCATCAATCACACCTTTTTCCAACGCAGGATACAAATCGCCGGGCGGTAACTGTTGCGCCACCACACCGATTTTGGACAGCACTTTGCCTGCCAATCCGCCGACGCGCATTTTCAATCCGTTGAAGTCAGCCACGGTTTTCATTTCCTTCCGGTACCAACCGGCCATTTGAGCGCCTGTGTTGCCCACAGGCATGGCGAGCACACCGTAGTTGGCATAAAACTCGTTGAGCAATTCAATGCCGCCGCCCACATACATCCATGCGTTTTGCGCGCGGGTGTTCATGCCGAAAGGAATGGCCGTACCAAAACCAAACGCTGGGTCTTTGCCGATATAGAAATAGCTGGCACTGTGTCCGGCTTCGATGGTGCCGTTTTGTACGCCGTCCAACACTTGCAACGCGGGCAGCAATTCGCCTGCGGCGTGCAAACTGATTTTGAATTTGCCGTCGGTCAATTCACCCACGCGCTTGCACATCATGTCGACCGCGCCGTAAATCGTGTCCAGCGATTTTGGGTAGCTAGAAGCCAGTCGCCAGCGAATTTCTGGGCGGGAAGAATCTGCGATGGCCGGTGCGGCTAGGGCAGTGGCGGCTGTCGCGCCGATCGCACCTCGGGTGAGAAAGTTTCTGCGTTGCATTATTTTTTCTCCTTGTGTGACTGACTGTAATTGAAATTGCTAGTGTTTATTACGCCTCAAGACAGAGAACTCAATAAAAAAAAGGTAGTCACAAACACATACTCGGCAAATAAATCATTCATTTTTCACGTCGATAGGTCTGACCTGCCGCTCCTAACCGAGCGTTGCGATCACTTAAAGAATGCTTGCAAATTCCGGATTGCCAGCCGCAGGTATCAAGCCTGCTCCGCCACCCTTTTACCAATATGCGCCAGTGCTTCTTCCACTTGGTCGATCAATATCAAACACAAATCGCCGGGGTTTAACTTAGCCAGTGCGTGGTCAATGGCGATGAACTCGCCTTGTATTTCCGAGATGTCGCGAGTCAGCTTGGCGTCTTTCAAACCTTGGCGCAGCAAGGCGATGACTTCTCCGTCGGCACGCCCGCGTTGGCAGGCGTCTTCAAACAACACCACGCGCTCAAACGCATCGCCGATCAGCCGAGTTTGTTCGCGAATATCTTCATCACGCCTGTCACCGGCGCCACTGATGACGACACTGCGTTGCTTGGCTGGCAGGTTGGTGACGGCCTGCACCAGCGCTTTGATGGCGTCGGGGTTGTGGCCATAGTCGGCAATGATGGTCGCGCCCTTGTAGCTAAACATATTGAAGCGACCCGGTACGCCTTGCGTGTCGCTGACAAAGGTGGACAAGCCCATGCAAATGCTGTCCCACGGTAAATTGATTGCCCATGCAGCACCAATCGATGCCATGGCGTTTTCCACCTGAAAACCGATGGCACCATTTTGTGTCAACGGTACTTCTTTCAAAGAAACGCGTATTTTTTGAGAGCCTTCTTGTGCCACGATGTGACCATCTTGCACATAAAGCACGCGCTTGCCTTGAGCGCGGTGTGTGGCCAGCACCGGATGGTGCGGATCCACCGAGAAAAACATGACTTGTCCCGGACAATTGTGAGCCATGGCTGCAACCATAGGGTCTGTGGCGTTCAACACGGCTGTACCACTGGGCGAAACGTTTTGTACGATCACGCGTTTGAGAACAGCCAAGTCTTCCACGGTGCTGATGTAGTTCAATCCGAGATGATCGCCTGCGCCGATGTTGGTAACCACCGCCACTTGGCAGCGGTCAAACGCCAGTCCTTCGCGCAGCATGCCGCCGCGTGCGGTTTCAAGCACTGCGGCGTCTACATCGGGGTGCATCAACACGCTGCGTGCGCTACGCGGGCCGCTGCAGTCACCGGTGTCGAGTTGCAAACCATTGACAAAAACGCCATCCGTGTTGGTCATACCGGTACGCAAACCACTGGTGCGCAACAAATGCGCACACAAGCGTACTGTCGTGGTTTTGCCGTTGGTACCGGTCACTGCGATCAAGGGAATGCGCCCGTCTTGTCCATGGGAGAACATGGTGTCGATGATGGCGCTGCCAACATCGCGGCCTTTGCCGAAAGAGGGTTGCAAATGCATACGCAAACCTGGCGCAGCATTGACCTCGACGATGCCACCGTTTTGTTCTTCCAGCGGTTTGAGCACAGACTCACACACCACATCAACGCCGCACACATCCAATCCGACCATCTGCGCGGCCATGACGGCGCGAGCGGCCACTTCGGGGTGAACATCGTCGGTCACGTCGGTGGCGGTGCCGCCGGTGGACAAGTTGGCATTGTTGCGTAACACCACGCGAGCGCCTTTGGTTGGCACACTGTCTGCATCAAAGCCTTGTTCTTTCAATCGCGCCAAAGCAATATCGTCAAAACGGATTTTGGTCAGCGAGGTGGCGTGTCCATCGCCACGGCGAGGGTCTGCATTGACTTTGTCGACGAGTTGTCGCACAGTCGATTGGCCGTCGCCCACTACCAAAGGTGGTTCACGCCGCGCTGCAGCGACCATGCGGTCACCGACCACCAACAGACGGTAATCACTGCCTGGTAAAAAACTCTCGACCATGATGTCGTCGCGGTATTCGAGCGCGTTGTTGTAGGCCTGCATGACTTCTTCGCGGGTACGGATATTCACCACCACACCTTTGCCTTGGTTACCGTCACGCGGTTTGACCACCACTGGCAAACCGATTTCCTGCGCTGCGGCCCATGCGTCTTGTGCGTTATCAACCGGTCTACCCAATGGCACTGGCACACCGGCGGCAAGCAACAATTTTTTGCTGAGCTCTTTGTCTTGCGCAATGGACTCGGCAATGGCGCTGCTGGCATCGGTTTCGGCGGCTTGTATGCGCCGCTGCTTGCTGCCCCAACCGAACTGAACCAGACTGGCATCGGAGAGACGGCGAAATGGAATGCCACGCGCCAAGGCCGCGTCCACAATCGCGCCGGTAGAAGGTCCTAATCGAATGTCCTCATCCAATTCGCGCATTTCTTGTAAGGCTTGATCGACATCGAATTGTCTGGATTCAAACGCAGCCAAACACAATTGCTCGCCTAGGCGCATGGCAAGTTTGCCGACTTGCTCGACCGAATACTCCACCACTACTTGAAACAATCCTTCTTCAGTCGTTGCTGTGGTTCGGCTGAAAGTGACTGGGCAGCCGGCTTGGATTTGCAAATGTAAAACGACTGCTTCCAAGGCATGCGCCATGCTGAGGTGCGCGTCGCGCTCGCCGGGTTGCAAGCGACCCAAGCCAGGAAACAAATGGCGAAGTCGCTTTTCAAATGCTTGTTGATCTGCGCTGAGATTGCTTTGCAGACCGGGTGCGCAACGCACCATGGCTTCGATAGCGACATGGCGGGTCCATAAATTGGGACCGCGCAGAGCGCGAATGCGTGAGACTTCCATCAGGCTTTCATCCTTGCAATGTCAAGATTGGCAATCGCAGACGGTTGACCATAATTTTTCAGACCGGCGCGTATCAGATCGGGCGTCATGTCCAGTGCCCAGGCGACAGCCACCGAAGCCAGTAAATGGTGAGAACTCAAGGTGCCCTCACTCAGTTGCTTGGCAATGGCCGGAAAATCGAGTTTCAACAAACTTTGTTCATGTGAGCCTCGCGACAACATGACCTGTCCGTTGGAAAAATACACAGCACGCCCTTGTTTGGCGAGGTGTTGCTGAATAGCTGTGTTGTGAGGGTCGGAGGCATAAAAAATAACTTCCCCGTCGCACAGGTCTGCCATTTCAACCACCGCATCATCTTCTGCGTTCAATACTGCAGCACCTTCGGGTAGCACCAAGTCTATCTGTGTGCGAGCTACATTGCGAACTTGTTCCTGCGTGAGTATGTCGTGGTCTTGCAGACCCGTGTTGTCAGGCATATCCGTCAACACACCGACGTGGCAACGGTCATAGGGCAGACCTTCATCCAGTACTTGCAGGACGGTATTTTCAAACACGGCCGCATCGAGTGCGCGGTTGATTAACAAACGCTGGCTGGCTTCAAACACGCGCGCATCTTTGGGGTCTACCAATCGCTGGTCCATGAATAACCCGCGAGCAGATGCCAGACCGGTGCGGCGCCCCGTTAAATGAATCAGCCAGTTCACCAGATGCGCCAACTCTGTGGTGTGGCTGCGTCCCATGATGCCAACCACGGGTATGCGCGTGGCTTGTTGAGGTTCGAACAAATGCGAAACAATGGCTTGACCGACGGGGCGTGCTTGGCCGATGGCTGGTTTTAAATGCATCAGCAAACCCGGTCCTGCATTCACTTCTACAACGGCACCGCCTTGCGCCAACAACGGTTTGCTGATGTCTTGTGCCACCAAATCGATACCAGCGATGTCCAAGCCCACCACGCGCGCAGCCAACACCACCACAGCGGCCACTTCGGGGTGAACCAGATCGGTGACATCAATGCCCATGTTGCCCGTGCGCTGGACCACGGCCACCCGGTCTTTCTCGGGAATGCTGTCGGCGTTCAAGCCCTGGCGTTGTAATTCCAGCACCGCAGTGGGCAAGTCTTTCAAGCGTATGGTGTCCAGCGGGAAGTCTTCCTCTTCTCCGCGTCGCGGATCAGAATTGATTTGCAATTCGATGAGTTCAGCCACGGTATGAACGCCGTCCCCTGTAATGCGAGCGGTTTCACCGCGAGAGGCCGCCACGACTTGGTTGCCGACCACCAGCAAGCGGTGTTCGTCACCCGGTATGAAGCGCTCGACCATGACATCGGTGCCTTCGCGTTGCGCCATCAAAAATGCCGTCTCAATGTCTTCGCGCTTGCGCAAGTCCAGCGCCACGCCACGCCCGTGGTTGGCGTCTGTCGGTTTGACTGCCACTGGCAGGCCGATGTCTTGCGCAACGCTCCAAGCTTCTTCAGGGGAACTCACCACCTCGCCAGACGGGATGGGAACACCGCATTGGGTCAGCAGTATTTTGGTCAGGTCTTTGTCGCTGGAAATGCTTTCTGCGATGGCACTGGTACGGTCGGTTTCTGCCGTCCATATGCGGCGTTGCAATGAGCCGTAGCCCAGTTGCACCAAATTGCCTGATGTCAGACGAATAGAAGGGATGCGGTGTTCGGTTGCAGCGTCGACGATGCAAGCGGTGCTTGGCCCCAAACACAGACGGTCGACCATGGCCTTGAGCCGGTTGACCGTGGCCTTGAGGTCGTAGGACCTGTTGTTGATGGCAGCCATCACCAGGTCTCGCGCGGCGACCAGACTTTCGCGTCCGACTTCTTCCTGGCGTGTGCGAATCACAACTTTGTACACACCGCGCTGGCTGGTTTCGCGTGCTTTGCCGAAACCGACTTGCATGCCAGCCAGGGTTTGTAATTCAATAGCCACATGTTCCATGATGTGACCGCACCAAGTGCCGTCCTTGAGGCGCAGCAAAAAACCGCCGCGCTCGCCGACACCGCATCGGTGCTCGACCATGCCGGGCAGCCAATCGGTGAGGCGCTCGACAAAGCCGGGAAGTTTGTTGGAGGGATGGTCTTCAAGAATGCCCAGATCAACCCAGGCTTCAATGACTGGACGGTAGGTCCACACATTGGGTCCGCGCAAATAACGCATGCGCAAAATAGCGATGTCAGGAAAGGTCATAAAGTGAATCAGGGGGTACGGCTGTGAATCTGCCAAGCAGGGCAGAGGGTTAGAATGGTTTCACTGTAGGTCATCGATATAAGAATGAATATTCCCTCTCAAGTTGCGCCAGTGCTGCTGGATTTGCCAGCCTTTTGGCGGGAGGATGTGCAGCTTCAATTGACATCAGAAGAAAACGTTCTAGCTTGGCTGGAGGTTGACCTCGATGAGCGATTGTATTTCGCTAAAGGCTTGCTGGTTCTCACCCCGTCCAGACTGTTTTGGTGCCCACCCGGCAAGGCGCAGGCTTGGCAATCGCAGGCTTGTCAGCCGGATTGGCGCCTGCTTTTGTCTGACCACGCAGGTGTGGGCCATTTGCGATTGATGGACGCCGAGCTGCAGTTGGCCGATTGGCGCTTTACGCTTGGTCACAACCTCAAGGCGGCAGCCTTGTTAGAGAAATTTCACAAATTGCAAACGGGAGATGTGACCAGCAGCAACCAAACGTGGTGCCCGCAATGTCATGCCCCATTGACTGAGCCAGATAATTCCTGTCGAAATTGCGAACAGACGCCAGACGACACACCTGCTTCAACCTGGAGTTTGTTTCGCTTATGGCGTTTTGCCAAGCCATACCAAGGGCAGTTGTTGCTGGGCTTTGGCTTGACTTTGGCCTCAACCGCAGCCACGCTGGTGCCCCCATACCTCACCATGCCATTGATGGACGACGTGTTGATACCTTTTCAAAACGGACAACAAATCGACATCATGCTGGTTGCCAAGTATCTGGGTGGTTTGCTGGCTGCAGCTTTGTTGGCTTGGGGCCTGGGTTGGTTCAAAACCTATGTGCTGGCCTTGGCTTCCGAGCGCATTGGCGCGGACTTGCGTTCCACCGCTTACGAACATTTGCTGAAACTGTCTTTGGAATATTTTGGTGGACGCCGTACTGGCGACTTGATGACGCGCATCGGCAGCGAAACCGACAGGTTGTGTGTGTTTTTGTCTTTGCATTTGCTCGACTTCGCCACTGACGTGTTGATGATTTTGATGACCGCGGTCATTTTGTTCAGCATCGACCCATGGTTGGCATGTGCCACGTTGCTGCCTTTGCCGTTCATCGCCTGGTTGATACACATCGTGCGTGACCGTTTGCGCACCGGTTTTGAAAAGATAGACCGTGTCTGGTCAGAACTCACCAACGTGCTGGCCGACACCATTCCGGGTATTCGTGTGGTCAAGGCATTTGCCCAAGAGAACCGCGAAGCGCGTCGTTTTCAAGAGGCCAATAAACACAATTTGGCGGTCAATGACCGCATCAATTTTTTATGGTCTTTGTTTTCGCCCACCGTCACGCTGGTCACTGAAATCGGTTTGCTGGTGGTTTGGGCTTTTGGTATTTGGCAAGTGGCACACCATCAAGTCACGGTTGGTGTGCTGACTGCTTTTCTGGCTTACAGCACCCGCTTTTACGCCAGGCTTGATGCCATGAGCCGTATCGTGTCGCACACGCAAAAAGCGGCAGCCGGCACCAAGCGTATTTTTGAAATTTTGGATCATGTGTCCAGCGTGCCCGAATCGCTCAACCCGGTGGTATTGAACGAAGTGGTGGGCCGCATACAAATCACTGACGCAGGTTTTCGCTATGGCAACCGCGCTGTCATCAAAGGTTTGACGCTGGACATCGCGCCGGGTGAAATGATCGGTCTTGTCGGGCAAAGTGGATCTGGTAAGAGCACCATGGTCAATTTGATTTGTCGTTTTTACGACCTGAGCGAAGGCGCGATTCGCATCGATGGCATCGATATTCGTGATGTACGCATTGCCGACTACCGCCGTCACATTGGCTTGGTGTTGCAGGAGCCGTTTTTATTTTTCGGCACTATCGCCGACAACATCGCGTACGGCAAACCGGGGGCGACCCGCGCAGAAATTGTGGCAGCCGCGCGTGCCGCGCATGCGCATGAATTCATTTTGCGTTTGCCGCAAGGCTACGACTCGTTGGTGGGCGAGCGCGGCCAAGGGTTGTCCGGCGGCGAGCGTCAGCGCATATCGATTGCGCGCGCACTGTTGATTGATCCGCGCATTCTCATCATGGACGAAGCCACGTCCTCCGTCGACACTGAAACCGAGCAGGAAATCCAAAAAGCATTGGATAACTTGGTGCGCGGACGCACCACCATTGCGATTGCACACCGCTTGTCTACGCTACGCCGCGCTGATCGGTTAGTGGTGATGGAGCATGGTCAGTTGGTCGAGCAAGGACAGCATGATGAATTGCTGGCACGCCAAGGGGCTTATTGGCGCTTGTACGAAGCACAAGCCCGTCAAAAAGAAGCGGAAGAAAACGGTTTGACTTTGGGTGCTGCCAGAGAGGAACGGGTATGAGCGACGCGACTTTCGAACTCAGTCAAAACGCCTCCGGTCACTGGCAACTGCAACTCAACGGTGAACTGCATCAAGGGGTGGTGGTGGTGCGAGCGTTTCCCATTGGTGCGCCGGATGAAGCAGTGTCTGTTTTGAGTGCCGAAGGCCATGAGCTCTTGTGGTTGCCGCATCCATTGCAACTTCCGCAAACGCAACAAGACGCGGTACTGGCGGCCTTGCAGACGCGCGAATTCATGCCTGAAATTTTGCGGGTTGATGCGGTCAGCAGTTTCACTACACCATCGACTTGGTCGGTGCAAACGCATCGCGGCGACACACAGTTTGTGTTGCGTGGCGAAGAGGATATACGCCGTATCAGCGGCAAAACGCTGATCGTGGCAGACGAACACGGCGTGCAATTTTTGATTCGCGATTTGCCAACGCTTGACCGCCACAGTCGCAAATTGCTGGATCGTTTTTTATAAAAAATTTGACAGCCACACCTGAATGCAGGTGTATGTCTGGATGCGGTTTTACCAACCACTCTTTGCGTTGAAACCTTGCTGGCTGTGGATCCGTCAGTTAAATAAATTCTTCAGCTTATCGGCCCAACCAGCTTCAGAGGGCGAATGTTTATCGCCACCTTTTTTCAGCGACTCATCCAATTCGCGCAACAGCTTGCGTTGATGTTCGGTCAGCTTGACTGGCGTTTCCACTGTGATGTGGCAATACAAATCGCCCGGGAAGCTCGAGCGTACGCCTTTGATCCCTTTGCCGCGAAGTCTGAATTGCTTGCCTGTTTGTGTGCCTTCGGGCAAGTCGATGGCGGCTTCGCCGCTGAGCGTGGGCACACTGATTTCGCCACCCAATGCCGCCGTGGTGAAACCGACGGGAACAGCGCAATGCAAATCGTCACCGTCACGTTGAAACACTTCGTGCTTTTTGATTCGGATCTCGATGTACAAATCACCGGGCGGCCCGCCGTTGGTGCCTGGTTCGCCGTTGCCAGTGCTGCGTATGCGCATGCCGTCGTCAATACCAGCAGGGATTTTGATTTCCAGTGTTTTTTGGCGTTTGATCTTGCCTTGGCCGTGACAAGGTGAACAGGGATCGGTGATAACTTTGCCTGAACCTCTGCAATGCGGACAGGTTTGTTGCACACTGAAGAAGCCTTGGCGCATTTGCACCACCCCTTGACCTTGGCAAGTGCCGCAGGTTTTGGGGGAAGTACCGGGCTTGGCGCCACTGCCATGACAGGTGTCGCATTCGTCATAAGAGGGGATACGGATTTCACTCTCTTTGCCTGCTGCCGCTTCTTCGAGCGTGACCTCCATGGCATAACTCAGGTCGTTGCCGCGAAAAACTTGTCGACCACCAGCGCCTTGTTGCCGGCGTGCCTGACCGAAGATATCGCCAAAGATATCGCCAAAACTTTCGCCAAAGCCACCAAACCCAGCGCCAGCACCGCCGGGGCCGCGCATGTTCGGGTCGACACCGGCATGGCCGAACTGGTCATAGGCCGCGCGCTTTTCACTGTCGGACAACATTTCATAAGCCTCTTTGGCTTCTTTGAATTTCACCTCAGCGGAGGCGTCCCCCTGGTTGCGGTCAGGGTGGTATTTCATCGCCAGTTTGCGGTACGACTTTTTAATTTCGTCATCGCTGGCGTTTTTGGGTACTCCCAAAACTTCGTAAAAGTCGCGTTTAGTGGCCATGTGAGTGCTGCAAAAAAAAGTGCCAACGCCGCGTCAGCCTTTTCAAGGCAGAACGCGGCGGGGCAGGGGTTAAATTGGTCAGGCTTTTTTGACTTCCTTGACCTCGGCATCGACCACATTGTCGTCTTGCGGTTTGTCCTTGCTTGCATCTGATGCTGAAGGTCCAGCCGCCGCGGCTTGTTCGGCTTGCATATTGGCGTAAACCATTTCACCCAGTTTTTGGGCGGCGGTCATCAATGCTTCGGTTTTGGCATCAATGGCAGCTTTGTCTTCGCCTTTCAATGCTTCTTCCACTTCCTTGGTGGCCGCTTCAATTTTCTCTTTTTCGGCGGCGTCCAATTTGTCGCCATGCTCGGTCAGTGATTTTTTGACGCTGTGTACCGAGGCTTCTGCTTGGTTACGCGATTGCACGATTTCCAGTTTTTTCTTGTCCTCGGCTGCATTGAGTTCGGCATCCTTGACCATTTGTTGGATCTCAGCTTCGCTCAAGCCTGAGTTGGCTTTGATGGTGATCTTGTTTTCTTTGCCAGTGGCTTTGTCTTTGGCCCCGACGTGCAAAATGCCGTTGGCGTCAATGTCAAAACTCACTTCAATTTGAGGAGTGCCACGTGCGGCGGGGGGAATGCCCTCTAAATTGAACTCGCCCAAAGACTTGTTGCCCGAGGCCATTTCACGCTCACCCTGGTAGACCTTGATGGTGACCGCAGGCTGGTTGTCGTCAGCGGTTGAAAAGGTTTGTGCAAACTTGGTTGGGATGGTGGTGTTCTTGGTGATCATTTTGGTCATCACACCGCCTAAGGTTTCAATGCCTAATGACAATGGTGTCACGTCAAGCAGCAACACGTCCTTGCGGTCGCCAGACAAGACTTGACCTTGAATAGCGGCACCGACAGCCACGGCTTCATCAGGGTTGACATCGCGGCGTGGGTCTTTGCCAAAAAATTCTTTGACCTTGTCTTGCACCTTGGGCATGCGGGTCATGCCACCCACCAGAATCACGTCGTCAATGTCGCCGACAGAAACGCCCGCGTCTTTGATAGCGGTGCGGCAAGGGGCGATGGTGCGTTCGATCAACTCGTCGACCAGACTTTCCAGCTTGGCGCGGTTGAGTTTGATATTCAAGTGTTTAGGCCCGGACGCGTCAGCGGTGACATAAGGCAAGTTGATGTCAGTGCCGGTCGCAGAAGATAACTCGATCTTGGCTTTTTCTGCGGCCTCTTTCAGCCGTTGCAATGCCAGTACGTCTTTAGACAGATCGACACCAGAGTCTTTTTTGAACTCAGCAATGATGAAGTCGATGATGCGTTGGTCAAAGTCTTCGCCACCTAAGAATGTGTCGCCATTGGTGGACAGCACTTCAAATTGCTTTTCGCCGTCGACATCAGCAATTTCAATGATGGACACGTCAAACGTGCCGCCACCCAAGTCATACACAGCGATTTTGCGGTCGCCTTTTTCGGTTTTGTCCAAGCCGAAGGCCAAAGCCGCCGCCGTCGGTTCGTTGATGATGCGTTTGACATCCAGACCGGCAATGCGACCTGCATCCTTGGTGGCCTGACGTTGGCTGTCATTGAAGTAAGCAGGTACGGTGATGACGGCTTCCGTCACTTCTTCGCCCAGGTAATCCTCGGCGGTTTTTTTCATTTTGCGAAGCACTTCGGCGCTGATTTGCGGCGGGGCCATTTTTTGACCGCGCACTTCGACCCAGGCGTCACCGTTATCGGCTTTGGCAATGGTGTAAGGCATCAGGTTGATGTCTTTTTGAACTTCTTTTTCTTCAAACTTGCGACCAATGAGGCGTTTGACCGCATACAAGGTGTTGCGCGGGTTGGTGACGGCTTGGCGTTTGGCAGATGCGCCGACCAGAATTTCGCCATCCTCTTGGTACGCAATGATGGAAGGTGTGGTGCGCGCGCCTTCGGCGTTCTCAATCACCTTGGTGGTGTTGCCTTCCATGATGGCCACGCATGAATTGGTGGTGCCGAGGTCAATGCCAATGATTCTTCCCATTTTTTTCTCCTGTGCGATTCAGCCCCTCAAGGTAGCTGATTCATTTCTTAAAAGCGATGTTGAACAGTTGTGGATAAGTCGGTGGATTTCAAGTGCAGACGGTGTTGACAATGAAGTTACTTCGGTGCTGTCACCGTGACCAAGGCGGGACGCAGCACCCGATCGGCAATCAGATAGCCTTTTTGCAACACCGTGACCACCGAATTCGGCTCTTGTTCAGCCGGAACCACTGAAATGGCTTGGTGCTGATGCGGATCAAACTTAGTGCCTGAGTCTGGGTTGATTTCAATGACTTTATGGCGCTCTAAGGCGGTTTTGAGTTGACGCAGCGTGGCTTCGGAGCCCTCGCGCAGTTGCTCGGCCGTGGCGTCAGCAATAGCCAAGCCAGCCGACAGGCTGTCAGCCACTGGCAACAGACTTTCGGCAAATGCCTCAACGGCGAATTTGCGGGCTTTGGAGACTTCTTCGTCGGCGCGACGGCGGGCGTTTTCGACCTCGGCTTTGGCGCGTAAAAACTGGTCGGCCAAGTCGGAATTGGCGGCTTTCAAATTGGCCAGTTCGGCGTGTGCATCTGACAACGGGTCCAAGGGTTGGACGGGTTGTTCTGGCGTATCTGTGGAATGTGCGTCCATGACGGGCTCGGGTTGACCCGTTTGGTCGGGCGGGGTTGAAGATGGCTGGTCTGACATGCTTTTGACGGGTGAGTATGAAGTTCAGCCATTTAGTTGGGAGGGTTTTGACTGAATTCAAGGGGCAGACCAAGAGGGGAAAGAAAAATACAGATAGCGTTATATTTGCGGCAATTTGGTTATTAAATACATAAATAGTAATTATTAAATGCTCAAATTAATGTTTCAACATGTGATAACGAGATGGGATGTACACCATGACAAGAAAATTCATTTTCACCAGCTTACAGCGTTATTTGGAGGCGCAGGTAAACGGCTTCAAGAATGTGTCTGAACAGCTTCAAATCTCTGAAGAAGCGCTCAAACTCATTTTCACCCAACAAGATTGCTCGTTCAAAGTGCTTGAACACATTTGTCAAATTGCAGGGGTCAAGTTGGAAGACTTTTTTGGCAATTTGCCCAAAGAGCCTAAGTTGCTGGAGTTTTTAACGTCACAACAAGAGATTGAATTGATTAGCAACAAGAAATTGTTTGCGGTGGCCGTTTTTGCGACGTACTTAATGTCGTTCAAAGAAATTTTGGACAAAGTCAAGGTGCATAAAGTGGAATTGAAAATGCTGCTTGAGCGTTTGGAGTCCATGGGGATGGTCACGGTCTTACCGAACAATGAATTCAAGTTGACCATTTCCAAAAGATTCAGCTGGATACCCGACGGTCCCATCATGGGCATGATCCGCAGAGAAGCTTTGAATTACTTTAACTATAGTTTTGAAGACCCCGCCGTAGATCTGATCAACACATTCAATGTGTTGATAACCCCAGCCGCACACGAAGAACTGAAGGCGAAATTGGTACAAATCGCCAAGGAATACAGGATACAAATGTTGAGAGAGGCAAGTCTGCCCGCCAAAGACAAAATTCAGGTTTCGTTTTGCATAGCAGCCCGCTCTTGGCTGCCTGTTTCCATACAAAGTCACCTTCGAACGTCAGCCAACCCTTGAATCAGTCCTCCACACCCAACAACTCCACTTCAAACACCAGCGTGGCATTGGGTGGGATGACGCCGCCAGCGCCGTATGCGCCGTAGCCCAATTCGGGAGGAATCAGTAATGTGCGTTTGCCGCCGACTTTCATGCCTTGTACGCCTTCGTCCCAACCTTTGATGACCATGCCTTGGCCCAGGCCAAATTCGAAAGGGTCGTTGCGGTCCAGACTGGAATCGAATTTTTCGCCTTTTTCTCCGTCTTCCCACAACCAACCGGTGTAGTGCACAGAAACGTATTGACCCGCAACCGCCAGGTCGCCGTCGCCAGAGTGTGTGTCGTTGTATTGCAGGCCGCTGTCGGTGGTGATCATGTAAAGTTCCTTGGAATATTTAAACGCTGGAGTGTAATGGCCCGTCATTGCACCATCAGGACTCCGCCGTGAAGCCGATGCGCTTGACGATCGGGCCCCAGTAGTCGTACATGCGGCGCATGTCTTTGGCCATGTCGTCGCTGCTGCCGCCCAGTGGCAACAAACCTTGCAATGCCAGGCTTTCGATCAAGGTTTTGTCTTTCAAAGAGTTGTTGATGGCTGCGTTGGCGGCGGCAATCACATTTGTCGGGGTTTTGGCGGGTGCGAAAAATCCGAACCATTCCTCCACAGTCAAATCTGCGTAGCCTTGCTCTGCAAAGCTGGGCACTTCAGGCACAAACGGGGATCGCGCCTTGCCTGAGGTCGCCAAGATACGCAATTTGCCTGCGCGGTGATTGGCCAAAAAGTCACCGTGGGGAGTGAACATAGCGGCGATTTGTCCGCCGATGACATCGGTTACGCCGGGAACTGATCCTCGATAGGCCACGTGGGTCATTGCCACACCTGTGTTCAAACTGAGCAGTGCACCGAGGAAATGCGGGGTCGAACCGGCCGCAGGTGAAGCGTAATTGGCGCGATCTGGGTTGGCTTTGCACCAAGCGACAAAATCTTTGACATTTTTGACAGACGCCGGAACCATCGGTCCGACTGCCAATCCGTGCGACAAGACGGAGGCCATGGCAACCGGCGCAAAATCTTTGAAAGGGTCGTAACTCAAGGATTTGTAAATATGCGGGTAAATCAACAGCATGGAATAGGCGCTCAGTAGCAGGGTACTGCCATCAGGTATTGCATTTTTGACTGCCTCAATCGCGATACGCCCGCCTGCGCCAGTTTTGTTTTCCACCACGGCACTGTTGCGTGTGTAACTGCTGCCACTGAGTTTGTCGCCAACACGTCGGCTGGTGGTGTCAGCGGTTCCCCCTGCGGGAAAGCCGCACATGATCTTGACTTGGTCAATCGGCAGTCCGCTTTGTGCCAATACCGACAACGGTGACAAGGCCGCACAGACAGTGGGCAACGCCAATGTTTGCAATACCAATCGACGAGAGGTGTGGGTATCAATCATGAGGGACTTCATAGGGTGTGATCAAAGAGGGGTGAGGTTGGGTTGATGCGCGAGTATCGTTCAGCGTGGCAGCAAGATGCCAGGTGCTGTTCCCTCGTGAAAGGCTTGCACCAAGGCATCTCGATGTTGGAGCACCGAACGCTGATTGATGGAGCCTTTGTCAGTGACCTCGCCTTTGTCGATCGACGGTGGTACGCTGAGCAGCATCAGTCGTGCTACCCGGTTGGCACTGCCCGTGGATTGCGCGGCCAAGGCGTCAAGCAAGTGTTGAAAATAGCTTGTCACTTTCAGGTGTTGCAACACATCACTGAGTGGCGCATCGGCAGGTAAATCGCTGATTTCTCGTACGCGAGGTGTGGTGAAAATCATGGCGCCGACTTCTTTCATGTTCAAACCAGTGATGACTGCATCTTGTACATAGGGTGCGCCTGCGGCGATGATGCGCCCACGCAATGGGCCGACGCTGACAAAGGTGCCGGTGGCCAGTTTGAAATCTTCGGCGATGCGTCCATTGAACCGCAAACCCAGATTGGGTTGTGTCGGGTCGCGCCAAACGACAGCGTCGCCGCTTTTCAAAAAACCTTCTTCGTCAAAACTTTCGGTATTCGCTGCAGTTGCACGCCAGTATCCGGGCGTGACGTTAGGGCCTTTGTAGCGTACCTCTACTTTGTCATCCACCGGCACCAGTTTCAATTGCAAACCTGCGCCGGGCAAACCCAAGTCGCCAGACTCAACTTCCGGACGCGGTACAAAAATCCCAAACGGGCCGGTTTCGGTCATGCCCAAGCCTGTGCCCATGACGATGCGTTCGCCCACCTCGCGCTCTTGCGATGCATGCAAGCTGTCCCAAATAGGTTGTGCCAATGCTGCACCCGAGTAGAAAAACATGCGTACTTTGCTGAGAAGATTGCGTCGCAGCTTGTCGTCGGTTTGCATGGCGTTAGCGATGGCTTCCAAACCTGTGGGTACATTGAAATACAGGGTGGGCGCGATATCACGCAGGTTGCGCAGTGTTTCGTTCATCAGGGCGGGCACTGGTTTGCCGTCGTCAATATAAAGCGAGCCGCCGTGGTAGAGCACCAGACCCATGTTGTGGTTGCCGCCAAAGGTGTGGTTCCAAGGTAACCAGTCGACCAGCACTGGCGGTGACTCGGCCAGCACTGGCATGGACTGCAACATCTGTTGCTGGTTGGCGCACCACATGCCGTGCGTGTTGATCACGCCCTTGGGCATGTTCGTCGAGCCCGAGGTGAATAAAAATTTCACCACGGTGTCAGCGCCAGTGGCGTGCATGGCTGTGTCCACCGCGAGGGTATCGGGCGTTTCCAGCAGATCGGCAAACCGAGTGAATTTGCGGCCATCCATAGAACCGTTGCCAAGCACGATTTCCACGTCGTGCGGCACACAAGCAGCCATGGCAGCACCGTAGCGGTCTGCATCCACGGCCATCACCATGCCTGGTGTCAGTGTGCGAATAATATGTTTGAGTTTGTCGTAGTCTTTACTTAGCGTAGAGTAAGCGGGCGACACGGGGCAATACGCCACGCCGACCATCATGCAAGCCAATGCCATCATGGCGTGTTCCAGGCTGTTCTCGCTCAATATCAGTACGGGTTTGTCAACGCTCAAACCCCTGTCAAGCAACGCCTGTCCGATGCGCCTGGCTGCTGCCAGCGCTTGCGCATAGCTCAAGTGTTCCCAGTCACCGGTGCTGCCATCACTCAGACGCTTGCGTCTTGCGACGTAGGTTCGCTCGGGCGTGACGCGCGCCCAGTGCAGCAACTTATCGGTCATGCGTGTCGGGTATGGGCCCAACGCAACATCAGCCAGTACGTATTGCACACCATCGTCACGCGTTTGCACCTGCACGCTGGTGATGCCATAGCGCATAGGGCGGTATTTGGGCGTAGGCATTATTTATTCTCTACCTTGGCTGCGCGGCCTTGCAAAAATGCATCCACGCGTGCTTTGGCTTCAGGGGCGGCTTGGGTGATGGAAGACATCAGCGACTCGGTGACAAAGCCGTGATCTGCCGCTTGTTCTGCGATGCGCGGTAACGCATGCATGAGCGCGTAGTTGGTCAGTGGCGCATTGCTGGCAATGTGCTTGGCAAGTTCCATGGCTTTGTCATACGCTGTACCTTGAGGCACTAGGTATTGGGCAAAACCTATACGCTCTCCCTCGACCGCGTTGTAAACACGACCCGTCATCATCATGTCTGTCATACGCGCCACGCCAATCAATTTGGGGATACGCACCGCGCCACCGCCGCCGACAAAAATGCCGCGCGAACCTTCGGGCAGTGCATAAAAAGTGGATTCGTCTGCCACGCGAATATGGCAGGAGGCAGCCAACTCCAAGCCGCCGCCGACCACTGCGCCTTGTAAAGCAGCCACCACAGGCACAGAGCCGAACTGTATATGTTGAAAAGCTTGGTGCCACATGCGTGAATGCAGCATGCCATCGCCAGCGTCGCGCGATTGCAATTCGCTCAAGTCCAAACCGGCACAAAAATGTTCGCCCTGTGCATGCAGCACAGCGGCACGCGCATGGCCAGGCAAGGTAGCAAACAGATCGCGCAACGCGAGCACCAGCGCGTCGTTCAAGGCATTGCGCTTGGCCGCACGAGACAGACGCACCACGGCAACGTTGTCATGCATTTCAAAGTGGAGGTCTGGGTTGGTCATGGGTATTTAAAAGTGTGGAGGCGATGAAAAATGCCATGTCTTTGGGTCATAAGCAAGTTTTTAACCGAGAGGAACACGACTGACTCAGCTGGTTATAGTCAATGAAACTATCTTAATCGACCATGAAACACCAAGACCTGATCGCCATTGACATTCACACCCATGCAGAAGTGAGTTGCTGGAACCCGTTTGACAATTACGGCGAAGAATACGACCGTGCCGCCGACAAGTACTTCGGCTCAGACCGACGCCCGACCATCAAAGAAACAGTGGCTTATTACCGAGACCGCCAACTCGGATTGGTGATGTTCACGGTAGATACCGAGTCGCACATGGGCCGTCGTCGCATACCGAACGAGGAAATTGCCAAAGCAGCCCGCGACAACAGCGACATGATGATTGCCTTCGCCAGCATTGATCCTCACAAAGGCAAATTCGGTGCGCGCGAAGCAGAAAGATTGATCAAGGAAGAGGGCGTCAGGGGATTTAAATTTCATCCGACGGCGCAAGGCTGTCACCCCTACGACAAAATGGCATGGCCGATTTATGACGTGATCAATGCGTACAAGCTTCCCGCCATTTTCCATACGGGTCACAGCGGTATTGGTAGTGGCATGCGCTGCGGAGGGGGCTTGCGGCTTGCGTACAGCAACCCCATGCACTTAGACGATGTGGCCATAGACTGGCCCGACATGCAAATCGTCATGGCGCATCCCAGTTTTCCATGGCAGGACGAAGCTTTGTCGGTCGCCATGCACAAACCCAATGTGTGGATAGATCTGTCGGGTTGGAGTCCTAAGTACTTTCCGAAAAGTTTGATTCAATATGCCAACACCTTGCTCAAGGACCGAGTGCTGTTCGGCAGCGATTACCCGCTGATCACGCCTGAACGCTGGATGAAAGACTTTGAGGTGGCCGGTTTCAAACCCGAAGTGATGCCTGGAATTTTGAAGGGTAATGCGGTGAGATTGTTAGGCTTGTCATGATCGTGCATGTTGGATCAGATCAGCCTCTCGCAGGTGCGATAAGTCACGATGGGTTTGCATCATGCATCATGCTGGGGACATTGATGCGTTTGGAGTGAAATAACGCGCTTCATCTTGAAGCGCAAGTGCTTTATTTGAAGGCGTGACGCGCTTAATTGGTCCAATTAACATATAAATAAAAGTGTTATTGGAAACCAATACTGAAATCTACACGGGGAACTACTTAGACTCCGTCTGAAACTTGATCCTAGAATGAATTGAGTTACTTTTAGTCACCCTTGGGGAAGTCGCATGATTGTTCTTGCTTGGCTGTTTGGCATCGTTGTGTTCGTGGTCGTGATCGCAGCACTGGTCACTTTTCTCAATCACTTTTATCGCAAATCCAGTCGTGACGTTGCCATCATCCGAACCGGTTTTGGTGGTCAAAAAACCCTCATCTCAGGCGGTTGTCTCTCACTGCCTTTTCTTCACAAAATTGACGAGATCAATCTGCGCACCATACGCGTGGAGGTTCGTCGCGTGGCTGAAAAATCATTGATTACCGAAGACCGTATGCGGGTGGATGCAGAGTTGGAGTTTTATGTACGTGTTCAGCCTACCATCGAAGGCGTGGCCACTGCAGCACAGTCGCTTGGTTCCAAAGCTTTCAATCCAGAAGGCATGCGCAATTTGCTCGAAGGCCGTTTCATTGACGCTGTGCAAGCCATAGCTGCCAGCCGCACCATGGACCAGATCCATGAAAAACGTTCGCTGTTTGTTTCCGATATTTCAGCTTTGCTCAAAGGCAATCTGGCTGAGAACGGCGTAGTGCTCGACTCTGTGTCATTGACCCGTTTAGACCAGACTTCCTTTTCTGCGCTCGATGAAAACAATGCGTTCAACTCGGTCGGTATGCGCCGTCTGGCTGAAATCATTGCGGTCAACCGCAAGAAGCGGGTGCAAATCGAATCCGAAGCCGATATTTCTGTTCGTCAAACGCAGTTAGACGCCACCAAGCAGCGTTTGCTCTTAAACCAGCAGGAAGAAGAAGCGCAAATCAGTCAGCGTTTAGAACTGGAAAAAATCAAAGCGCAAAGCGATGCCGAAACTTCCCGCTCGCGCGAGGAGTCACAGGCTGCATCCGAGGCAGCTCGCATTTCTCGTGAGCAAGAGACACGCATGCGCGAAATTGAAAAGCAGCGTGAATTGCGCAAGTCTGAAATCGAAGCCCAGCTCAACGCTGAGGTTCGCAAGTTGGAAAGCTCCATCACATTGTCAGTCAAGCAAGCCGAAGAAGCCCATGCGCAAGCGGCGGCAGAGTTGGCCCGTACCGAGGTGATTCTGGCGCAAGAAAAAGTACAAACAGACCGTGAGCGTGCCGTGGCCGACAGATCGCTAGAGATGGCGGTCAAGCGTGTCAAAGAAGCGGGTGAAGTGGCTGAGGCCAACGCCGCCACCGAAGTCACTGTGCTGCTCAAACGCGCCAAGGCCGAGGCTGAAGCCACCCACACACGGGCCGCGGCTGAAAAAGCACGCATGCTGGCCGAGTCTGAAGGCTCGCGCGCATTGATTGATGCTGAAAATGCACTCAGCACACCTGTGCTTCACATGAAACTCGAGCAATACCGTCTTGACCGCTTGCCTGAAATCATGTCGCACATGATGAAGCCCATAGAGAAAATCGACAGCATCCGCATCAACCATGTCAGCGGGTTTGGCGCGACCAATGGCGCTGGTGGTGCTGGCGCAAGCGGCGCGTCAGATGGCGGCGGCGGTGCGGGCAAACCGCCTGTCACCCAAGTCATGGACAGTATCTTGGGCATGGCTTTGCAGTTGCCTGCGCTCAAAAGCATTGGCGACCAAATCGGTGTGGACCTCTCAGGCTCCATAGATGCTGCCAGCGGTAAACCCGCAACCGGCGCAGACAAATAACACGGCTGTTTGTTTTTACTGGCCACATTCCTAACTTACCCATTCACTTGTTTTCGTTTCCCCAACCCACGAGCAATTCGCTCATTTTTCAGGAGTAACACCATGAGCTTTTCACGTCGCCAATTTTTGGCAGGAACTGGATCAGCAGGTCTGACCGCACTGGGCGCCACGATTCCCTTTGAGATGGTTTTGGCACAGGGCGCACCCATCAAACTCGGCTCCATTCTTGACAATTCAGGCAACTTGGATGCCTACGGCAAGCCCATGGTGATGGCCACCACGCTGGCCGCTGAAGAGATCAATGCAGCCGGTGGTTTGCTTGGTCGCAAAATTCAAGTGGTGCAATACGATTCACAGTCTGATATTGCGCTCTACACCAAATACGCCCAGCAATTGACACGCGATGACAAGGTCGACGTCACCCATGGCGGTATCACTTCTGCTTCACGTGAAGCGATTCGCCAAACATTCAACCGCGCCAATTCACTGTATTTTTACAATGTGCTTTACGAAGGCGGCGTGTGCGACCGCAACATCGTTTGCACTGGTACCACGCCTGCCCAAGCGGTCGAGCCGATTGTGGAAGTGGCATTGAAGCAATGGGGCAACACGGCCTATGTGCTGGCTGCTGACTACAACTATGGTCAGATCACCGCCAAATGGCTGACGCACTACATCACCAAAGGCGGTGGCAAAGTGCTGCAAACCAACTTCTTCCCGCTAGATGTGTCTGACTTTGGTTCGACCATCGCCAAGATTCAGCAGGAAAAGCCTAAGTTTGTGGTGGCTGCCCTGGTCGGCGGTGCACACATGTCTTTCTTCCGTCAATGGGCGGCTTCCGGCATGAACAAAAAGATTCCTTTGTGCTCCACCACCTTCGGTGTCGGCAACGAGCATCTGGCTTTGTCTGCCGCAGAAGGCGACGGCATCTTGATCGCTGGTAACTACAGCCAGGAAAACAACAATCCTTCCAACAAAGACTTCCTGGCCAAATGGGCCAAGCGTTTCGGCGACACCAAATTGGTTCACGAAATCGCTGTGTCTCAGTACCAAGGCATCATGTTGTGGGCGGCTTGCGTCAAGAAAGCTGGCTCTCTGGACCGCGAAAAAATGTTGGCCGCCATCGAGTCCGGCGTCAGTATTCAAGGACCGGGCGGTACGGTCACACTTGATCCGAAAACACACCACGCCATTTTGGATATCAACGTGATGGAAGTGAAAAACCAAAAGCTCACTATCAAGCAGCAATTCAAGGCGCGTCCTCCTTCAGACACGCTGCAGTTCTGTGACTTGCAGAAAAACCCTAAAGATAACAAACAGTACGAAGTGAAGATTTAAACCTTGTCGGACAGCGTCCCGGTTCATGTGAATCGGGACGCGCAAGTTTCAGAGAGTAAACATGGATTACGCGGCGGTTGTACTTCTTGAAATTATTTACATGATTGCCTTTTTGGTGCTGACCAGTGCCGGGCTGGCAGTGGTGTTTGGCATGATGCGCGTGATCAATCTGGCGCACGGTGAATTCGTCATGATCGGCGGTTACACCACGATTGCATGCGCCAAGGCCGACATCAATATTTATTTCGCCATGCTGGTGATTTCACCGCTGGTCGTCGGTATTTTGGGTTTGCTGGTTGAACGATTGGTAGTGCGTCAGTTGTATGGCCGCATGATCGACACCATGCTGGCCACTTGGGGCCTGTCGTTGCTCATGGTGGGTATCGTCACCTTTATTTTCGGCAACACGGCGGTGAGTGTGCCGGCGCCTATTCCCGGCTACGAACTAGGTGAGTTTCAAATGGGTGGCTACAACTTGTTCATCATCGGCATTGCCACCTTGTTGATTCTTTGTATGTGGTTGGTGATGCGGTTTACCCGACTTGGCTTGGTGGCCCGTGGCGCCATGCAAAGTGCCGATGTGGCTTCATCGCTGGGCTACGACCCCAAGCGCGTGTATATGTGGACGTTCACTGTCGGCGCGGCTTTATCTGGCTTGGCAGGGGGCGTGTTGGCGCCATTGACGGGTTTGTTGCCTTCGTCTGGCGGTGCTTATATTGCCAAGGCATTTATCACCGTCATCACTGGCGGGGCAGCGGTGATTACCGGCACCTTGTCGAGTTCCATCATTTTCGGCACCATCAATCAGGTGGTGTCATTTGGCTCAACCCCAGTCATTGGAGAAATTGCCATGCTGGCATTTGCCGTGGTGTTGCTGCGCCTGATGCCGCAAGGCATTACCGGTCGCTTTTTCCGTAACGCGCCATGATTGGAGACGCCGCCAATTTCTCCAGTGCCGGTCGCACGCACTGGGGCTGGATCATCGCCATCACCTTGCTACTGTTGTTGTTGCCCGCAGTGTTTGATACCAACACACCAACCTTGCTCGGCATTTGGGCCTTGTTTGCTTTGTCTCTGGGTTTGATGTGGGGTTATGCAGGTATTCTGAGTTTTGGCCACGCTGCGTATTTCGGCCTTGGCGCCTATACCTATGCCATCACTTCAATGAATTTGGGTGAAAGCACAGCAGCATGGATGCTGGCTATTTTATTGCCTGCGTTTGTGGCTGCCCTGATTGGCGCCATGATGTTTTACGGCCGCATCAGTGATGTTTACATGGGCGTGATCACGCTGGTGTTTTCTCTCATCATGGCCAAGTTCATGGGTGCCACAGCAGGAGATGCCTACAGCATAGGCAACGCACGCTTGGGCGGCTTTAACGGTATTCCTGCCTTTCCTATCTTGAATGTGCCAGGAGACCCGACGACACAAATTTACGGCGTGCCTCTGTATTACTTGGTGGTGTGTTGCCTGGTCTTTTGCTACTTGGTGTCACGCTGGGTGTTGTCCAGCGCCTTTGGCCGCATATTGCTGGGTATTCGTGAAAATGAGTCGCGCATTGAATTGCTGGGCTACAACGCACCGGCTTACAAAACAGCCATTTTTTCTTTGTCTGCAGCCATGGCGGGCATGGCCGGTTGTTTGTTTGCCAGTTGGGCAGAGATCGTCACACCGGCATTGTTTGGTTTGGGTCAATCGGTGGAAGTCATCATTTGGGTGATTGCCGGTGGCTTGGGTACTTTGATGGGCCCTGTCATTGGCGCGGTGTTGTTAGGCACCATGAAGCTGTTGCTAGGCGGTCAAACCTTTATCGATAACTCGCTGGTGATTGGCGCCATCCTGGTCTTGGTCGTTTTGTTATTGCCTCGCGGTTTGTTACCCACTGTCATGGGTTGGCGCAAACAACAAGGTCAACGCAGTGTCAGTCGTGCGCGCAACAACAGCATGCGCCGTCGTGGGGGTGAGCGCCGTACCTCGCATGCCTCCTCAGACCATCACAAAACGGGTAGCGGATCATGAGTGAAATGATCGTCGAAACCCGCGATTTGTCTATGCGTTTTGGTGGCGTACTGGCTGTCAATAACGTCAATTTCAATTTGCGCGAACGAGAACTGCGTTGCCTTATCGGGCCCAACGGCGCAGGCAAAAGCACCTTGTTCAAATGCATGACCGGCTTGCACCAGATCAACCACAGCAACGGCCGTGTCTTTATCCGCGGCCATGATGTCACCGGCTGGCGTCCACATGATATTGTGCAACTTGGTGTAGGTATCAAAACCCAAGTGCCTTCGGTAATGAACGGCTTGACCGTTTGGGAAAACCTGTGGTTATCGGCGCGGCGCATACACGGCAAACAAGGGGCTTCCACAGAGGTCGACCGCGTGGTGACCGAACTCGGTTTGCAAACCCATTTGCGTCGCAGTGTGGGTGAACTGGCCCATGGTCAGCGTCAAATTGTGGAAATCGGTCTGGTGCTGTGTCAACGGCCCAAACTGGTATTGCTGGACGAACCCGCTGCCGGCATCACGGGTGCTGAAGCAGACAGGTTGGTGGAATTGATTCATGGCATCAACCAGCAAGCGGCAGTGGTGGTGGTCGACCACGATATGAATTTTGTCCGTATGTTGGGCGGCTCGGTCACTGTCTTGCACCAAGGTGCAGTGCTGATGGAAGGTGCCACAGATGCGGTCATGAACAATGCAAAAGTGCGTGAGGTCTACATTGGCAACCGGGCGAAATAAGCATGGCTGAGTCACACAACTCCACCGCAGATTCTTTTGAGCGTGCCGATGTGGTGCTGCAAGTCGCTGATTTGCGTGCCGGTTACGGCCGAGTGCCTGTGTTGCACGGTGTCAATTTGCAAATCCATGAAGGCGAGGCGGTAGGTATCGTCGGCCATAACGGTATGGGTAAAACCACGCTGCTCAAAGTCATCATGGGTTTGATGTCTTCTACGGGTGGACGCATTGAACTCGATGGCACTGACGCCACTGGCTCTGCGGCGCACCAGCGCTCGCAAATGGGCATAGGCTATGTACCGCAAGGGCGCGGCATTTTGCCTGGTCTGACTGCGCTTGAAAACCTGCGCATGGCATGGCGTGAAGACATAGGCGAAACCGAAGAACAATCGGTGGAGCGTGTGGTTGATCAGTTCCCCCGTTTGCGTGTTTTGCTCGATCGCAAAGGTGGCTCCCTCTCTGGCGGTGAGCAACAAATTCTGGCCTTGGCGCGCGCACTGGTGCCCAAGCCCTGGCTGTTGTTACTTGATGAACCCAGCGAAGGCATACAACCCTCCATCGTCCAAGAGATCGGTGCTACCTTGGCCAGATTGCGTGACGAGTTCGGACTGGCGCTGATCATCGTGGAACAAAATTTGGATTTGGTACTCGACGTTGCGCACCGCGTCTTGGTGTTTGAGCGCGGCACCATACTTAAAGAATTGCATGCCAGCCAATTGAGTGGTGGAGGCTTGAGCGAATTGCTTGGCATGGGTTCAGCCCGCATGACACACAGCCCTCACTCGCATAGTGCCAAATCTGCAAGCGCACACCACCCATCGGCAGTTGCGCCGTCAGCCCTTCACACTCCGCCTGCACCTGCAAGCGTCCAAGCCAGTGCAGATCATGTGCGTGAGCACAGTCGTCCATCGGTCAAATCTTCTTCTATCAACAAGCGGTCGCATTCAACCGCCATCGAATCTAAGGCCACCGGCCCCGGGGGAATCATGTCTACTGTCAAACGTCCTACTGTCGATCAGATGCATGCCATCGTCGAATCCATGCACATGAATATGTCATCGCGCGAAGTGGCGGAGTACCTTGAAATCATGGAGGGCACTTTCCAGTCCTATGACCGCCTGACGCAATTGCCCGACAACCTGCCGCCGGTCAGATATCCGCGTACACCTGGTATCAAACCAAGCCCTGCTGACAATCCGTTGAATGCCTGGGCGGTCAAGAGCGAAGTGCGCGGCGCCGCGCACGGGCCTTTGTCCGGCAAGCGGGTGGTGCTCAAAGACAATGTGTGTCTGGCGGGTGTGCCCATGATGAACGGTGCTTCTTCGCTTGAAGGCTATGTGCCCGATGTGGATGCCACCTTGGTCACGCGCATTCTGGATGCCGGTGGCTCGATTGCGGGTAAAGCACATTGCGAATATTTCTGTTTGTCAGGTGGCAGCCATACCAACGCCGCTGGTCCTGTGCACAACCCATATCGTTATGGCTACTCAGCCGGTGGTTCCTCCTCGGGTTCTGCTGCGTTGGTGGGTGCGGGTGAACTCGATTTGGCCATTGGTGGTGACCAAGGGGGTTCTATTCGCATGCCTGCTTCATGGTGCGGTATTTACGGCATGAAGCCCACCCACGGCTTGGTGCCTTATACCGGCGTGATGCCGATTGAAGCAACGATTGACCATGCAGGACCGATGACAGCCAATGTGGCTGACAACGCCTTGTTGCTAGAGGTGATTGCAGGTGCAGATGGTTTGGACCCGCGCCAATACAGTCCGCGTGTCGATCGTTACACAGCCGCCCTGGGGCGCGGTGTGTCGGGTTTGCGCATTGGCGTCTTGCTTGAAGGCTTTAACCGCGCAGACAGTGAACCTGATGTGGACCACAAGGTGCGTCAAGCCGCAGACCGTTTGCGTGCCATGGGGGCCATCGTGGAAGATGTGTCTGTACCTATGCACATGGATGGCCCGGCCATTTGGACTGCCATTGCCGTTGAAGGCTTGCAGGCACAAATGATGAACGGCAACGGCATGGGTTTCAATTGGAAGGGCTTGTATACCACCAGCTTATTGGACGCACATTCTGCTTGGCGTGCCCGCGCGGATGAGTTGTCGCCATCGCTCAAGGTGTCGATGATGGCTGGTGAATATTTCATCAAAAACTACCGTGGCCATTTTTATGCCAAAGCGCAAAACCTGAGCAGGGTATTGGCCAAGGCTTATGACGATGCATTGTCGAAATACGACTTGCTTTTGTTGCCGACGGTGCCCATGAAAGCCACACCGCTGCCGCCATCTAATGCACCGCTCAAACTCATTGTTCAGCGTGCACTGGAAATGCTCGGCAATACCTGCCCCTTGGATGTCACTGGACACCCAGCCATGAGCGTGCCATGCGGCATGTCCAACGGTTTGCCCATCGGTGTGCAATTGGTGGCCAAGCATTGGGAAGAATCCACCATTTACCGCGCTGCCCATGCGTTTGAGCAAGCCGGTGACTGGCGCAATTTCTGACAGACTTTGCAGTATCTATTCAGCAGGTAACAGACAAGGTGTCCCACAATCCATTTCTCTCAGATTGGGTCAAAGGCGGCGCGGATCACACGCTGAGCCCGCCGGGTTCGCTGTCGTTTGTTGCTGGCCCTACCGATGTGTCCTTGCATTTCATGACCATCCCTCAGTTGCTCGACCGCGCGGTGTTGCGTCATGGCTCACGCGACGCCGCCGTGTTTGTCGCGCAAAACCAGCGTCTGAGTTGGTACGACTTGCAGCAACAAGCCGACCACATGGCAGCCGCCTTGTTGTCCATGGGTATCAGGCGGGGCAACCGCGTGGGTATTTGGGCGCCGAACCGGCTGGAATGGTTGCTGACCCAGTTCGCTACTGCCCGCATAGGTGCCGTGTTGGTGAACATCAACCCCGCTTATAAAAGCAGCGAACTTGAATATGCGTTGAATAAAGTGCGATGCCGCATGTTGGTGATGGCGCGAGGCTATAAAACCAACCATTACTTAGATACATTGCGCCAACTCGCCCCTGAAATTGACCGGCCTGGTCAGGCAGGTGAATTGACTTCATTGCGTTTAGAGCATTTGAAACACGTCATCTTGCTTGACGATCTTTCTTTGTCGGCCAATGAAGCAGCCAAATTACCGGTGCCTGCACGCGCTATGCGTTTCAAAGATTTTTTACACCAAGCTGGTCCCGCCCAACATGCGCGGTTGAAAGATTTGTCGGCGGCGCTCGACCCGGATGACGCGATCAATATCCAATTCACCAGCGGCACCACGGGCAATCCCAAAGGCGCCACGTTGTCGCATTTCAATATCGTCAATAACGCACGTTTTGCAGCCAAGTCCATGGCATTGACGCATGAAGACCGCATGTGTATACCGGTGCCGCTCTATCACTGTTTTGGCATGGTGCTTGGTGTGTTGACCTGTACCGCCGCGGGATCTGCCATGGTGTTTCCGGCAGAAGGCTTTGACGCCGCAGCCACGCTTAAAACTGTGGTCAAGCAGCGTTGCACCGCATTACATGGCGTACCCACGATGTTCGTTTCCATGTTGGCCGAACCTGCTGTAGCAACCATGGATTTCAGTCTTTTGCGCACAGGCATCATGGCCGGTGCGCCTTGTCCTGTTGATACTATGCAGGCGGTGATGCGCACGCTCAACATGAAGCAAATCACCATCGGTTACGGCATGACTGAAACTTCGCCGTTGTCGTTCCAGTCGCATGTGTCAGATCCAGTCGAACGCCGTGTATCCACGGTTGGACGCATTCAGCCGCATGTGCAGGCCAAGGTGGTGGACGCGCATGGGCGCATGGTGCCAGTGGGTATGCCGGGCGAGTTGTGTGTGCGCGGTTATCTGGTGATGCGCTCTTATTGGGAAGACGCGCAGCAAACGGCCGACGCGATTGACGATGCCGGTTGGATGCATACCGGCGATCTGGCGACCATTGACACGCACGGCTATTGCAATATCGTTGGCCGTGTCAAAGACATGTTGATCCGTGGTGGAGAGAATGTATTTCCGCGTGAAATCGAAAACCAGTTGATGCAACACCCCAAAGTATTGGACGTTCAAGTCTTTGGCATACCCGATGTGAAATACGGCGAGGAAATCGCTGCATGGGTGATCTTGCAACCAGAACAAACCGCCGAAGCGGATGAATTCATTGACTATTGCCGCTCCCGCATGGCGCACTACAAAACACCGCGTTATCTGCGCATCGTGCGCGAATTTCCTCTCACAGCCACCGGCAAGCCGCAAAAATTTCAGATGCGTCAAAGCATGATGGATGAACTGGGTTTGCGTTCACCGCAAACCGCTTAAGCAGTGACGACAGAAAGCACACAGTGACTGACGACCAACTGGCTTTTCTGGACGCGTATTCACTGGCAGGGCTGCTGCACAGCAAAAAACTGTCGTCTGTCGAACTCACCCACATGATGCTCAACCGGATTGAGCGTGTCGACAAACGTTTGTTGTCCTACGCCACCGTCTCGCATGACATCGCTTTGAAGCAAGCGCGTGATGCAGATGCGATGATCATGCGCCGACAAATACTCAGTCCCTTACACGGCGTTCCTATCGCGCTCAAAGACCTGTGTTACACCAAAGATATCGTCACTGCTGCCGGCATGCCGATGATGCGCGACTTCACACCCGCCTACGACGGCACGGTGGTGAAACGCTTGCGACAAGCCGGAACGGTGTTGCTTGGCAAACTCACCATGACAGAAGCTGCATTTGCCGATCACCATCCTGATGTGCCCCCGCCGATCAACCCTTGGCACGATGATCACTGGTCCGGTGCGTCTTCCAGCGGCTCGGGTGTGGCTGTCGCAGCGGGTTTGTGTTTTGCAGCCATTGGCACCGACACTGGCGGTTCCATCCGTTTTCCTTCAGCGGCTAACGGCGTGACGGGACTCAAGCCCACTTGGGCGCGTGTACCTGTGCATGGTGCGTTCGAGCTGGCGGCCTCTCTAGACCATATAGGCCCGATGGCTCGCTCGGCCATGGACTGTGGACATATGCTGGGATTGATTGCAGGCGCAGACCCTGATGACAGCGTTGCGTTGCATGCGCCAGTGCCTGACTATGTGTGCGGTGACATTACCCAGTTAAGCGGTTTACGCATAGGCTTTGATCCGGACTACTGTGCAGGCTTGGACGCAGACATGCAAAAAGCCGTGCAGTCTGCCTATGAGGTGCTTCAATCTTTAGGCGCAGACATGCGACACGTGCGCTTTCCTGATGTGACAGACATGGTCGCTGATTGGGGCACGGCGTGTGCCGCAGAAACCGCGGTGGCGCATGAGCCTTGGCACCCGAAAAACAAACATTTGTACGGCCCGGGCTTGGGCGGTTTGATTGAATTTGGCCGTTCCATCTCTGCGGTGGAGATGCAAAAAATCTGGTTGCGTCGTCGCGCTTTCAAGGGGGCGGTGCGCGGGTTTTTCCAAAACTGCGATTTGTTGTTGATTCCTGCACAACCCATGGCCTCGCCTACACGTGAAGAAATGTCGGTGATCGGTACGGTGCCTGCTGAATTGGCCCGTCTGATCAAATTCACCGCGCCGTTTGACATGAGCGGCAACCCAACCATCACTTTGCCAGCTGGCTTCACAGTGAAGAACACACCGGTTGCCATACAGCTGGTGTCTGCGCATTTGGATGAAGCCACACTCGTACGCGCAGGCAGCGCGTTTCAACGTGTGACGGATTGGCATTCGCGGGTACCGCCCCGGCTTTGAGTGCATATTCGATGAAGCGCCTGCGAGGAATGTTCAACATGCACTGCTTCTCTACGGTATGAATCTCGTTCAGGCTTTTCTCAACCGCGCACGCAGCCATCCACAGTTGCCAGCGCTGAGCGACAGCCATCAAACACTTAGCTATGGTGAGCTTTCGCAACGCAGTCACGCCTTGGCCGCTGGACTGCGGCAACGTTGCCTGCTCAAGCGTTCTGATCGAGTCGTTATGTGCATGGAAAACCGCGTAGCATTCTTTGAAACATTGTTTGCATGTTGGATCGCCGGCTTATGCCCCGTGCCAGTGAATGCCAAATTACATCCCAAGGAAGTACGTCACATTGCTTTGGACAGCCAAGCCTCAGCATTGATTTGCAGTGACGGATTGTTCAATGGCTTGCAACTTGCATTGGCTGATTTTCCATCCGCGTTGCCTTTGATTTCTGTCGATACTGGTTCATACATGGATTTGCTAAGTCACCATGCCATGGAGGTGGCCCCCATGCAAGCCAACGACATTGCATGGATTTTTTATACCAGCGGCACCACAGGCGTACCCAAGGGCGCTATGTTGTCTCACCTGAACTTGATGAACATGTGTTTGCAATACGGTGCAGACATCGATTGTGTGCAAGCTGGAGATACGTTCTTGCATGTCGCACCTTTGTCGCATGGTTCTGGTTTGTACAGCTTGCCGCATTTGTTCAATGGCGGACATCAGGTGATTGAAACCACGTTCAACCCTGATCTGGTGTTTCAAGCTTTGCAGCGGTATCAGCGCGTTTCATTTTTTGCTGCACCGACCATGCTGACGCGCATGCTTCGTGCAAGCAAGGGCATCGCAAACCCGGCTGGCAATTTGCACACCATCACTTACGGTGGTGGCCCTATGTATGTTTCTGATCTGTTGCAATCTTTGGATCTTTTTGGGCCACGCATGGTACAAATTTACGGTCAAGGAGAAAGCCCCATGACCATCACCGCTTTGTCTAGGCCGGATCATCAAGGCCAGCAGGATGCGGCACATTTGGCGCGTCTTGCGTCGTGCGGAACTTCACGCACAGGCGTGGATGTGCGGGTGGTGGATGATGAAGGGCGTGACAGGCCTTTGGGCGAACCCGGGGAGGTGGTCACACGCAGTGCCACCCGTATGTTGGGTTACTGGAACAATCCAACGGCTACCGCCGCTGCGGTACGAGACGATTGGCTGTGGACGGGAGACATAGGCTCGATAGATGAGCTCGGCTATTTGACGCTCAAAGACAGATCTAAAGATTTGATCATCCGAGGCGGCAGCAATATTTACCCGCGCGAAATTGAAGAGGTGCTGCTGCATCACCCCGCCGTCGCTGAAGTTTCTGTGATTGGAATGGCTCATGCCGATTTGGGTGAAGAGCCTGTGGCATTTGTGGTGTTAAGGGAAGGCATGCGTGTCACACCGCAAGAACTCGATCAGTTGTGCTTGGATAATCTCGCGCGATTTAAACGGCCGCGTGATTATTTTTTTCCGCCTGATCTGCCGAAAAACAATTACGGCAAGATTTTGAAAACCGCATTAAGACAACAACTTAAACAGGATAAAGCGTGATGCGTGATGTGTATGTTGCAGGCATAGGTTCAACCACTTTTGGTAAACATGCGGGGCGCAGCATAGAGTCCTTGGCAGTGGACGCATCTGCAAAAGCTATGGTGGAGTCCGGTATTGATCGCGCACGCATAGGCGCTGTGTATCTCGGTAACTTCATCAGCGGGCCTTTGAACGGCAAAGAAGTGCTTGCTGGTTTGGTGGCAGAGCAATTGGGTTTGCAAGGCATTCCATGTACCAAGGTGGAAGGCGCTTGTGCCTCAGGCGGCATTGCCATGCGACATGCATGCTTGATGGTGGCCAGCGGTATGTGCGATGCGGTATTGGTGGTGGGAGTGGAAACCATGACGCATGCTTCTACGCCTGAGGTCACTTCTGCGCTGAACTGCGCCATGGACAATGAATACGATGGCCTCAGCGGTTTGACTTTTCCCGGCTTGTTTGGTTTGGCGTGGCGAGCACATGCGCAGCGATACGGCACCACACGTGAAGACATTGCCAGTGTTGTGATTAAAAACAAGGCGTATGGTTTGAAAAATCCTTTGGCACAAATGGGTGCTGATTTGTCCATAGAGCAAGTGTGCGCCTCCGCCATGATTGCTGACCCTTTGCAACTCTTTGACTGTTGCCCGCCCAGCGATGGCGCTGCTGCCTTGTTGGTTTGCACCAAGAAATTGTTGCCTGCCAACTCGAACAAGCCGCGTGTGCGTGTCATGGCCAGTGTGCAAACCAGCGGTTCTGCGCGTATTTCAAATCATCCAGATTTGTGTTCGTTTGATGCCACCGTGTTGGCCGCGCAACAGGCCTACAAACAATCGGGACTGCAACCGGCCGGTATTGATTTGGTTGAACTCCATGACTGTTTTTCGATTGCAGAAATCATCGACAGCGAAGACCTGGGGCTGGTACCCAGAGGCGAGGGCGGTCGTTGGGCAGCACAAGGTCGCACCGGCATGCAAGGTGATGTTGTCATCAATCCCAGCGGCGGTTTGCTGGCCAAAGGCCATCCCGTGGGTGCCACAGGCGTGGGACAAATGGTTGAAGTGGTATTGCAGTTGCGCGGTGAACATGCCAACCAGGTCGCCAATGCAGGCATTGGCATGACGCATAACTTAGGTGGCACAGGTGTGGCTTGCACCGTGCATATTTTGGGTAGAGACGCATGATTTCAGCGGCGACTGCGCCTGCCTTGGCGGTCTTTCAATGTCAGTCATGTCAGACCTTGACCCAACGCAAACCCATCGTGTGCGCGCATTGTTTACAGCCCACGTTTCAAACAAAGCATGTGGCAGCAACCGGTGTGTTGGCGAGTTGGACCACGGTTCGCAAACCTCCGCTGAGGTTCAAAGCAGAGGGTGCGTACCACGTCGGTGTTTTCGATTTAGACAACGGCATGCGCATTTGCGGACGATTGTTGTCAGCGCCCAGCGACCGCTTGGGTGACCGCGTGGTGCTGGTCAAGGACGAACTGATTCAAACAGATATTCCAACATTCAAGGTGGCACGAGATGGCTGATATTTCCTATGAAAAACACGGTGCGGTGCGGTTGATCACCATCCAACGCGCTGACAAAATGAATTCACTTGATTTCGCCGCTAACGATGAATTGATAGACATCTGGCATGAGTTTGACCGTGATGACCAAGCGCGTGTCGCGGTCATCACCGGCGCGGGTGACAAGTCGTTTTGTGCCGGTGCTGATTTGAAGACTTACACGTTGACTTTCGCGCAAGCGGCGGCGCCTGAGTTTCGCGCCAAGTACACCAACGGCCCGGGCTTTGGCGGCATCACGCGCAATCTCGACATAGACAAACCCATTTTGGCGGCAGTCAATGGTTTTGCTATTTCCGGTGGTTTCGAGTTGGCTTTGGCCTGCGATATACGCTTTTGCTCAGACAACGCAGAGTTCGCCTTGCAAGACGCGAAATGGGGCTTTCATGCCTGCGATGGCGGCTTGATTCGCTTGCCGCAAATTGTCGGCATGGGACACGCCATGGAAATTATTTTGTCGGGTGAACGGGTCGATGCAGCGCATGCTTACCGCATCGGTTTGGTTAACCGTGTGTATGCACCCAACGAACTTCTTGGCAAAACCTTGGCGTACGCGCAAATGCTGGCCACGCGAGCGCCTTTGTCGCACCGGTTTGCTAAAGAAGTGGTGCGCCGTTCAGTAGGTATGCATATGGCAGAAGCATTGCAGTGGGAGTCACGCTCTTTCAGAGATGTGGCTTTTACCGATGATTTGAAAGAAGGATTGGCTTCATTCAAAGAGCGCAGACCCGCCGATTTCAAAGGCAGCTAGGTCATAGCTAGGAGGGTGAAGAAAAGCACATAAATATTTTGTTATGTGTGCTGGGAATCCAAACTCTGCGGGCATGCGACGGCGATTCGCTTTTTGTGTATCTTTAAGATGGCTGATACGATTGAGACCATCCAACGACGGCTTTGGTTCAAGCCTAGATCGAGGTTCTTGTGTCGTCAGCACAAGAATTTGATGAAGACTCCATATGGCAATAAAGCTTGGTGCAGGTTTGGCGTTACAAAGAAGTTTCTGATTCAATAATGTATTCAAAACAAACAATCATCTACAGATGAATTTCTTTCTCAATCAAGCCATTAATGCTAAGGCATTCTTTAATCAGATCCGCGATATGTTTTGAATCAATTTTCAATAACCCTTAGAAAATAGTGGATTCTTGAAGAGTTCTTGTGCTTTATGAACCTGTTCATAAAATGGTTTTTGAAAATATTTTTTTCATTTTAAATACAAAGGACAGTGATGTTGAATAACAAACTTGCAATTGTTACGCTGCTTTTCAGCACGGCTTTGATAAATGCCCTCGCCGATACCACCGAAGTCAAAACACAAACCATTGTGGAAGTAAAGAAGAGTGGAGGTCATTGCGAACAAGACCCCAATTGCTTCAACCGCTATCACCCCGCGATCAAACCTGTGGCTCGCGCCAAGCCAGGTGACTTGATCATGGTGCACACACGTGATGCTTTGGATGCCAATCTGAATATCAACTCTTTGCCTAAAGATGTCACTGCCATTGACACCAATCTGATTCATCCAATGACAGGCCCCATCTACATTGAAGGCGCAAAACGCGGTGATGTGTTGGCCATCAAACTGATTGATATCAACCCCAATGAATATGGCTACACCACGCTGATCCCCGGCTTTGGCTTTTTGCCTGACATGTTTCCGGATCCTTATGTTGCCAACTGGAAGTTGAACCGCCGTGAGGCTGTGTCAGCGCAATTGCCAGGCGTACGTATTCCAATGAACGGCTTCATGGGCTCTGTAGGTGTCATGCCTGGTGAAGAAGAAATCGAAAAATGGTTGGCCCGTGAAAACCAATTGGGCGCTGCCGGTGGCGTTGCACTGCCACCCCAGCCTATCAACGCTCGTCCCGCCAACATCTGCGGCCCTAACGGTAGCCACAAAGACAAATGTTTGCGTACTGTTCCACCCCGTGAAAATGGCGGCAACATGGACGTCAAGCAAATGGTCGAAGGTACAACCCTTTTGCTGCCTTGCTTCATCGACGGTTGCGGATTCTTTATTGGTGACGTTCACTATGCACAAGGTGATGGCGAAGTGGCTGGTACCGCCATCGAGATGGGTGCCATCGTTACAGTGACCACTGAAATTCGCAAAGGCATGGCTTCTTTGATTAAACAGCCCATGTTCGAGGGCGGTTCTCAAATCAAGAAACTTGAGCCTGACAGCTTCCACGCTGTGGTCGGTTACCCACTCAAGAAGGCCGGAGAAGTACCTCCTCAATGGGCTTACCTCGACAGCGAAAAAATCAAGCCTTTGACTAACCTGTCCAACGATCTCACCTTGGCCGCACGCAATTCATTGATCACTATGATCGATTGGTTGATGGCCACCAAAGGATTGAGCAAAGAACAAGCTTTGGTTGTTGCCAGCGTTGCCTGCGACTTGCGCATCAGCAACGTGGTGGATGTGCCAAACTACGCCGTGACCACCATTTGTCCTATGGAAATTTTCGGTAAAAAATAAAGTCACTTAGACTTGCCAAAAAGAGCGAGTCACCCTCGCTCTTTTTTTTTGGAATCTCACATGCAAAGACGTTCATTCATTTCCTATTTGTCTATTTCTTTTGCCACGGCCATGCTGCCCATGATCCACGCAATTGCGCACACACCGTATCGGTTCTGGGATGTGTTCCGTAAGCGAAATATGCAAATCATGACCTCGCATGCAGACTACACGGGTGATGACATCGGCGACGCTTGGGTGGCTGTATTACGTGAAAACCTGCCGCTCAGCCGCGCCATGGTCAGCCGAACACACGATATGCCACGCATTGCCAGTCTGCTCAAAACGGACCAAGTAAAGAATGCAGTCTTGTCATACCAACATGCGAGGTTGATGTTTACCGGCGAACCTCCTTTCGAAGAATTTGCACCCTTGCAAATGGAAATTTTGGTCGACAACGGTAAATACCTATTGGTGACTCGACCTGACCTGCCGCTTTACCATGGCTATTTGGTGACCACTGCATTGATGGAGGCCGCAAACAAACTCCAGTTGATCAACCCTGGCAATGGTCGCTTCGGAATGGCTGTTCATGCCGGTGCACAAGCCTATTACCGGGGCGAAAAACTCGAACCGCCACCGCCCCCGGCAGAAAAATGACAGTCTTTGTTTGTTTACGTAGTTGCGCGCTTGTATTCGCATTATTGAATTGCAGCAGTATTTGGTCGCATGAGTCCATCACGGCTGAAGCGCGTAAAAACTATTTGATGAAGTTGCAAGAGTCTTTTCAGGTGCAATCTACCAACCCATCCGCACCAGTCAAAGCCAAGGCACTTTACCAAATAGGTGCAACACTGGAAGAAATCCGCGATCTGTTCAACCAAGACATCATCAGTCATGGCTCAGTCAAAGGGCTGGAGTCCACATTGCTGCTGAATGAACTTGCACGCGCCGGTTTCAAAATGGAGATGTCTAGCAAAATTGGTTTGTATGTGTCGCAACTGCATTACTACCGTGACGTGATCAAACTTGACGCGAAGGCAGCATTTGCAGACCATGCAAGGTACCTGCTGCTTAAAAACCATTTCTACGACAGTTTCACTGACAATCCTTTGGCTCCTTTCTCGCAAAGCCGAGATGAACTGATTGAACTGATTGATATTGGTGAAAGACTGCTCAAGGTCAAGGACGGCAATATCAACCCAGAAGAAGTGAAATTTATTTTGGCGATCCATTACCTGCAAGCCATTCAGCAGCAATTGATGGCCAAGGACGATGGACAAAAAAAATTCAAAAAACTGCTTGCTGATTTGCGTAAAGACTATCCACAAAGTCTCAAACCACTGACACTTGAAGCATTGAGTCCTGCACCCTAACCATGACAACAGCAAATTATCTATTTCGCAAGTTCAGTCTATGGTTTGGTCAATCTCTGTTTTGCTTATTTGCTATCGTTGGTCCTTCCCTTGCGCATCAGACTGGAAACAGCTACCTGACAGTCAGCGAAGCGAACGGACGTTTACAGCTGGAAATTGACTTTATCGCCCGCGATTTAGGTAATCTACTTCAAGCACCAGATCAGGCCAATGCGCCCCCGCCACCGCCAGAAAAAATCCTGTTGTTGCAGGGGCCGATCACGACTGCGATTCAAAAATCCCTGGCCATTGAGATTGACGATCAACTTGTACCACTGGAGTTCTTGTCCCAATCAGTGGTGTTGCATAACGATGGTTTGTACGTTCGTCAGCGTTTCAGTGGTAGCACATTGCCCGAAGATGCCAGATTCATCGTGGTTCGCTACGAATTCTTCACCCAGAACGACAAGCTAGGACGTGCATTTTTCAAACTGGTGATACGCAATGATGAAATGTCATCTGTGTTTGACCAAACGAGCGCCATTCAACGATTTGCCCTTGGAGAAACCAAACGATGGTCAACCATTGGACTATTCACCAATGAAGGTGCAAAACATATCTGGGAAGGCACTGACCATTTATTGTTTTTGTTGTCACTGCTGTTGCCGGGTTTGATGCTTACTATTCGCAAGCCTGATCTCAATGGCAAATTGCCTGCAAACACCCGTGATGCAGAAAAATTTGCACTCAAGGTGATCACTGCTTTCACCCTCTCGCATTCAATCACTCTCGCGTTTTCAGTTTTCGGCTGGGTTAGCCTGCCAGATAAGTTGATTGAATCCCTGATTGCACTGTCGATCATGATTTCAGCTGCGCTGAATCTACAAACCCGTTTTCACATCAGTCACTGGAAACTGGCATTTCTTTTTGGCTTGATCCACGGCATGGGATTTGCCAATGGTCTGAAAGAGCTAGGCTTATCTTCAATGTACTTTCTGGAGACCTTGTTTGCTTTCAATCTAGGCGTTGAACTCGGCCAACTCTCAGCGGTTATTGTGGTCTCCATACCCGTGCTGTTACTGGCTCGAAAAGCCGAGTCTAAACAACGAGTGTTGAAATACGGGTCTATCGGTGTTTTACTCACATCGATCGTTTGGTTGGGACAAAGATTGATGGCCTGATTTTCAGTAATCACCATTTTTATTCATGGTTCAAAAGATGCCAGTTAAACCGCAGGATTAACTGTCGCCCCACACCTCTTGCGCTGTTTCAATCACCAAACGCAACTTATTGCGCTGGTCTTCCACCGCGATATTGTTGCCGTGCACGGTGCTGGAAAAACCGCATTGTGGCGACAAGGCCAGCTGGGACAGGGGCGCATATTTGGCTGCCTCATCGATGCGCCGCTTCAAGTTGTCCTTGGTTTCCATGGCGCCAAATTTGGTGGTGACCAGACCGAGCACCACCAGTTTGTCTTTCGCCAAAAAACGCAGGGGGCGGAAGTCGCCGCTGCGGTCGTCGTCGTATTCCAGAAAATAGGCATCTATATTCATCTCTGAAAGCAAAGCTTCGGCGACAGGTTCATAGTTGCCTGCGGCGGCGTGCGTGCTTTTGAAATTGCCGCGACACAAGTGCATGGCCAGCGTCATACCTGCTGGCTTTTGTGCAACCACTTTATTGATGAACGTAGCGTAGCGGTGTGGCAATTCATTGGGATCATCGCCGCGTGCACGCGCGGCTTCGCGCATTTTGTCGTCGCACAAATAGGCCAAATTGGTGTCGTCCATTTGTACATAAGTGCAACCTGCGGCGGCGAGTGAACGCAATTCATCACCATAGGCCTTGGCTACGTCATCATAAAAAGACGGATCAAGCTCAGGGTATGCCTCCTTGCTGATACCGGCGCGACCGCCGCGAAAGTGCAGCATGGTGGGTGAAGGAATCGTCACCTTGGGTGTGCTGCCTTTGGCGACCTGTGACTTCAAATAATGGAAGTCGGCGAGTTGAATGTCTTTCACATGCCGTACTTTGTCGATCACGCGGATCACGGGCGGTGCCAATTCTTGGGTACCGTCAGGGCGTTCGATGGTGACGGGTATGTCGGTTTTCACGCCGCCCATTTGCTCCAGAAAATCGATGTGGAAATACGTGCGGCGGAATTCGCCGTCGGTGATGGATTTCAAGCCCACGTCTTCTTGGAACTTGATGACTTCAGTGATCGCTTTGTCCTCCACCAAACGCAGTTGCTCAGGCGTGATCTGTCCCTTGGCCTTTTGTTCGCGGGCTTCCAAAAGATAAGCGGGGCGTAAAAAGCTGCCAACATGGTCGAAGCGGGCGGGAATATGGGGCGTGGTCATGAAGTCTCCTTGAAGTTTCACCATGTTAAAGCCTGACTAAGTATACAGAGACCCCTGTATATTGGGTAAATGGCGGCATATACAGGCTATTTAGGGCTTCAATGTATACAATGCGTATGCATGAATACAGGCAAAACCACTTTCCCCCTGAACGCTTGGTATGCCGCAGCTTATGACGTCGAAATCGGGCGTGAGCTGCTGCCTCGCACCATTTGCAATCAAAAAATCGTTATGTACCGCCGCTTAGACGGGCAAGCTGTGGCGCTGCATGACGCCTGCTGGCACCGTTTGTTGCCGCTGTCGCAAGGCCGATTGCAAGGCGATGAATTGGTTTGCGGTTACCACGGGCTGGTCTATAACCCCGATGGCCAATGCGTGCGCATGCCAAGTTTGCAAACTCTGAACCCTGCCGCTTGTGTGCGAAGTTTTCCGCTGGTGGAGAAGCACCGCTTCATCTGGTTGTGGATGGGCGACCCGGCACTGGCCGATGCTGCACTGGTGCCTGATATGCATTGGAACGACGACCCCGCGTGGGCGGGCGACGGCAAGCTGATCACGGTCCAGTGCGATTACCGGTTGGTCGTCGATAACCTGATGGACCTGACCCACGAAACCTATGTACATGGCTCGAGCATTGGCAATGAAGCGGTGGTCGAGGCGCCATTTCATGTCACACATGACGACAAGCACGTCACCGTTACGCGCTGGATGGAGGGCATAGAAGCCCCGCCGTTTTGGGCGTCGCAAATACAGCACGCCCGTGGCTACAAAGGCGCCGTGGACCGCTGGCAAATCATCCGCTTTGAAGCACCTGCCACAGTGACCATCGATGTAGGTGTGGCACCAACCGGTAGCAGTGCGATACCAAACGATGGCCATCCAGGGGACCGCAGCCTTGGGGTGAATGGCTTTGTACTCAACACCATCACACCGCAAACCGATGGAAGTTGCCATTATTTTTGGGCGTTTGCACGCAATTACTGTCTGGGTGAACAGGCCTTGACGCACCAACTCCGTGAGGGCGTTGCTGGCATATTCCGAGAAGACGAGGCGGTATTGGAGGCGCAGCAGCAAGCCCTGTTGGATCACCCTGACTTGGGTTTTCACAATTTGAATATCGATGCTGGTGCAGTGCGCTCACGCAGGCTGATCGACAAAATGATTGAATCAGAGCAAACACCTCATAGCGTCATTCCTATTAGGGAAGTGGCCTGACCATGCCTACATCCATCCATTCGGCGACCAACGACAACCCGACGAACTCGCAAGCCGTGCGTGCGCAATTGCGATTGAGAGAAATGATTCTGGCGGCAGAACTGCCTGCCGGTGCGCGAATTGCTGAACTCACTTTGGTAGACAAACTGGGTGTCTCTCGCACGCCGATACGCACCGCACTGATGAAGTTGGAGCAAGAAGGCTTGTTGGAGTCCTTGGCCAACGGCGGTTATGCGGTACGCACCTTCACCGAGCGAGATGTCTCTGACGCTATCGAGTTGCGCGGTACGCTAGAAGGCTTGGCGGTGCGTTTGGCCGCTGAACGGGGCTTTGCGCCGGTATTGTTGACCGAGGCGCGCGCCTGTCTGGCACACATCGACCAATTGCTAGCTTCCGACAGCTTGAACGAGGAAGCCTTTGGCAGCTACGTCTCGCACAATGAAAAATTCCATGCCTTGTTGGAAGAAATGGCTGGCAGCGATGTCTTGCGTCGCGAATGGGAACGTGTGATCGGATTGCCGTTTGCCTCGCCCTCTGGCTTTGTGGTCAGTCAGGCCAACAGCCCGCAGGCACGAGACATGTTGATTGTTGCGCAAGACCAGCACCACCAAGTGTTGCAAGCCATTGAGAGACGCGAGGGCGGCAGAGCAGAAGCCATCATGCGTGAGCATTCGCGATTGGCGCAGCGCAATTTGAGCGAGGCCATGCGCAACACCGATCTCGAACAGTTGCCGGGTGTGCGTCTGATTCGTCGACGGCCGTGAATAGCAGACAAATTAAAATTGATTTTTACACATGAAACGGTCATCAGCCCTGCAACAAGGTTCTGCCCGTCACCCACTCGGTTAAGCTTCCCGCTTGTCGTTGCCTTGGAGAATTTGAATGAAAACATTTTTAAATCTGCGTGCCCTGATGTTGACTTTGGGCATGACGGCCTTGGCGGCACAAGCGCAAGAGTCATTCAAAATCGGTTTGATTTTGCCCATGACTGGACAGCAAGCCACCACTGGCAAACAAATTGAAGCTGCTGCGCGTTTGTTCATGGCGCAAAACGGCGATAAGGTGGCCGGTCGCAAGGTGGAGCTCATCATCAAGGACGATGGCGGTATTCCTGACGCGGCCAAGCGCATCGCACAAGAGTTGGTGGTGAACGACAAAGTGGGCGTGCTCGGCGGGTTTGGTTTGACACCTCTGGCACTGGCCACTGCGCCTATTGCCACCCAATCCAAAACTCCCATGGTGGTGATGGCTGCGGCCACTTCCATCATCACCGAAGCGTCGCCTTTTATTGTTCGAACGAGTTTCACTTTGGCGCAGTGTTCTGTGACCATGGGTGACTGGGCGCCTAAAAACGGTATCAAGCGCGTCGTCACGCTGGTCAGCGATTACGGCCCGGGTATTGATGCCGAAAGATTTTTCAAAGAACGCATGTTGCTCAACAGCGGCCAAGTGATTGAGAGTCTGCGTGTGCCTTTGCGCAACCCTGACTTTGCCCCGTTTTTGCAAAAAGTTCGCGATCTCAAACCTGATGCATTGTTTGTATTTGTTCCCTCTGGCGCAGGCGCGGCTGTGATGAAGCAGTTTTTAGAGCGCGGCATGGACAAGGCCGGTATCAAGTTGATCGGCACTGGCGATTTGACAGATGACGATCAACTCAACGACATGGGCGAAGGTGCTTTGGGTGTGGTAACCAGCCACCATTACTCCGCCGTGCATCCCTCGGCAGTGAACAAAAAATTTGTCGACGCATTCAAAAAGGCCAACAATGGCATGCGTCCTAACTTCATGGCCGTTGGAGGTTATGACGGTATGCGCGTCATTTACGAGGCCTTGAAAAACACCAAGGGCGGGCAGGGTGGCGGTGAAGCCTTGCTGGCAGCCATGAAAGGGCAGATTTTTGAAAGCCCACGCGGACAGATATTCATCGATGCGCAAACCCGTGACATTGTTCAAAACATTTACTTGAGGCGTGTCGAGAAAAAAGACGGCGAACTCTATAACGTTGAGTTCGATGTCATCAAGGAAGTCAAAGACCCTGGCAAGACGAAGTAAAGCGTATGCTGACCCTGCTTTTTGACGGCGTCGCCTACGGCATGTTGCTGTTTGTGCTGGCCATTGGTTTGTCCATCACGCTGGGTTTGATGAATTTCATCAACTTGGCGCACGGCGCATTCGCTATGGCCGGCGGCTACACCTTGGTGTTGTTGATGCAAAAAGCTGGTTGGCCTTTTTTGCCTTCTGTATTCATGGCTTTTGCCGTGAGTGCCTTGCTTGGTTTGGTGCTCGAGGTCACGTTGTATCGACGCATGTACCACAAGACACACCTCGAGCAGGTATTGTTTTCTATTGGCTTGACGTTCATGGCTGTGGCGTCAGTGGACTATTTGGTAGGCTCCACCCAGCAACTGGTGCAATTGCCCGAATTTCTCAAAGGCCGAACCGAGCTGTGGGACGGCGCTTTGGGCATGGGACATTACCGTTTAGCCATCATTGTGGTGTGTGCGTTGCTGGCTTGGGGCTTGCAGTGGTTGTTGGTTCACACCCGTTTTGGCGCACAGTTGCGCGCATCCGTGGATGACAGACGCGTTGCTGCTGCCATGGGCATCAATGTGAACACGATTTTCATGGCCACATTTGCGGTGGGCTCTGGGCTGGCCGGATTGGGTGGTGCGCTGGGCGCTGAGGTGCTCGGACTTGATCCGGTGTTTCCACTCAAGTTCATGATTTACTTTCTCATCGTTGTCGCTGTGGGCGGCACCAGTTCGCTGACGGGTCCGCTACTGGCGGCTTTGCTGCTAGGCATTGCCGATGTCGCAGGTAAATACTATGTACCCAAGCTAGGTGCTTTCATTGTGTATACCTTGATGGTCTTGATCCTTATGTGGCGTCCTCAAGGTTTATTCACACGGGGCAACGCATGAGTACCACCAGCATCAGTCTTGGCGCAGGCTCGCGCGCACGCTGGTGGGAATTTGCCGTGTGGATATTGCTTTTGCTTTTGCCTGTGTTGCTGCCCAAGCATTCATTGTTGGTCAGTGAAATCACCATCATTGCCTTGTTTGCCATGTCGCTGGACCTGGTACTCGGCTACAGCGGTATCGTTTCTCTAGGGCATGCCGCATTTTTTGGTACAGGTGCTTATGCGGCAGCATTGTTTGCCAAGCACATCAACCCTGACCCTTTGACCGGCCTCTTGGTTGCCACACTGGTGTCATCTGTTCTGGGTCTGGTATGCAGTCCCGGCATATTGCGCGGTTCCGACCTGACTCGTTTGATGGTGACATTGGGCATCGCCTTGATATTGCAAGAACTCGCTAACAAAATGGACCATATCACTGGCGGTGCAGATGGTTTGCAGGGCGTGCTCATGGGGCCGGTGTTGGGACGCTTTGAATTTGATTTGATGGGCCAAACCGCCGCCTATTACGCCTTAGCCGTCACCCTGCTGGTCTTTTTGCTATTGAGACGTTGGGTGCACTCGCCTTTCGGATTCAGTCTCAAAGCCATTCGCGACAACCGTTTGCGTGCCCAAGCCATTGGCATACCCGTACATACGCGATTGATGGCGGTGTACACACTGGCCGCAGCGATTGCCGGGCTGGCCGGTGGCATGCAAGCGCAGACCACTGGTTTTGCCTCATTGGATGTGTTTGGTTTTGACCGTTCCGCCGATGTGCTGTTGATGCTGGTCATTGGCGGCACGGGCTGGCTGTGGGGAGGTTTGATGGGTGCGGTGTTATTTAAAACGCTGCACAGCTTAGTGTCCGCACTGACACCACAGTACTGGACGTTTTGGATAGGTTTGTTTTTGGTGTTACTGATGCTGGTGGGCCGTGAAAAACTGCTTCGCCCATGGACTTGGGGGCGTCGTTCATGAGCGAAGACACTGTCCTTTCTTGCACTGGTTTGAGCAAAAAATTCGGTGGCATCACGGCCACCGATAACGTTAGCTTGAAATTGCAACGCGGTGCCAGACATGCGCTCATCGGTCCTAACGGGGCAGGTAAAACCACCTTGATCAACCTGTTGACTGGCATGTTGACGCCAACCGCAGGACGTATTGAATTGCTGGGGGTTGACATCAGCCGTTTAGCGCCGCATCAACGTGTGCAACGCGGGCTGGTTCGAACATTTCAAATCAATCAATTGTTTGACGGCCTCACCCCATTGCAAACTTTGGCTATGACGGTTTCTCAACAACTCGGCTTGGGTGCATCCTTGTGGTACCACCTTGGGAATGACCGTCGTGTGGCCGACCGTTGCGAACAATTGCTGAACCAATTCCACTTGAGTGAAGTGATGGACCAGCCGACCACGCAATTGGCATATGGCAAACGGCGCTTGTTGGAAATGGCGATTTCACTGGCTTGCGAACCCCGCGTGTTGTTGTTGGACGAGCCAGTCGCAGGCGTACCAGCTGGTGAGCGCGAAGAGTTGCTTCAAACAGTGGCCAACTTGCCCGCCGATGTGAGCGTGTTGTTGATTGAGCATGACATGGATTTGGTATTTAGCTTTGCCAAGCGCATGACAGTGCTTGTCAATGGCGCGGTGTTGACCGAGGGCAGCCCTGATGAAATTGCAGCAGACCCGCGTGTGCGCGAGGTCTACCTCGGTCATGGAGAAGCGCATGGGTGATATGTTGCAACTCGAAAACGTCACTGCCGGTTACGGTGAGGCTGTGGTATTGAACCAGGTCAGTTTTTCTTTGGCCGCTGGTGAAACCTTGGCACTGCTAGGTCGTAACGGTACAGGCAAGACCACGTTGATCAATACCTTGGCTGGTACGACACGACAACATGCCGGCAGCATCACCCTCAATGGTGTGGCGCTGCACGCATTGGCTTCGCATGCAAGGGCCGCAGCAGGTGTGGGTTGGGTGCCGCAAGAGCGCAATATTTTCAAATCTTTGACGGTGTTGGAAAACCTCACCGCCGTGGCCAGACCCGGCGCCTGGACTCCAACACGTGTGTTTGAGTTGTTCCCCCGATTGGCAGAGCGTCAAACCAATATGGGCAACCAATTGTCCGGCGGTGAACAGCAAATGCTGGCGGTGGGTCGCGCCTTGGTGCTAAACCCCCAAGTGCTTTTGTTGGACGAACCGCTGGAAGGTTTGGCGCCCATCATTGTGGAAGAACTGTTGCGTGCCATCCGTCGTGTCACGCGCGATGAAGGTATGTCAGCCATCATTGTCGAACAACATCCCCAAGCCATCTTAGCTATCAGCCACCAAGCTGTGGTGCTGGACCAAGGCAGGGTGATTCACCAAGGCGATGCCGCTGAATTGCTGCATCAAGCCGAATTGTTGGATCAATTGCTCGGGGTGAAAAGCCATGCTTGATATCAGCGGCTTCACTGAGATGCTTGAGTCCTCGTATTGGATCTGGCCGGCGATAGCTGCGCTGATCGGATTGCAAATCGGCAGTTTCATCAATGTATTGGTTGGGCGTCTTCCACAAATGATGCAGCGTGAATGGGAACAACAAATGGCTGAAACGCAAACGACGTCGGCGCCACCCCAAGTTGTTTTCAATTTAGCGACGCCTTCTTCGCATTGCACTTCTTGCCATACACCACTTCGTGTGCGCGACCTGGTGCCGGTGCTGAGCTTTGTCTGGTTGAAGGGCCGCTGTGCCCACTGTGGCGCCAAAGTCTCGTTGCGATATCCGTTGGTTGAAATGGCAGTGGCTTTGCTTTGGGCCTACTGCGCTTGGCGGTGGCAAGTCAGCGGGACGGCATTGGCATGGGCCTTGTTTGCCACAGTGGCATTGGCTTTGGCTTTGATTGATGCAGACACCATGCTGTTGCCAGACAGTTTGACCTTGCCTTTGATGTGGGCTGGCATGTTGTGCGCTTCGATAGGTTGGATCCATGTGAGCCTTGAGCAAAGTGTCTGGGGGGCAGCGCTTGGCTACGGGGTATTGTGGTGGGTGCAAGCGGTGTTCGGTTGGATCACTGGCAAGCAAGGCATGGGTGCAGGCGATTTCAAATTACTGGCCGCATTGGGTGCTTGGATGGGTTGGATGGCGTTGCCCGTGTTGGTCTTGATGGCTTCTGTCAGTGGCGTGGTGGTTGCTTTGGTGATGCGCGTTATCGATCGTGTGCAAGCGGGTGAACCGCTACCATTCGGACCTCATTTGGTGTTGGCCGCTGGGGTGTGGATGGTGGCGATGTCTGGTGGTTTGGCAAATATTGGGGCAATGTCATTGCAATGACGAACCTGGTGGTGCATAGTCATAAGACGTTGATGTCAAACATGGCATCCGTTGATTCAAGGTGTTGAGAGGAGTTTAAAAAATGAGTTTGATCATTGACTGTCATGGTCACTACACCACTGCGCCCAAAGCCTTAGAGGACTGGCGCAACCGTCAGATTGCAGGCATTAAAGACACGGCGAACATGCCGAAAGCCTCAGAGTTGAGTATCAGTGATGAGGATTTGCGCCACAGCATTGAAGCCAATCAACTGCGGTTGATGAAAGAGCGTGGCAGCGACATTACCTTGTTTTCACCGCGTGCTTCATTCATGGCGCACCACATTGGCGACTTCAACGTGTCCTCCACTTGGGCCGCGATTTGCAATGAACTTTGCTTTCGCGTCTCGACCTTGTTCCCAGAACATTTCGTGCCGGTGGCAATGCTGCCGCAGTCACCCGGCGTGGATCCGGCGACTTGCATTCCCGAGTTGGAAAAATGCGTCAAAGAATACGGCGCAGTCGGCATCAACTTGAACCCCGATCCTTCTGGTGGGCACTGGACCAGTCCGCCTTTGAGCGACAAACACTGGTACCCGATTTACGAAAAAATGGTCGAGCACGACTTGCCTGCCATGATCCACGTGTCCACCAGTTGCAACGCTTGTTTTCACACCACTGGCGCACATTATTTGAATGCCGACACCACGGCTTTCATGCAATGCCTGACCAGCGATTTGTTCAAGGACTTTCCGACCTTGAAATTTTTGATACCTCATGGTGGCGGCGCTGTGCCTTACCACTGGGGCCGTTTTCGCGGGCTGGCGCAAGAGTTGAAAAAGCCTTTATTGGAAGAACACCTGCTCAACAATATTTATTTCGATACCTGTGTTTACCATCAACCCGGTATCGATTTGCTCAACACTGTCATACCGGTGAAGAATGTGTTGTTTGCGTCAGAGATGATAGGCGCGGTGCGCGGTATTGATCCGCAGACTGGCCATTATTACGATGACACCAAGCGCTACATCGCCAACAGCCAACTGCTGTCGGATGCAGACCGTCATCAAATATATGAAGCCAATGCTCGACGCGTTTTTTCACGCTTGGATGCACGCTTAAAACAGAAAGGTATGTGACATGCATTACCCCTTAGGAACCGTCAAACGCCATATCTTGCGTGCGGATAAAAACGCCGCTGAAAAACTGGGACAGTTTGGCGTCGCCACGGTTCATGAAGCCTTGGGTCGACTCGGTCTGATGCACACCATCATGCGCCCCATTTACGCAGGTGCACGCGTCAGTGGAACAGCGGTCACTGTCTTGCTTCACCCAGGTGACAACTGGATGATGCACGTGGTGGCCGAGCAAATTCAACCCGGCGACATTGTGGTGGCAGCTATCACCGCACCGTGTACCGATGGTTATTTCGGTGACTTGTTGGCAACCTCGTTCATGGCACGCGGCGCAAGAGCGTTGATCATCGATGCCGGTGTGCGCGATGTGGCTGAACTCACGCAAATGGGTTTCCCGGTGTGGAGTCGCGCTATCAGCGCCAAAGGCACCATCAAAGCCACCGTGGGGTCAGTCAACATACCGGTGGTCTGCGCAGGTGCTGCTGTCCATCCTGGGGATGTCATCGTCGCAGATGATGATGGTGTCGTCGTTGTGCCGGCTTCTATGGCAATCGCTGTGGCCGATGCCGCTGCTGCGCGTGAAGGCTTAGAAGCGGAGAAACGCGCCAAGCTGGCAGCCGGTGTGTTGGGCTTGGACATGTACAAAATGCGCGAAGGTCTGGAGAAGGCCGGTTTGAAGTACATCGATTGATGCCGAGGCCATTGATGCATAAACCTACCTCCGGCGATTTCACCAAAACCACTGGCTGGATGGATTGGTACGACGGTCCAGCCAAGCCGCGTTTTGTGTTGCCCGCCGGTGCGGTCGACGCGCATTGTCATGTGTTCGGCCCGGGCGCTTCTTTCCCTTATGCGCCTGAGCGCAAGTACACGCCATGCGACGCGTCAGCCGCGCAATTGTTCGCCTTGCGCGACCATTTAGGTGTTGATAAAAACGTCATCGTGCAAGCCACATGCCACGGTGCTGACAACAGCGCCATGGTGGATGCCTTGTTACGCTCACAAGGCCGTGCACGCGGCATAGCCACTGTCCGGCGCAGCATCAGCGATGCAGACATTCAGCGTATGCATGACGCCGGTGTGCGTGGTGTTCGCTTCAACTTCGTTAAACGATTGGTGGACTTCACGCCTAAAGATGAACTCATGGAGATTGCTTCGCGCATCAAAGCCTGGGGCTGGCATGTGGTGATTTATTTTGAAGCCGTTGATTTGCCCGAGTTGTGGGATTTCTTCACCGCCTTACCGACCACGGTGGTGGTAGACCACATGGGCCGACCAGATGTATCCAAACCATTAAATGGTCCTGAGTTCAGCTTGTTCATGACATTCATGCGAGAGCATCCGAATGTGTGGAGCAAAGTGTCTTGTCCCGAGCGACTCAGTATCCATGGCCCACAAGCTTTAGATGGTGAAACTTCACCTTACACCGATGTGGTGCCGTTTGCACGTCATGTGGTCGAGAGTTTTCCTGACAGAGTGTTGTGGGGTACCGATTGGCCGCACCCCAATTTGAAAGACCATATGCCTGATGACGGGTTGCTGGTTGATTTCATCCCGCAGATTGCGGTGACGGCTGAATTGCAGCAAAAGTTGTTGGTCGACAACCCGACCCGTTTGTATTGGCCTGACCTGATTTGAAAGAAACACATGGCACTGGATAAACCTTACCTTGACGTTCCGGGTACGACGGTATTTGACATGGAGCAATCACGCAAAGGCTACGGGCTCAACCAGTTTTGCATGTCGCTGATGAAAGCAGACAACCGCGCCCGTTTCAAAGCAGATGAACGCGCTTACTTGGACGAGTGGGACATGAGTGAGGAACAAAAGCTTGCGGTGTTAGCTCGCGATTTGAACTGGTGCATACGCACTGGCGGCAATATTTATTTCTTGGCCAAGATAGGCGCCACCGATGGCAAAAGTTTTCAGCAAATGGCGGGCAGCATGACCGGTATGAGCGAAGACGAATACAGAAACATGATGATCAGCGGAGGGCGCTCTGTCGAGGGCAACCGCTATATCGGCGAAGACGGTACGGCACAAGCGCACAAACAGCCCCAAGGTAATGCAAGCAACGCAGGAGGCGCATAAACATGGCACGCATTTCTGCATCGGTCTACACCTCGCACGTGCCTGCCATTGGCGCAGCGCTTGACATGGGCAAAACGCAAGAGCCGTATTGGCAACCGGTGTTCGCAGGTTACGAATACTCCAAAGAATGGATGAAACGCAACACACCAGATGTGATTTTTTTGGTGTTCAACGACCACGCCACTGCCTTCAGTCTGGACATGATCCCGACGTTTGCCATAGGTACGGCAGCGCAATACATACCTGCTGACGAAGGCTGGGGCCCGCGCCCGGTGCCTGTGGTGCAAGGCCATCCCGAGCTCGCAGCTCACATTGCGCAGTCTGTGATTCAGCAGGACTTTGACCTGACCATCGTCAACAAAATGGACGTAGACCATGGCTTGACTGTCCCCCTGTCGCTGATGTGCGGTCAGCCGTCAGCATGGCCTTGCCCGGTGATTCCATTTGCAGTCAACGTGGTGCAATATCCCGTGCCCTCGGGACAGCGTTGTTTCAACTTGGGTAAAGCGATTGCAAACGCCGTTAAGAGTTTTGATGCCGATTTGAATGTGCAGATCTGGGGCACAGGTGGCATGAGCCACCAATTGCAAGGGCCTCGTGCGGGGCTGATTAACAAACAATTTGACCATGCGTTTTTAGACCGATTGATCGCCGACCCTCAGGGTCTGGCGCACATGCCGCATATCGACTATGTGCGTGAAGCTGGTAGCGAAGGCATAGAGTTGGTGATGTGGTTGATTGCGCGGGGGGCAATGAGCGATGTGAGTGGCGGTGCAGCGCCGCAGGTGAAGCACCGTTTTTATCACGTGCCTGCCAGTAACACGGCGGTTGGGCATTTGATTTTAGAAAATGCATAGCGTTTGTTTTTTTTAATATGCAAATCAAAACCTTATCGCTCATAGAAAGCTTTGACAGTCAGTTAAGTGTGCGAGCCTAGAAAACCTCTTTAAACTCAATCAATCGAACCAACAATAACTAAGGATTCCCATGACCATCAAAGTTGCCTTGGCCGGTGCCGGCGCATTTGGCATCAAACATTTAGACGGTATCAAGCTGATTGATGGCGTTGAAGTGGTGTCGCTGATTGGCCGTGAACTCGCCAAAACCCAAGAAGTTGCAGATCAATACGGTATTGCCCACGTCACTACCGATTTGAATGAAAGCCTGGCCATCAAAGAAGTGGATGCGGTGATTTTGTGTACGCCCACGCAAATGCACGCCTCGCAGTCCATTGCGTGTTTGAGCGCGGGCAAGCATGTACAAGTGGAAATTCCATTGTGTGATGTCTATAAAGACGGCTCGCAAGTGGTGGCCTTACAGCAGCAAACCGGTTTGGTGGCCATGTGCGGACACACGCGCCGTTTCAACCCCAGCCACCAGTTTGTGCATCAGCAGATTCAGTCGGGTCAATTCAAAATTTACCAGATGGATGTGCAAACCTATTTCTTTCGCCGCACCAACATGAACGCCTTGGGTCAAGCGCGCAGCTGGACCGACCATTTGCTGTGGCACCACGCGGCGCACACCGTGGATTTATTCGCTTACCAAGTCGGCAGTCCGGTCATTAAGGCCAATGCCCTACAAGGGCCTGTACACCCGACGCTTGGCATAGCCATGGACATGAGCATTCAACTGCAAGCGGCCAATGGTGCAATTTGTACGCTGTCACTCAGCTTTAACAACGACGGACCGTTGGGCACGTTCTTTCGCTATATCGGCGACAACGCCACTTACATCGCACGTTATGACGATTTGTTCAACGGCAAAGATGAAAAAATCGATGTGTCTAAAGTGGCCGTGTCAATGAATGGTATCGAGTTGCAGGACAGAGAATTTTTCTCAGCCATACGCGAGGGCCGCGAGCCCAACGGCAGTGTGGCGCAAGTGTTGCCTTGCTATCAAGTGCTGCACGACTTGGAACAGCAGCTAAGCGCTTAGGAAAAGTTCTACTAACCACTCACCACTTTGCCTATGGTTTTTTTCTCGCGCCTGGCGATTTCTTTGGCTGCAAACAGCACGTCGTCGTCTAGGTCTAGGGTGGTGCGCATGCTCGAATCCTCAAGATGTTTGATGATTTTTCATCAAACATCATTTCAATCAAGCTCTAAAATACAACGATGAACACACGTCAAGTAGGCCCTTTCCGCGTCAATCCCATCGGCCTGGGATGCATGAATATTTGCCCCGTATACGGGCCGCCGCCGTCTGAAGCAGATGCGCAAAAACTGCTGCTGGCTGCACTCGATGAAGGCGTGAATTTTTTCGACACTGCTGCTTTGTATGGTTTTGGTGAAAGCGAGCGCATCATCGGCAAGACCTTGTCGGCTAAGCGCAGTCAATTCACATTGGCCAGCAAATGCGGTTTGCATGGTGTTGATAAAAACGGCGATGGCAAAAAAGTACGCGTACTCGATGGCCGTCCTGAGACTCTGCGTGCGACTTGTGAAAACAGTTTGCGTAGCCTCAAAACTGATGTGATCGACTTGTACTATTTGCACAGATGGGATAAACATGTTCCCATTGAAGACAGTGTAGGCATGTTGAGTGATTTGGTGCGGCAAGGAAAAATTCGCACTATCGGCTTATCCGAAGTGTCGACAAGCACCTTACGCAAAGCACATGCGGTTCACCCCATCACAGCGCTGCAAACAGAATACTCATTGTGGACTCGAAATCCTGAGATTGCTGTGCTCGACGCCTGCCGCGAACTAGGCATCAGCTTTGTCTCGTTCAGTCCCTTGGCCAGGAAATTTTTATGCGCAGATTTGAGCGACATAAGCCAACTCTTGCCAACCGATTGGCGACACACATCGCCACGTTTTCATGCTGGCAATTACGCTAACAATTTAAAATTATTGGATGCGTATTTGGACATTGCGCACGATGTAGGTTGTACACCTGCACAACTGGCGCTGGCTTGGGTGTTACATCAAGCGCCGCACATCGTGACGATACCTGGCACTTCGCGCATAGACCACTTGAAGGACAACATGGGTGCGCTGGAAGTGAAACTCTCTGATGAAATGCTTTTGCGTCTTGACAAGGCGATCAATCACAGCAACGTGGCTGGCAACAGGTATAACGAACTTGCCAACAGCGAGGTAGATACCGAGGTGTTTTAATCACACGGTATCGGGATGCACAGGTTGCCGGTTGAGTTTAAGCATCAGCAAGCCTGCGCTGACCAGTATCCACATACCGCACCATGCCAAGAGGTTGGGTACATCTCCCCAAATGACAAAACCAACAATCACAGCTGTCAACAAACCCATATATCTAAAAGGCGCGATCACGCTCATGTCAGCCACCCGTGTCGCTTTGATCAAGAAAAAATAACCGCTACTTAAAAATACCGAAGCACTGGCAACCATCAACCAAGTGAAAGCGCTGAGGTCTACCCATTCGTGCGCCAGTGACCAGATACCAGCCAGTACGGTAGCTGACAGCGCAGTTCCCACAGTGATTACCATCGAAGGAACAGTCGGTGGAATAAATCGAACACTTAAATCGCGTAACGCATGTAAGCAGGTGCCTGCCAAAGCCACCCATGCCCATGCATTAAAGCCCTCGGCCTGAGGTTGAACCACCAGTATTACGCCCACGAAACCCAAGCCGATGATCATCCAATTGCGCAAGCTGATATGCACACCCATCAGCAGACCTGAAAATAAAGCAATCAGCAGCGGGGTAGACATATTGATGGCAGTGGCATTGCCCAGCGGCATATGAAACAGTGCGCTCAAATAAACCAGACTGGCCAAGCCATCTAGCAAGGATCTCGCCAGCACCCAGCGTTGGGTCAGATGTTGTTGCCACTCACGGTTGAATGCCTGCTTGTCTAAAACCTTTGCAAGTAACAGCAAACCCAACACCGCCATGAGGCCGCGTAAAAAAATCAGTTGAGAAGCGGGAAGGCTGTGGCTGACGAACTTGACCAAGGTGTCATTGATGACAAAACACACCATACCCACCGACATGGCGATCACGCCACGCCGGTTATGGTGCTGGGTCACAAAGTGTCAATGAAACTACGCAGTTTGTCCGAGCGGCTGGGGTGCTTGAGTTTGCGTAAAGCCTTGGCCTCTATTTGGCGTATGCGCTCGCGTGTCACATCGAACTGTTTACCGACTTCTTCCAGCGTGTGGTCGTTGTCCATCTCGATGCCGAAACGCATGCGCAGCACTTTGGCTTCGCGCGGCGTTAAACCATCGAGAATTTCTTTGACCACATCGCGTAAACCGGCTTGCATGGCGGCTTCGATAGGTGCGGTGTTTGCGCCGTCTTCAATGAAGTCGCCCAAGTGTGAATCATCATCGTCACCGATAGGCGTTTCCATGGAAATAGGCTCTTTGGCGATCTTCATGATCTTGCGGATTTTGTCTTCCGGCATTTCCATTTTTTCTGCCAGCACAGAGGCATCGGGCTCGAAACCGAATTCCTGTAAATGCTGACGGCTGATTCGGTTCATCTTGTTGATGGTTTCAATCATGTGAACCGGGATACGGATGGTGCGGGCTTGATCGGCGATAGAGCGGGTGATGGCTTGACGTATCCACCAAGTGGCATAGGTGGAGAACTTGTAACCGCGACGGTATTCAAATTTATCGACGGCTTTCATCAAGCCGATGTTGCCTTCTTGAATCAAATCAAGGAATTGCAAACCACGGTTGGTGTACTTTTTGGCGATAGAGATGACAAGACGCAAATTGGCCTCGATCATTTCTTTTTTCGCGTTGCGTGAAGCGCGTTCGCCTTCGTTCATGCGCTTGTTGATGTCTTTGAGTTCAGCCAATGGCACGACGACGCGGTTTTGGATATCCGTCAGTTTGGTTTGCAGTTCCTGAATAGCAGGAATATTGCGGGTCATGGTGACTGACCAGTTTTTACCTGCGGCTGATTGTTTTTCTACCCATTTCAGGTTCAACAAATTGGCAGGAAATTCTTTGATGAACATTTCCTGAGGCATGCCGCAACGGTCGACGATGATGCGTCGCAATTCACGTTCTTTTTTGCGTACATCATCGACTTGCGAGCGCACCAAATCACACAGCTTTTCGATGGTGCGAGCGGTAAAGCGCACGGTCATCATTTCTTCGCTGATGGATTTTTGGATCTTCATGTAGGCCGGTGTGCCGTAACCTTCTTTGTCGAAGCTCTTGCGCAGCTTGTCGAACAACACTTGAATTCGGTCTAAGCGTGTCAGCGCTTCGCTCTTGAGTTCTTCCAGTTTTTTGGTCAGCGCTTTGGAGCCGCCTTTGCCGTCGTCATCGTCCGAGTCGTCGAACTCGTCGAAGTCCTCTTCGGCCACATAGTCATCGGCTTCGTTGGCGTTGGTGAAACCATCGACGATGGTGGAGATGACAACCTTATCCTCACGGATATCGGTAGCCATTCGCAAAATTTCTGCCACCGTGGCGGGAGAAGCGCTGATGGCTTCCATCATGGCCATCAAACCGCCTTCGATGCGCTTGGCGATTTCAATCTCGCCTTCGCGTGTCAGCAACTCCACCGTGCCCATTTCACGCATGTACATGCGTACCGGGTCGGTGGTGCGACCGAATTCGCTGTCCACCGTTGACAAAGCAGCTTCGGCTTCTTCCTCGGCTTCTTCTTCACTGGCCACAGTCGGGCCGGTGTTGTTGATGATCAACATTTCGGCGTCTGGTGTTTGCTCGAACACGGCGACACCCATGTCATTCAACATGGTGATCACCACTTCTAAGGTTTCGGCGTCGACCAGTTTGTCAGGCAGGTGGTCTGATATTTCACCGTGCGTCAGGTAGCCGCGTGTTTTGCCCAACTTGATCAGCGTTTTCAAGCGCGAGCGTCGTTTGGCCAAGTCTTCTTCCGACAACACGGCTTCGTCGAGGCCAAATTCTTTCATCAAGGCACGTTCTTTGGCCTTGCTGATCTTCATTCGTAAAGGTTTGACCTTTTCACCGGTGGCGGTGGATTCTTCGGCGAATTCTGCCTCGAGGTCGACGATATCCTCATCTTCAGCAATGAGTTTTGTGGCGGCTTTGCCCTTGGCTGCAGGTTTGGCTGCGGCTTTGGGTGGTTTGGCGCGTTCGGCCGAAGCGGTGACGGGCTTGGCTGTGGATTTGGTTGCAGGCTTGGCAGCTGATTTAGCAACTGGTTTGGCAGGGGTTTTGGTCGCAGGTTTAGCTGCAGCTTTGGTTGCTGGTTTGGCAGCAGATTTCGCAGCAGGTTTGGCGGTAGCTTTTGTCACAGGTTTGGTCACGGTTTTGGAGGGTGCAGGTTTGGCAGCGGATTTGACAGCTGCAGTTTTGGCAACGGCTTTGGTGGCAGGTTTAGCAGCGGCTTTGGCTGCAGGCTTGGCAGTTTTTTTGGCAGTCATGTCAATCCTCGGGCAACAAAAAGAAAATCACGCGCAGGCGGGCTGAGCGTCAATGTGTATCAAAGAGGGCAAACAAGCTGGAGGGGCGAACATTTGGTATGCAGTCCTTGCGGAATTTGGCGGGTTGCGAGCTGTGTGTCGCGGTTGGCCGGGCCCGGAGGTATTGCTGTCGCGCTTGTGAGAGGCGGATTATACCTGAGAGACTTTTTTCAGGCCTGCTAAGCGCGCATTCAACACTTTGATGTGGGCATAGGCCTGTGTGTCGGTGGCCATGCGGCTTGTCAAATCATCAATTTGTGTGGCGATATGTGCTTTCTCTATTTCAAGCATGATGCTTTGTAATTCACTGGGGTCATGGTCAATGTCTAATGGCATTTTGTCCAGTAAGCCTGCAAGCACCGCCTCATGCTCATGCCCGCGCAAACCCTCGCGCAAAGCGGCCAAAGGCTGCAAACCGTGTTCTTGCCATTGCTGATCCAACCATGTGAACAACCGTCCGTGCGCTGATGTCAAATCCATTAACAAATGTTGCAAGGGCGAGGCCATGACCGACCATTGCTTCATGTCACTGAATAAAATTTGTAACGCCCGATCTTCACGTGAAGCCGGCTTGCTTCGTATGGGGATGGGTCGTCTGGGCTTGGCTGAGGCGGGGTTGGCTAAGCCTTTGCCCGCCAAACGACTGCGCTCTGCTGTGGGACGTTGACCTGCCGCTAGCCAGAGTCTTTGCAATTCGCGTTCACCGATACCGATCAGGTCGGCAAATTCACCCAGCAGTTGGGTTTTTAAAATACCTTCAGGCAGTGCGGTCCACAATGGTTTGGCTTGCGAGGCCAGCAAAGCGCGCCCCTCGGCGGTATCGATATCACAGCCCTCGCGCGAGACCTCGATCATGAACCGACTCAAAGGAGTGGCATCAGACACCATGCGAGCAAACGCTTGACTGCCGTGTTCCCGGATGAAACTGTCTGGGTCGTGTTCGGCTGGCAGAAACAAAAATTTCACATTGCGTACATCGGTCGCAAATGGCAATGCCCCGTCGAGCGCTTTTCGCGCCGCGCGTCGTCCGGCGGCGTCGCCGTCGAAACTGAAGACCACCGCATCGGTGAAGCGAAACATTTTTTGCACATGCTCGGTGGTGCAGGCCGTACCTAAGGTTGCCACGGCGTTGGCAAAACCCAATTGCGCCAAGGCCACCACATCCATATAGCCTTCGGTCACCAGAACATAACCTGCTTCCCTCAGCGCGTTCCTGGCTTCATACAAGCCATACAACTCGCGCCCCTTGCTGAAGACCGGCGTCTCCGGAGAGTTGAGGTATTTGGGTGTGCCCTCACCAAGGATGCGACCGCCAAAACCAATGCATTCCCCCTTGACATTGCGAATCGGAAACATGATGCGGTCGCGGAAACGGTCGTAGCGTTTTTCTTCGCTGGCTTCTTCGTTGTTGCTGATGACCAAGCCGGATTCAACCAGCAAAGCGTCCTGGTAATCGGGAAACACACTGGCCAGACTGCGCCAGCCCTCGGGCGCGTAACCCAGACCGAAGTCCTTGGCAATTTCTCCGGTCAGCCCGCGACCTTTCAAATAGTCCACAGCCTTGCTGCTGGTCTTTAAAGATTTACGGTAAGACTCGGCGGCTTTTCCCAACACTTCAGTCAAGGTGGACTGGCGCTGCCGCTGTTGTTGTGCGCGTTGACGGTCAAGTGGATCAGTGTCGTCTTCAGGTACTTGCATACCAAAGGACTGGGCCAGATCTTTCACAGCTTCGACAAAACTCATGCCGGTGTGTTCCATCAAAAAGCCGATGGCGTTGCCGTTTTTGCCACAACCAAAGCAATGAAAAAACTGCTTGCTTGGACTGACGGTGAATGAGGGTGACTTTTCGCTGTGAAATGGGCACAAGCCCATGAAGTTAGCGCCGCCTTTCTTCAGTTGCACATAACGCCCGACCACGTCAACCACGTCGGCGCGGGCGATCAGTTCCTGTATGAAAGACTGGGGGATGGCCATTGAATCAGTCGCCGCTGACTGAACCTTCTCGGCGTGGATCGGCAGCACCCAACCAACCCTCTGCATCGCGTTGTATGGCATGTAGTCCGCTGTTCAAATCAATTTGCTGCACCGTATGACCCAGGCTGCGTAGGCTGTCCATGGTCTGTGCGCTGAATTGAGATTTTTCCAGCAGCACAGGGCCTTGTGTTTGTGTGATGCCAGAGTGTGGCAGGTTGATGGCATCTTGGGCATTCAAATTGGCATGCAGCATGGCCCACAAGCTTTGGCTGGTGTAGTGAATGATCATGGCGCCGCCGGGGCTGCCCATGTTGATGAGCAAAGGACCGCGTTGTCCTTTTTCATCAAGAGCAAACACCATCAGTGGGTTCATGGAAGAGCGTGGTCGCTTGCCTGCCAATAACTTGTTGGCGACTGCAACGCCATTTTCATCACGCGGCGAAAAGCTGAAATCGGTGAGTTGATTGTTTAGAAAAAAACCACCTCTTTGACCGGTGCTGACCATGATGCGAGCGCCAAAGCCACTTTCTATCGATGTGGTCATGGACACGGCATTGCCCCACCCATCGATGATGCTGATGTGGCTGGTGCCGTACTCCATTTGCGCTGGCATCGGGGCGTGAGAAGTTGCTGAGTTGCCAGGCGAACCCGCGGCAAATTCTGGTGTTCGGTAAGCTTGGATCAGGTTTGCACGTTGTTGAAGATAGGCAGTATCTAACAAACTTTTCCAGTCATTCGCGGGCGCATTCACAAACGCTGGGTCAGCCACATACATCGCGCGGTCTGCAAAAGCCAAGCGAGCGGCTTCGTTGTAATGGTGCAGCCAATCTACGCTGCTGACAGCATTGCTGATTTGCTGTTTTTCAGACAAGACGCCAAAAATTTGTCCCATGGCAATCAAACCCGATGAGGGGGCACCGACACCACAGACCTGAACCGATTGGCTGCTGTTTGTATTGTGAGAAAAGCACAAAGCCTCGCGCACCACGGGCCTGTACTTGAACATGTCTGACATGGTCAGCAAGCCTGGGTTGTTAGGGTGCTGTTGAACTTTATTGACGATGCTTTGTGCAACTTCACCGGTATAAAAAGTTTCAGCCCCTAGGTTGGCTATAGCGCGGTAGACAGTGGCCAGACCGGGATTGGTCAACACATGCCCAACAGGCAATGGTGTGCCATCCGGATTGAAAAAATAAGCCACTGATTGCTGATCTTTGAGCAGGCTTTTTTCTGCCGCGAGCAAGGCGTGCAAACGCGGACTGATGGCAAAACCTTTGTCCGCCAATTCAATCGCAGGTTCAAACAATGCGGCCCAAGGTAAACGCCCGTGTTGTTGATGCGCCATGGCAAGCATTCGCAACAAGCCGGGCACACCGACCGCGCGACCACCCGCTACTACATCGTTAAAAGTCAGGGGCTTGCCGTTCATCATGAACAAGTCATCGGGGGCGAGTACGGGAGCAATTTCACGGCCATCAAACACCTGAAGCTGGCGACCATCGTGGTGTAGCAAAAATCCACCGCCGCCGATGCCGCTGGACTGTGGTTCCACCAAGGTCAACACCAATTGAACTGCAATCGCAGCATCCACCGCAGACCCGCCTGCTTGCAAAATACGGTATCCGGCTTCGCTGGCAAGCGGGTGGGCGGAGGCTACACCGCGCTGCTTGAAGTGCCAACCGGGTTTGGCTTGAAAGCCAGTTGACATTTCAGGTTGCGTCGCAGCTGTGGTTTGTCCTATGGCCAAAGAATGGCCTAGTAACAAAAGGCAGGATGTGTAGATGATGCGACGAATAAGCATGCTGGCAGTCTCAAAAGATAGGTTGGACGGATGGTTTGTCATGTGTTTATTTGGGTGGTAGACGAATCGCGCCGTCCAGGCGGATGACCTCACCATTGAGCATGTCGTTATCCAAAATATGCATCACCAGTTTGGCATAGTCTTGGGGTGTGCCTAAGCGCGAAGGGAAGGGTACGCCAGCAGCCAATGCTTCTTGGACTTCTTTGGGCATAGAAAACATCATCGGAGTGCCAAAAATACCCGGAGCAATCGTCATATTGCGGATACCTAGTTTGGACAGATCGCGTGCAATAGGCAAAGTCATGCCAACAATGCCGCCTTTAGAAGCCGAGTACGCGGCCTGGCCAATTTGTCCGTCATAAGCGGCCACAGACGCCGTAGAAATAAGCACGCCGCGTTCACCCGTATCCTCGGGTGTATTGGTGCTCATGGCTTGCGCCGCCAAGCGAATCATATTGAAGCTGCCAATCAGGTTGATTTGGATCGTTCGCTGAAAACCTGCCAGAACGTGCGGGCCGGATTTGCCAACTGTTCGCTCGGCTGTGGCAATACCAGCGCAGTTGATCAGGCCAGACAATTTGCCCAAGCTTTGTGCCTTGGCAACCACTGCTGCAGCTTGTTCTTCATTGGATACATCACAATGCAAAAAAACACCGCCGAGTTCAGCCGCAATCGCCGTGCCTTTGTCGTCTTGCATGTCGGCGATAACTACCTTTGCGCCGTGTTGGGCCAGCAGTCTTGCTGTACCTTCACCCAAGCCGGATGCGCCGCCGGTGACAATAAAAACATTATTTTTGATTTGCATAAAAGCCTTTCGATGAAAAAAAACGCTGCCTTGGCAGCAATTAGCGGTTTGATTATGGCAGTGAAGTCCTGCCACAATAACCAACTGGACTCTGCGGCAACCGACCATGACATTCATTAACAGATACTTTTCTATCTCTTTGGTACTCTTGCTGGCAGCTTGTGCCAGTGCTCCCCCGCCGGTCAATAAAACTGACGCCCCGCCGCTGGAAATGCCGGCCCCGGCCGCCAAAAAAAATCTCAAACTCGGCTTGGCTTTGGGCGGTGGCGCCGCGCGTGGGTTTGCGCATATCGGTGTTTTGCAAGTGCTGGAAGAAGAAGGCATCAAGCCTCAGATGGTGGTGGGGACTTCTGCTGGCAGTGTGGTGGCGGCTTTTTATGCCAGCGGCAAAACAGGCCAGCAATTGCAATGGCTGGCTGACACCATGGATGAATCGCAATTCACCGATTGGGCCAACCCGTTCACGGGGCGCGGCATGCTGCGTGGTGAGGCCTTGGGCAAATACATCAATAGCCAGTTGAATGGCATGAAAATTGAAGATATGAAATTGCCTTTGGGTATTGTGGCTACCGATTTGCGTACCGGTGACGGCGTGCTTTTCAGGCGGGGCGATGTCGCCACCGCAGTGCGCGCATCCAGTGCCGTGCCTTCAGTTTTTGAGCCGGTACGTATCGCTGGTAAGGACTATGTGGATGGCGGTCTGGTCTCGCCAGTGCCCGTGCGCTACGCCAAACAAATGGGTGCGGATTTGGTGCTGGCGATTGATATTTCCAGCCGACCTGAGGACGCTAAAACCAGCGATATGCTCAAAGTATTGCTGCAAACTTTCAGCATCATGGGCAAAAGTATCAGTCAGTTGGAGTTGGTGCAAGCCGATGTGGTGGTCAGACCTGCTTTACCGGATATTGGAAGCACGGAATTTTCAGCGCGAAAGAAAAGCATAGAGGCTGGACGTGCGGCCATGAAACAAGCTTTGCCGCAGTTAAAGGCTTTGCTGGCGCAGTAAGACATCCAAAGGGGCGGTATTCACTACAGAAGTCTAGCCCCTCAAAAAAACCCGCTTTCTAAAACTAAGCCGAGCAAAAAAAAGGCTCGCCTTGAGAGCGAGCCTTGTAAATGAATCCTAGAACAAGAGTTCGGAAGGATCCAAGGAGACAAATAGTGACAAGCAGATTAACGCTTGCGTGAAGCTGGTTTAGCAGTTGCAGTGCTGACGCTGGTGGTAGCCATTGCCTGCAAATTGGCTTCTGCTGCTTCTGTGGCTTGCTTGACTGCTTTTTGAACGCTTTCGATAGCGGTTTGGCTGGCTGCCATCGCAGTTTTCATCATGGCCATGGCGCTTTCGGAACCGGCGGGTGCATTCTTAGAAACAGAGTCCACCAAGCCATGGACAGACTTTTGGGCTTCAGCAGCTTTGACTTCAACAGCTTCAGCGAAATCCTTGCTGGTTGAAGAAGCGATTTCATAAACGTGGCGGCTAAAAGCAACTGCTTTTTCGCTCAGAGGCTGCAAATAACCGGCTTGCAATGCCATGAGTTCTTGCACATCTTTGACATTCATTGCGGCATGGGTTTGTGACTGGGTATCAGCAATCGCAGCTTTGGCAGCAGCCATATTGAGTTCCACCATTTTTTCAACACCGGCAAACGCTTTTTCGGTCAAGCCGAACAGGGTTTCCAAATTGGCTTTTTGTGCGGCGATCATTTGTTCAGCTGTCATCATGGTCATTTCCTTCAAGGTGATTTAAGAGATTTACACGGGACTGCGAGCTTTCATGTTGCGCCGCAGCATGGTTGGAAGTATAGGGTTTGTACTAGCGTAATCAAGTGATTTTTGTTGCATTGCAACATATTAGAGTTGATTGCCTAAAAGACCAATGCATGAAAATACTTCATAAGTATCAATTTAAGCCATTTTTCAGTCTTCTTTCTATGGCTCAACCCGGCAATCCCACTGTCACCAATAATCGGATATGCATATTTATTTTGCGGCCACGCACATACAGACATTGCCTGAGGGTCACCGTTTCCCAATGGCCAAATACGAGTTGCTGCGACAACGACTGGCTGATGAATTGCCTGATGTGAGATTGCAATTGGCAGAACCGGCCAGCGACGGAGAACTCGCCTTGGTCCATACACCTGCCTACATAGAGGCAGTCACCCATGGCGGCTTGAGTGCTGCGGCCCAGCGCGAGATAGGGTTTCCTTGGTCAGAGGGCATGGTCGAGCGAGCACGACGCTCTGTCGGTGCAACTGTCAGTGCGGCACGAACCGCGATGCAGCAGGGCCTTGCAGCCAATTTGGCCGGAGGCACCCACCATGCATACGCCGACAAAGGCAGCGGTTTTTGTGTGTTCAATGATGTGGCGGTGGCTGCGCGTTTACTGCAAGCAGAAGCTGCGCGGCAAAGGCGCGGGCAGTTGCAAGTGGCAGTGATTGACTTAGACGTACACCAAGGCAATGGCACAGCGAATATTTTTCGCCATGACCCGTCCGTATTTACCTTGTCCATGCATGGCGCCAACAATTTCCCTTTTCGAAAAGAGGAAAGCGATTTGGATGTCGAGTTGCCCGATGGATGTGGTGACGATGACTACATAGCGCAATTAGAACAAGCCTTAAAGCAACTGTCGCTGCGCTGTGAGCCTGAGTTGATTTTCTATCTGGCAGGGGCAGATCCGCATGAGGGTGACCGCTTGGGCCGATTGCACATCAGCTTTGCAGGACTGCAATTGCGCGACGCTATGGTGCTGGATTGGGCATGCAGTCAACGTATTCCTATCGCCATGGTTATGGCAGGCGGTTACGGAAAAGTCATAAGCGATACCGTACAAGTGCAGATAAATACTTTTACTCAGGCTTATTTGTCCTGGCAACACTGGCAAAATCAGTCTCTATGACATCCACTTACTCCCGTCCGCAGGCGCTTGGGCGCAATGCATTCAAAAGTTTCAGAACCATTTCCACCCGTTGGATGGATAACGACGCGTACGGCCATGTCAACAACGTGGTGTACTACCAGTGGTTTGATACCGCGGTGAATGCCCATTTGATTGAAAACGGTGCGCTCGATATCCACCAAGGTGAAACCATAGGCTTGGTGGTGGAGACGCATTGCAATTTTTTCGCCTCACTGGCGTTCCCGCAAAATGTGCATGCTGGTATGCGCGTAGGCCGTATCGGTACTTCCAGCGTACGCTACGAGGTCGGTATTTTTGGCCAAGACGATGAGTGGTGCGCCGCCCACGGTCATTTCATTCATGTCTATGTAGACAAACTCACGCGCAGGCCTGTGTCTGAACTGCCTGCGGCTCTTTTAAACGTTTTAGAAAAATTGACATGAGCATTGCCGCCAACGTTCAACAAGCCATTGACACCCGCATGTCGGCACGTGCCTTCACCGCACAACCAGTTTCGCGCGACATCCTGAGCGAATTGCTGGCGCAGGCTGCGCGGGCGCCCTCGGGCACTAACACGCAACCGTGGAAGGTCTATGTGTTGCAAGGCGCAAGTCGCGATACGCTGGTGGAAAAAGTCTGTGCTGCGCACGATGAGGTCAGGGCGCATCCAGAGAAGGCTGCCGATTACCGAGAGGCTTACGACTACTACCCCGATCAATGGGTCAGCCCTTATATCGACCGGCGGCGTGAAAATGGCTGGAGTTTGTATGGCTTGTTGGGCATCACCAAGGGTGACAAAGACAAAATGCACAAGCAGCACCAACGCAATTACCGTTTTTTTGATGCGCCAGTGGGGTTGATGTTCACCTTGGACAAAGTGATGGGGCGCGGTTCCTTGGTCGATTACGGTATGTTTTTGCAAACATTGATGCTGGCCGCCAGAGGCATGGGTTTGCACACCTGTCCGCAGGCGGCATGGAACGGGTTTGCCAATATCATCTTGCCGCACATAGGCGCAGGTGAGGATGAAATGCTGATTTGCGGTATGGCACTCGGATACGCGGATGACAGCGATATCGTCAATACATTTCGCACGCCGCGCGAGCCTGTGCAATCTTTCACCCGTTGGTTGGATTGATCCAGATACACCCATGATCATTACCAGTTTGCTTGACACGGATTTGTACAAATTCACCATGATGCAAGCAGTGCTGCATCAGTTTCCAGGTGCTCAGGTCTCGTACAAATTCAAATGCCGAACGCCGGGTGTGTTGCTGGCGCCTTATGCGGATGAAATTCGAAGTGAAATCAAATCGCTGTGCCAGTTGAAATTCTCAGAACAAGAACTCGCTTGGATGCGCGCGTTGCGTTTCATTAAAAGCGACTTCGTTGATTTTTTAGGCTTGTTCAGGCTGAACGAAAAATACATCACCGTCAGCCCTTTGCCCGACGGCTCGATTGATATTCAAATCAAGGGACCGTGGCTGCACACCATATTGTTTGAAATACCAGTGTTGGCCATTGTCAACGAAGTGTATTTTCGATCCACCCAACCTGTGCCCGATTACCTCGAAGGGCGCAAGCGACTCGATACCAAAATAGAACAATTGCAAGCCGTTGATTTAGGCGACTTGAAGATTGCCGACTACGGTACGCGCAGACGTTTTTCCAAGTCTTGGCATGAAGAAGTGCTGCGCGTGTTGACTGCCAAACTTGGCGCGGGTCAAGCCGGACGATTTGCGGGCACCAGCAACGCGCTGTTTGCCAAAACTCTGGGGTTGACCCCATTGGGGACGATGGCGCATGAGTATTTGCAAGCATGTCAGGCCCTAGGGCCAAGACTGCGCGACAGCCAAGTCTTCGGTTTTGAAACTTGGGCGCGCGAATACCGTGGCGACTTGGGTATCGCACTGAGTGATGTTTATGGCATTGAGCCTTTTTTGCGTGACTTCGATATGTATTTTTGCAAGCTCTTTGACGGTGCGCGCCACGACAGCGGCGACCCGTTCAGCTGGGGCGAGCGCATGATCGAGCATTACAAACAAAATCGGGTGGACCCCTTGACCAAGACGCTGATATTCAGCGATGGCCTGACCATTCCACGCACCATCGAGCTTTACCAACGCTTTCGAGGTCGTTGTCAACTGGCCTTTGGCATAGGTACCAATCTGACGAATGACCTGGGCTATGAGCCTTTGCAAATCGTCATCAAGATGGTGGAGTGCAACGGTCAGCCTGTGGCCAAGTTGTCTGATACACCGTCGAAAAATATGTGCGAGGACGCCAATTACCTTGCATATTTACGGCAAGTGTTTGGAATTACTACCGCCACTGATGAAAAAAACGCAACGGATACCCACTGAATGAACTACTTGAAATTGATGGCTTTGTTCGCCTTAGCCGCCGGAGTCAATGCGCTGTCTCCTGAGGTGCTGGCCCATATGGACAGCTTCGTGGCCGCAGAAGCCATTCTGGCGCAAACGTTGTGGTGTGTGTCTCTGATACTCGGTTTCGGTTGGGCATGTAGCAAATGGTCATCTGGCACTGTATTTCCTAGTTTCACGCTTCAGTTGTTGATGGGCATTGTGTTGCACGATGCGTTGCTGCCTTTGTCATTGCAATTGGTACTGGCTGTCGTGGTGTGCACTGCGCTGGCAGCCATTATTTTGAAATCTGGCGGCGATGAAATTGACCGACAAGCATTTCTTTCCATCGCATGGCCAACCCTGATGATTGCAGTGGTCGGTTACGGTTTGACTTTCTTTGTGATGTTCCCATTGTTACTGGCTTTAGGTATTGAAGGTCCCCAAGCTGCGTTGTTATCCGCCATCATCGGTTCAACCGATCCAGCCGCCTTGATTCCAACATTGAAGCGCCTGATGTTTAAACATGTGTACCAGCGCGTGGTCAATGTGTCGGTAGCTGAAAGCGCGATCAATGATGCGGTCGGCGCTATCTTTACCGCCGCAATTGCAGAGATGGTGCTCGCCCGCGCTGAAATGAGCAGCGTGGAGTTGCTGTCTAACCAATTGTTCAGTCCTCACAACTTGCTGAACTTAGGCCAACAATTGGTGTTTGGCTGTTTGGCGGGGCTAGTGGGTTGGTTGGTCATGCAAACCTACGGTAAGTTCCGCCAACGTGAACACTTGCGAGGCTTGGTGCATCCTGCTTACGATTTTGCGTTGTTGTTGTTCATTCCGCTGGCTACTTTTTTACTCGCGCAATTACTGCATGGCAATGGTTTTTTGGCTGCTTTTGTAGCTGGTTTACTGGCGAATTTCAATCAACAACAAGACCATTTTCATGCGGCGATCCATCACACCGAAACACATATTGAAAGTTTGGCCAAACCAGTCATCTTCATGATGGTTGGCCCGTTTGTCTCGCTGAGTATGCTGGCCGATACTGCATTGACAGGATTGTTGGTGTCTTTGATATTTATTTTTATCGCACGGCCCGTGGCGGTGTTTGCGTCTATGTTATTGACCAACATCACCTTGAAAGAAAAATTGTTTTTGTGCGTGGTGCGTGAAACCGGTGTTATTCCAGTGGTGTTGGCCGTCATCACTGTCGCGCAATTCCCCACCATGACCTTATTGATGCCCTTGACAGCTTGGGTTGTGATCTGGACGTTGACCTTGCTGCCTGCCATCACCCCATGGTGGGCAGCCAAACTGAAAATGTTGAACGAATGAAACCATCCATCATTGTTTCCAGACCGATCTATCCTGAGGTCATCGAGAAGTTAAACAAGCATTTCAACGTCACAGCGCATCAGACAGATCCTGAATGGACGCCACAGGCTTGGACGCAGGCACTCAGTGCGCATGACGGCGCACTGACCATGGGTATAGAGCCAGTCAATGCTGAAGTGTTGGCCGCATGCCCGCGCTTGCGTATGTGTGCCAATTTATCTGTGGGCTATAACAATTTCGATGTGCCTGCCATGACGCAACACAAGGTGCTGGCCACCAATGCGCCTGATGTGCTGACCGAGACTACCGCGGACTTTGGTTTTGCGTTGTTGATGGCTGCTGCACGGCGTGTCACTGAAAGCGAGCGATACATTCGCGAGGGGCATTGGCAGAAGTGGGCGCTTGAGTCATTTGCTGGTATGGCTGTGCATGGAAGCACGCTAGGCATCATAGGCATGGGTCGCATCGGTCAGGCCATTGCCAAACGTGGCGCACACGGTTTCAATATGCATGTCATCTATCACAACCGCAGCAGGCTTCATCCTTCAACCGAAGCTGAATGCAAAGCCAGTTATGCCAGCAAAAAAGAAGTGCTTGAACAGGCAGACCATGTGGTGTTGGTGCTGCCCTACAGCAAAGAATCGCATCACACCATAGGTGCGGCAGAGCTGGCGATGATGAAATCCACCGCCACATTGGTGAACATAGCGCGTGGCGGTATCGTTGACGATGCGGCTTTGGCCAGAGCTCTTGCCGCAGGGCAGATTGCAGCAGCTGGACTGGATGTGTTTGAAGGTGAACCCAAACTCCATCCTGATTTGTTAAAGCTGTCTAATGTCGTCTTGACCCCACATATTGGCAGCTCTACCCGTGCCACCCGATTGGCTATGGCCCATTTAGCTGCAGACAATTTGATTGCGTTTTTCAGCAACGGCTATGCCTTGACGCCGCTTAACCCAGAGGTATTGCAACTGCCATGAGTAACGATTGGGTACTGTTGATCATGCTCGCCGCCGGTATGGGCGGCGTTGTATTTGTGATGCGCCGTTTGGCGGGAACACCGCCTGCGCAAAACAACCATGCTATTGAGCAATTGGAAGAAAAACTCGAACGCGTCTCGCGTGACATGCGTTTTGAAATCACTGAAAACCTGCGCGGTAACCGACAGGAAATGTCCCAAAGCATGGCGCAGTTCCAGCAAACGTTAACCGAGCAAATCGGACTGATGCAAAACCAATTGAATGCGCAACTGCAGACCTTGGGGGAGGGCAACTCACGCCGCATGGCAGAGGTACGTGAAACACTGGATCGGCAATTGCAGAATTTGCAAGAAACCAATATCGCCAAGCTCGAAGAAATGCGCAAGACAGTAGACGAAAAATTGCAAACCACCTTGGAAAAGCGATTGAGTGAAAGCTTTAAACAAGTCGCTGAAAGGCTTGAGCAAGTGCACCAAGGTTTGGGTCAGATGCAATCTTTGGCGCAAGGTGTTGGTGATCTACAAAAGGTGTTGAGCAACGTCAAAACGCGCGGCATCTTCGGCGAAGTGCAGTTGCAAGTATTGCTAGACCAAGTGCTGACTATTGAGCAATACGGCAAGCAAGTAGAAACCAAGCCGCGCAGCAACCAACGGGTGGACTTTGCCATCAAATTGCCCGGACGCAGCGACGACGGCGCCAGCGTGTGGCTTCCGATTGACGCCAAGTTTCCACGTGAAGACTACGAACGTTTGCTGGAAGCGCAAAACCGTTCTGACGCGACGGGTGCGGAAAACGCTGCCAAAGCCATGGAAGCGCGCATACGGCTAGAGGCAAAAACCATTGCCGAAAGTTATCTGGCGCCACCGCACACCACCGACTTCGCCATTTTGTTTTTACCAGTCGAAGGTTTGTACGCAGAGGTATTGCGCCGACCCGGCTTGATGGACGCACTGCAACGCGAATACCGTGTCACCTTGGCAGGACCGACGACGCTGCTGGCGATTTTGAACAGCTTGCACATGGGTTTTAGAACGCTGGCGCTGGAGAAGCAAGCATCCGAAGTGTGGAAAGTGCTGGGCGCTGTCAAAACCGAGTTTGAACGCTATGGCGAATGGGTGGCCAAGGTGCGCGAGCAAGTCCAAAAGGCGGCAGATACCTTAGACAAAGCAGACACGCGCAGCAAGCAAATGCGTCGCGCCTTGAAAGTTGTCGAAGCTTTACCTGAGACCGAAGCGCTGGCGCGGTTGCCATTGCAAATGGACGATATGTCAGATGTGATAGACCCGAATGAGCCTGATTAAGCGGCGCCTAGCCATTTTGTTTTGAAGAAAAATCTGATCAAACTGATTGCAGGCCAAGCTTGTTTGCACGCCTGTATGACAGGCATGCGCATGGCCGCACCCTTATTGGCATTGCGCCAAGGCTCTAGCGCCGCGATGGTCGGTGTGTTGCTCGCGCTGTTCGCCCTGACCCAAGTGTTTCTGGCTTTGCCTGCAGGCCGCTATGCTGACAAGCATGGTTTGAAAAGACCCGTCATGCTAAGTGTGTTGTCATCCAGCTTGGGTGCTGTGATGGCAGCGATCTGGCCGGTGTTTCCTGTCTTGTGTGTCAGCGCCTTGCTCAGTGGCGGCGCCACCGGTGTGGCCATCATTGCGTTGCAACGACATGTAGGAAGACTGTCCCGCGATGTGAATGAGATGCGCCTGTCCTACAGTTGGCTGGCCATCGGGCCTGCCATCTCCAACTTTTTCGGCCCACTGGCTGCTGGTGTCGTGATTGATGTCTCGGGCTTTTCCGCAGCCTTCGCATTACTGGCGGTGTTTCCGTGGTTTGCTTGGTTTGCGGTTCGCCGCGAATTGCCCATGCCTGCTTCAGAACAAGCAGTCCAAGATCCAGCCAAACGCGCGTGGGATTTGCTGGGAAAACCTGGCTTCAGGCGCTTACTCATTGTGAATTGGTTTTTATCTGCCAGTTGGGACATGCATACTTTTGTGGTTCCACTGCTGGGGCACGAGCGCGGCTTGACTGCTTCTGCCATTGGCGCCATATTGGGAGGCTTTGCTTTGTGCGCTGCGCTTATTCGCGTGGTACTGCCCTGGCTGACAAAGCGTTGGCAAGAATGGCAAGTGATCACTTTGGCCATGCTGTTCACATGCTTGTTGCTGGCGCTGTACCCGATGGCGCAAGCGGCTTGGGCCATGGGCATGATGTCAGCGCTGCTCGGCTTGTCTCTGGGTAGTGTGCAACCGATGGTCATGAGCAGTTTGCATCAGTTGTTGCCGCCAGACCGCCAAGGCGAGGGTTTGGGTTTGCGGTTGATGCTGATCAATGCCTCCAGCGTGGCCATGCCCTTGGTGTTTGGCAGCCTAGGTGCTTGGTTGGGCGTGGCTGCGGTGTTCTGGTGCGGCGCGGCGACAGTGGGGGCTGGAAGTCGCTTGGCTTGGGGGTTGAGGAGGGGTTAAGTGCTTCACCGTCCTTGAAGTGGCTCTGAAGCTTAATGTCTTGCTATCGAACCTTAACCAGATTCTCAAAGGCAGCAGTGGGTGCCACCGGCCTTGCAAGCACGCAATAAAAAACCGCCTGCAGCATACCCACAGGCGGTTTGGATTCAGCGAAACCGGTTCAAACGCGTTTGCGGTATTCAGCGGTGCGGGTATCAATTTCCACTTTGTCACCTTGCGCCACAAAAATAGGCACGTTGATGTCAAAACCTGTGGCGATTTTGGCGGGCTTGAGCACCTTGCCTGAGGTATCGCCTTTGACGGCGGGTTCGGTCCATGTGATTTCGCGTACCACGCTGGTGGGCAGTTCAACCGAGATGGCCTTGCCGTCATAAAACACCACTTCGGCGGTCATGCCGTCTTCGAGGTAATTGAGCGAGTCGCCCATGTTTTCGTTTTCTACTTCGTATTGGTTGAAGTCGGTGTCCATCCAAACATACATGGGGTCGGCGAAATAGGAATACGTGCATTCCTTTTTGTCCAGCACGATTTGGTCCATTTTGTCGTCGGCCTTGAACACGACCTCGGTGTTGAAGTTGGCGATCAGGCTTTTGAGCTTCATGCGCACGGTGGCAGAGTTGCGGCCACCACGGCTGTATTCGGTTTTCAAAACAACCATCGGGTCTTTGCCGTGCATGATGACGTTACCGGCGCGAATTTCTTGAGCTATTTTCATAAAAGGGGTGTGTGTCTGGACAAAGGGGCTATTTTAGCCTTTGGCCGCGACGAAGCCCATCAGACGCTGTGTGAGGCCGGTTTCTCTTTCCAAGACAGTTTGCAAATGCCTTGCCCAATCGGCCCATTCGGTCAGCAAATCCGGCGTCAAGTCGGACAATTCCTGGGGTTCAGACGCATTCCACGCCAGGTGAGCTTGCACGACCGACGAAGGCGCTTGGGTCTGAGCCAAAAAAGCTTGCAGCTTGGGGATATGTGCGCCATCGTGCTGGGGATAGATGTGCCACAAAAAAGGCTTGCCTGCACACATGGCGCGTACCAAGGAGTCCTCGCCACGCACCAAATTCAAGTCCATGCGTGACAGCAAATTGTCGTAATCAGCTTGGCTCAGATAGTCTAAAAAATCTACGGATATGGTGGACATGTGGACAGCGCTGATGGCCGACCTGACCGCCCGTGTGGCGCGTCCGGCCGTCACGTGCAATTGCACCCTGCGCGGCAGTCTTGAGAGTTGTTTGAGCCATAAAACCAATCCTGCTGGCTCATAACAAAACACGCTGATATGCAAGGGTGGGGCATCAGAAGTCACCGCATCATCTAAGTCTAAGTGCACTGATGTTTGCCGCCTAAAGTCAGTCAGCAAACCGCCACTGTGTTGGCCCCAGCCAGGGTAATAAAACCATTTGGTCAAGCCTTGGGCCGGACCGCTGAGTACTGGCGAGGGCAAGCCGTGGTTACGCTGAGCGCTGGCTTCTAAACTGAAATATTCCAGATTGATCCAGACTGGCGCAACAGGGCAGGAAGCCATCGCGGCTTGGTAGCAAGCTGGCAATTCGCAGCCAAATGCCTCGATCACCACGCCCGCTACCTGAGAGGACACAAAGACATCGTCGACAGCGGGCCATGGCTGTACCTTGACACCTGCACAGCCCATTGGCGCCATCCAGCGCAGCGAACTGTCGTCATCTGTATATAAAACCACGGTCAATCCTCGTTCAGCCAGTTGGGTGGCCAGTCGCCAGCACACACCCAAGTCGCCATGGTTGTCGATAACCCGGCAAAAAAGTGCCCAATCAGCACTAAGGATTACCCGTGTCATAGCGTCATCTCACTTGCCAGTTTGAGGTGAGGTTCATACGATGTAGAGGGGTATCTCATAAGGGGTATTTCAACTCAATTGAAAAAGGACTGTTCAATGACTAACCAACGTCGTCAATACTTGAAAGCTGCTGGTGCCATCGGCGCCATGGCACTTTTTCCAAGCATGCCAAACGCATGGGCCAAGGAGAGCAAGCTTAAAGCCAGCGCAGATGCGATTTGTCAAAGCGCTGCCGTTGTTTTATGACTTCGAAACAGCGGTATACAAATCCATGGGCTAGTCCTGTTTGCGACTCTAGAGGCCGGGCCAGCGTGCCCGGTTTTTTTTGAACGTCTACACTTTACGTTTATTGAAAAAAATACCAGGAGAAAGCCGTGCCCAAAGCCTACCTCATCAGCGCATACCAAGAAATTCACAATCAGGACGCGTTGGCCGCTTATGCCAAGCTCGCATTGCCCTCACTCACGGCTGCAGGCGGTACGTTTTTGGTACGCGGCATGCCGGCAGCTGTCAAAGAGCACGGCAAGATGCAACGCACGGTTTTGATTCAGTTTGACAGTTTGCAAGCTGCATTGGCTGCTTATGACAGCGCGGGTTACCAAGCGGCGATGAAAGAATTGGGCGACAACGCTGTGGTGCGTGACATTCGCATCATCGAAGGGGTATAAATCATGACGCAGTTGAGTCAACGTGCCCTGGGGCTTGGCACAGAAAACGCTTTTGTGGTGCTAGCCGAAGTGAATAAGCTGATCCGTGAAGGCCACGACATCATTTCCTTTTGTATCGGGCAGCCTGACTTTCCTACGCCTTCGAACATACAGCAAGCTGGCATCAACGCTATCACACAGGGCAAGCACGGCTACACGCCATCGGCAGGTATTCCAGAGTTGCGCCAAGCGGCAGCAGCTTACTTTGCGCGAACCCGAGGCATACACGTGGACGCGGACGATGTGGTGGTAGGTGCAGGCGCTAAGCCGTTCATCGGCTACACCATTCAGTCGGTGACTGATTTCGGCGCGGGCGACGAAGTGATTTATCCGGTGCCGGGTTTTCCTATTTACGAATCACAAATCAAGGCCAACGGCGCGGTCGGTGTGCCGATTTATTTGCGTGAAGACCGCAACTTCAGCTTCGACCCGCAGGAATTGGCAAACAAGATCACGCCGCGCACCAAGCTGTTGATATTGAATTCACCGCAAAACCCCACTGGTGGCATTCTCACCAAAAACGATTTGCAGGCCATTGCGGACATATTGCAACTTCATCCGCAAATCTGGGTGTTCGCCGATGAAATCTACGGGCAGTTGGTGTATGACGGTGAATTCAACTCCATCGCCGCGTTTCCTGGCATGCAAGAGAGAACCATTCTGTCAGACGGTTGCTCCAAAACCTGGGCCATGACCGGCTGGCGCCTAGGCTTTTGTGCCAACAAAAAGTTGGCACCGTATTTCACTAACTGGATCACCAACACCGAGTCTTGTGCGTCGCACATCACCCAATGGGCGGGCGTCGAAGCCTTGAATGGTCCGCAGGACGACGCCAACCACATGCGCGATGTGTTCTTGAGTCGGCGCAACCTGATTGTCGGCTTGTTGAACCAACTGCCCGGCGTCAGTTGCAAAACCCCGGGCGGCGCGTTTTACGCCTGGCCGAATGTGACCGAGGCTTGCCGCCTGACCGGTTGCGCGGACTCAGAAGAATTCCGTAAGCGTTTGCTGCTCGAAGCAGGGGTGGCGGTGTTGGCCGATATCCACTTTGGGCAGCGTGTGGAGGGCGATGGCCAACACATACGCTTTAGCTACGCCGCATCTGATGAAGCCATCAAGGGCGGTTTGAAACGCATGGCGGATTTCATTCAGAAAAATACCAAGTAATTTTTTCCGCCTCGGCGCAAACCCGCTGGTGAGAACTGGCGGGTTTTTTTTGTTCTCTTCGCCTAGCTTCAGCGGCCTGAGTGGCAGCAGTCGCAGCTTCAAAGGCTGTGGCTTGACGGTATCAGCCCATCCGTTTTTAAATAGGGTGCGACTCAAGTTTTCGCTGCTTGCGTCCGATACCAGTGCATGACAGACAAGTTCGTCTGCTTACTGAAAGTGCATATGAGCCATATTCTTGCTTTTGTACTCGGCATGCTGGTCGCTACCTATGGGGTGGCAGAAACAGTGGCTCAGTTGGACAAAGCGTTTCAAACCGTCAAAGTCGTGATGAAAGACAGCGGCAGCCTGTCGCAGTCACATTAGGTTTTCACGCTTTTGGACAAATGTTCCAAAACAAAAGTAGTGATGTTTTTCTCCAGTGACAAGCGCCACCAATCTTGGTCTCTGAGCTCGGTCAACTCAATCAGGCTACCCATGGCCAAACACACCAGCATGCCAGATATCAGCCCGAAAACCGCGCCCAATGAACGGTGCGCAGGTTGAACACCGTTGTGGGTAAATATGTGTTTGTGTAACCTGACGCCCAAATGCGCTACATACAAAGTCACCAGCAAAGCCAATAAAGCGCCCACATCATCACGAAAAGGTTCGCCTGGGCCACTCAGTGGCAAGTGTCTGGCTATCCAGGGCCCGACATAAATCACACCCAAGAAAGCCACAAAAAAACCAAGCATGGATAAGGCCTGCGGTAACCAACCTCTGTAGGCGCCGATGCCCATGGCCAGTACCAATGTAAATCCGAACACCCAATTCAAATTTGTCATACCTTTTTTTCAGGATTTGTGGTCATCATCAAAAAAATACAAATAAATCAATAATTTATTCTATATTAAACATTTTCATTAAATATTTAATAAATTCGAACAAATTTATAAATATCAAAAATCATTGGGTTCGACCCATTGTTCTGTACATCCAAATAGCTAGACAACTCTTGTTTCTTTTCGCCTGTGTGTCAGCGGCAACTTCTGTGCTGACTCTTGCATACGTCTCACACCGTGCGGGCTTGGCTGTCGTTGGCGGCCTTGGTGTTCGTCGATCAGCCCAATAACGGTGTGTGAAAATGAAATCTCTTTTTCCCCGCATAGTGGTGGACAGACCCGCCCACTTGTTTTCATCCATTCATCTCCTCACCGCCATGACACCCAGACCTGCTGACCAGTTCATTCAAGTGGCCAACCACCGCATCCGTTATTGGGCGCAGGGCAATGCAAGTTCAACCGTGTTGCTGATTCATGGCATCAGTTGTTCAGTGCTCGAATGGGAACACACTATCCATGCACTGTCGCAGCAGCACCGTGTCATCGCACTGGACTTGCTCGGTTCAGGCTTGAGTGACCTGCCAGTAGATGCCGCCTATGACATGCAATCGCAAGCCACTTTTGTGTTTGCGTTCATGGACGCTATGGGATTGGACAAGGTGCACATGGTGGGCAATTCCATGGGCGGTCGTATTGCGCTGGAGTGCGCCGCCATGCATCCCGAGCGTGTGGTTTCATTGGTTTTATCCGCGCCTGCGGGCGTGGGGCAATCCACATTGTTCAATTTCCGCTTGGCCAGTTTGCCCAAGCTGGGTGAATGGTTGACACGGCCAAGTCATTTTGGCTTGGGGATGATTTGGAAACTGGCATTCCACGACAGCGGATTCGTGACACGCGAGTTGGTGGCTGAAAAAGTGGCATTGGCCAGACGCCCGAATGCGCAAGCTGTCTTTTTGAAAACCCTGCGCGTCATGTTGGGGTTCAGTGGTTTTCCGCAAAAACCCAGAGAAGAATTTTTAAAAAGAGTGGACACCATACGTTGTCCCGCTTTGGTTATCTGGGGCCGCCATGACAAATTTTTACCCGTGGACCATGTCGACATCTTGAAGCAGCATTTACCGTATGCCCATTATGAAATCATTGAAGCCTGCGGTCATGTGCCTATGATTGAAATTGCAGACCGCTTCAACCGCATGACCCAAGCTTTTTTGACGCAACAAGCGCCCACACTTTGACGACCAACCATGAGTAACACCGCCCAAGCCATTGTTTTCGACGCGCCACAACAACTGTCGATACAAACCTTAGAGGTCAAGGCTTTTGAAGCCAGCGACATAGAAGTGGACGTCACGTTCAGCGGCATCAGCACTGGCACCGAACGCCTGTTGTGGGACGGCAGCATGCCGCCATTTCCTGGTTTGGGTTATCCCTTGGTGCCAGGCTATGAAACCGTGGGTGTGGTCAGCAAAGTCAACGAAGGTGCATCGTTGCAAGTCGGCGACCATGTGTTTGTTCCCGGTTCTTACACGTTTCAGGGCGTACGAAATATTTTTGGTGGAGCCGGCTCTCGTCTCATCGTGTCACACGACCGGGCAGTCAAGGTGCACCCAGACCTCGGCCCCCAAGCGGTGCTGCTGGCGCTGGCAGCCACTTGTTACCACGCGATAGCCTTGGGTGGCGAGCGCAACCCCATGATCCTGCCTGATCTCATCGTTGGCCATGGTGTCATGGGCCGCTTGCTGGCGCGTATCACTGTCGCCTTGGGCGGGGCGGCGCCTACGGTGTGGGAAACCCAAGCAGTTCGACAAAGCGGTGCCGAGGGTTACACCGTCATGCATCCGAATGACGATACACGCAAAGACTACAAAGCTGTGTATGACGTGAGTGGCGACAGCAGCTTGCTGAACCAACTGATCATGCGATTGGCGCCTGGCGGCGAGGTGGTACTGGCTGGTTTTTACAAAGAGGATTTAAGTTTCGCGTTCGCGCCCGCATTCATGCGTGAAGCACATATTCGTGCCGCTGCTCAATGGAAAAAACACGATTTACTGGCGGTGACCCGCATGGTGGAGACAGGGCAGTTATCGCTGGAGGGCATGATCACCCATACCTATAAACTCGGACAAGCGGTGCAAGCCTATCAGGTGGCATTTGCCGATCCGCAGTGCTTGAAGATGATGCTAGATTGGAAATCTTGAACTAAAGAAAGAAGTCAAACCATGAACACAACCTTTGAAGAATTTACCGCAACGTCTGTCGAAGAAGGATTTGACGAAGTGCTGGTGCGCGAATGGGAACCGAACCGCGTGGTCGATACGCATACCCATCCGTTTGATGTCAGCGCACTGGTGGTACGCGGTGAATTCAAGTTAACCGTCGACGACAAGGTCATCCTGCTTAAAGCCGGAGACCCGTTCCGTTTGGCGCGAAATATCCCTCATATTGAAAACTACGGCGCTGAGGGTGCCACGGTCTGGGTGGCAAGGGCGAACTGACAGAGACTTTATTAGGATAAATCAGTAAAAAATGGCATGAATCCCTCATTTTTTACTGGTTTTTACGGGTGTGTTTCCACATTATTCTTCTAATAATCATTTCATTTTTATTTGAGGCCTTATGTTCATCAAATGGGGAGGTGTACAAGCTTGGTCAATAAAATATGCGCTATCTCCCTGGCAGGCATTGCGCGCCTGTAGACAACTTTACGGACTGTACTTTTTCTTGGGCGGTAGTTTCAAATTGATGATAGGTTTGCTTTGGTCCGATGCGTTAAAAGGCATGTTTATTGAACGCTTGGCAGATTTGCCGCCGGATTCCATAGGCAGCATGTACCTCACCCATTTTGCTATTCCCCGGGCTTTCCTTATCGCTTATGTGTTGACGTTGGGAGAGTTGCTGGTGGGTTATTTATTTATGAAAAATATAGCCGTTAAGTTCGGTGCACTGCTTTCTATATTCATCACAGTCAACATCGGTGTGGGTGGTTTTTTCAGTTGGATTTTGATGGGATTCATACTGTTCCCTTTTTTACTTCTGAAAGACGTCGAGCCTGAATCGGTGATCGAACAAGAACAGATAAACAACGTTACTTAAGGGACTCATAATGATTGAAGCTGAACGAGATGTTTTGAGCAGATTTTTGCGTGACCTTCAACAGACCCGGTTGGCGTCGCAAGACGAACAGGCCACGGCCATGATAAGTGAAACAGTGCGAAATCACCCGCAAGGTTCTTATCTGTTGGCTTTAAGGTGCGTGCTTCTTGAGCAGCAGTTGGCCAGTTTTCAGGCAGGAGATGTTCAGTCAACAGACGCTTTTTTGCAAATGAATTCGCAGGATTGGCGTGTCAATGCACAACCGATCAGGCAACCATTTATTGCAGGTTCTCAAAGTGATAAAGCCAATACACCAGCCCATTTGTTGATGGAGGAAAAAGCCATCAATTTTCTAGGAAATAACGCCATGGCCGTGTGGGCATTTATTCTTGTCGTCACCGCCGCGGTTGTTTATTTCAAACGCTGATTGAACCCGCCTGCCTCAAACAAGCTTGAAACTGCCTGGTTTCAAACTGGGTGAAGGCATTTTCAATTTCATGTTTTCCACAGTAGCGACAAGCAGTTCGGCCAAAAACCGGTTTCTGTCTGATTTGTCGTCTGCTGGAATGATGTACCAAGGAGACTCTTTGGTACTGGTGGCTGACAGTGTTTGCTGGTAAGCGCGCATGAATGTAGGCCACAGTTTGCGGTCTTCAAAATCGGAGGCTTGCAATTTCCATTGTTTTTGCGGATCTTCCATTCGGGCTTGTAAACGTTTTTTCTGTTCCGCTTTGGAGATATGTAAAAAACATTTCAGCACCGTGATATTTTCATCATGCAGCATGGCTTCGAAGTTGCGTATGTGTGCCAAGCGCTTTTCAATGGCTGCTGGTTTGAGCCAACCCCTGACTTGAGGCACCAATACATCTTCATAGTGGCTTCGGTTGAATATCACCAACTCGCCCTTGGCTGGTAGCTTGCTGTGTATGCGCCATAAAAAATCGTGGTGCTTTTCTTCTTCGGATGGGGCAGCAAAGGCTTGTGCCCGAACACCTAGCGGACTGATATGCGTGAATACATGACGAATCACGCCGTCTTTACCGGCGGTGTCCATGCCTTGCAATACCAGCAATACACCATGGGTTTTGGCTGCATACAAAGTGTTTTGCATTTTGTTGAGCCGCTCAAACAATGTCTTGAGTCCTTTGCTTTCGTCGATTTCTTTTTTGTTCACCGGCAGTCGGGTAGATATGTCCGACAGCTCGAAACGGTCATCGGCTTGGATTTTCCAAGGGGCAAATTTTTTCAGAGTCATGGCTTTGAAGTCTTACGGTTAACAGCAAACATCAATGTTCAATCAGATATGAAAAAAGCCCCGCCGGTAAAGACGAGGCTTGGTTCATCATAAGCCGCATGCGGCTGGCATGCAAACATCAAAGATTTTTGCAATTTTTCTTGATATCTTCTTCAGACATTAACTCAATTTCATAGGCGCGGTGTTCGCTGATCCATTGGCGCTGAACCATCATTTTCAAAATGGCTTCGCGAGTGGCAGGGGTGGTATTGTCATCCGTGAGGCTTTCTCCAAACAGCAGCACCATGATGGTTTTACCGACGATATTCAACAAAATACCAAACAGTACCAAGCCCATCAACATGGTCATAGAGGCAATCACCCGCCCGCCGAAAGTCAGCGGAAACATGTCGCCGTAACCAGTAGTTGTCAGGGTCACCATGCACCACCACATGGCAGTAGGGATAGATGTGAAAAAACGTTTGTCTTCGGGAATCGAGTTACCACTGATGGGGTCGACAGGCATGAATTTTTCAGCGCCAGGGGGGGCGTTTTCTGGCAGAGGTGTGATTTTCAGTTGCGCATCAAAAGCAGCCTGACCTGCGGCCATGGCTTCAGGCGAGTACAAATTCCCCTCAACGTAGTACATCAGTGTGCTGGAGATCATCACCACCGAAAACAAAGCGATGAAATAGATTTTCAGGTTGGTCAAAATGGGGTTGGAAGTCTCCACTTTGTGTTCCAGCGCTTGTAACGCGATACGTGCCATTTTCAGCACCCGCAACACCCGCACCACACGCAATACGCGGAACACCTTACTGCCTTGCAAGGCGGTCAGGTTCATCAACATGAGATAGCTGGGCAAAATAGAAATCAAATCGACCAAACCCCAGAAGCTGAAGAAATACTTGACGCGATCCTTGGCGAAATACAGATTGCCTAGGTAGTCGATGGTGAAGAAGAAAACAGCGAAATATTCAATCAGTAAGAAATATTTAGCATGTTCGGAGGCATAGGGTTCAACCGTTTCCCCCGCCAGTGACAAGCAGGAGATCAGAATCCAAAAATTGATCACGGCCACCCAACGGGTGAAGGCCTTGCTGGTGGGAACTGTGAATATGTTTCGCATCAAACCAGTGTCGGCATGTGCATGAGGATTGACTGAATTCATGGGTTGGTACCTTTGAAATAAATTTGTTAAATCAAATTAATTTGATAATTTAATCATAACAAAATGAAATTTTGAAGAATCTAACAAAATCTTTATAGTAAAAACCCTGAGATATTTGGAGAAGCTTCAGCTGAAAGGTTTAGGCTTGCCAGACGCCATATCCCGCTTGTCTGAGCCTGATACCCAGATCGACTTCCATGTATTGCGCATCTCCATAAGGCATAGGGTTGAGGTGCTCAAACAACTCGGTCATCAACCGCAATCCATACTTTTGAACAAACACATTGCCTTTGATGCCTGCTTTGTGGTTATCAAACCGTGTGTCTGGATCAAGCCCGGTCATGCCTACATAAACAAATGGTTGACCTGAGACGTAGTCAGGGTTGCTGCGTTTGAATTTCGGTTCAAACCATACATCCGGATGCAGCTCCACCACATAGACATGATGCGAATTGCGAACCGCCATGTGTCATTTCTGGCAAAGAGATTGGGAAATTTTTTCGTAAGCACTGCCGGGTTGGGGAAATATTTTCATGGTCCCTGGCGAAGTGTTTCGCAATATAGAGCCCCGCGCCATTTGATCGTTGAATACCACCAATGACTTTTCACGCAACCAGCCTTCCTGACAATCAGTCTCCAACCAGGTTTTGACCGAGCGCACACCAAAAGCACCTACGGGAGTTTTGTGATCGAACAAAGTCCAAATACGTGGTTGTGCATCGGCGCTGCGGCTGGCGAGATCTACATACCATGTGCCGTCTTCCATTTCCATGAACAGGGTCCACTCGGCGTGGCAGTTCAAGCCGACGCACAGCAAAGCCATACAACAAAATTTTTTCATATCCAGCGATTCAAAGTGATGGTCCATTCTCTGCGATTTGTTGGCAGGCAGGGTTTCTTGTGCAAAACCTATAAACTGAAGACAAGATAAAAAATCCAACCGATACATGTTTTTTCAGTTTGAGTGTCTCGTACGCTTTGTGATCCCAAGCCAACGGAGTTTCCATGCCCACTTCCTCATACCAAGCCTTGACAGAGCAACTTTTGCCAGCATGGCAGCAGAAAAGGCAATTAGCCACACCCGATAACTCGCTGCCGCAGCCAACTGACAGGGCGCAAGGCTACGCCGCACAAAAGGCATTGTTTGAAGCCACGGGTGAATCGGCCATGGGCTGGAAAATTGCGGCCACCAGCATTGCCGGTCAACAGCACATCGGTGTCACCGGCCCACTGGCCGGGCGATTGTTGACTTCACGTTGTTTGAAACCGGGCGCGAGCATCAGCTTGACACACAATCTCATGCGCGTGATGGAGCCCGAATTTGCTTTTCGCATAGGTAGGGATGTGCTGGCGAACTCCCCACTTGCGTTGACGACTGAAGAAGTCATGTCCCATGTGCAGGACTTGCATTTGGCGATTGAAATTCCAGACTCACGCTGGCAGGACTTTGTTCACATCGGCGAAGCCATGTTGCTGGCAGACTTTGCTTGCGCCAACCAATTGGTGTTGGGTGAGGCGGTCAGTTATCCCTGGCGTGATCTGGACTTGAGTCAGCACGCAGTACAAGTTTTGAAACAAGGTGTGGTTCAAGCGCAGGGCAGTGGCGCCAATGTGCTGGGAGACCCGCGCAAGGCATTGGCTTGGTTGGCCAACGAATTGTTGAGTCATGGCATGCATTTGCGCCAAGGCGACACGGTTATCACGGGTACCTGCGTGGTGCCAGTGGTGTTGAATGCGGGCGATGATGTGCTGGCTGACTTTGGCGTGTTCGGTACGCTAGGTATTCAAGTGGCGTAATGCGCTTCGTGTTATTCAGACCATCCCTAAAGTGACGGTTCCTGCCAATGCAGAAAGGGCCAACACACGCCATACCGGCCATTTGAATCTCAGCAAAGCCAGCGCACAAGCCAAGGTCAGTACAGCGGACAACCCTTCAAAACGACCAGACATGCCTTGAGGCCACAGCACGTGATAGGCAAAGAACAACGCCAGGTTCAACATCACGCCGACCACCGCCGCCGTGATGGCGGTCAAAGGGGCTGTCAACCGCAACTGGTTTTGCGTGCTTTCCACCAACGGCCCGCCTGCGAGTATGAAGATGAACGAAGGCAAAAAAGTAAACCACGTGGCCACGATGGCGCCCAAACAGGCAGACACAAACAGCGGGTCATCGGTTGCAACCGGATGCGCATAACCACCCAGAAAACCCACGAAGGACACGACCATGATCAATGGTCCGGGCGTAGATTCACCGAGCGCCAAGCCATCCATCATTTGTTGCGGCGAAAGCCATTGAAAAGTCTCTACCGCACCTTGATACACATAGGGCAAAACCGCGTATGCACCGCCAAAAGTCATCAGTGCCGCTTTGCTGAAAAACCAACCCATGCGGGTCAAGGTGTTGTCGTCGCCATACATCCATTGCAAAACCCACATCGGGAGCAACCACAACACCACCCCAGCGCCTACAACCCAGCCTAAGCGGCTCCATTTAAATTGGGCGTGCGCAGGGCTAGGTGTGTCATCATCAATCACGGCAGGGCGAGCAGGCAATGCAGCAGCACTGGCATGCTGCGCCGCTGAAGAAAATTGCGCGGGTGCCACTGCCCCAAGAACCGCGCCCGCCAAAGCCGCGCCCAGCACTGTCCAAGGAAATGGAACCTGCCACAGCCCTATGGCAGCAAAACTCAAACCGGCAATCGCCCACAGGCTGACATTGCGCAATGTTCGAGCGCCTATGCGGTGAACCGCTTGCAAGACGATGGCGATAACAGCGGGTTTGATACCGAAAAAAAGCGCAGCCACCCAAGGTACATCGCCGTAACTGACATATACCCAAGACAAGCCCATGAGCATAAACAGCGAGGGCAGCACAAACAACAGGCCAGCCAATACGCCGCCCCATGTTTTGTGCATCAACCAACCCAGGTAGGTGGCGAGTTGCTGTGCCTCTGGGCCAGGCAGCAACATGCAGTAATTGAGCGCATGTAAAAAACGTTTGTCAGAAATCCAAGCGCGTTCCACGACCAAGGCTTGGTGCATGATGCCTATTTGACCAGCGGGCCCGCCGAAACTGATAAAGCCCAGTTTGAGCCAGAACCACAGCGCCTGTCTGAAAGAAATAGTTGAAGTGTGCGCCGTGGGCAGTGAATCGCTCATCTGCCAATGATACGGGTGCAGTAGCTTGGCCCTGCCTGAGTTTTAAAACCTGCTGATTTCCAATTGAGCCGCCAGCAGGGCGGCTTTGGCTTGTGCATCGTTGACTTCAATTTGCATGTGTAGCAATTGGGCCGCGATGGTTTTGCCCAGATTGTCACTGCGCAAACTGGAAGCCGCACCGCCATTGAGTGCGCCGCGCAACACGAATTTCAAAGCCAGCAGGTTGGGCAAATCAAACCTTTCTACATAGGGCAATGCAGCGTCCCGTTGCTCATTCGTCTGCGGCCAAAGGTGTGCAAAATAGGTTTGCACTCGCTCTGCACTGATATGTTGTGCCAGTAGGGCGTAGCCCAGCGGTTCCCATGCAAACAAACCGATGTCTGCGTTGTCGGCCTTGTCGCCGCTGCGTGCATGGGCAATGTCTGACAAGCGCAGCTTCATCAGAATGCATCCTTGAAATATGAATCCATCGGCAACTGGACAGCAAAGAATGTCACACAGTCTCCATCAAGCTGATGCGAACTTTGGCTTCTACCGCACTGCGGTCAATCAGCGCAGGCCAAAGTCCCAGTAACTCGTGGGCTGCTGGCATGCCATGAAAGCCTCCCATGAAAGGTGGCCCCGACAAGGCCAGCCAAGGAAACAAGCGGGGAAACATATCAGCGTGTTTTTTCTCGCGGGTTCGTATGGCCATTCGCAGCCAGATTTCGTTCATGTCATCGTCTTGGGGTTGATGCGCGTGAGGTCCGAGAAAGCTGTTGTGCCCCAACCATTCCACACACAGCTCTTCGTAGGGCAAATGTTTTTCCTGCATTTGCAGTTGTACGGCTTGAGACACGGCCAGCGCTTTGGCCCGTGCGTCAGGCCAGCAAAATCCAGTGACAGCGTGGCCCATCCAGCCATTGTGAAAACCTGCCACGAGTTTCCATTGCGTCGGTGCAGGATGACCTATAGCGCCGCGCACTTGCACCTTGTCAACCCCAATTTCATGCAGCGTCAACTCGCCCATGTCCAACACCACATCGGGGGTGATGTAGCAGCGCGGGTTGTGCACCTCGTAAAGCAATTGTTGTCGAACGGTGTGGTAGTTGATGCGGCCACCGCTGCCTTGTGCTTTGGTGATGAAGACCTCGCCGTCGGCAGACACCTCGGCGATGGGAAAACCGATGTGAGACAAATCAGGAATACGTTGCCAGACACCAGACGCACCAAAATTGCCGCCTGCCCCTTGACCTGAGCATTCGAGCAAATGGCCTACCGCGATACCTTGAGCCAGTTTGTCCCAGTCGTCGCTGGCCCAACCAAACGAATGTATCAGCGGGCCTAAAAACAAAGCCGCGTCCGCTACCCGTCCTGTGATCACAATGTCTGCACCTTGTGCCAGCGCTTGCGCTATCGGTTGTGCGCCTAGGTATACATTGGCGAACACCAGCGCATCACGCACACTGTCAATACTTGCGCCGCTGTCCATGTGAGCCAGCGTTTCTCCGTTGGCTTGCAATTCGTCTATGTGATCGAGCACGTTGTCGCCAGTGACCACGGCAATGCGGGCGTGCCAAGCTTTCGCTTTAAACAATTGTTGTAAGGCACTGGCTGCACCATGGGGGTTCAAGCCACCGGCGTTCAATACAAACTTGACGCCCCGCTTGGAAGCGGCAGGCCACAACTGGGTGAGCATGGGCAAGAGGTCGCGGGCGAAACCCGCAGCGGGGTCTTTTTGACGGTCTTTTTGCAAAATCGCTAACGTCAATTCAGCCAAATGGTCAGAACAGACGTACTGGACGTCACCATGCTCGATGGCGGACAACACGGGCGACCAGTTATCGCCGTAAAAACCCAGACCGGAAGTGAGTCGAACACGCGTCATATGGTTTTGAAGTCAGGGAGCTATGAAAATACCCATTCACACACAACCCCATGATAGGCCATACGACAACCAGACAGACGAAGATGACGTCGCTGGTTGTCTTGTTCTATGGCGTGTTCGCTGTTGAAGCAGGGCTGAACGGTCAGGCGATCAGAATCAAGTTGTTTTTCAAAATAGTTGGATCAGTTGATGAAATCGTGACACCTTCGAGCCAAATAGTTTGAGTGGTAGTTCCAGAGCCAGCGCCATCAATATCAATCGTGATTTTTGTGCTGTTGGTGGTGGTGCCGCCTGGTGCAATTTGCGCTGTGGCGATAGTGACCCACTGGCTGAGTGTGGAGCTGGAACTGTTGTAGCCGTTGGTCAGTAGCTTGCTAATGTCCAGCTTATCGCCTCTTGTTCCATTCCATGCGCTGAAGTCTTTGATCACGTCAACACTGTTAACGACTGCGTCCCCCGCATTCCATACAAAGGTATCGTTGTCGAACAGTAAATCATATTTGCCCCCAATGTCAGCGACTGGCCCAGTAGTGGAATAAGTGAAAGAGACCGCTGGAGGGCCGCCGCTAGCTACACCCACTGTTGCAATTGACCCTGAAGAGAAACCTGTGGTAACACTACCGGAACTGGTGAAACCTGAGATATTAGGCGTTGCACCACTTGCCAGATTCTGAAAAGCCGCTGCAACTGCGGTTGCCGTTGCATCTTGTGTTGCGGTTAGAGTTACGCCTGCAATTGTGACCGATTCAGTGGTTTTTAATACTTAACAACCATTTTTACACAATAATTAGTTAAATTTAATGATTTAAATGCATTAAATGAATCTTTTGCCACTAATTTAAGGGTGGTTTGTGGCTTTTTCGAAATAGCCCAATCCATGCACATCATTTCGACATGACAAGCGGGGCAGATGTCAATGCTGGCATATGCCTAGCCAGCTTGCATTCGGCATGATCCACAATGTGAAAGGCTGTCTCTTTATGGATCAACCCTCCTATTTCCAATGCAAGCACTTCAAGTCATTTTGAGCGGCGTCGCCCAAGGCTGTATTTACGGTTTGATAGCCCTTGGCTTTGTGCTTATCTACAAAGCGACTGAAACGGTCACTTTTGCGCAGGGCGAACTGATGATGCTGGGTGCATTCACAGGATTGGCCTGTGTCAACTATTTGGGTTGGCCCTTTGGGGTATCCGTCGTCGTGTCCATGCTAATCATGGCTGGCATGGGTTGGTTGATTGAGCGTGTGGTGATCAATCCCGTGCTGGGCGAGCCAGCTTTTGCAATTGTCATGCTCACCATTGGCGTGGGTTATGTGGCGCGAGGTCTGGTCACCATGATTCCAGACATAGGAACAGAAACCCACAGTCTGGCCGTGCCGTATGCAGACATCAACTACAAGCTGGGTAGTTTGGTGTTGGGTACGACCCAGTTGGTGGTGATGGCTACCACCGCCGTGTTGTGCGGTTTGCTTTTTTTCATGTTCAAGTATTCGCGCATAGGCATTGCCATGCAAGCAAGTTCACAAAACCAACTCGCAGCTTATTACATGGGCATACCTGTCAAGCGACTCAATGGCTTGGTGTGGGCTTTGGCCGCTGTGGTTGCCACCATCGCAGGTTTGTTGCTGGCACCGATTACTTTTGTGCATGCCAATATGGGCTTCATTGGTTTAAAAGCCTTTCCTGCGGCAGTGGTTGGCGGTTTCGGCAGTTTGCCAGGCGCGATTGTGGGAGGCATCATCATTGGGGTGGTCGAATCGCTGGCCGGTTTTTGGCTACCCGAGGGATTCAAAGACGTGGCCGCCTACGTCGTGGTGTTGCTGATGTTGGTGTTCAAGCCCAATGGCTTGTTCGGCGATAACTTGCGCAAAAAGGTCTGAGCCATGCGCTTTATTTTCAAAACTTCTTACAACCAAGACATTGATTTGGCCAAACACGGCGGTCACTTGTTTTGGTACACCTTATTGATGCTGGCTTTGGTATCGGCACCTTGGTTGTTACAAGAATACTGGTTGGCACAACTGACATTTGTGATGATTTACAGCATCATGGGCCTGGGTTTGATGTTGTTGGCTGGCTTCACCGGATTGTTCTCCATCGGTAACGCGGCATTCATGGGCGTAGGTGCTTATGTGGCCGCGGTACTGTCTGCACATGGCACTGCGTTTCCTGTGACCGTGGCTGTCAGCGCCGGATTGTCTGCATTGGTGGGCGCTGTGGTCGGCTTGCCAGCTTTACGGGTCAAAGGTATTTTTCTAGGTATTGCCACCTTGTCCTTCGGATTCATTGTCGAAGAAGTGCTGGCTCGGTGGGAAAGTCTGACTGGCGGCAATGCGGGTATGCATGTGAAGACGCTGGTTATCGGCAGTTGGAAAGCCGACAGTGGCGACAAGTTTTATGCGGTCTGCTTGGTGGTCACGGTGTTGTGCACATTGGCGGTACTCAACTTGTTGCGAAGTTCTACAGGCCGTGCGTTCGTGGCGATAAGAGATTCTGAAATATCCGCGCAAAGCATGGGCATTCATCTGGCCTATTACAAAACCTTGTCATTCATGATGTCCGCCGCATTGGCAGGTATTGGCGGCGCTTTGTATGCCCACAAAATGCAGTTCATCAGCCCTGATCAATTTGGTATTTTGCAGTCTATCGATTTGCTGTTGATGGTGGTCATCGGTGGCTTAGGCTCGGTGCACGGTGCTTTTTTGGGCGCGATTTTTTTGATTACCATGCCGCAGTTCATCACCTTGGGTAAAGATTTACTGCCTAGCGCCATTGGCCAAGCGCCTGGCTTGCAAGCGGTGGTGTATGGTTTGGTGCTGATAGCGTTCGTCATGTTTGAGCCTATGGGCTTGTATGGGCGTTGGTTGAAGATCCGCACTTGGTTCCAACTGTTTCCCTTTTACCGCAAGGGTATGTTCAAGCGTCAAAAAAGTTTCCAAAAATCGGACCGACTCAAATGAGCGATATTCTTCTCAGTGCGCATGATTTGACTGTACGCTTCGGCGGCGTGCTGGCGGTCAACCAAGTCAGCTTTGAGGTGCGACAGGGCGAAGTGTTTACTTTGATAGGACCTAATGGCGCGGGAAAAACCACGGTGTTCAACCTGATCAGTCGCATCTACACACCTACTTCAGGGTTTTTGAATTACGCAGGCCAACGCTTGAGTGACATGCCTGCCCATGCAGTGGCTGCCGCAGGTATTGCACGTACGTTTCAAAATATCGAATTATTCGAACACGCTTCTGTGCTTCACAATTTGTTGATTGGCCGTCATGTGCATAACCGCACGGGGTTTTGGCAACAGATGTTGTTCACCCCGAGTGTGCGCCGTGCGGAAATCGCAACCCGTCGCAAAGTGGAAGAAATCATCGATTTTCTAGACTTGCAAAAGTACCGTGACACCATGGTGGCAGGCCTGCCTTATGGCATACGCAAGGTGGTCGAGCTCGCGCGTGCCTTATGCACCGAGCCCACATTATTGTTATTGGACGAACCCTCCTCGGGCTTGAACGTAGAAGAAACCGCTGACATGGCTTTTTGGATTCAAGACATTCAAAAAGATCTGGGCATCACCGTGTTGATGGTGGAGCACGACATGAGTTTGGTGTCCAAGGTCAGCGACAGGGTATTGGCGATGAATCAAGGTGAGGTGCTTGCCATGGGAACACCTGCCCACGTACAGTCAAATCCTGCTGTCATCGAGGCCTACTTGGGCGGCACATTTGATGCAACCACTTTCAAGCGGAATTCACAGGTGGCTGCATGAGTAACGTCTTGCTGCAACTCAACAATGTCGAGAGCGCCTACGGCCCAGTGCGGGCTATTCGTGGCGTCAGTCTTTCGGTGCTGCGCGGTCAAATTGCCACTGTGCTGGGCTCTAATGGTGCCGGCAAAACCACCGTACTGAAAACCATCTCCGGCATCATCGATCCACGCAAAGGCACGGTGCAATTTGACGGCGACAACATCACCGCCATGGACCCAGCCCACATCGTGCAGCGCGGTTTGGTTCACGTTCCCGAAGGTCGCGAAGTGTTCCCTTTGTTGTCAGTACGTGACAATTTGTTGATGGGTGCATACACCCGAAGCGACAAAGATGCGATTGCGAAGGACATTGAAACCGCGTTTGCTTATTTTCCTATTTTGCGTGAGCGAGCCACCCAGCCTGCGGGTTTGCTGTCGGGTGGACAGCAACAAATGTTGGCTATTGCACGCGCGCTTTTAAGCAATCCTGAGATGATTTTGTTGGATGAACCCAGTCTGGGTTTGTCGCCCAAATTGACCCAAGAAATTTTTGAGATTGTGCTGCGTATCAATCGTGAACGAGGCACTACCATGTTGTTGGTTGAGCAAAACGCAAACATGGCGCTGAATGTCGCGGACTATGGCTTTGTGTTGGAGTCGGGTCGCATAGTCATGGAAGACACCTGCGAGCGTCTGCTGCAAAAAGATGACATCAAGGAGTTTTACCTTGGTCTCAAAGAAGCCGGTGCACGCGACGAGCGGCGCTGGAAAAAGAAGAAAACCTGGAGATAGCACATGAGTGTTTTATGGGATACCGCCAGGCTCAAAGGTTCGACGGACATTGTGATACCGGGTGAAACCATCACCGGTATTTTTTGGAATGGCGTAGCGGCTCGATCTTCTCAGTTGATGATGCGCGAAAAAAAGTTCGGCATATGGCAGAGCTGGAGTTGGCTGCAAGCAGGACAGGCCGTGCGTGAGATCACCATGGGCTTGGCCGCCCATGGTTTCGCTGTGGGTGACTGCGCCTCTATTTTGTCCAATACCCGATTGGAATGGGTGTTGGCTGATATGGCCGTATTGTCAGCAGGCGGTATATCCAATGGTATTTACCCGACCGACTCGCTGTCTCAGGTGAAGTATTTGTGTGAAGACTCGCGCACTTGCGTTTTGTTTGTTGAAGACGAGGAGCAATTGGACAAAGCTTTGATGGCCCGCGATCAATTGCCCTTGCTCAAACTGATTGTGGTCATTGATACTGAAGGCTTGACTAGGTTTGCCGACCCCATGGTCATCAGTCTGCAAGCACTTCAGGAGCAGGGTGCGGCCTATGACAAATTGCATGCCAACGAGTTTGAGCTGCGTCGCCACAGCCGTCAGCCCTCAGACTTGGCTATATTGATTTACACCTCAGGCACCACAGGCAAGCCCAAGGGCGCCATGCACAGTCATGCCGGCATGGTTTATGTCATGCGTGGCTACAGCCAATACCTGGGGCAAAATGAAAAAGATGAGCGCATGTTGTTTTTACCCTTGTGCCATATTGCCGAAAGACTTGGAGGCATGTACTCGTGTATTTACAGCGGTGCAATTTTGAATTTTGTCGAAAACCCTGACACCGTGCCTGAGAATGTGCGTGAGATAGCTCCCACACTTTTCTTTGCGGTGCCACGCGTCTGGGAGAAGTTTTATTCAGCAGTCACTATCGCTATCGCTGAAGCGGGCGCCATTCAACAATTTATTTACCACATGAGTTTGGTTGTGGGTAATACAGTGGCAGCGCGGGTGTTGCAGCGCCAGCGCGTACCGATATGGCTCAAATGTTCTTTCTATTTGGCGCGTCTACTGACATTGAACAATGTACGACGCATGATGGGTATTGAGCGTGCCCGATTTTTAGGTACGGGTGCTGCGCCCATATCACCTGATTTGGTGCGCTGGTATCTCGCCTTGGGCATTCCTATGCTGGAGGTTTGGGGACAAACCGAATCTGGTGGTGCATCAACATTCATGCCGTATGACCATATTGTGCCTGGCTCTATTGGCAAGGCGTGTGACTACAACGAGGTCAAGGTCGACCCTGTGACGCAAGAGTTGCTGGTACGCGGCCCGAATGTGTTCATGGGTTATTTGAACCAGCCAGATAAAACCGCTGAAACTATTGATGCAGACGGTTGGTTACATACAGGAGATGTGGGTAGCGTGGATGCGGATGGTTTTTTCAAAATCACCGATCGCATGAAAGACATCATCATCACCGCGGGTGGCAAAAATATCACGCCCAGCGAATGGGAAAACGAATTGAAGTTTTCGCCGTATGTGACTGACGCAGTGGTGATCGGCGACAAACGCCCCTACCTGTCAGTCATCATCATGATTGATCTGGATAACGTGGAAAAATATGCCCAAGATCATGATGTGCCTTTTTCCAATTACGCGAGTCTGACCCGAACAGCTGAAGTACAGTCCTTGATACAAGCTGAAATAGACAAGGTGAACACCAAGTTTGCACGTGTAGAGCAAATCAAGCATTTTCGACTGCTCGACACCCAGCTGACCGCAGAAGATGATGAACTGACCCCGACCATGAAGCTCAAGCGAAAATTTGTAGAAAAGAAATACAGTGACTTGATTGAAGCCATGTACACCACTTAAACCTGTGACAAATGAATTGAAGGAGACTGAACCATGAAAAAACAAATCTTGATGGGAATGCTTGTACTGTGTTTTGGACAAGCGTGGGCGCAACAACAAGGTGTGACCAAAGACGAAATTTTGATAGGCACAATTCAGGACATGTCAGGTCCGCTGGCAGGGTATGGCAAAGCCGTTCGCAATGGCATGCAGTTGCGCATAGATGAACTCAATGAACAAGGCGCGATCCACGGGCGCAAACTGCGCTTGGTCAGCGAAGACTCCGGTTATGACCCTAAGCGTGCAGTATTGGCAGCTCAAAAACTGGTGAACCAAGACAAAATTTTCATCATGGCAGCCCATATTGGAACGGCACAAAACAATGCCGCCATGCCAGTGCAATTTGAAAAAAATATCATCAATTTTTTGCCAGTGACAGCGGCGCGTGAAATGTATGAGCCGTTCAACAGGTTGAAATATGCTGCGTTTGCTACTTACTTTGATCAAATGCGTGCCGCAGTACCTAGTCTGGTGAAAGAGAAAAAACTCACCAAGGTATGTGCTATCCATCAAGACGACGAATTTGGTTTGGAAGTCCTGCGTGGCGCAGAGGCTGGCCTGAAGTCGGTCAATATGGAGTTCACCGAGAAGACGTCGTATAAACGTGGCGCGACCGATTTTTCCTCGCAAGTGGCGCGCATGAAGTCTGCAGGTTGTGAGCTGGTGGTGTTGGGCACCATCATTCGTGAAACGGTAGGCACTATCGCCGAATCGCGCAAAACGGGTTTTAATCCGTTGTTCATTGGTTCCAGTGCTGCTTACACCGATTTGATTCACAAATTGGGCGGTAAGGCGATGGACGGTATGTATGCCACTATGACCGTGCCACACCCCTACTTGGACGAAGCTTCCAAGCCTATTGCTTTTTGGGCCAACAAATACAAAACAAAATTTGGTGATGACCCCACCGTGTTCTCTGTCTATGGATACATCATTGTTGACGCTTTCATACGTGGTGCGCAAAAAGTAGGCCCCAATTTAACGACAGATAATTTCATCAAGGCCATGGACAACATGACCATTCCTTCCGATATATTTGGTGGTCCTGAGGGTAAATTCACACCGACTCAACATTTGAGTTCTAACCGTTCGCGTTTGTCGCAGATCCAAGACGGTAAATGGAAAATCATTTCTGACTATTACAAGTTGGACTGAACGGTTAATTGTTAGAAATTGGGGTCAGACTCCGAAATTGGGAAATTGGGAAATTGGGGTCAGACTCCGAAATTGGGAAATTGGGAAAT
>NZ_JAVLFQ010000027.1:0-3831 GCF_046052765.1 Limnohabitans sp. | reverse complement strand
CGCAAGGCCTTCACCAACACCGAGGAGACACCCTGCGAGACCTGTGAAGAGTTCAAGCTATCCGGCGAAGGCTTGAACTGGCCAGTCTGGTCACGAAAACCATAGACCGCTATGGGAATCTTCTCCCGTGGCGGTGGCAGGTGGCTGAGGTCGAGCGTGACATCTGAGACAGGGGTCAACCGCGCATTTGACTTCACCGCAGACGGTGGCACCACCGACGAACACGCACTCAAAATTATCGCCAACACCATCAGGTGAAGCCGATAAAAATGCTTGGCGGTATTTGATTTCATCTCAAGTCTTTACGGGGTAATATCCACGGTAAATGTAGTGACAGCGCCAGTAGTCTTGTCTGTTATTGAGATTGTCCTAACGGTTCCAGATTCTGTTATCAATATAGTTGAGTTATCAGTTTGAATAGGAACTCCTAGTAACGTAGTGTCTGTCAATGCACTGGCTGCGAATATTGAAGTTAACTTTTTAGAGTAAACAGCGCTTTCCAAATTTTTTGCGAATTTTTCTGCAGGCGTATCGACAGGTGCCTTGAATTGATTTTGCGCGTTGGCCAAATTAAGCAGTCCAGGGGCGTTATTTGGGTTGCCCCCCAAGAATGAAGGGTTGATGAAGTTAAAGTTCAAATTTTCTGCGTAGCAATTGCAGAACACCAGACCCAACATTGTTTGCATAAAAACTTTTTTCATGGTGGAAAACCTTTGTAGATTATCTTTTTATCGGCTCGAGCCCATCTACCTTTAATGGGAAAAGATCAATTTAAAAGATGAACTAGAGTTACTTTCACAACTCTTCTTCCCCTAAATCTTTCTCAGCACTGCCTGTCTCCGTAGCCAAAGAAATAATGCCGCTATTGATCGCCTCAATAGCCTGATCGACCATGGGTCTGAGCTGGGATGACTTGTATGGCAGGCCACTGATAAACATAAGTTTGGTGCCCAAATAAATAAGTACTTGACTGCCTCTTAATCTAGAAGTTGTTTCGACAAAGGCCAGGGAGTAATTTTCTGACTCTGGGTTTTCTTTCCAGCTAGTGCTGAAGAGCTGAAAAAATTGATGACCATTCGGGGTGATCATGTTGTCGATCAACAAGCCTGATATGCCTTCGGTCATTGCATTTCGATTTATTTCTTTATTTTTATTACTCGTGGAAGACTTAGAGTTTTCGCCCAAAGGCAAGTCCTGCCCTTGGGCAAAGCTTACTATGGCAGCGCAAAGTAAAAAAACAAATAGTACTGATAATTTATTTAAGCACATAATATTGTTAACTATAAAAAGCTTGTATGAAACCTTGGTGACAATTTTTGTTTCAGCAAAACTCACGAACAGTGCACACATTAATTTTTAGGGAGTTCATTCGGTGATATCAATCCGTCATCGCGAGGGGCGACTGGCTCAGGTATATTGCGCTTAGATCGGTCTATCAGGTTACTTGGATTGATCAAATTTGTGCCATTGCGGTTACGCCCATCGTCACCACGCTCAATACTCGCGACAATGTCTGCAGTGAACACCCATTCATTCAGTCTGGATTTACCCTTGAAGGCGTCAAAACCCAGAGGGAAATTATCAATCTTGATAGGTCTTTTGTCAGAAAGACTGAATATCCCGACAACGCGTTTTGTATCGGGATCCAAGTCCAGCCCCCACTCTTCGCTGCCAGTGACTGGGTCAGGGTAGAGTTGTCGCAAATGTCGCACCCGCCCAGGCAGTCTCTTGTCGAGCAACAATTCCTGCATGCTCATGGGCTGATCCTCCATGCCTGCAGGCGTTTTGTCGGCGTAGCTGCTCAGTGCTTTGGCGTACTCCAAGCCAACGTCAATCAACGCCTCCTCCGCCATTCTTCTGTGCACCAAGCTGCCCACTTGCAAAGCCATGGCAGAGACAAACCCTAGCAATGCTAAAAAAATAAGCAGGCTCAGGTAGGCGAAGCCAGCATCGGCTTTTGCACTTGGGCGTATGTAGCGCATATTTGACTCAAAGACTCTCAAAGGGTACACCGGCGGCTGTTTTGCCAGACGCCCCACTATGGACATCGTAGACCTTGCCATTGGTTTTCCCATTGGCATCTGGCGGTGGCAGCGTGATGAGCCAACTGTCTGACTTTTCAGTCACAGGGTCGATGGGCAAAGACTTCAAGTACTTTCTGTCCACCAACTGCTGCAAAGACTCTGGGTACTGCCCTGTGTCCCCATAGTACTTGTCGATGGTTTCTCGGATGATGGAGATATTTTGCTTGAGCGTGACCTCCTTGGCGTGGTCAATGCTGGCAAAGTACCTTGGGACAGCCAGCATCATCAGCGAGGTGACGATGGCCAGTACGACCAACAACTCGATCAAAGTAAAACCCGAGCTCGTTAGTCCGATTGATATTCGTTTCATGACAGGCCTACCACTTCCTGTAGGGTATGCCGTTCAGGCCTACACCGTTTGAACTGGAGTACACATCAAACACGTCACTTCCTGCCTGCGGGTCTTCTGGATCGCTGGCATAGCTTCGCAGACCCCAACCATAACTGCCACCTGACTTTTGCTCCATAGTCAAAGTACCTGAGACCATGGGATCGAGTGGAATGCGTCTGAGGAAAAATATTTTTTTATCTTGCGGATTTTTGATATCTTTGACACCCTTGATAAGGGTATCTAAAGATTTTGGATATCCACTGGTGCCCTCTGTCATCTCTATTCGCCCCTGATCTCCTGCTGCTTTGTAGGCATCGATAGCCTTGCGGACATCACGCAAGGCGGTTCGTAACTCCGTCTCCTTTTGCCGTTGCATTTCGATTTGCACCACGGGCGTGATTAAAGTTGCCAACACACCCAGAATAGCCAGTGTGATCAACAACTCGATCAGGGTGAATCCCTTGAGGCGCAAAGATAGGCCACAAACAATCATGGCGCTTCCTGAGGCTTCAAAATCTTATCAATGAATTGGCGTGTCTCTGGAGACGCTTTGTCGGCGTCTAAGGCTTTCTTTTTGTCCAATTTTTCTTGTTGGATCTTGGCTGCCTCCGCCCTCTTTTTCTCAATCAACTGTCTCTTCATGTCGGCAGCCTCGGCGTCCTTGAGCCTCTTTTCTTCGGCCCTTGCTTCGGCTTGGGCCTTGGCATCAGGCTGAGCAGGTTTGGGCTTGGGTGAAGTGTCAGCATCTTTCAACTGAATGACAGCAGGAACAACTGTGGGGGCAACGACTGGCAACGAAGGCTTGGCTTGGGAAGATTCTTGAGCCGTATTGGGTGCAGGCGCTTGAACAGGCATGGGTTCGCGATTGATCGCGGGGTTGGACAAGATCTCCTCCAAGGCACCCACCTTGAAGTCAGGGCGCATACGCAAATTGCTGTCAGTGCCTCCCAAGAATTCATTCAGACTGGCCTCTTGCCGTTGAAGATTTCTAACTAGCCTGGGTGTGATGGACAACAGAATTTCAGTTTTTTTATTGGTGTCGGCTTGGGAGCCAAACAATCTACCAAGAAGCGGCGTGTCTCCTAACCCAGGCAACTTATTCACAGAACGGTCGGCCTCGCTGTTGATCAAACCGGCCAGGATCTGGTTCTCGCCGTCTTTCAGTCGCAAGATGGTGCTGGCATTGCGATTACCAACAGTAAATATGGTGGTCTCAGTACCCGCTATCTTTTCCGACTTAACTATGTTACTTACCTCTAAACCAATTTTGATAGAGATTTCATTATTAAGAAAAATTGTAGGTTCGACTTCAAGTTTGAGACCCACGTCCAAGTAGGTAACCACTGGGTTATTGATCTGTGAGCCATTAAGGACAGTAGAGGAGGTTGTGTACGTCGGTACCTTATTGCCGACAAG
>NZ_JAVLFQ010000026.1:0-11502 GCF_046052765.1 Limnohabitans sp. | reverse complement strand
TTTGATGCTGATGAGCTGTTCGTTGATGGCCACGTCCACACCCTTGGGCACGGCGACGGGCATTTTTCCGACTCGGGACATGCTGTTTTCTCCCTTAAGCCACGTAACAAAGAACTTCGCCACCCACGCCTGTGGCGCGGGCTTTGCGATCTGTCATCACGCCTTGAGGTGTGGTGACAATGGCCACGCCCAAACCGTTCATGACTTGGGGTATGGCGTTGTGGCCCTTGTAAACACGCAGACCTGGGCGAGAGACGCGCTCGATGCGCTCAATCACAGGACGACCTGCGTAGTATTTCAAGGCGATTTCCAACTCGGTTTTGCCCGCGTCTGTTTTGACGTGAAAGCCGTCGATGTAGCCCTCTTCCTTCAACACCTGGACGATAGCCAGCTTGACTTTGGAAGAAGGCACCGACACGGTCGGCTTGGCCACCATCTGCGCATTACGGATACGCGTCAGCAGGTCGGCAATGGGGTCACTCATGCTCATATTGAATATCTCCTGCTGTCTTACCAGCTGGCCTTGGTGATGCCAGGGATGTTGCCCGCAAAGGCCATTTCGCGAATCTTGGCGCGACCCAAACCAAATTGACGGAAAGTACCACGGGGACGACCGGTGATTTCACAACGGTTGCGCTGACGTGTGGGATTGGCGTTGCGGGGCAACTTTTGCAAACCCAAACGGGCCGTTGCACGCGCTTCATCGCTTTGCTTGGCATCGTTAGCCACAGCCTTCAATTCAGCGTATTTTTTTGCATACTTAGCGACCAGTTTGTCGCGCTTGAGTTCGCGTTCAATCAAAGCTACTTTAGCCACAGGGCACCTCAGTTCTTGAAGGGGAAACGGAAGGCGGCAAGAAGTGCTTTGCACTCATCGTCGGTCTTGGCCGTGGTGGTGATACTGATGTTCATGCCGCGCAGGGCATCAACCTTGTCGTACTCGATCTCGGGGAAGATGATTTGCTCTTTCACGCCGATGTTGTAGTTGCCGCGACCGTCAAACGCGCGACCAGAAATACCACGGAAGTCACGCACACGGGGCAATGCCACGGTGACAAAGCGGTCTAAAAATTCGTACATGCGCACACCGCGCAAAGTGACCATACAACCGATGGGCTGCTGTTCGCGAATTTTGAAACCGGCAATCGCTTTACGCGCCTTGGTCACGACTGGTTTTTGACCAGCGATTTTGCTCATGTCGCCGACCGCATGTTCCATGACTTTTTTGTCAGCCACGGCTTCTGACACACCCATGTTGAGAGTGATCTTGGTCAGACGCGGCACCTCCATCGGAGATTGGTAGCCGAATTTGGCGGTCAATTCAGGGACCACTTTTTCACGATAGTGTTGTTGGAGTCGTGCCATGTTTATGCAACCTTGATAACTTCACCGCTGGATTTGAAGACGCGAACCTTCGTACCATCGGAATTGATCTTGATGCCCACGCGATCGGCTTTGCCGGTGGTGGCGTTGTAAATGGCCACATTGGACTGGTGAATAGGCATGGTTTTATCAACGATGCCGCCAGTTGTGCCAGCCATGGGATTGGGCTTGGTGTGTTTTTTGACCAAATTGATGCCTTCGACCACGAGGTGCGAATCATCTTGGCGCAATGCGATGGTGCCGCGCTTGCCTTTGTCGCGACCCGTGATGACGATGACTTCATCGCCTTTACGTAATTTGTTCATGGTGTCAGGTCCTCAGAGAACTTCGGGGGCCAGGGAGACGATCTTCATGAATCGCTCGGTGCGCAATTCGCGCGTGACCGGTCCAAAGATGCGCGTGCCGATGGGCTCGAGTTTGGCGTTGAGTAGCACGGCCGCATTGCTGTCGAACTTGACCAACGAGCCGTCACTGCGACGAATACCTTTGGCAGTACGAACCACCACGGCACTGTAAATTTCGCCTTTTTTGACGCGGCCGCGAGGCGCAGCCTCTTTGATGCTTACTTTGATGATGTCGCCCACGCTGGCATAACGACGCTTAGATCCGCCAAGCACCTTGATGCATAAAACGGACTTTGCACCGGTGTTGTCGGCGACCTCTAATCTGGATTCTGTCTGGATCATTTCTGTTTCCCAACTTGTATCAAATTTGCACAACCCGTGAGAGCTGAGCCTGCTTGATCAGTCTTGGGCCCGTCATCTGCACTGCAAACCATTTGCTGTGCATTTGTTTGGGCGTGATTTCTCTGCTGTTTGAAAAGCAGAGCCCGCAATTATGGCATAGTTTGTATCGGGTTTGGAGAAAATTTTTAACAGGTGTTCCAACCTCTTGTATGAAAGAGTACTTATGTCGTATTTAATGGCCATGGATCAGGGGACATCCAGTTCGCGCAGCATCATCATGCGTACGGATGGATCGATTGTCTCTATGGCACAACAGCCATTGCATCAAATTTACCCGCAGCCGGGTTGGGTTGAGCACGACCCCGAGGAAATTTGGCAGTCTCAATTGAACACCGCTCGCCAAGCGATCTCGCAAGCCGGCATCAACGCTTCGTCCATCACTTCATTAGGCATCACCAACCAGCGCGAAACCACCGTGGTCTGGCGACGTGACAGCGGCCATCCGATCCATAACGCCATTGTCTGGCAGGACAGACGCACAGCGCCTGTCTGCCAAGTTCTGATAGAGCAAGGCGCAGCATCTTTGATCCAGCAGAAAACAGGGTTGCTGATTGACGCGTATTTCTCGGCCACCAAGTTGCAATGGATTTTGAACAACGTTGCGGGCGCACGCGCCATGGCGGAACGTGGCGAGCTGGCCTTTGGCACGGTCGACAGCTGGCTGATGTGGCAACTCAGTGGCGGCGCGGTCCATGCCACCGATGTGAGCAATGCGGCGCGCACCATGCTCTTCAACATACACACCAACCAATGGGATGACGAGTTGCTCCAACTGCTCGACATTCCTGCGTCTGTGTTGCCCCGGGTACAGCCTTCGGCCAGCGACTTCGGACTCACGCAATCCCAATGGTTGGGACATGCCTTGCCTATAGGCGGTGTGGCCGGTGACCAGCAAAGTGCGCTGTTCGGACAAGCTTGTTTCAGCGCCGGCCAAGCCAAAAACACCTACGGCACCGGCTGCTTCATGCTGATGCATACCGGCGATCATTTCCAAACCAGCCGCAACGGCTTGATCACCACCAGCGCGGCACAGGCCGACAGCACGCCCGCTTATGCCTTAGAGGGCAGTGTGTTCATAGGCGGGGCTGTGGTGCAATGGTTGCGCGACGGCTTGCGTGCTTTTGACCACAGCGCCGATGTGCAACAACTCGCCGAAACCGTCCCAGATGCGGGTGGCGTTGTCTTGGTTCCTGCCTTCACCGGCTTAGGCGCTCCTTATTGGCAAGCCGATGCGCGCGGCACCATGGTCGGTTTGTCGCGCGGCACCACCATGGCGCATATTGCGCGCGCAGCGCTCGAAAGTATCGCGTTTCAAAGCACCGCCTTGTTGCAAGCCATGAACCGCGACGCAAAGCAAGCAGTGACAGAGCTGCGGGTCGATGGCGGCGCTTGCGTGAACGATTTGCTGATGCAGTTCCAAGCCGATTTGCTGGGCATCCCAGTGTTGCGCCCGCAAGTGATTGAAACCACAGCGCTGGGTGCGGCGTACTTGGCTGGCTTGACTGCCGGGATCTACCAAAGCCCACAAGAAATCGCGCAACATTGGCGGGTCGAGCGGCAATTTGAGCCCCGCATCTCACGCGACGAGGCGGACCACAAAATGGCCGCGTGGGACCGCGCCGTGCGGCAAACAATAGCGCATTGATTGACAATCAGCGTGGGTACGTTCTGACACAACAGGTTTTCAACATGACCGATTCTTTTTCTTCTCTCTTGCCTATGACGTTCATTGGCGGGGGCAACATGGCGCAGGCCTTGATCACCGGCTGGCTCAAGCAAGGCATCCCTGCCACACACATCCATGTGGTGGAACCAGTGGATGCAACGCGCGCCTATTTAGAAAAGCACATGGGTCTGCAATGCCATGCGCAAGCGGGGGCAGCGCTGACACACTCGCAGTTGGTGGTCTGGGCCATCAAGCCGCAAGTTTTCAAACAAGTGGCTAACTCTTTGACAGGCATGTTTGCACAGGCCTTGCACTTGAGTGTGGCGGCCGGTGTGCGCAGCGACAGTATCTGCCGCTGGCTGGATTCACCATGCGTGGTCAGAGCCATGCCCAATACCCCCGCGTTGGTGGGTCTGGGTCAAACCGGATTGTTTGCCACGCCCCCTGTCAGCGCATTGCAAAGAGAACAAGTACAGGCATTGATGCAGGCGGTTGGTGAAACGATTTGGGTCGACGACGAAGCCTTGTTGGATGCGGTAACGGCCTTGTCTGGCTCGGGTCCTGCTTATGTTTTCTTCTTTATTGAGGCCATGGCCAAGGCCGGGATCAGCATGGGTTTATCCGCGGCGCAAGCGCACCAACTGGCTGTCGGCACGTTTGTGGGCGCATCTGAGTTGGCGCGTAGCAGCCATGAAAAGCCCGAGGTATTGCGCGAGCGTGTCACTTCAAAAGGCGGAACCACCTTCGCCGCCATCACCCGCATGCAAGATGACAAGCTAGACCTTGCGATTTCCAAGGCGATGGCGGCGGCCCAACAACGCGCCATTGAGATGGGCCACTTATTTGATCAAGAATAATCCTCTTTTCACGCCTGATTTTTTAATGTAACAATCCATACTTCTGTACACACCTCGACAAGGCCATCAACCATGAAAACTCTTTTGATTACTCTTTCTGCCGTGCTTGCCTGCTTGTCCGCACCTGCACACGCAACCCAAACAGTCTCCGGCTTCACGCACGCAGGTGCCGTGTCGGCTGCTTCTTTCGATGCTGATCACCTGATCATGGCCAAGAAAAAAGGCAAAAAGAAATCACACAAGAAAGCAAAATAATTGGCTGGCTTGATCCGTCAACAAAAAAGCCACCTTAGTGTGGCTTTTTCTTTGTCTGTCAATCAATGAAATAGCCGAAGGTGCGAATGGCTGATACACCGCAGCGTCGGATGGGTCAGTTTTGCAAATGCAGTCCCCAGGCAATGCCTGCAAAAACAGTCGCCCCCAACCAGTGGTTCAGTCTGAATGCGCGAAAACAAGCATCGCGTTCGCGTTTGTAAATCATGCCGAAATGCCACAAGGCCTGCACGCCGCCGATCTCAATCGAAAACCAATGTGGCCAACCCAAATTCAGCGGTTTGAGCAACAAAAGCATCCCCAGCAAATACACGGCATAAAACCCCATGACCGCCGCCACGTCATAGGTGCCAAGCGTGATCGCTGAGGTTTTCATGCCTATGTGCAGATCATCGTCGCGGTCCACCATGGCGTACTCGGTGTCATACGCCAACACCCAAAACATATTGATCACCAACAAGCCCCAGGCCAGCGGCGGCACTGCCTGCCACACACCCATAGGCGTGAGCGGACCACCGTTGACGGCCGCAAACGCCATCGGGATACCGAAACTGAAAGCAATGCCTAGCACCGCTTGCGGCATCGCAACATAGCGTTTGGCAAAGGGATAAGCCAAGGTAACGGCCAAAGCGGCGAACGACCACACCACGGCCACCGCATTGGTGGTCAGCACCAAACCGAAAGCGCACAGCGCCAGCACTGCACCCGCGCTCAAGGCCAGACGCACAGACAAAGCGCCAGAGGTGACCGGACGGTTGGCGGTGCGTTTGACATGCTTGTCGAACTCGCGGTCGGCCACATCGTTGACACAGCAACCGGCGCTGCGCATCAACACGGTGCCCAGCACAAACACAGTCAACAAATGCCAGCCGGGAAATCCGCCGGCAGCCAACCACAAGCCACTCAAACTCGGCCACAACAGCAGCAACCAACCCGCGGGACGGTTCCAGCGAATCAGGTCCAGATACAGCTTGATCATGACAAGCGGGTCACGCCAGGCAACTCGCTGGCGACAATCGCATTGCGCAATGCCGCGATGGCTTCGTAGCGCGTGAAACTTCTTCGCCAAGCCAGCACCACGCGCCGCGTGGGCGGGGCGTCCTTGCCCTCCACAATCGGCAAGTAACGCACATAAGTGTCGAGCGATTTTTTGCGTTTGGCGGAGACGACCAGTGCCTCTTTAGGCACACTCAAACGCGGCACCACGGTCACGCCCATGCCTGCGGCCACCATGTGTTTGATGGTTTCCAGCGAAGACCCTTCAAAGCTTTTGCGTATGCCTTCGGTGTCATTGGAAAAGCGCGCGAACTCGGGACAGACTTCCAGCACATGGTCACGAAAGCAATGTCCATTACCCAGCAACAACATGGTTTCGGCTTTGAGTTCGGTTGCACTGATGGACTCGCGCCCTGCAAGCGGATGGTTGCTGGGCAGCGCCGCCATGAAGGGCTCGTCGTACAAAGCAGCGATGGCCAGACCGGCATCGGGAAACGGCTCGGCCATGATGGCGCAATCTATTTCACCGGTGCGCAGCATTTCCAGCAGCTTGACAGTGAAGTTTTCTTGCAGCATCAGCGGCATTTGCGGCGACATGTCTATGCTGTGGCGCACCAGTTCGGGCAACAAGTAGGGTGCAATGGTGTAGATCACCCCCAGACGCAGCGGACCAGCCAGTGGGTCTTTGCCGCGTTTGGCTATCTCTTTGATATTGGACGCCTGCTCCAGCACGCTTTGCGCTTGCCGGATGATGTCTTCGCCCAAGGGGGTGACCGCGACTTCATTGGCACTGCGCTCAAACAATTTGACTTGTAATTCCTCTTCCAGATTTTTGATGCCGACCGACAAGGTCGGTTGCGACACAAAGCAAGCGTCGGCGGCGCGGCCGAAATGTTTTTCACGAGCGACTGCCACAATGTATTTGAGTTCTGTCAGGGTCATGGTGATTTCAGGCTTTGAGGAAATCGGATTTTCCACCTAACCAACGTTCCACGTGCCGCGCCCCATTTTGCGGGTGTTTGTCCAACATCAGGGGCGCGAGCTGTTGCGCCCACTGCAACAGTTCGCCGTCCACTGCCAAATCAGCAAACCGCAACATGGCCGCCCCGCTTTGGCGCGAACCTAAAAATTCACCCGGTCCGCGAATCTCCAAATCCCGTCTGGCAATTTCAAACCCATCGCCGGTGTCAGCCATGGCCCGCAAGCGGGCCCGCGCCGTCTCACTGAGCCGCCCGTGTTCACCCAGCGAATACAACAGCACGCAAGCTGACGCGGCCGCACCGCGCCCAACCCGCCCGCGTAACTGGTGCAACTGGCTCAGGCCGAAACGCTCGGCATGCTCTATCACCATCAGAGATGCATTCGGCACATCGACACCCACCTCGATCACCGTGGTGCTGACCAGCACGCCCATTTGCCCCTGCACAAACAATGACATGACGGCTTTTTTTTCGGCCTGCGGCATGCGCGAATGCAACAAACCCACCATGACGCCGGGCAAGGCGTTGCACAAATCCTCGTGGGTATCGGTGGCATTACGCAAATCCAGCGCTTCACTTTCCTCGATCAACGGACATACCCAATAAATCTGTCTGCCCTCTTGTAATTGGGCGCGAATGCGATCGATGATTTCATCGCGCCTTGTTTCGGCCACCAACTTGGTGACGATGGGTGTGCGCCCGGGCGGTAATTCGTCAATGGTGGACACGTCCAGATCGGCGTAATAGCTCATCGCCAATGTGCGCGGAATCGGCGTCGCGCTCATCATGAGCAAATGCGGCTCTTGCGGCGCGCCCGCGCTGTGTTCGCCATAGGTTTCTACATCCGACAACTTTTGCCGCAGCGCCAAACGTTGCGCCACGCCAAAGCGGTGTTGCTCATCGATGATGGCCAAACCCAATGCTTTGAAATGCACTTTGTCCTGAATGACGGCGTGTGTGCCGACCACCAAGGCCGCTTCGCCGCTGGCCACTAACGCCAGCATGGCGTCGCGCTCCTTTTTTTTCTGGCTGCCGGTCAACCATGCCACTTGCAAGCCCAGCGGTTGCAACACGGGCGCCAGCCAACCTATCAGTTTGGTGAAATGTTGCTCGGCGAGGATTTCGGTCGGTGCCATCAACGCGCATTGCCAACCCGCGTCAATGCATTGGGCGGCGGCCAACGCAGCCACCACGGTTTTGCCCGAACCCACATCGCCTTGCAACAAACGGTGCATGGGCACGGCACGTGCTACGTCGTTGGCGATTTCATTGACCACCCGGGTTTGTGCACCTGTCAACTTGAAAGGCAAAACAGCGTGCAACTGTGCCAGCACGCCTTGGTCTTTGGTGCCAAGGGCAAGCACCGGCGCATTCAACAACTGCCGCTCACGCTTGGCCTGTAATTGCGACAGTTGTTGCGCCAGCAACTCCTCGGCTTTCAGGCGTTGCCAAGCAGGGTGGCTGCGGTCTTCGAGTTCAGCCAAAGAGACATCGGGCGACGGGTGATGCAAAAACTGCAAACTCTCGCGCAAGCCCCAACTGTGCGGTGGCAGATGACCCGGCGGAATGGTTTCGTTGAATGCATCGCTTTGCAAGGCGCGCGCCAAACCGCCCAGCACGGCTTTGCGCAAATACGCTTGCGGTAGTTCGGCGGTGCTGGGGTAGATCGGCGTGAGTGCGCCCGCCAATGGTGCTCCCGCTGGCTGTACCGTCGGGTGCATCATGGTGTAGCCCATGAAACCACCGCGCAATTCGCCGCGCAATCGCACTTTGCGTCCGACCTCCAAGGCCTTTTGCATATTCGGGTAGAAATTGAAAAAACGCAGTGTGCACATATCTGTCCCGTCGCTCACCACCGCTTGCAATTGGCGGCGCGGTTTGAACACCACCTGACAGCTTTGCACCACGGCTTCAAATTGCAAAGTGTCACCGTCCCGCGCTGAGCTGAGTTTGCCCAAGCGGGTTTCGTCTTCGTAACGCATCGGCAAATGCAAAGCCATGTCGACCGGGCGCAGCAAGCCCATTTTGCGCAAGGCTTTTTGCGGCACGGACAGCGGCTTGCGCTCGGTGTTGGTGTTGGTGTTGGAAGTTGTATCGACGGACATGTGTGGGCGATTGTGCCTGCTCCATGGCTTAAGACTGGCGCGGCGTTCCCTGTAAAGCACAGCGGGCTGCCGCCAAATCCCAACCTGCCCAGCCGCAACTTTTGAAAAACACCGGGCCTGCTTTGACAGTCTTTTTGTACGCGTGTTGAACCACGTCTTGCAAACTGGCAAAACACGGTACTTCCAAACCGGCTTGCAATAAATCACCGGCCTCGTGGTCGGCATCGCGCGTATCGACGACGATGCGTCCGTGCTGCGCCATGTGCTGACACACTTCGGGCGACCACTCGACCATGCGCGGACTGAACGCGCCCACGGCGCACACGAAGGCATCGTCTCTGGGGCGCGCCCGCATGGCGATGTGCTTTGCGCTGGTGGCAGTGACGACCAGACTGCATTCAGCCAGTGCTTCATCCGCGTTATCCACCACTTGCGCTTGCAGGCCTAGGTTGATCGCGTGTTGCACCAATGCGTTTGCGCTGGCTTGGCTGCGCGAAGCCACCCTCACTTCTTTCACGCCCAGGCCTTGTGCAAACGCTTCCAAATGCGCGCGGCCTTGCACACCGGCGCCAATGATCAGCAACTTGCCATTAGGGTTTGGCGCCAGCAGTTGCGCGGCCAGCAAAGACACCGCAGCGGTGCGACGCGCCGTCACCGTCGGTCCATCCAACACGCACAAACGTTTGCCATTGATGGCATCAAAAACCACCACATCGCCCTGAATCGCAGGCAGTTGACGCGAGGCATTGTCAGCGACAAAGGTGATCAGCTTGGTGATGGCGAATTGCTTGTCAGAAGCGGGCATGACAAACAAACTGCCGCCGTTGAACAAGGGCTGCACCAAGCGTGGCGGCACTTTCACCGAAGCATCTAGCAATAAAGCTTTGATGCAATCGACCAAATGCAAATAGGGCAGCGCGGCGGCGGTTTGATCGGTGTTGAATATCATCAGGATCATTCTGACATGCAGGTTCAGACATGCTTTCTCATCCGCTTGATTCACTTGATCTCGCCAAAATGTTTACTGCCACAATCTGCCCTCTGATTCACTCTTGGAACGGGCCCGTCCGGCCCTCAAGCACATGCCCTCTTCTTCTGTTCGCCAGTTCACACTCAGCGATTTCGATTTCCAACTTCCCCCCGAGCTGATTGCCCAGCACCCCACTGCTGAGCGCAGTGCTTCGCGGTTGCTTGACGCGCGTGACCCGTTGCAACCTGAGGACCGCATTTTTCATGAGTTGCCAAGTTTGTTAAACGCTGGAGACTTGCTGGTGTTCAACGATACACAAGTGGTGAACGCGCGATTGTTCGGTGAAAAAGCCAGCGGCGGGCAACTCGAGTTATTGGTTGAACGTGTGCTGGCCGATGAACCCGGCCAAGCGCCCAACCGCGTGGTCGCGCACATGAAAGTCAGCAAAAAACCCTTGCCCGGCGCGCGCCTCATGATGTGGGACCGCAGTGGTAGGCGGCATGCATTTGAAGCCACGCTGCTCGGGCGCTGGCCGGATGAAAACGGGGCTTTGTTTTTGCTGTCGTTCAGCGACGAGCCACATCATTTGATGGCAGCCCATGGCCATATGCCACTGCCGCCTTACATAGAGCGCACGCAAAAATCTGCGACTGACGAGCACCAGCAAGCAGACAGTCAACGCTACCAAACCGTGTTTGCCAAACACCCGGGTGCGGCAGCTGCGCCCACCGCAGCTCTGCATTTTGATGAAGCGGTGTTACAAGCGCTTCAAGCGAGCGGCGTGCACATTGCCAGCGTCACGCTGCACGTAGGTGCAGGCACGTTTTCGCCGGTGAAAACAGAAAACCTCAGCGAACACCGCATGCACAGCGAGTGGTACCGCATCCCAACAGTTACGTTGCAAGCCATTGCGGACTGCCGCGCGCGCGGCGGGCGTGTGGTGGCGGTGGGCACGACCAGTGTGCGCACTTTAGAGTCGTGGGCGCAAAACGGCCACACCGAGGGCGATACGCGCATCTTCATCACCCCGGGTTTTGCGTTTCAAGTGGTGGATGTGTTGATCACCAATTTCCATTTGCCTAAATCGACGCTGTTGATGCTTGTCGCAGCGTTCAGCGGGTTCGCGCATATGCACCGTGTGTATGCGCATGCGATTGAACAGAAATACCGGTTTTTCAGTTATGGGGATGCCATGCTGTTGACGAAATTCAGGCCTTAGGAAAATACTTCACGCCCATTAAGCCCTGATAGTCTGCATCCTGCGTCCATAAAACGGCTTTGTACTCGAGAGCCATTGCGTACATGGCGGCATCCGCCATGGCCAAGCCGTGTTTCAGCGACAACTCAGATGCCGCAATGGCGCGTTGGTCGTTGAGTTCAATCACGGAAGGGCGCTGCATCACCTCCAAACACATGTCACGCAATTCAACTGTCAGTTTGCGAGATAACACCCGGTGCACTTCGTACAAATTGATGCTGGTAACCAGCAAACAGGCCTCGTTTTCGATGATGGGTTTGAAGATGGGG
>NZ_JAVLFQ010000025.1:0-2597 GCF_046052765.1 Limnohabitans sp. | reverse complement strand
CACTTCCGCTTCTGATCGAAGCTGCTGCTTGCAGTTGACGGGTTCGCATGTCTTCAGATGTGCGCTGTTGAAATACCCGGGCTGCAGCAGTGCAATTTGCTGTCACAAATGACGCAGACAATTTCCTGTTTTTAATCTGATTCCCCAAGAGGTTGACCATGGCACGCAAGACTCCTATCGAGCGCTATCGCAATATCGGTATTTCTGCGCACATCGATGCGGGCAAGACCACCACCACCGAGCGCATTCTTTTTTACACCGGCGTGAACCACAAAATCGGCGAGGTGCATGACGGCGCTGCCACCATGGACTGGATGGAGCAAGAGCAAGAGCGTGGTATTACCATCACTTCTGCGGCAACCACTTGCTTTTGGAAGGGCATGGACGCGTCTTTCCCCGAACACCGCATCAACATCATTGACACGCCCGGGCACGTGGACTTCACGATTGAAGTTGAGCGTTCCATGCGCGTGCTCGACGGCGCTTGTATGGTGTATTGCGCCGTGGGTGGCGTACAGCCTCAGTCAGAAACTGTTTGGCGCCAGGCCAACAAGTACAAAGTGCCGCGTCTGGCCTTTGTCAACAAAATGGACCGTACCGGCGCCAACTTTTTCAAGGTCTACGACCAAATGAAATTGCGCCTGAAGGCCAACCCCGTGCCTATCGTGATTCCTATCGGCGCTGAAGAAAACTTCACCGGCGTGGTCGATTTGCGCAAGATGAAAGCCATCATTTGGGACGAAGCCTCTCAGGGCATGAAATTCCGTTTCGAAGACATCCCGGCCAACCTCGTCGAAGAAGCCAAAAAGTGGCGCGAGAACATGGTCGAGGCCGCAGCTGAAGCGTCTGAAGACCTGATGAACAAATACCTTGAAGAAGGTGATTTGACCGAAGCAGAAATCACCCATGGTTTGCGTGTTCGCACCATCGCCAGTGAAATTCAGCCCATGATGTGCGGTACAGCCTTTAAAAACAAAGGCGTTCAGCGTATGTTGGATGCGGTGATTGAATTGATGCCTTCGCCTATCGATATTCCGCCTGTCAAAGGCATGGATGAAGACGAAAAAGAAGTGCACCGCGAAGCCGACGACAAAGAAAATTTTTCCTCTTTGGCATTCAAGTTGATGACCGATCCTTTTGTCGGCCAATTGACGTTCGTGCGTGTGTATTCAGGCGTGCTGAAAAAAGGTGACACGGTTTACAACCCTATCAAGGGCAAAAAAGAACGTATCGGTCGTATCGTGCAAATGCACGCCAATAACCGCGAAGAGGTGGATGAAATTTGTGCTGGCGATATTGCTGCCTGCGTTGGCTTGAAAGATGTGACCACTGGTGAAACATTGTGTGATCCTGCCGCGATTGTCATGCTCGAACGCATGATCTTCCCTGAGCCAGTGATTACCCAGGCTGTGGAACCCAAGACCAAGGCCGACCAAGAAAAAATGGGTATTGCCTTGCAGCGTTTGGCGCAGGAAGACCCTTCTTTCCGCGTCAAGACCGACGAAGAGTCAGGCCAAACATTGATCGCCGGTATGGGCGAGTTGCATTTGGAAATTATTGTCGACCGCATGAAGCGCGAGTTCGGTGTGGAAGCCAACGTCGGCAAACCGCAAGTGGCTTACCGCGAAACTATTCGCAAAACCATTGAAGACAGCGAAGGCAAATTCGTACGTCAATCAGGCGGTAAAGGTCAGTACGGTCACGTGGTGTTCAAAATCGAACCCAATGAAGCCGGCAAAGGTTTTCAATTTGTCGACGCCATCAAAGGTGGCGTGGTGCCGCGCGAATACATTCCTGCGGTGGAAAAAGGCGTGATCGAAGCCTTGACGGCTGGCGTGCTCGCAGGTTATCCGGTAGTCGATGTCAAAGTGACATTGCACTTCGGTTCTTACCATGACGTGGACTCGTCTGAGATGGCTTTCAAAATGGCGGCCATCTTCGGTTTCAAAGAAGGCTGTCGCAAGGCCAGCCCAGTCATTCTCGAACCGATGATGGCTGTTGAAGTGGAAACTCCTGAAGACTACGCTGGTAACGTGATGGGCGATTTGTCCTCACGCCGTGGCATGGTGCAAGGCATGGACGACATGGTCGGCGGCGGCAAAGCCATCAAGGCTGAAGTGCCCTTGTCCGAGATGTTTGGTTACTCGACCACATTGCGCTCCATGTCGCAAGGTCGCGCCACCTACACCATGGAGTTCAAGCACTACACCGAAGCCCCACGTAACGTCGCCGAAGCGATTGTTGCAGCACGGGCAAAATAATTTCATGGGGACAGACCAAACCGCTTGCGGTTTGTTCTGTCCCCTCTGATTTCAAGTGTCTGCGACGATGCGCCGTCTTGTTACCCGTGCGGGACGAACCAGCAGCATCGTGCAGACGTAAAACCTGTACACGGGCCTGTTCTTTGGAGAAAAGACAATGGCAAAAGGCAAATTTGAGCGGACCAAACCGCACGTCAACGTAGGTACGATTGGGCACGTAGACCATGGCAAGACGACGCTGACGGCGGCGATCACGACGATTTTGTCGGCGAAGTTTGGCGGAGAAGCCAAGGCTTACGACCAGATTGACGCGGCGCCAGAAGAAAAAGCGCGCGG
>NZ_JAVLFQ010000024.1:0-45494 GCF_046052765.1 Limnohabitans sp. | reverse complement strand
ATTTGCGCCATGCCGCGCTGAATGTCGGCCAGGTCTTGCGCGCTGATGATGGCTTGCGTCGCCAGCATGTCGGCGTGCGCCAAGCTGCCTTGTATGTCGGCCCGCCACAAACGCTGATCGAAAAACACGCTTGCGGTGTAGCGCTGTACCAACTCGCTCATGGGTTCGGAGAACAGGGCGGACCAAGCCTGGGATTTGCGGTCTAGCGAATTGGAGGAAGTCATGGGTGCATTTTAGGTGTGGCGTTCCAAGGTTTGGGAATGACGCTGATCAACCCGTGGCTTAAGCCTTAACCGGTATTCCTTAACCCCGCCGCAATGCCGTTGATCGACAAATGGATGCCGCGTTGCGCACGCTCATCGGTGATGCCGGCGCGGTGTCTGCGAATGAGTTCGACTTGCAAATGGTGTAGCGGATCGATATAGGGAAAGCGGTGTTTGATGGATCTGGCCAACGAAGCGTTGTTGGCTAACCGTTGTTTGTTGCCGGTGATTTGTTGTAAAGCGCTGGCCGTCAAATGCCATTCGGCTTCAATCGCTTTGAAAATCTTTTTACGCAGCCGCGCATCGCTGACCAATTCTGCATAACGCGAGGCCAGCGCCAAGTCTGACTTGGCCATCACCATATCCATATTGGACAACAGTGTGCGGAAAAACGGCCAGTCTTTGTGCATGCGGCGAAGCAAAGCCCATGCTTGTGTGCGCGACAGGGTGGGATGTTCGTCAATGAATGCATTGACCGCCGAGCCGAAGCCCAGCCAGCCTGGCAGCGTCAAGCGGCATTGGGCCCAGCTGAATCCCCATGGAATGGCGCGTAAGTCCTCGATGCGTTGCGAGGGTTTGCGCGAGGCCGGGCGCGAACCGATGTTCAAGCCCGCAATTTCTCGCAGCGGTGTGGCCTCGAAAAAATAATCACTGAAACCCGGTGTGTCGTAAACCAATGCCCGGTAAGCCTGCATGCTGGTTTGCGACAACAACTCTGCCGCTTCGATGAAGGTGCGTGGTGCGCCTTTGCTCGCAGGCAGTAAGGTGGCTTCGAGCGTGGCCGCCACCAGCGTTTCCAAATTGCGTCTGCCCAGCATGGGGTTGGCGTATTTGGAGTTAATGACTTCGCCTTGCTCGGTCAATCGAATTTGCCCGCGCACCGTGCCGGGCGGCTGCGCCAGAATCGCTTCGTAACTCGGGCCGCCGCCGCGGCCGACCGTGCCGCCGCGCCCATGGAACAAGCGCAACGTGATGCCGTGTAATTCTTCAAGCGTCTTGAACACATCGACCAATACGATTTCCGCTTGGTACAGCGACCAGTTGCTGGTGAAGATGCCGCCGTCTTTGTTGCTGTCCGAATAGCCCAGCATGATGTCTTGTTCGCCGCCGCTGCGCGCCACCAGCGCGGCGATCCCCGGCAGTGCGAAATAGTCGCGCATGATATGCGGCGCCTGGTGCAGGTCTTCAATCGTTTCAAACAAAGGCACGACGATCAAGTCAGCCCGCGCTTTGGCGTTCACACAGCCTTGAAGCAAACCTGTTTCTTTTTGCAACAACAACACTTCGAGTAAATCGCTGACGGATTCGGTGTGGCTGATGATGGCGTGGCGAATCGCGTCAGCGCCGTGGTCAGAGCGTATGCGGCGGGCGGTCTTAAAAATGTTCAATTCAGACACGCTGTGTATGCTGTAGCTCTGTCCGGGAATGCGCAACGGACGCGGATCGTTCAAGGCTTGCATCAGCAAGTCACGGCGTGCTTGTTCATCGCGTTTCAGGTAATGGCTGTCAATTCCTGCGACCTTAAAGAGTTCAGCCACCACCAACTCATGCTGGTCCGAGCTTTGCCGCAAATCGACGGTTGCCAAATGAAAACCGAACACCTGCACCGCACGTATCAAAGGGCGCAGTCGCGGCAAGGCCAGCGCTTGTGCGTGTTGTGCGCTCAATGCATCATTCAGCGTTTGCAGGTCTGTCAAAAACGCTTGCGAATCCGGGTAAGGCTGTTGCGGGGGTAAAGCGTGGCGAGCCGCTTCTTTGCCGGTCAAATGCAGCAAGCTCGCTGCTAAGCGGGCGTAAATGAAAGTCAGGCTGCGCCGGTAAGGCTCGTCTTGGCGGTGCGCGTTCGTGTCGGGTGAGGAGTCGGCCAAGGCTTGCAACGCAGGCGGCACGCCGACCAACATGGCCGAGGTGGACAACTCGCTGCCCAGCCAATGCACCTCAGTCAGGTAATGTCGCATCACCACTTCGCACTGGCGCTTCAATGCCAAGTCGAGTGTGTCGGCGTTCACATTCGGATTGCCGTCGCGGTCACCGCCCATCCACTGTCCCATGCGAAAAAATGAGGCGATCGGTTGGCCGCCGAGTTCGTGCTCCAGATCGGCATACAGCTTGGGGATTTCAGATAAAAAAGTGGACTCGTAATAGCCCATGGCGTTTTCGATTTCATCGGCCACAGTCAGCTTGGTAAAGCGCAGCAAGCGTGTTTGCCACAGTTGCAAGACGCGCGCGCGCACCAGCGCTTCTACCTGCGCCAATTGACGCGCAGAGGTGGCGTCCGTGCCGCGCGACACAATCTCGTCGCGGGTTTGCAAACAAGCGGCAATGCCACGTTCGGCGTCTAGGATGCTTTTGCGTTGCACCTCCGTCGGGTGCGCGGTCAACACCGGCGAAATATGTGCATGGGCCAATGCCTGGCTGATCGCTTTTGTAGTGACGCCTGCCGCCTTGAGCTTGTTTAATGAAGCAGCCAGACTGCCGGTGTGCACATCACCGGCGCGGTCGTGGGCTTGTTGCCGTCGGATATGGTGCTGGTCCTCGGCCAAATTGGCCAAGTGACTGAAATAAGTGAATGCGCGTATCACGCTCACTGCTTGCTCGCTGCTGAGGGATGCCAGCCTTTTTTTCAAAGCAGTACCCGCTTGCGTGTCTGCATCGCGTCTGAAGGCTACCGACAAACGGCGGATTTGTTCGATCAGAGCGAACGCCTCTTCGCCTTCTTGCTCACGAATGACATCGCCCAGGGTGCGTCCTAGCCAGCGTATATCGTCCACCAGTGGTCTTTCATGGCTGGACAAAGCGGTTGATGTGCGCGATGCAACAGGTGGACGTTGTTTGGAATTAGTCATTTCAAAACGAGTGACACAGAGGGAAAACCACGACGAATGTCCATGCTAGCATCCACCCGCCCCTTTGATTGACGGCCCTTGGTCCCTATTTTTGAGCACACCCCATCTCACCATCGCCACCCGCGAAAGCCGTCTGGCCTTATGGCAGGCACACCACATGCAAGACCTGTTGCGCGCGCGCGGCTGTCAGGTGGATATTTTGGGAATGACGACGCAAGGCGATCAAATACTAGACCGTTCATTAAGCAAGGTCGGCGGCAAGGGTTTGTTTGTCAAAGAACTGGAAGTCGCTTTGGAAGAAGGCCGTGCCGATCTGGCGGTGCATTCGCTCAAAGACGTGCCCATGGACATGCCGCTGGGTTTTGAACTGGCTTGCGTGATGGAACGCGAAGATCCGCGAGATGCTTGGGTGTCTTCGCGTTATGCCAAGTTGCAGGATTTACCGTTTGGCTCGGTGGTGGGCACCTCCAGTCTGCGCCGTACTGTACTGCTGCGTGCTTTGCGTCCCGATCTGCAAATAGAACCCTTGCGTGGCAATTTGGATACACGGCTGCGTAAATTGGATGAAGGGCATTACGCAGGCATCGTGCTGGCGGCTGCGGGATTAAAGCGCTTGGGATTGGCTGAACGCATTCGCCATATTTTTGAAGTCACTGAGATGCTGCCGGCTGCCGGACAAGGTGCGCTGGGTATTGAAATACGCGTCACGCGCGATGACGTGCGAAACATGCTTGCGCCCTTGGCGCACCACACCACCTGGCTGGCCGTGGCCGCCGAACGCGCGGTCAGCCGCGCCATGGGCGGCAGTTGTTCGATGCCCTTGGCTGCACATGCTGTGTTGCACGGCGATGTGCTGGATTTACACGCAGCCTGGGGCAACCCTGAAAGCATCAATGCACCATTGGTTCGCGCCCATAGCCAGGGCGAGGTGGCCACGTTGGATGATGCAGAGGCGCTGGGTTTATCTGCGGCGCGTCAATTGCGGGCCCAGGGGGCGGGTTAATTGAGCGCCGGACGCCGCGTCATATTGACCCGTCCTACCCAAGACAGTCAGGCATGGACACTGGGCTTGCAAGCAGCTGGACATGCGGTGGTCAATTGGCCGTTGATCGAGATTGCACCCCTGCCGCCTCGAGAGCCATTACAAAATGCGTTGGCACATTGGAGCCGCTACCAGGCAGTCATGTTTGTCAGCCGCAATGCCGTCGCATACACATTCGCAACAGGCAAACCTACAACCGGTTGGGGCACGACACGTTGTTGGGCCACGGGTCCGGGCACCCGACAAGCCTTGCTCGACGCTGGGGTGCCTGATCAGTTGATAGATGCGCCTGCGGCTGATGCGACTCAATTTGACACAGAGGCGTTGTGGCAAGTGGTCAAAAAAAGCATCTCCTTATCCCAACCGGTGTTGATTCTGCGCGGCAGCCAAGCCGATCAGCAAGACTTTGCGGCGCAAGGTGTCGGACGCGATTGGTTGATGCAGCAATTGGCTCAGGCGGGCGTGGCGGTGCAGACATGGGCGGTTTATCAACGTGTTTGTCCCGTGTGGAGCGAACAACAGCGAGCGATGGCAAGTCAGGCGCTGTCCGATGGCAGTGTGTGGGTGTTCAGCAGTTCGCAGGCCATTCTCCATCTGCAACAACTGTTGTCCGGGCAAGACTGGTCTGGCGCCAAGGCTATTGCCACCCATGAACGCATTGGACAAGCAGCCGCATTGGCAGGCATGGGCAAGGTGTATGTTTGTAAACCTACGGTGCAGGCCTTGCAGTCCTCATTAGAATCGCTGGCATGAGCAGTGAACCTATCAACGACACATCTACCTCCACTGCCAGCACACCATCGACTGAAACTTTCAACTGGTGGCATCAAAAACTGACAGTGTTGAGCCTGGTGCTGGCAGTAATGTGCGCATTCGTGTGTGTGCAACTGTGGTTCAAACTCAGTGCCATGCAGGAGCAGTTGGCTCGACAAAGCGCAGATGCCGGTCAGTTGTCAATGCAAGCCAACAGCACGGCTAAACATGCCGAAGAACTGACCCAGGAAACCGCCGCGCGCGTGGCTTTGCTGGATGCGCGATTGAGCGAAGTCGCACTGCAGCGCAGTCAATTGGAAGAATTGATGCAAAGCTTGTCGCGCTCTCGGGACGAGAACCTGGTCGTTGACATTGAATCAGCTCTCGGATTGGCGCAACAACAAGCCGAGTTGACGGGCAGTGTTCAACCCATGCTGGCCGCATTGCTAACCGCTCAAAAGCGATTGAGCAAAATTCCTCAGCCTCGCATGGCGCCGGTGTTGCGTGCGATTCAGCATGACATCGAACGTTTGCAATCCGCCTCTGTCACCGATATTCCCGGTTTGTTGATCCGCTTGGATGAGTTGGTGGTCTTGGTTGAAACATTGCCTATGCTCAATCACGTGGCAAATACCAACCATTTAACGCCTACTTCGGACAAAAAGCTGCCACCAGATTGGACGCAAATTTGGCAGAACAAAGACTGGACGGCGGTGGGTCAGCGTTTTTGGCTTGAAATCTCGAATTTGATCAGGGTCAGCCGCATCGAGCAGCCAGAGGCGGTATTGCTGTCACCAGAGCAAAGTTTCTTTGTTCGGGAAAATGTAAAGCTGCGTTTATTGAATGCACGCTTGAGTTTGCTTTCCAGGCAAATCACCACCGCACAGAATGATTTGGCCATGGCTGAGCGGGAATTGACGCAATACTTTGAATCGACATCGCGTCAAGGGCGCGTTGTGCAGACCTTGATGAAACAGGTGCAGTCACAGGTTCAGCAGACCAGCTTACCGCGTCTGGATGGCTCGTTGGCGGCACTGGCAACAGTCGCGGCAGGCCGCTGACATGCGTTGGTCCTTGTGGTTACTGGCTTTGTTTGGAGTGGCCGTGGCCATTGCATTGGGACTGAGCATGCAAGCAGGGACGGTGACCGTGTTTGTGTCGCCCTACCGCATCGACATGTCGTTGAATTTGGTGTTGATTGCGCTGGCCGCAGGTTTTTTGTTCATGTATGCCGCGTTACGGGGATTGCTGCGCGTGATGGAGTTACCGGCCCAAGCACGTCGCTGGCGCACACAGCAGCGCGAGCGCTCCGCCCAACAAGCCTTGCTCAACGCCATGGTGATGTGGATGGCAGGGCGTTTTTTACGCTCACGCAAAGCTGCCTTGCAAGCGCTGGCGCAGGTAGACAGCTTGCTAGGCAGTTTGGACTTGGAAAATCAATCGTCAATGCGTTTGATGCGCAGCTTGTTGCATTTGTTGGCCGCTGAAAGCGCACATGCCTTGCGTGACAAAACATCGCGTGATGAACACTTTCAACAAGCTTTGAACCATGAAGATGGCAGGCGTGTGGATCAGAAAGTTGAACTACAGGATGCGGCGTATTTGAATGCTGCACGCTGGGCTTTGCATGACCGTGAAGCCCAACAGGCGCATCACTATCTGAGCCAATTACCCATGGGTGTGGCGCGTCGCACCATGGCATTGCGTTTGCGATTAAAAGCCGACCGATTGAGCCAGCAACATTTACCCGCGATGGACACCGCACGTTTGCTGGCCAAGCACGGCGCTTTCTCTGCGGGACCGGCGCGCAGTTTGTTGCGCGGCTTGGCGATTGCCTGTCTGGATGATTGCCATGACGGCAGCCAGTTGCAGTCTAGTTGGGCATTGCTTTTGCCAGATGAGCGTGCCATGCCAGAGGTAGCGCTGCATGCCTCGAACCGTTTGTTAAGCGTGCAGGGAGACCCGCAGATAGCACTCCAATGGCTCATGCCAGTGTGGCAGGACATGGTTAACACCAGCGGGACGATGACTGAAGATCAGCGTCAAAAATTGGTGAAAACGATGTCCACTGCGCTGTTTGAATTGGAACCCGACAGCGATTGGCTGGCGCGTATTGAACTTGCCAGACTGAACAATCCGCGCAGCCTAGAGTTGCAATACCTGAGCGGCATGGTGTGTTTGCGTCACGGTTTGTGGGGCAAGGCCACCCAGTTGCTGGAGCAGGTTGCGCCTAGGTTGTCTGCCGGCGAGTTACAGCGGCATGCGTGGCGTGCGTTGGCAGAACTGGCTGAAAACAAAGGCGATAACTTACAGGCCTTGGCATGTTGGAAGTTGTCTGCCCGAGGTTGAGATACATAGGCGCGTGTGAGCCTTCTTACCTACCCGTTTTTGAAGGCACTGCTGGCCGATGGCATGACGCCAGCAGTCAGCAGCGATCAAACCTACAGTCAATGGGCGCCGTCTTCTTCAAAAGGCATAGCTAGTTGACTTAAATCTCTTTTGGTTTCAACCAAAATCAGCGGGCCTTCATCCCATGCCACGGGCGCAGGCCGTTGTCGCGGCACATGCACAGGGCGCGGTTCAGCTGCAATGGCCGCTTGAATCTGCGCTACCCGCTCAGGGTTGGAGTTGATCCATTCGAGTCCGCTGGAAAGCGCCACTTGTTGCAAATCAGCCAAGGGCAAATCAAATGAAGTCACCTTAGGCATACGAACGGTGGACGACACCTGCGAGGCAGGTTCTTGAGCAACCTGCGACGAATGCGGTGAGACTGCAGAAGCTTCATGTGCCAATGGCAGGTTGGCTGGAGTTTCACCTTCCATAGGTGAACGGGCTTGGCGTTCACGCCCGGGTCTTTCACGGCCACGGCGCTCTCGGCGCTCGTTGACACGTTCACCCGTGGGTGAGGAGGTCAGGTTTTCAGTTGACGAATGGTTGCCAGCAGGTTCGGTTGTGGTGTCATGTGACACTGCGCTGACTTGATTGCCCTCAGCTTGGAGAGCGTTGTCTTGCGACTCGCTGCTGTTATTGCGTTCGCCCCGGCGACCGCGACCTCTGCGGCCATCCGTTCTGTCCCTGGTCTGGCGAACAGGTTTGTCTGACTGTTGGAGTTCGGTCAGGTTGTCTGCTGAGACCAAGTTGACATCAGTGACAGCAGCCGCGTCAGTGCGCGGTTCCTGTCGGGTACGTTCCGCCCGATCTCCCCGGCCGCTGCGAGCGGCGCGACCCTCTGGGCGTTCAGCACGATCACCACTGCGGTTATCGGGCTTGTCAGTGCGTTCAGTGCGTTCACCACGGCCTTCGCCGCGTTCGTTGCGGCCTTCGCCGCGGCGACCGTTTCGGCGACCGTCATGACCGCCGCGACCGCCGCTGCGTCCCTCTGTGCGCTCACCAGGTTTACCAGCTGTTGCGTTTTTGTCTGGCGCAGGGGCGGCAGGTGTGCTGTCGCCTCCGAACAAGCCTTTGAGCCAGCCGAAGAAGCCTTTTTCCGCAGGGGCTGAGGCAGAAGAAGTCTGTTTGACAGGCGCACCGCGGGTGTCAGATGCACGCGCAGGACGGACTTCTGCCGCGGGTGCAGGCATATCAGGTAACACGCCTTTGATGACAGGTGACTGTCGGTTGGTCGGTTCCTGAGAGCGGCGGGTGACAGCGGTCGGGTCTTCGATTTCTTCGGCCATTTTGTAACTGGCTTGTATGCTGTCCAAGCGTGGGTCATCATGCTTGAGGCGTTCGAGTTTGTAGTTGGGTGTTTCCAGACCTTTGTTGGGAATCAACAGCACATGGGTGCGTTGCTTTAACTCGATCTTGGCGATCTCAGGACGCTTTTCATTCAACAAGAAAGAAGCCACTTCCACCGGCACTTGAGCGTGCACCGCGGCGGTGTTTTCTTTCATGGACTCTTCTTGAATGATCCGCAGAATTTGCAGTGCCGAGCTTTCGGTGTCACGCACATGGCCGGAGCCACCGCAACGTGGGCAAGGGATAGATGCACCTTCCGACAGTGCAGGGCGCAAGCGTTGACGGCTCATTTCCATCAAACCGAATTTGCTGATGGTGCCGAATTGCACACGTGCACGGTCTTGGCGCAACGCATCGCGCAAACGGTTTTCCACTTCGCGGCGGTTTTTCGATTCATCCATATCGATGAAGTCAATGACGATCAGGCCACCCAAATCGCGCAGTCGCATTTGGCGAGCCACCTCATCGGCGGCCTCCAAGTTGGTGCGGGTGGCGGTTTCTTCAATGTCCCCCCCTTTGATGGCACGCGCCGAGTTGACGTCCACTGACACCAGCGCTTCAGTGTGGTCGATCACGATAGCGCCACCTGAAGGCAGTGTCACGGTGCGGGCATAAGCGGATTCGATTTGGTGTTCTATTTGAAAGCGGCTGAACAGCGGCGTGTCGTCACGGTAGCGTTTGACGCGTGTGGCATGCTCTGGCATGACATGCGCCATGAACTGCTGCGCCTGGTCGTAAATGTCATCGGTATCGATCAGAATATCGCCGATGTCGTTGTTGAAGTAGTCACGGATGGCACGAATCACCAAGCTGGATTCCTGGTAAATCAGGAAAGCGCCTTTGCCGCCTTTGGCTGCGCCGTCAATTGCGGTCCACAATTTGAGCAGGTAATTCAAGTCCCATTGCAACTCAGGTGCACTGCGGCCGATGCCAGCGGTGCGGGCAATGATGGACATGCCATTGGGGTATTCCAACTGGTCCATGGCTTCTTTGAGTTCAGCCCGGTCGTCGCCTTCGATGCGACGGCTGACGCCGCCACCGCGCGGGTTGTTGGGCATCAGCACCACATAGCGCCCGGCCAGCGAAATGAACGTGGTCAAAGCCGCGCCTTTGTTGCCGCGCTCTTCTTTTTCCACTTGAATCAACAATTCCTGGCCTTCGCGGATCACGTCTTGGATGCGGGCTTGGGAAGCGGATACATTGTTTGAGAAATACTGTTTGGAGATTTCTTTGAATGGTAAAAAGCCGTGGCGTTCTTCACCGTAATCGACAAAACAGGCTTCCAGAGAAGGTTCGACGCGTGTCACCACGGCCTTGTAAATATTCCCTTTGCGCTGCTCGCGCCCTTCGATTTCGATTTCGTAGTCGAGCAGTTTTTGTCCGTCGACAATGGCCAGGCGGCGCTCTTCAGCTTGCGTGGCGTTGATCAGCATCCGTTTCATGATGCATTCCTTTTCATAGCGTTACAACACAGGGTCGCTGTGGACCCAACGATGCCGCAGGCTTATGCAGGAAAAAAGAAAAGGAATACCGCGCAGTCATGCGCCTGACGTACCGATTTAGCGGCTACGTCGGGCAGGTGGCGGGTGGATGCGGGCGAGTTGAAGGCGAACAGGCATGGCAAACACAGCCATGGGGTTCATTGACGAACCGATATAGGGGCGGGAAATGCGCAGTTCTTCAACCGGCATAAGCCAGGAGAAGCACATTTTGATGAGCACCCAGATCAGGTTCATGTGTATCGTCAATCTCACTTTGGTCCTTGCAGGTTCACAACAAACCTGCAATGGGGGTATTCCGTTTCAGCGTTTTCCAAGGCATAGGCTTGTGTGACCGCAGGGCAGACCGCAATTCGGCGGTAAGGCTTGCGGCGGCCACATCGGGCATCGACCTCTCAGTGCAGGTGGGACGTGCTCTAATCTCTTATTCAAATCAAGCACTTAGAACCGGACACTGGTGAAGCACATTATAGACACACCTGACGCGCCTGCGGCGGCAGCGGCCAAGACCTTGTTGGTCGACGAGGAATCGGCTGGTCAGCGCTTGGACAATTTCTTGTTGCGCCACCTCAAAGGCGTGCCCAAAACCCATGTGTACCGCATTATTCGAACCGGCGAAGTGCGCATCAACAAGGGCCGCGTGAATGCCGACACCCGGGTGCAAACTGGCGATCTGGTGCGATTGCCGCCTGTGCGTGTGGCCGCCGTAGACTTGTCTGCGCCAGTGGCTCCCGGTCGAGAATTTCCTACCTTGATGGAAGACGAGCAGATGCTGGCCATCGACAAACCGGCCGGCGTGGCTGTCCATGGCGGCAGCGGTGTGAGCTTTGGTGTGATCGAACAATTGCGCCAGGCCCGCCCCGGTGCGCGCATGCTGGAGTTGGTACACCGGTTGGATCGCGACACTTCGGGCGTGCTGTTGGTGGCCAAAAAACGCAGCGCACTCACGCGTTTGCAAGACCAGTTTCGCGACCGTGAAACCGGCAAAACCTATTTAGCGCTGGTCAAAGGGCAGTGGCCGTCGAATAAAAAAGTGATTGATCTGCCGCTGCAGCGCTACCTGATCCCCAATGGTGCAGGCGAGGGGGAACGCCGGGTGCGTATTGCCCACAAAGACGACGCCAACGCACAGCGTGCGATCACACTGGTGCGCGTGTCGCGACTGGTGGGTGACTTCAGCTTGCTGGAAGTCACCATCAAAACTGGGCGCACCCACCAAATCCGTGTCCATCTGGCCAGCCAAGGCTATCCCATCGTCGGTGACGATAAATATGGCGATTTTGAATTGAACAAGCGCTTGTCAGCGCTGGGCATGAGACGCATGTTTTTACATGCTTGGCGGTTACAGTTCGTACATCCCCAAACCGGTCGCAGTGAAACTGTTGAGGCCGATTTGCCTGAAGAATTGCAACATTTCATTGACCATGTCCAACCACCACCGCCCGCGCCGCTTTGATTTGATAGCTTTTGACTGGGACGGTACTTTGTACGACTCGACCCGCATCATCGTGCGCTGTATCCAAGCCGCCGTGGTCGATGTCGGCGGCCAAAAGCCCACGGACGAGCAAGCCGCTTATGTGATTGGCATGGCCTTGATGCCTGCCTTGGCGCACGCCGCGCCCGATGTGCCCAAAGAGAAATACCCGATGCTGGGCGAGCGCTACCGGCACCATTACGCAGCACACCATGACGATTTGTCCTTGTTTGACGGCATCTTGCCCATGTTGCAGGCCTTGCGTGAAAAGCAGCACTTGTTGACAGTGGCCACCGGCAAAAGCCGAAAAGGACTGGATGATGCATTGCATCAGGTTGAATTAAGGGGCATGTTTGATGGCTCACGCACGGCTGATGAAACCGCCGGTAAACCCCATCCGCGTATGTTGAATGAACTGATGGCTGAGTTTGGCGTGGACCCGCAACGTACGTTGATGATTGGTGACACCACGCACGACTTAGAAATGGCGCACAAAGCAGGTTGTGCCAGTGTGGCAGTGAGCTATGGCGCCCACGGCACATCTGAATTTGGCCGTTGGAAACCATTGACAGTAGCGCATAACGTCAATGAATTGCATGACTGGTTGATTGGACATGGCTGAGGAATTGATTCCCCTGTGCAACAGCGCCGATTTGGCCGACAGTGGCTTGGCTGTGCCTTTTGATGTGGTTTATGCAGGACAGACTTGCAGGGCGTTTGCGGTCCGCTTTGAGGGGCAAGTACAGGCTTATTTGAACCGTTGCACCCATGTGGCGATGGAGATGGATTACCAGCCCAACCGCTTTTTTGACACAGAAGGACGTTGGTTGATGTGTGCCACCCATGGCGCAACTTATGCGCCAACGACAGGCGAGTGCGTCGGGGGGCCGTGTCGCGGCGCTCTGGTCAAAATAACCCTGAGCGAAAGCCACGGGGTGGTGCACTGGCATACTGCTTACAACTTGAAGCCTTTGGAATTTTGACAATGCAAGAAGAAAATAACACTACGCCACCTGAAGTTGGCCACCCAACGACTGCGGCAACCCAGCCAAACAACAGCCATGTCGACGCCAGTCATTCATTGGCTTGGGAACGCGAAACCTTGGAGCGCTTGGTCATGGCGCAACTGGTTGAACAGCGCACAGCCAGACGCTGGCGCATCGGTTTTCGTTTGTTCTGGACCTTGCTTTTTGTGGGAGGGCTGTGGTATTCGTTTCACCATGGCAAAAGTGCTGTCAACAACACACACCCGAGCTCGCATACAGCGTTGATAGAAATCAAAGGAGAAATTGATTCGGACGCCAATGCAAATGCGGAATGGATCATTGACTCCATGCGCCAGGCTTTTGAAGATGACGGTGCGCAAGCAGTGGTACTGTTAATCAATTCCCCCGGTGGGAGCCCAGTACAAGCTGGCATGATCAACGATGAGATCAAGCGATTGAAAGCGCTACACCACAAGCCTGTCTATGTCGTGGTGGAGGAAACCTGTGCATCTGCTGCTTATTACATCGCGGCAGGTGCAGACAAAATATTTGTCGACAAGGCCAGCATCGTTGGCAGCATAGGCGTGCTGATGGACGGATTCGGATTCACCGGCTTGATGGACAAAGTGGGTGTGGAGCGCCGTTTGATGACGGCTGGAGAAAACAAGGGCTTTTTAGATCCCTTCAGTACGCCAACCAAAACGCAAAAAGCCCACGCCCAGCATATGCTCGATCAAATACACCAGCAATTCATCGCGGTGGTGCGCGATGGACGTGGTGACCGTTTGAAAGAATCCCCTGAGATATTCAGTGGCTTGTTCTGGAGCGGAGAACAAGCGATAAAACTGGGATTGGCCGACGGCTATGGCACCTTGGACAGCGTGGCACGCGATGTGGTGAAGGCCGAAGATATTGTCGATTACACCCGCCAAGACAATGTGGCTGAACGCTTGGCAAAGCGCTTTGGCGCCGCCATGGGCGAGGCGGTGGTGAAATCTTCCCTCCACTTGGTGCCGCATATTCGGTGATGTTGGCCTTCGGGTACACCGCTCACCAAAGGTAGGGCTTCAAGGACCAAAAGCAAACACCACCGGACTGTGCTTATCAGGGACTTGGCCCTTTTTCTTCCAGTCAGCCACCCGCAGGCTTTGCACTTGCATATCACTCAGGCTTAAATTGCTGCACAGGCATAAACGGGTGTTGTCTTGCAAACCTGCAAGCAAAGCAGATAACAAGGCTTCATTGCGGTAAGGCGTCTCAATGCAGATCTGAGTTTCACCGGTTTTCAAAGCCTGTTTTTCCAAGGTCTGAATCCGCTGCAGACGAAGGGCAGCGTCTTGCGGTAAGTAGCCGATAAATGCAAATTGCTGACCGTTCAATCCGCTGCCCGCAAGCGCGAGCAAAAGCGAACACGGCCCCACCAAAGGCACCACTTGGATACCCGCATCATGTGCTGCGCGCACCAATGATGACCCTGGATCAGCGACTGCTGGCATGCCGGCTTCACTGACCAGACCCATGTCGCGGCCTTGCCGCGCGGGTTCGAGCAAACCGCTGGTGTCGATGGCAGCAACTCGGTCGCCTTTTTTGTGAACCTGCCTGGGTAATTCGATGATGTGCTGTTCTTGCAATACCGTTTTGAGAGACTGAACTTCACCGATGCGTTTGAGCAACGCCCTGGTTGATTTGGCGTTTTCGCAGACCCAGTGATCAATTTGTGCGGCGACTTGTAGCGTGCCCAGAGGCATGACCAAGTCAAGCGCAGTCTGTGTTTGGCACATGAAGTCAAGAGGCGCCGGCACCAGAAAAAGCTTGCCTTTTGTAGATGGGGTGACAGGCATGGGCAACTCAATCCAGCAGCGGTATACCAGCAGCCCGCAGCAGATGACAGGTTTGAATCAGCGGCAGACCGACCAAGGCTGTCGGGTCTTGGTTTTCAATGCTATGCAGCAATGCAATACCCAGACCTTCACTTTTGGCGCTACCGGCACAGTCATAGGGTTGCTCTGCTTGCAGATAGTCTTCAATCGCTTGGTCGCTGATTTGTCGAAACTTCACTTTGACCTGCGCCAAGGCTTGCTCGGCAAAACCGGTTTCATGGCAAACCACCGCGACCGCCGTTTGAAATACCACCATGCGCCCTCGCATGCGTTGCAATTGACGCACAGCATTGGCATGGTTGCCTGGTTTGCCAAGCGGCTCGCCATCCAGATCGGCTACCTGGTCTGAACCGATGACAACCGCATGGGGATACTTCAGCGCCACCGCTTGCGCCTTGGCCATGGCAAGGCGCTCTGCCAACCCTTGCGGCGATTCACCAGGATCAGGGGTTTCATCAACATGCGGGCTGGCCACTTCGAAAGGCAATCGCAGTCGTTGCAGCAGTTCACGCCGGTAAGGAGAGGTTGAACCCAGAATCAAGGGTCGTATGTTGTGCATCAAGGACATGCATTGCATTCTCTTACACTGCACGTCATGACAAACGAATGGAATGCACGGTCGCTGGATACCCAGCGTTTTACCGAATCTGAGGGAAGCGCCATATTTCATCATGGCTTGCAAACCTTGACACGTGTACAAGAAGTCTGTGACAACGCGCCAACACAGTCAACAGAACCAGTGTGCGAATGGACTTTGAGTGGGCAAGTGAGAGGCTCTGGCCCCAGACAGCAAAGTTGGATGCAGCTAGAAGCTGTAGTGACATTGCCACAACGCTGTCAACGGTGCCTTGAACCTTTGGCAGTGGAAGTCAAGGTCGACCGATGGTTCCGCTTTGTCGCCGATGAGGCGACAGCCTTGGCCGAAGACGATGAAAGCGAAGAAGATCTGCTAGTCTCTTCCGTTGAATTGAATGCGATTGAATTACTGGAGGACGAGTTGCTGTTGGCCATGCCACTGATCGTCAGCCATGGCGATTGTCAACCTCCCGCCAGCCAGGCTCTGAAAGATGACTTACCGCATCCGTTTGCCGCATTGGCTGGTCTGAAATTACCTAAGTCTTGAGCATTGCGCTTGAGGCTATAATCTTTGATTCTTTGCCTGCAGTTGCTTGCACCTGTTTGGGCTATCCATTTGAACCATTGATATTCAGGAGCCTGTCATGGCTGTCCAACAAAATAAAAAATCCCCATCCAAGCGGGGTATGCACCGTTCACACAATGCGTTGAACGTTCCAGGTTTGGGGGTAGAACCTACCACCGGCGAGGTGCATTTGCGTCACCATATCAGCCCTACCGGTTTTTACCGTGGCCGCAAGGTGCTGAAAACCAAATCAGAAGCCTGAATTTGATTCGGCATCAAGGCCCGTCGCAGCTTGTCTGGCGCGGGCCTTTTGCTTGATGGCATGTTCTTTGTGACACTTCCTCAGCCTTTATATTTATGGTGACTTTGGCCATTGACTGCATGGGCGGAGACCATGGGCCAGCGGTGATATTGCCGGCATGTCGCACATTCTTAAACAGCTACCCTGACGCCACTTTGCTGTTGGTGGGATTGCCCGAGTCGCTTTCCCATTTTTCTCATCCACGCGTGACCTTGATACCTGCCACAGAAGTAGTGGAAATGGATGATCCAGTAGAACTCGCTTTAAGACGTAAAAAAGATTCCTCCATGCGGGTTGCCATTGAGCAAGTTCGTGATGGAAACGCCCAAGTTGCCGTATCTGCTGGCAACACGGGCGCATTGATGGCTATCTCTCGATATATTCTTAAAACCTTAGACGGTATCGATCGTCCAGCGATTGCCGGTCAAATGCCTAACGCAAAAGGTGGTGGCACCACCATGCTGGATTTGGGTGCCAATGTGGACTCTACGCCCGAGCATTTATTGCAGTTTGCATTGATGGGGTCGGCCTTGGTGTCGGTACTGTCAGGCAAAGAAAACCCGTCAGTCGGCTTGCTCAATATCGGCGAAGAAGCTATTAAAGGCAATGAAAATATCAAAAAAACCAGTGAACTGCTTCGATCTGCTGCTAACTCTGGTGATTTAAATTTTTTCGGTAATGTCGAAGGCAATGATATTTTCAAGGGGACCACGGACATTGTGGTTTGCGATGGCTTTGTAGGTAATGTGGCGCTCAAGGCCAGTGAAGGCTTGGCCACCATGATCTCAGATTTTCTTAAAAAGAGCTTTTCTCGCAATATATTTACTTTAATTGCTGGCTTTATGGCTTATCCGGCGTTATCTGGCTTTAAGCGCCTGGTTGATCACCGTCGACACAACGGCGCAGCCTTGCTAGGGCTGCAAGGGTTGGTGTTCAAAAGCCACGGCGCAGCCGACGAGTTGGCTTTTTTGACCGCATTACAGCGAGCGTATGATGCGGCGGACCATGATTTGCTGGCGCGTGTGAAGTCTCAATTGGCCCATGCGGCTCCTTTATTGGCGACTTTTGAGCACTTGACCCCCACCTCAAACCCCGTATGAGTTTATTTTCCCGCATTGTTGGAACCGGCAGTTACCTGCCGCCGCGTCGTTTGAGCAATGCTGACTTGGTGGCCCAATTGGCTGCCACGGGCGTGGAGTCATCGGATGAATGGATCGTCGAGCGCACTGGCATCAGGGCGCGGCATTTTGCCGACGACGGTGTGTTCAGTAGCGATCTGGCCTTTGAAGCCTGCAAACAGGCCTTGGCTGCGGCTGGTCTAGGCCCGCAAAACATCGATCTTGTCATTGTTGCCACCTCTACGCCTGACATGGTGTTTCCTTCTACTGCATGCATCTTGCAGCACAAACTGGCGCAACTCAGTCCAGAGGCGTCAGGAATTGCCGGGGCGCCGGCCTTCGATGTGCAAGCTGTCTGCGCTGGTTTCATCTATGCCTTGAGTGTGGCTGACGCCATGATCCGTGCGGGCAATGCCAAGTGCGCCTTGGTGGTCGGTGCCGAAGTTTTTTCCAGATTGCTTGATTTCAACGACCGGACCACCTGTGTGCTGTTCGGCGACGGCGCGGGTGCAGTGGTCTTGCAGGCCTCAGAACAGCCAGGCATTTTGGCCACGGACATTCATGCGGACGGCAAGTATGTCGGCTTATTGTGTGTGCCTGGTCATGTACAAGGTGGCAATATTTTGGGCGATCCTGTATTGAAAATGGATGGTCAAGGGGTGTTCAAACTGGCAGTCGGTGTGCTTGAAGAAACCGCCCGCGCTGTATTGGGCAAAGCAGGTTTGGCAGAGGCAGATCTGGATTGGTTGGTGCCGCACCAAGCGAATATCCGCATCATTCAAAGCACCGCCAAAAAAATGAAACTCTCCATGGACAAGGTACTGTTGACTGTGGCTGAACACGGCAACACCTCTGCGGCTTCCATACCTTTGGCCCTTGATAGCGGGGTGCGTGCAGGCAAATTGCAAGCAGGTCAACTGGTCATGTTGGAAGGTGTAGGCGGTGGCTTTGCTTGGGGTTCGGTTCTTTTTCGATATTGATCACTATGACGCAATTTTCTTTTGTATTTCCCGGACAAGGTTCACAGTCGGTCGGTATGTTGGACGCTTGGAATGGTCACCCTGTTGTCACTGCCACATTGGCAGAAGCCAGCGATGCCCTGGGACAAGACCTGGCCAAATTGATACACGAAGGTCCGAAGGAAGAGTTGGCGCTCACCACCAATACCCAGCCCGTGATGCTGGTGGCGGCTATGGCGGCTTACCGCGTGTGGTTGGCTGAAGTCGGCACCACGCCAGCCTATGTGGCTGGTCATTCGCTGGGCGAATACTCTGCATTGGTGGCCAGTGGTGTGCTCAGTTTGTCGCAAGCCGTGCCTTTGGTTCGACTGCGTGCGCAAGCCATGCAAGAAGCCGTGGCTGTCGGGGCTGGCGCCATGGCGGCTGTGCTGGGAATGGAAGCGTCCAAGGTCGTCGATATTTGCGCCCTCGCGCAAGCCAGTTTTGCCAATGACAGCGCAGAGGTGGTGCAAGCCGCCAATTTCAACGACCCAGGTCAAACGGTCATATCTGGCAGCACCTCAGCGGTGGACAAGGCTTGCGAACTGCTTAAAGCGGCTGGCGCTAAACGCACCCTACTGTTGCCGGTGTCTGCCCCGTTTCATTGCGCATTGATGAAACCGGCCGCTGAACGTTTGCGCGAACATCTCGCCAGCATTCGCTTACAGCCTCCCCAGATTCCAATCATCAACAACATCGATGTGGCAATGGAGACTGAGGAATCCCTCATTCGGGATGCGCTTTACCGCCAGTCATTTGGGCCGGTTCGCTGGGTGGAAACCGTGCAACGCATGCAGCAACTCGGCGTTACGCATGTGATCGAGTGCGGGCCGGGCAAGGTATTGAGCGGCATGGTCAAGCGCATTTCTGCGGATTTGCAGTCACAGGCCTTGTTTGACCCCGCCACTTTGGCAGAAACACGTACATTGTTGGCAATTGAACCATGAGTAATCAAGCACATTCTCCCCGTACCGCACTGGTCACTGGTGCATCCCGTGGCATTGGCGCAGCGATTGCCCTTGAATTGGCCAAGCAAGGTTTTGCCGTGCATGGAACAGCTACCAGCGAGGGCGGCGCCCAGCACATCGACAAGGCCTTGGCGGCTTTTCCTGGGTGTCATGGCTTGGTGTTGCAAGTCAATGATGCAGACCAGTTGCAGGCCGTGGTGGACAGTCTGGTGGAAAAAACAGGGGGTCTGCATGTATTGGTTAACAATGCGGGCATTACCCGAGATACCTTGGCCATGCGCATGAAAGACAGCGATTGGGACGAAGTGATGGATACCAATTTGAAAGCGGTTTTTCGACTCAGTCGCGCCGCCATCCGCCCCATGATGAAGCAGCGTTTTGGGCGCATCATCAATATCACCAGCGTGGTTGGCGCTTGCGGCAACCCCGGGCAGGCCAATTACGCTGCAGCCAAGGCCGGTTTGGCTGGTATGACACGTGCCTTGGCGCGAGAGCTGGGCAGTCGTGGTATCACTGTCAACTGTGTAGCGCCTGGCTTTATCAACACCGACATGACAGCTACTTTGCCTGAAGAGCAGCAAAAAGCTTTGTTGTCGCAAATACCCTTGGGCCACCTCGGGCAACCAGAAGATGTGGCTCATGCCGTCGCTTATTTAGCCAGTCCCCAAGCTGGGTATGTGACCGGTCAAGAGTTGCATGTCAATGGAGGCATGTACATGGCTTGAAGGCCTTGGTATAAGCCAGTAGCAAGCCGTACCGTCCGCGCGGCTAAAATCGCGGACTACCAACCACAACCCTTTGAGGGAATCATGAGCGATATTGAAGCACGAGTCAAAAAAATCATTGCCGAACAACTTGGCGTGGAAGAGTCCCAAGTCACATCTGAAAAAGCTTTTGTGGCTGATTTGGGTGCCGACTCGTTGGACACCGTAGAACTGGTGATGGCGTTGGAGGATGAATTCGGCATCGAAATCCCTGACGAAGACGCAGAAAAAATCACCTCTGTGCAAAACGCCATCGATTACGCCCTGAGCCACAAAAAGGCCTAAAGCCAGAGGTTTCGCATGAGTCGACGTCGCGTTGTCGTGACCGGCTTGGGTTGCGTGTCTCCTGTGGGAAACACGGCTCAGGCCTCTTGGAAGCAAATCCTGGCCGGCCAGTCAGGAATCGATGCCATCACGCATTTTGATGCGTCCGCCTTCGCTTGTCATTTTGCCGGCGAGGTGAAAAACTTCAACTTGGATGAGTACATCTCACCCAAGGACGCCCGCACCATGGACAGGTTCATTCACTTGGGCGTGGCCGCAGGTATGCAGGCTGTTGCAGACGCTGGCTTGCCTATCGGTGACGCGCTTGATGAAGAAGTGTCTTACCGCATTGGTTGTTTGATCGGCTCAGGTATCGGTGGCTTGCCGCTGATAGAAAATATGCGAGACGAACTCGTGGCGCGCGGCCCGCGTCGAATTTCGCCTTTTTTTGTTCCCGCCAGCATCATCAACATGATTTCCGGACATGTTTCCATGCGCTGTGGTTTCAAAGGCCCCAATCTGGCCATTGCTACTGCATGCAGCACCGGTTTGCACAGCATCGGCGAAGCCGGAAGAATCATTGAATACGGGGATGCTGACGTCATGGTGGCTGGTGGTTCAGAAGCCACCATCTCTCCATTGGGACTGGGTGGTTTTGCCGCCATGCGCGCCTTATCTACCCGCAATGATGATCCTAAAACTGCTTCCCGCCCTTGGGACAAAGACCGCGATGGTTTTGTGCTGGGCGAGGGGGCTGGCGTGCTGGTACTAGAGGAGTACGAGTTCGCCAAGGCCCGTGGTGCTCGCATTTATGCGGAATTGGCTGGTTATGGCCGCAGTGCTGACGCGGGCCATATGACGGCACCCAACATGGACGGTCCGCGCCGTTCTATGTTGGCGGCCTTGAAAAATGCCGGTATGTCGCCAGATCAAATCCAGTATTTGAATGCGCACGGAACCTCGACGCCGTTGGGTGACATCAACGAAACACATGCCATCAAAGCTGCGTTCGGAGAGCACGCGCGCAAGATGGTCATCAGTTCCACCAAATCCATGACCGGCCATTTGCTGGGAGGTGCGGGTGGTATTGAAAGTGTGTTTACCGTGCTTGCTGTGCATGACCAAAAAGCGCCACCAACGATCAACTTGCACCATCCTGATCCCGAATGTGATCTGGACTACTGTGCCAACGAAGCGCGGGATATGCGAATTGATGTCGCCGTCAAAAACAATTTTGGTTTTGGCGGCACCAACGGAACGCTTTTATTCAAGCGCATTTAAGTTCTACCGAAAAAAGCGGCTATTTCAAGGGAAATTGGAAGATGTCCGCCTTGATCGCTTGAATAACGTTACAACTGCTTGAACACCTATTGGGAGATAACAGATGTTTCATGTTTTGAATGTCCGTCAACATTTTGTATCGTTGCTGACCGCCGTGACTTTCAGCGTAGCGATCTTCGGCAGCGCTGGCGTTCAATCACCTGCATACGCACAAAACCGCACCCTGCCAGATTTCACCGACTTGGTGGAACAAGTCGGACCGTCCGTAGTGAATATCCGCACGATTGACAAACCCTCCACACAGCCCAGCGCACAAAACCAACCCATCGATCCGCAAGACGAGGAGATGCAGGAGTTGTTCCGCCGATTCTTTGGCATGCCTATGCCCAATGGACCTAGGCAGCAACGGCCTAACCGCCCGCAACAGCCCCAACCCGAAGAACAACCGCGTGGCGTTGGTTCAGGATTTATTCTGACCAATGATGGTTTCATCATGACCAATGCCCACGTGGTAGATGGCGCCCAGCAAGTCATCGTCACCTTGACTGACAAACGTGAGTTCGTGGCACGCATCATCGGCATAGACAAGCGTACTGACGTGGCTGTGGTGAAAATTGAAGCCAGTGGCTTGCCGCCAGTCAAGATCGGTGACCCCAACCGTCTCAAGGTGGGCGAATGGGTAATGGCTATCGGCTCGCCTTTTGGTCTGGAAAATACAGTGACTGCTGGCATCGTCAGTGCCAAGGGACGTGATACTGGCGACTATCTGCCGTTCATTCAAACCGACGTGGCCATCAACCCTGGCAATTCCGGCGGCCCTCTGATCAATATGCGCGGCGAAGTGGTTGGCATTAACAGCCAAATTTACTCCCGCTCCGGCGGTTTCATGGGCATCTCCTTTGCCATTCCGATTGACGAAGCAGTCAATGTCAGCAACCAATTGCGTGTCTCCGGCAAAGTACAGCGTGGTCGGTTGGGCGTTGGCATAGGTGAGGTCAGCAAAGATGTGGCCGAATCGCTGGGAATGAGCAAGCCACAAGGTGCATTTGTCAGCAGCGTTGAGGCGGGCTCGCCCGCAGAAAAAGCGGGCATCGAGGCCGGCGATATTATTTTGAAATTTGACGGCAAGACAATTGATAAATCCTCTGACCTGCCGCGAACAGTGGGCGGCACCAAACCTGGTACACAGAGCAAGCTCACGTTTTTGCGTCGTGGCGTGACAAAAGAAATTGCCATCACCGTGGGCGAGTTTGAGCCTGAAAAAGTAGCCGCGGCCAAACCGGCCGCCGCAGAAAAAACACCAGAGTCCAGCGCGGTCTTGCAAATGCTGGGCTTGACGGTGAGTGATTTGACCGAACCGCTGAAGAAAGAACTCAAGATACGCAGCGGTGTGCGGGTGGATGCGGTCGCAGATCCTGCCCTCAAAGCAGGTATTCGGGAGGGTGACGTCATCACCCAAATCGCTAACAACGAAGTCACGGATACCAAAAGCTTTGCCCAACTCATGGCCAAACTGGACAAATCAAAAGCGGTCAGCGTATTGCTTCGTCGCGGAGACTGGTCACAGTACACCGTGATCCGCCCCAAGTAAGACATGGGTAAATACATGGGTTAACCCTTTACTTTGCCAAGTGACGGGTTCTTCCAACGGCTTGAAAAATATTTTTGACGTAAGTGCAAACTAACTTTAAGAGTTAAATTCGTATTTTTAAATATAAGCAAGGATAGATAACTGTGAAAATAGGTATATGCAAACGTCAAAAAACCACAATATGGGAATATTTTGAAGTTGTACATATCGATCCACAGATCACCCACAAGTTATCCTGATAACCACGACATCGAAATGTGAATAAATTGTGTATAACTTTAAAGCTATTGACCTTTCTTCCGTGTTTGAAAGAACTGCATCTGTGTCCAGTGCCTTGCTTTCTGCCTACAATGAATTCCCAACTATCGCAGTTGCCATAGATTGTTGGTTCCGGGCGCGTCATCACCTGACGCGCCCTTTTTTATGTCTTTCTCCTCTGTAAATTCAAATACTTAACAGCTTGCATTGATGAACCACATCAGAAATTTTTCCATCATCGCGCACATAGATCACGGCAAATCTACGCTGGCAGACCGCATCATTCAGCGTTGCGGTGGCTTGAGTGACAGGGAGATGGAAGCGCAGGTGCTGGACTCGATGGACATCGAGAAAGAGCGTGGGATAACCATCAAGGCGCAGACCGCTGCACTGCGTTACAAAGCCAAAGACGGACAGATTTACAACCTGAATTTGATCGATACACCCGGGCATGTGGACTTTTCTTATGAAGTCAGCCGTTCGTTGTCCGCATGCGAAGGTGCATTGCTGGTGGTCGACGCCAGCCAAGGTGTGGAAGCACAGACCGTCGCCAATTGCTACACCGCGCTCGACTTGGATGTCGAAGTGGTGCCGGTGCTCAACAAGATGGACTTGGCGTCGGCCGATCCAGACAACGCCAAGTCCGAAATCGAAGATGTCATCGGCATAGATGCCAGCGATGCCATTCCGTGTTCGGCGAAAACTGGCATGGGCGTGGATGAAATTTTGGAAGCTGTCGTCGCCAAAATACCTCCACCGCGTGGCAACCCGAATGCTGCCTTACGCGCCATGATTGTTGACAGTTGGTTTGATACCTATGTCGGTGTGGTGATGTTGGTGCGGGTGGTCGATGGCCGCTTGGCAAAGGGCGAGCGCATCAAAATGATGGCCTCTGGCGCCACCTACAACGCCGATAACTTAGGCGTTTTCACGCCAGCCAATCAGCCGCGTGAATCTTTGGAAGCCGGTGAAGTGGGTTACATCATCGCAGGCATCAAAGAATTGCAGGCCGCCAAAGTGGGGGACACCGTCACTTTGATCAAAACTGGAACGGGTGGTGCAGCCGCCACAGCGACACAAGCCTTGCCCGGATTCAAAGAAATTCAGCCCCAAGTGTTCGCCGGTTTGTATCCGACCGAGGCCAATCAATACGATGCTTTGCGTGATGCGCTGGAAAAACTTAAATTGAACGATTCCTCATTGCGCTATGAGCCGGAGGTGTCGCAAGCATTGGGCTTTGGCTTTCGATGCGGTTTTTTGGGTTTGCTGCACATGGAAATTGTGCAAGAACGGTTGGAGCGTGAGTTTGATCAAGACCTGATCACCACGGCGCCAAGCGTGGTCTACCAAGTCTTGCGTGCCGACGGTGAAGTCATCATGGTGGAAAACCCATCCAAGATGCCTGAAGCCAGCAAGATGGAAGAAATTCGCGAGCCCATAGTCACGGTGCATTTGTACATGCCGCAGGATTACGTCGGCGCAGTCATGACGCTGGCCAACCAAAAACGCGGCGTTCAATTGAACATGGCCTACCATGGCCGCCAGGTCATGCTGACCTACGAAATGCCCTTAGGTGAAATCGTTCTCGACTTTTTTGACAAGCTCAAAAGTGTCAGTCGCGGCTATGCATCCATGGACTATGAATTCAAGGAATACCGCGCAGCTGACGTGGTGAAAGTCGATATTCTTCTCAACGGAGAACGGGTTGATGCGCTCTCCATCATCGTGCACCGCAGTCAGTCGCAATACCGCGGCCGCGCCGTGGTGGCCAAGATGCGTGAAATCATCAGTCGGCAAATGTTTGACGTGGCGATTCAAGCCGCCATTGGTGCCAATATCATTGCGCGCGAATCCATCAAGGCCTTGCGTAAAAACGTGCTGGCAAAATGCTACGGTGGTGACATCAGTCGCAAGCGCAAACTTCTAGAGAAACAAAAAGCAGGTAAGAAACGCATGAAACAAATCGGATCAGTGGAAGTTCCTCAGGAAGCCTTTTTGGCGATATTGCAGGTGGAAGATTGATGCCCACTCTCACCGCCATCGTCCTGACTTGTTTTGTGGCCTATGCCACTGGCTGGTACAGCGGAAAAATTGAAGGCTCGTTTGCCCTATTGCTGTTTTTGGCAACCGCAGTCAGCGGCATTTACTGGATGGCAGAGCAGTTCTTTTACCTGCCGCGCCGTCGCGCGGCTGCCTTGAAGTTGGATGAACAACAAAGCCAACGATTGCATGATTTGAAGCAACAAGGCATCACTGTACAAGATGACAATGCCGCGTTCATCAACTCGCGGGCAGAAATACTGAAACAGCCTTGGTGGATAGATTGGACCGCCGGTTTGTTTCCGGTCATATTGGCTGTCTTTATTTTGCGCTCGTTTCTTTTTGAGCCTTTCAAAATTCCGTCCGGCTCCATGATTCCAACCTTGCATGTTGGCGACCTGATTTTGGTCAATAAATTCCATTACGGCATCCGCTTGCCCGTCATCAATTACAAACTCACTCAAGGTACGCCAGTCAACCGTGGCGATGTGATGGTGTTTCGTTTTCCTCCAAAGCCGAGTTTGGACTACATCAAGCGCGTGGTCGGTGTGCCTGGCGACAAAATCGCTTATTTGAACAAGGTATTGACCATCAACGGCCAACCAGTCAGCAAAGTCGCTGTCCCTGAGTTTTTCGACGCAGACAATATGCGCTACAGCTTGCAGTTTGAAGAGAATATGCCAATCGGCAGCGCCCCCGTCGAAATGAGCAATTTACGTAAGCACCGTTTGCTCAATGATGACAAGACCCCCAATTTTGTCAGTGGCATCGATGACTTTGCATTCAAAGAAAATTGCATTTACAGCATGGAGGGCTTGGAGTGCACCGTTCCTGCTGGCCATTACTTCATGATGGGTGACAACCGCGATAACTCATTGGATTCGCGTTACTGGGGCTTTGTGCCTGACAACAATATTGTCGGTAAAGCCTTTTTTGTCTGGATGAATTTCTCCAATCCGTCGCGCATTGGCAGTTTCGACTGAGCATGAGTCAGGTGCCTGTTGCCAAGACCCACGAAGCGCTGCAAGTACGTCTGCAACACAGATTTACTGATCCAGGTTTGTTGGAGCTCTCGCTAACGCACCGCAGTTTTGGCAGTCCGCACAATGAGCGACTTGAATTTCTTGGCGATTCGGTGCTGAACCTGGCTGTGTCCCGTATGTTGTTTCAGGCTTTGCAACACCAGCCTGAAGGCGATTTGTCCCGGGTACGCGCCAATCTGGTCAAGCAAGACACGTTGCACAAACTGGCGCTGGACCTGGGCTTGGCTGGCATGGTCAGGCTGGGAGAAGGCGAAATGCGATCGGGTGGGCAACAACGCCCTTCCATATTGGCGGACGCTTTAGAGGCCGTCATCGGCGCTGTGTTTATGGACGCGGGTTTTGACAAGGCGCAGTCAATGGTGCTCAGATTGTTTGAAAAGATCGACCTTTCACCCACCATGACAGCTGCCGCCAAAGACCCTAAAACCGAGTTGCAGGAATGGTTGCAATCACGCCGCTGGCAATTGCCTGTTTACCGAGTGGTCGGCACCACCGGAGCCGCGCACCAGCAAACATTTGATGTGGAATGTGAAGTCGCTGAATTGAACCAGTCTCAGCGTGGTATTGGCAGTTCACGTCGCAGCGGTGAACAAGCCGCCGCACTCGCCATGCTCCAATGGCTGAAGGAGCATCCCCAATGACAGACCCCATAGATCACAGCACTGGCCCGCAGCGGTGCGGAACAGTTGCCATCATCGGCAAACCCAACGTCGGCAAGTCGACCTTGCTGAATGCACTGGTGGGTCAAAAGATCAGCATCACGTCGCGCAAAGCGCAGACCACGCGCCACCGCATCACCGGTATTCATAACGCTGAACAAACACAGTTCATTTTTGTCGACACGCCGGGTTTTCAGACAGCGCATGCCAATGCATTAAACCGGTCTTTGAATAAAACCGTGCTCGGCGCAGTCGGTGATGTGGACTTGGTGCTGTTCGTTGTCAATGCCGGCAGTTTTGCAGATGCTGACGCCAAGGTGCTGGCCTTGCTCAGTCAAAACATACCTTGCATCTTGGTGGCTAACAAACTGGACAAGGTGCACTTACGCCATGAAATCGCACATTGGTTGCAAGCGATGCAAGCACAACATGCGTTTGCCGAGTTGATGCCCATGTCGGCGAAAAACACCAAAGACATTCAACGCTTATTGGTGCAGTGTGAGAAATATTTGCCCGAGCAAGCCTGGTGGTACACCGCCGATGAGTTGACCGACCGCAGTGAAAAATTCTTGGTCAGCGAAATGATTCGCGAAAAATTGTTTCGCTTGACTGGCGACGAGTTGCCCTATACATCGACCGTGGTCATTGACAAGTTCACCGAGGAGCCTGGCAAAACCGTGTCGCGCATGGTGCGTGTGGCCGCGACCATCATTGTCGAACGTGACGGCCACAAGGCGATGGTGATCGGCGAAGGTGGCGAACGCTTGAAACAAATCGGCACACTGGCACGCCAAGAATTGGAAAAACTGATGGATGCCAAAGTTTTTCTGGAACTGTGGGTGAAGGTGCGCTCCGGTTGGGCCGATGACGAAGCGCGGGTGCGCAGTTTTGGCTACGAGTAAAAGCGCCGCGCAGCGCGTGCTGGACGAGCCTGCGTTCGTTCTTCACCATTACGACTGGAGCGAATCCAGTTTGATTCTTGAGGTCTTTACCCAGCAGCTAGGTCGGGTGGCACTCGTGGCCAAGGGCGCCAAGCGCCCAACCTCGCAACTGCGCGCCGTGTTGTTGCCGCTGCAACCCATATTGATTTGCTTTGGCGGTGAAGGCGAAATACGCACTTTGAAATCTGCCGAATGGGCAGGCGGACACGTGATGCCAACCGGCGACGCGTTGTTGTCTGGTTATTACCTGAATGAGCTTTTGTTGCGATTGCTCGCACGAGACGATCCGCATGCCGCGTTGTTTGATATTTACCGACAAACAGTCAAGGTACTTGCCAGCGGATTGGACAATACCACCGCACCCTTGCTTCGCGCCTTTGAATTGATGCTGATGCAAAACCTCGGCTTCTTGCCTGATTTGTCTCAGCAAACCTTGACGCTGCAGGCTTTGCAAGCTGAAAAAAACTATGTGTTGTTGCCCGAAGCAGGCTTGAGTACCAGCCAGCAATCGCCTTACCTTAAAGGGGCACAGTGGCTGCAATTGCACACGGCTTTGGAGAGCGCGGACCCGTTGACCGCGTTGCTGCGGGTGTGTGCAGAATGGCCGGGCGAAGAGCGCGGTGCATTACAAACCCAGTTGCGCCATTTGTTGCACTACCATTGCGGTGTCAGCAGCTTGCGCACCCGCCAAGTGATGATGGAGTTACAAGCCTTATGAGTACACATCTTTCAGTCAATCTCAACAAAGTCGCGCTTCTTCGCAACACACGCCACTTGGGTATTCCCAGTGTGACCCGTGCGGCGACCTTGTGTTTGCAAGCTGGTGCGCACGGCATCACCGTGCATCCGCGACCGGACCAACGGCATATCCGGCCCGGTGATGTGCACGACTTGGCGGCGCTGCTCAAAGACTGGCCCGACCGCGAATACAACATCGAAGGCAATCCTTTTCACAACCTGATGGACTTGGTGCGTTTGGTTCGTCCGCAGCAAGTGACGTTTGTACCCGACGGGGAAAACCAATTCACTTCTGACCACGGTTGGCGCTTTCCTGAAGATGCTGAGAAACTGAAAGACATGATCGCCGAGGCCAAAGACTTGGGCGCACGTGTCAGTTTGTTCATGGATGCAGATGCACGCGCCATGGGCGCGGCGGCTGAAGTCGGCGCAGATCGGGTGGAGTTGTATACCGAACCTTATGCGCAGTCGCATGGCACGCCTATGTATGCCAGTGTGTTGCCAATGTTCAGTGCCGCCGCTGTGGCTGCGCAACACGCCGGGCTTGAAGTCAACGCGGGTCACGATTTGAATTTGCTCAATTTGCGCGATTTCATTCAAGCCGTATCTGACGTCAAAGAAGTGTCCATCGGCCACGCGCTCATGGGAGACGCGCTGGAGATAGGTTACGCCGCGACGGTGCAAGCGTATTTGGATTGTCTGACGCCATGAGCCGTATTTACGGCATCGGCACCGATATTTGCGATATACGCCGCATACGCGCCGCTTGGGAAAAAAATGGCGAACGGTTTGCCTTGAAGATACTCAGTGATGCGGAAATGCATACCTTTCGCGCCCGCAGTGCTCGCTGGCCGGACCGGGGAGTGCGCTACTTGGCAACGCGTTTTTCGGTGAAAGAAGCGTTCAGCAAGGCCATCGGTTTAGGCATGCGCATGCCCATGACTTGGCGGCATTGCGAGGTGGGACGCAAGCCCAGCGGTCAGCCAACCATTGTTTTGCACGGTGTGCTCAAAGAATGGTGCGACAAAAAACAGTTGACCGCCCATGTGTCGCTCAGCGATGAAAGCGATTACGCCACCAGTTATGTCATTGTTGAACAAACAGCACCATGAGTGAATCACACACACACGCACCTTTGATTGTGGATATCGCAGGCACCGCTTTGACCGAGATCGACCGGCGTCGCTTGGCGCACCCGCTGACCGGCGGCATGATTTTGTTTGGTCGCAACTGGGTAGACCGTGCGCAACTGACTGCTTTGTGTGCAGACATCAAATCTGTACGCAAGGATTTATTGATACTTGTCGACCATGAAGGCGGGCGGGTGCAACGCTTTCGTACCGATGGCTTTACACATTTACCGCCCATGCGTGCCTTGGGTGAATTGTGGATGCAAGACGATAAGGGACTGCCAGGCAGCGGCGCTTTGCATGCGACCAACGCGGCCACCGCTTGCGGTTATGTGCTGGCGGCTGAGTTGCGAGCTTGCGGCGTTGACATGAGCTTCACCCCTGTGCTGGACCTGGACTTCGGCAGCAGCGGTGTCATCGGCGACCGCGCATTCGCGCGTGACCCTCGCGTGGTCAGTCTGCTGGCCAAAAGCCTGATGCACGGTTTGCTGCAAGCTGGCATGGCCAATTGCGGCAAGCATTTTCCTGGTCATGGCTTTGTCAAAGCCGATTCGCATACCGAGATTCCAGTGGATAAACGCAGCCTGAAACACATACTCAGCGAAGACGCCTTGCCTTACGGCTGGCTCAACAGCAGCATGAACAGCGTCATGCCCGCGCATGTGATTTACCCCAAAGTGGACAGCCGTCCTGCCGGTTTTTCAAAGCGCTGGTTGCAAGACATCTTGCGCCAGCAACTCGGTTTTCAGGGTGCGGTGTTCAGCGATGACTTGTCCATGGCGGGCGCGCGGCTGATCGACGGCGAAGAAGTGAGCTACACGAAGGCGGCGGTGACCGCATTGAATGCAGGATGCGATCTGGTGCTGTTATGCAACCAAAGCACGGCTGACAGCGAGGGCGCAGGTCAAGCGGTTGATCAGTTGATTCATGGCTTGGAACAGGCCGAAAAGTTGGGGCAATGGCATGTATCTGCCGCCAGTGAAGCACGTCGCCGCGCTTTGCTGCCTCGCTTGCCAGCAGCAGATTGGCACAGTTTGATGCGCCAAGCCCCGTATTTACAGGCGTTGGCCTTGTTGCCTTGAGCATTCTGTTGGAGGTCCATGAGCGTGACCGATAAGCGGTTAAAATAGCCGACTTGCCCTGACCAAAGGGCTGTCGTCTAGCATAAGGAATCCCATGGCAACCAAATCTGGCAAAACCTCTGTTGACGAGAGTGGTCTTCGTTTTACCAGTCGTGAAAATGGCTCACCATTCGCAGGAATGGGCAAAATGGGTGAAACCATGTCGTGTATCAAGTGCGGCATGCACAAACCCAGACGCCAAGGCAGCCAACAGCGTTTCGCTGGCAGCTTGGCTTTTTTCTGCCATGACTGCAAACCGCCGAAACCGGCTGCACCGCCTGCGGCTGCCACCGACACCAAAGCGGCTTAAACCCTCTCAACATCATCCCACAGCACCTGCTGCACCGCTTAAGCGGTCGGCAGGTGTTTGTGTTTGGGGCCTGCCAATCCTTTGTAGTTGAACGGTTTGCACAATGCTATGAAGGTGATGGGGTGATTTCATCGATCACTTTGGCTGACTTTGCTGGCTTCCCAGACCTGAAGCTGGAAAACTGGGTTGGCTAGAAATTAAGCGTGAGACGATTCGCGACGCAGCGCCGGAAACAAAATCACATCGCGGATGCTGGGGCTGTCGGTCAGCAACATCATTAAGCGGTCTATGCCTATGCCGCAGCCGCCAGCGGGCGGCATGCCGTATTCCAGCGCACGCACAAAGTCATGGTCGTAATACATGGCCTCTACGTCGCCGCCTTCTTTGGCATCGACTTGCGATTGAAAACGCGCCGCTTGGTCTTCGGCATCGTTCAGTTCTGAAAAACCATTACCAAATTCGCGTCCTGTGATGTAGAGCTCAAACCGCTCAGTCACATCGGGGCGGGCATCGTTGGCACGCGCCAGCGGCGAGATTTCTACGGGATGCTCACAAATAAACGTCGGTTGCCAGAGTTTGTCTTCGACGTTTTCTTCGAAATACATGACTTGCAAACCCGCCAGACTGCGCTTGGAGAGTTGGTGTTTCTCCTCGGACAAGCCTGCTTTTTTCAATGCGTTCATCAGCCAAACGCTGTTGTCCACGTTGTCACCTGCATCGGTGTATTTCAAAATGGCTTCGCGAATCGTCAGGCGAGCAAATGGTTGCGACAAATCCACCGGTTTGCCGTCGTAGGTGAGCAACTGGCTGCCCACCGCTTTTTGCGCTGCGTCGCGTACCAGCGATTCGGTGAAACCCATCAGGTCTTGGTAATTCCAGTAGGCTGCGTAAAACTCCATCATGGTGAATTCGGGGTTGTGCCGCACCGAGATGCCTTCGTTGCGGAAATTGCGGTTGATCTCGAACACCCGCTCAAAACCGCCGACCAACAAGCGCTTCAAATACAACTCGGGCGCGATGCGCAAAAACATTTGCTGGTCCAAGGCGTTGTGGTGCGTCTCGAAAGGTCGGGCGTTCGCGCCGCCCGGAATCGGGTGCAACATGGGCGTTTCCACCTCGAGAAAATCGTGTTGCACCATGAACTCGCGGATGCTGCTGATGGCTTTGCTGCGCGCCTTGAACCGTTCACGCGCGGTCTCATCGGTGATCAGATCGATATAGCGCTGGCGGTATTTGATTTCCTGGTCGTGCACACCGTGGAATTTGTCGGGCAAGGGGCGCAGGCTTTTGGTCAGCAAACGCAGTTCAGTGACATGCACCGACAGTTCACCGGTTTTGGTTTTGAACACATGACCTGTGGCACCGACAAAATCGCCTAAGTCCCAGTGTTTGAATTCCTCGTAATGCTCGACACCGATTTCTTCGCCTTTGACATACACCTGCATGCGGCCGGTGCCGTCTTGCAAAGTGGCGAAACTGGCTTTGCCCATGACACGCTTTAAGACCATGCGACCAGCGATGCGCACTGCTTGTTTTTCTTCGGCCAGCGTCTCGGCAGTTTTAGCGCCATGGGCGGTGTGCAAAGCCGCTGCGTGATGCGCCGGTTTGAAATCGTTGGGAAAGGCCACTGCGCCGCCTGCGGCCTGGCGTTGGCGCAAGGCTTGCAGCTTGGTGCGGCGCTCGGCGATCAGTTGGTTTTCATCGACAGGTGCGGGGGAAGCGGTGGTATCGGTCATGGATGGCGGTTGGCAGCAAAGCTGTCGGTTAGACAGAAAAAGTAAGGCGGGCGAAAGTAGTGCCTTGCCTTCTCACAGCCGTTCATTCTAAGAGTTCGCAGACAATGGCTTTTTCAAACGATTTCACTGAGTCAAACATGAGCGATACGACCGCACGCCCCGAACTGCCCGACCATTTGTCCATAGAACCCAGCAGCCCGCATTACCACGCTGAGCTGTTTCAATTTGACATTGGCATACGCTTTAACGACCAAGAGCGCCACGATGTGGAGGAATATTGCATCAGCGAGGGTTGGATCAAAATACCCGCTGGTAAAACGCTGGACCGCAAAGGCAAGCCCTTGTTGTTAAAGCTCAAAGGTCGGGTTGAGGTGTTTTACCGCTGACATTTTTTCCTGCAAATTGAAGAAATTTTCTTGCATTAACAGAAAAAATAATGCCGATCACTAGCGGCATTGCAAAGGTTTAACTGACCGAATCCGCCGATTGGCGTGTCAGCTTGGCCAATGTGTTGGCAATGGTTTTGCGTAAATCGCGGCGGTCGCAAATGATGTCTAAAGCGCCTTTTTCCATCAAAAACTCAGAGCGCTGAAAACCCTCTGGCAAGGTCACGCGCACAGTGCTTTCAATCACGCGCGGACCGGCAAACCCAATCAGCGCTTTGGGCTCGGCGATCACCACATCCCCCATGAAAGCAAAACCGGCTGACACACCGCCCATGGTCGGGTCGGTCAACACGCTGATGTAAGGCAAACCTTTTTGCGCCAAGCGGGTGAGTGATGCATTGGTTTTGGCCATTTGCATCAGCGACAACAAACCCTCTTGCATGCGCGCGCCGCCGGTGGCGGTGAAGCAAACGAAGGGTACTTTTTGTTCAATCGCGGTGTGCACGCCGCGCACAAAACGTTCGCCGACCACCGAACCCATAGAGCCGCCCATGAAGTCAAACTCAAAGCAGGCCACCACCAGGTTGATGCTGTGCACCGAGCCGCCCATGACCACCAAGGCATCGGTCTCACCAGTGTTTTCTAGGGCTTCTTTCAAACGCTCGGGGTATTTGCGGCTGTCTTTGAATTTGAGCGGGTCCATAGGCAGGACTTCTTGGCCGATTTCATAGCGGCCTTCAGGGTCCAGAAATGCATCTAGGCGCGCACGCGCTCCTATGCGGTGGTGGTGGCTGCACTTAGGGCAAACATTCTGGTTTTCTTCCAAGTCTTTTTTGTACAGCACAGTCTCGCAACTCGGGCATTTGACCCACAAGCCTTCGGGCACGCTGCGCCGGTCCGCCGGATCGGTGTGCTGAATTTTGGAAGGAAGCAGTTTTTCAAGCCAACTCATGTCGCAACTCCAGAAAGAATGATTCGGTTATAACGAATTAACAAGCAGGGCATGGAAGTTTGATGCACGCTAAAGAATACACCAATCCATGCTTATCAAATCTAAGTGTTTGACATTGGATTATTCATCCAAGGCCGTGCGTATACCGTGCATGAATACACGTGCTTCATCGGTTGCTTTGCCCGCAGGTGCGGCCTCAATCAATTGCAGCAGTTTGCTGCCAATCACCACCGCGTCAGCCACTTTGCCTATGGTTTTGGCGGTGGCCGCATCGCGTATACCGAAACCTACGCCCACGGGGATGTGTACGTGTTTGCGTATGCGCGGCAGCATGGCCTCGACCTCGTCCGTGTCTAGCGCACCTGAACCGGTCACGCCTTTGAGCGACACGTAATACACGTAACCGCTGGCGACATCCGCCACTTGCTGCATGCGTTTGTCGGTGCTGGTGGGCGCCAGCAGGAAAATCAAATCCATATGGTGCGCGCGCAAAGCAGCAGCAAATTCCACGCATTCTTCTGGCGGGTAATCGACCACCAACACGCCGTCCACACCGGCGGCGGCCGCGTCTTTCACAAAGCTGTCAGCGCCGTGAAGATGGTTGTAGTTTTCTACGGGGTTGGCATAGCCCATCAACACAATCGGCGTGGCAGTGTCGGTGGCGCGGAACTCGCGCACCATGGCCAGCACTTCGCCCATGCCCACACCATGTCGCAATGCGGCTTCACCGGCTTTTTGAATCACCGGGCCGTCGGCCATCGGGTCGCTGAACGGCACGCCCAGCTCGATGATGTCAGCACCGCCTTGTACCAAGGCATGCATCAAAGACAAGGTGTGTGACGGGTCAGGAAAGCCGGCCATCAAATAGGGGATCAGCGCTTGGCGGCCTTGGCTTTTTAAACTGGCCATGCTGGCGTCTATGCGGCTCATTGTTTGGCTCCGTTCAATGCAGCCAGTGAAATGGCTTGTTCACCTTTGACCGATTGGCCTTGGCAACTCGGGCGGCAGAAGAAATCGGCGTTAGACAAATCGGCGACCGTGCCTATGTCTTTGTCGCCGCGCCCGGACAAGTTGACCAAAATGGATTGTTGCGGTGTCATGGTCTTGGCGAGTTTCATCGCGTGTGCGACGGCGTGGCTGGATTCGAGCGCCGGAATAATGCCTTCGGTACGGCACAAATAGTGAAACGCGGTTAACGCTTCTTGGTCGGTGATGCCGACATATTCAGCGCGGCCTATGTCTTTCAAAAACGCATGCTCAGGGCCGACGCCGGGGTAGTCGAGGCCAGCGCTGACGCTGTGGGTTTCAGTGATCTGACCATTGGCGTCTTGCAACACATAGGTGCGGTTGCCGTGCAACACGCCGGGTACGCCGCGTTGCAGCGAGGCTGAATGTTTGCCACTTTCCATGCCTTCACCGGCGGCTTCAATGCCTATGAGCCGGGTGTTTTCAAACGGAATGTAGGGGTGGAAAATCCCCATGGCATTGGAGCCGCCACCCACGCAAGCCAGCACCGCATCAGGTTGACCGCCCAAGTGCATGCCGGGCATTTGTTGAATGCATTCTTCGCCGATCACGCTTTGGAAATCGCGCACCATCATTGGATAAGGATGTGGACCGGCGACCGTGCCGATGATGTAGAACGTATCTTCCACATTGGTCACCCAGTCGCGCAAAGCTTCGTTCAACGCGTCTTTCAAGGTGCGGCTGCCTGATTCGACGGGCACCACGGTGGCGCCCAGCAGTTTCATGCGGTAGACGTTGGGGCTTTGGCGTTTCACATCTTCGCTGCCCATGTACACCACGCATTCCAAACCGTAGCGTGCGCAAATCGTGGCGGTGGCCACACCATGTTGACCTGCGCCGGTTTCGGCGATGACGCGCGGTTTGCCCATGCGTTTGGCCAACATGGCTTGGCCGATGGTGTTGTTGATTTTGTGTGCGCCGGTGTGGTTCAGGTCTTCGCGTTTCAAGTAAATCTGTGCGCCGCCCATTTCGCGGCTCATGCGGGCTGCATGGTAAATGGGTGAGGGACGGCCGACGAAATGCGCCAGTTCAGACTTGAACTCTGCGATGAACGCAGGGTCGTGCTGGTACTTGGCGTAAGCCTCTTTCAATTCTTCGATTGCGTGCGTCAAGGTTTCGCTGACGAAGCTGCCGCCGTATGGGCCAAAGTGTCCGCTGGCATCGGGTTGTTGGTAAGTAGACATGGTGTATTTCTAAAAAAGGTTGCAGCAGGTGGCTGCTAAAAAATCAAACGGCAAGCGTGGTGTTGCGCACGGCTGCCACAAAGGCGCGGATTTTGTCTGGGTCTTTGATGCCCTTGGCGCTTTCTACGCCCGAGCTGACATCAACCGCCAACGACAAACCGCGCCGGTACAAGGCGCGAATGCCGTCGGCCACGTTTGCAGGTGTGAGTCCACCAGACAAAACGAGGTGAGCATTGACGTTTATTGGAAGCTGTGACCAATTGAATCGGTGTCCGCTGCCGCCGTATGCATCGACCAAGGTGTCTAGCAACAGCGCATCGGCTTTGGAGTAAAGAGAAGCATAGTTTACGAGGTCAAAGGGCGGTGTGCCCACAGGGGTTTCCTGCGGGATGCGGGCCACGCGCAGCCAGCGCCTACCCAGCTGTTTGGCGGTGTTTTCACAAAAGGCAGGTGTTTCATCACCGTGAAATTGCAGCCAAGCGCCCGGCACCAGCGCTGCCGCGTGCACGATATCTTCAAGGCTTGCATTGACAAACAACAAAACAGGCGTCACAAAGGCGGGCAACAAGACCGCTAACTGCGCTGCCCGCTCGGGTGACACGTGGCGAGGAGACGGCGGGTACAACACAAAGCCGATGGCGTTTGCGCCCGCGTCAACGCTTGCTTGGAGGTCTTGCTCGCGGGTGAGTCCGCAAATCTTGATAGGTATGTGGTTCATATAGGGTGGCCTGGCAACCAATCATAAGACGGCGGGTCGGGCGGCAAGCCCCATTTCGGGTCGTACACCGGTCCTACAAAGTACAAACCGTCAGGCGCAAACGTGGGCGCGGCCACTTTGCGGTCGCGTGCGTTCAACACCTCGTGCATCCATTCGGGCGGTTTTGCGCCTTGGCCGATGGCGACAAAGCAGCCCATGAGGTTGCGGATCATGTGATGTAAGAACGCATTGCCTGCAAAATCAAAACGCCAATAAGCGCTGTCTTTGCTTTTACCGATGCGTTGAATACGGATACTGTGCAATGTTTTCACCGGACTCAGCGCTTGGCAACTGGAGGCGCGAAACGATGTGAAATCGTGTTCGCCCAGTAAGTACGGCGCCGCATCTTGCATGGGCTGCAATTGCATAGGTCTGAATACCCAGCCGACGCGCCCTGCTTCAACACTGGGGCGCACCGGCGACTCCAGACAAACATAGGTGTAGCGGCGGGCAACAGCACTGGCGCGGCAATGGAAATCGGGCGCAACCGCATGGGCCCATTGCACCGCAATGTCAGGCGGTAGATAGGTATTGGTACCGCGCACCCAAGAGGACATGTCGCGTTCAAGGGGTGAATCGAAATGCACCACTTGTTGAAGCCCGTGCACCCCACTGTCGGTGCGGCCTGCGCACAGGGTAGACACCTTGTGGCCTGAGAAAGTGGCTAAGGCTTTTTCAAGCAAATCTTGAACTGTTTTACCTGAAAGCTGGCTTTGCCAACCCTCGTAACCCTGGCCTGAGTAAGACAGGCCGAGTGCCACTCGCATAGCGCTCAAGAATGTTCTTTTAACCAGCTCTGCGCCATGTCGCGGATTTCGCCATGGGTCTGGTCGGCGACTTCTTGCGCCAAAGCGAGGGCGGTTTGTTTCTGACCAAGCTTCCACAATTCGTCTGCCAACTCTAAGCGCATGACGAAGGGATCCTCGCCTGGATCAATCACACTCGGTTTATTTTCAACTGGAAATGCGGGCATATTGACAACGTTGGGAGGCAAAGGAGCCTGGTATTTCTCTTCAGAGGAGGAGGTAGGCGCATCCAGATCCAAGTCCAAGTTCAAGTCGGGCGGCAGGTTCAAGCCCTGTGGCGATTGTTCTTCGTGATGCGTGAAGTCAGTGGCGGTGTCTTGCTCAGTCATGCGTCGACGATCCCGCATCAAAGAAAAGCTGACTGCAAATGCGGCAAGCAGTGCGATGGCTGCGATCAATTCGAACATATAGCGTTTGACCCATGCCATTCCTTGTTCGTAATAAGCACTCATGCCAGAGAAGTTGAGGGAAAAGCCTTGTGTCAATTGGGAGGCAGCTTGCGATAACCTGCCCAGTTGACTCAGGTTGTTGCTGACTTCCTTGGCTTGTTTGCTTTGCTCTTCTTCTTGTAATTGTTTGCTGAGCTTTTCCGCTTCGCTGTCGCCGGGTTTGCTTAAGGTCAATTCGTTGGCAGGTGGCTTTTCTTTTTTGCTGACCTCGCCTTTGAGCTTGCCGCTGGTCTCGCGTTGACTGCCCTTGGCTTGTTTAGTCATTGGCGCACTGGCACCCAGCGATGCGCGATACGCGTTGAAATCGCTGGCTTGCAAGCGGATGCTTTCGCGTGCTTGCTTGCGTTCATAAGTGGAAGCTTCTTGCGCTGTTGGAAGGGTAATCAGCGCACCTGCTTTGAGCCGGTTGACATTGCTGGCGACAAAAGCATCCGGGTTGTTGTGCAACATGGCCATCAGCAGTTGCTCCAGCGAAATGTCGCTGGTGGTCATGTGTTGTAACAACTGGCTGGCGGTGTCGCCCTTGTGTACTTCTACTTCGGCTGATGCAGCGCTGCTTGTGTTCTTATCAGTGGGGGTCACAGCTTCCTGAGGAGCAGCAGGTGTGGCAGGTGTGGCTGGTGAGGCAGTTTGCTCGGTGGCTGGGGCTGTGACGGAATTTGTTTGTGCGGGCTCTGTCGGTGGGCTTACGGCTTGCGAGGGCGTGGCTTGTAAATTCAATCCGATATTGATGTAACGGCGTCCGCCTGCCCATTCAAAATCAATGATCAAGTCCGCATGCTCATCTTGTATGGGCTGCTTACCGGTTACCAGTACTTGTAAAAGGCCGTCGGCTTGCTTGGTGACCTCAAATTCAATGCCGTCTAGTCCGGCGACCCTGTTGATTTGGGTGCTTTGGTAAACCAATATATCTGCCAAACTGATTTTTAACGATTGCTGTTCTTCTGGTGAAATGTCAGACACCCCAAATTGGACCTTGAGCGGCTCTCCCATGCGTGACATGAGCAAAGGTTGCTTGATTTGCAATGCCAAGGCCTGACCGGATAAAAGCAGGCCGCAGACAACCAAAGAAATTCGGAAAAAATGATTTAACGACATAGACATATTGACAAATTCTCTAGTGTCTTAGGAAGTCGGAATCATAAACCAATACCTTTGGGAAAGGCTTTATGACTCATTCACGCAACAAAATGCGCAACATACGTCTTAGCGGTTCGGCTGCGCCCCATAACAGTTGGTCACCAATGGTGAATGCGCCCAAGTATTCAGGACCGAATGCCAACTTGCGCATCCGACCCACGGGAATCTGCATGGTTCCAGTCACGGCGACTGGGGTCAGGTGTTGTAGGGTGGCCTCTCGGGTGTTAGTGACCACTTGCACCCATTCGTTATCTGCCGCAATCATGGCTTCAATATCTGCCAGCGGCACATTCTTTTTCAGTTTGAAGGTCAAAGCTTGGCTGTGACAGCGCATGGCGCCTACGCGTACACAAAATCCGTCGACTGGCACCGCAGGTGTGCTGAAACCCGCACCTTGACCCAGGATTTTGTTGGTTTCGGCCATGCCTTTCCATTCTTCGCGGCTGGTGCCCCAGCCCTCATCGCCATGGTTTTTTCCCAACCCCAGGTCCTTGTCAATCCATGGGATCAGCGAGCCGCCCAAGGGGACACCGAAATGCGCTGTTTCGGCCGCAGTCAAGCTGCGCTGTTTGGCAATCACTTGGCGGTCAATGTCAAGAATGGCGGATTGGGGGTAGTCCAGCATCGCCTTGACTTCGCTGTTCAGGCTGCCGTATTGGGTCAGCAATTCGCGCATATGGGCGGCACCGCCGCCTGAAGCAGCCTGGTAGGTTTGGGTGCTCATCCACTCCACCAGACCGGCTTTGTACAAAGCGCCCACACCCATGAGCATGCAACTGACGGTGCAATTGCCGCCGATCCAGTTATTCGCGCCTTTCCTCAAAGCGTTTTCGATGACCGGCAAGTTGACAGGATCCAAGACGATGACGGCATCGTCTTTCATGCGTAATGTGGAAGCCGCGTCAATCCAATGACCTTTCCAGCCTGCGGCACGCAATGCAGAAAATACCTCGGTGGTGTAGTCCCCGCCTTGGCAAGAGATGATGATGTCGCAACTGCTCAATGCCTTGGTATCGTGGCCGTCGAGCAAATGTGTTTCGTTTTTTGCCATGGCAGGTGCAGCGCCACCGGCATTCGAGGTTGAAAAGAAAACGGGTTCAATCAAGTCGAAGTCTTTTTCAGCCAGCATGCGGTCCATCAGTACCGAGCCGACCATGCCTCGCCAGCCCACCAGGCCGACACGGTTTCCTATTTTTTTCATGATGTTGCCCTTTCAGTCAGATTGTTGACCCCCGGCTCGTCTGGCCGGGAAAGGCGTGACGAACCTGAGCTTTTCAGCTGGTGGTCTTTGTTTTAATCGTGATGCCACGCATCAGCCAAAAGGTAGGTGATACCGTGGCTGTTTTCATGGCGAAATAGTCGAAATTAATCATAGGAGCGCATTCTAGCGGCTGTTCCCTGATGCTAGACTGACTCAACCGCTATCTCTGCTTGGATGCTTATCGTCATCCTCTGACTAGCTCAAACGAGGTGACATCATGTGGGATGAACGGTACGCGGCCAAAGAATTTGTGTACGGTAAAGAACCAAATACTTTTTTGACTCAGCATGTGGCACTGTTACCCAAGGGTAAAGTTCTGAGCTTGGCAGAAGGTGAAGGGCGAAACGCTGTATTTCTGGCCTCTCTGGGCTATGAAGTCACAGCGGTTGATTCCTCTCTTGTAGGCTTGGACAAGGGTCGACTACTGGCTAAGGAGCGTTCCGTCAGTGTTGAATGGATACATGCGGATTTGTCTGACTTCTCTTTGGGAGAAAACCAATGGGACGGTATTGTTTCCATTTTTTGCCCACTACCGTCTTTGCTGCGACAAAAGATACACCATGCTTTGCCCCATGCCCTCAAAACAGGTGGCATTTACCTGCTTGAAGCCTATACCCCAGCTCAAATCGGGCGAGGAACCGGCGGCGGAAATTCAGCGGATGTGATGCAAACGGCTCTCAGTGTGCGCGCGGAATTACCCAACATGACGTTTGTCCATTTACAAGAATCAGAGCGTGAGGTGCTGGAGGGCACCTATCACACTGGCAAAGGTTGTGTGGTCCAAGCCATTGCCCATAAGTTGTGATGCATACATTCACGCATGCACCGTGAGTGCCAGCCACGAATAAGGTTTCGACCTGAAACCTTTGGCCTGTCTAGAATGGTTTGATCGTTAATGGGGAGCAGATCATGGCCAAGGGTTATTGGATAGGCAGGTTGGAAGTATCTGACCCTGAGCAATACAAGTTGTATGTAGCCGCCAATGCTGCGCCTTTCCAGACTTACGGTGCCCGTTTTTTGGTACGTGGCGGCCCTTTTGAAAATCCCGAGGGTGAAAGTCGCTCGCGCAATGTGGTGCTTGAGTTTCCGTCTTACCAGGCCGCCTTGGATTGCTGGCATTCGCCCGAATACCAGGCTGCCATCGAATTGCGCAAGGCAGTCTCCACGAATGATTTGATCATCATCGAGGGCTATGACGGCCCACAACCCTGAAAGTATCCATGATTCAATTTGAAGAACGCCGTGCGGTGCAATCTTCGCGCGGCATGGTCACATCGCCGCACCATTTGGCATCTGAAGCGGGTGCCCAGGTGTTACGCGACGGCGGTTCTGCCGTGGATGCAGCGATTGCCACGGCTGCTGTACTGGCTGTCATTTACCCGCATATGACAGGTATGGGTGGCGATGCGTTTTGGTTGATACATGATCCCTCCACGGGCAAAGTGCGGTATTTGAATGGTGGGGGTCGTGCGTCGGCCCATGCCGACATCGGTTATTTTTCATCCCGAGGAATGCGCGAAGTACCGTTTCGCGGCATTTTGCCTGCCACGCTGACCACGCCGGGTGCAGTCTCAAGTTGGTTTGCTGCGCACGATGCTTATGGTTTGTTACCGGTGCAGCGCTGTTTACAGGCCGCCATTGGATTTGCCAAGGAAGGTTTTCCAGTCAGCGACAGGCTGGCCGGGTGGCTCAAATTTGTACAAACTGATTTGCAATCGCTAGAGGGTTGGCGTTCCATTTTCATGCCGCAAGCGCGGTTGCCTTTGGCGGGTAGTACGTTATCCAATCCAGCGCTGGCTCGAACCCTGCAAGCGGTTGCAGAAGGAGGTGCCCAGGCTTTTTATGGTGGTGAGGTTGGCCATGCATTGGCAGCGTTCGCCAAACACCATGGAGGCGTTTTCACCCAGGCTGATTTGGCCGCGCAACAAGCAACTTGGGGTGAGCCTTTGTCAGGTGTCTACCGCGGTATGACCTTGTTTGAGACACCGGCACCTACCCAAGGCTTTACGGTGTTGCAAATGCTCAAATTGGTCGAGCCGTTTGCATTTCACACCATGGACATACACGATCCGCAACGCGTTCATTTGATGGTACAGGCCAAGCAGATCAGTTACCACGACCGCGATCGTTGGCTGGGCGACCCGGCCTTTGCGGCAGTACCTATGGATAGGCTGTTGAGTGACGCCTATTTAAATAAGCGGCGTCATTTGATCGATCCTATGCATACGCTGGACTGGGACAAAGTTCCCTCTTACGGCAGTTTGACCGGAGACACTGTGTATATTGCCGTCGTCGATGCGCAGGGACAGGCGGTTTCTTTGATCCACAGTTTGTACGGTGCTTTTGGCTCGGGGATGTTGGATGTGAACACCGGTGTATTGCTGCAAAACCGGAGCGCATATTTTTCATTGGACCCCACGCACCCGAATGCGCTTGCGCCTGGCAAGATACCTATGCATACCTTGATAGCGTCTATGGGCTTCAGGAATAACAAGCTTTGGAGCGTGATGGGTTGCATGGGGGCAGACGGTCAACCGCAAATCCAGTTTCAAACCTACAGCGCCATGGTGGATCATGGCTTGGACATACAACAAGCGGTGCAAGCCCCGCGTTGGTTGTCAGGTCGATTTGCCCTGGGTGAAGACCGAGACACCTTGCATGTGGAAAGCCGCCTGGGAGAGCACACCTTGGATATGCTGACTAAAAAAGGCCATGTGTTGAACCGTTGGGGCCCATGGAATGAATTGGCAGGCCACGCCCATGGCATCACCATCGACCCTTTGACAGGATTGCTTACCGGTGGCGCAGACCCGCGCAGCGACGGTCTCGCCTGCGGTCACTGAGTAGCCCCCACAGACTCAGACTGACGGGGGTGCAAGTGCGGGCACCCAGCGCACCGCACTGCTCAGTGATTTGATTGGGATTAGAGGAGGGCCCTCACCACCGCGTCGCCCATCTCGCGCGTGCCCACGCGGGTGGTGCCCTCGCTGTAGATGTCGCCAGTGCGAAGGCCCTGCGCCAGTACCCTTTTCACTGCACCCTCAATGCGTACTGCTGCTTCTTCCTGGTCCAAGGAAAAGCGCAGCATCATGGCGGCGCTGAGGATGGTGGCCAGGGGGTTGGCCACGCCCTTGCCCGCGATGTCGGGCGCGCTGCCGTGGCTGGGCTCGTACAGGCCCTGGCGGCTGGCGTTCAATGAGGCGGATGGCAACATACCTATGGAGCCGGTCAGCATGGAGGCCTCGTCGCTCAGGATGTCACCGAACATGTTGCCCGTGACCACCACATCAAAGCGCTTGGGCTCCTTCACCAGCTGCATGGCGGCGTTGTCCACGTACATGTGGTCGAGTGCGATGTCGGGGTAGTCCTTGTGCACCTCGGTGACGATGTCCTTCCAGAATTGAAATGTCTCCAATACATTGGCTTTGTCCACGCTGGTCACTCGCTTGCTGCGCTTGCGTGCGGCTTCAAACGCCACACGCGCAATGCGCTCGACCTCGGGGCGCGTGTAGCGCATGGTGTCAAACGCTTCCTCAGCACCCGCAAAAGCGCCGTCGGGTGACACGCGTCTGCCGCGCGGTTGGCCGAAATAAATATCGCCCGTCAATTCGCGGATGATGAGAATGTCCAAGCCTGCGATCAATTCGGGCTTGAGGCTGGACGCGTTCACCAGTTCTTTGTAGCAAATGGCGGGACGGAAGTTGGCAAACAACCCCATGTTTTTGCGCAAACCCAAAATGGCTTGCTCGGGTCGCAACGGTCGATCCAGTGTGTCGTACTTCCAATCGCCGACGGCACCGAACAACACGGCATCTGATTGCATCGCCAGTTTGAGCGTTGATTCGGGCAAGGGGTGACCGTGCGCATCGTAGGCCGCACCGCCAACCAACGCTGTTTCCATTTCAAACTGCAGATCCAATGATTGCAACACCTTGACGGCCTCTGCAACGATCTCTGTGCCTATGCCGTCGCCCGGAAGAACTGCGATTTTCATGCCTTGCTTTCTGTCAATGTGTGTGCCAGCCAAGGCTTGGCGGTTAAACGGGCGGCCTCGAAGGCGCGGATTTTGTCCGCGTGCTTCAAGGTCAGACCGATGTCGTCCAATCCATGGATCAAACAATACTTTCGGAACGCTTGCACCTCAAAAGAAAATTCTTCACCCTGGGCTTGAATGACGACTTGGCGCTCTAAGTCCACGCTGAGTTGATAACCGGGAAACGCGAGACAGTCATTGAACAGTTTGGCGACCGTTGTTTCGGGCAAGACGATAGGTAACAAACCATTTTTGAAACAGTTGTTGAAAAATATATCTGCAAAGCTGGGCGCGATGATGGCGCGAAAGCCGAACTGGTCCAGAGCCCAAGGCGCGTGTTCACGCGAAGAGCCGCAGCCGAAATTTTTGCGAGCCAGCAGAATTGATGCGCCCTTGTAGCGAGGAAGGTTGAGCACAAAGTCAGGGTTGGGTTGGCGGCTAGACGGGTCCTGCCCAGGCTCGCCCTTGTCCAAGTAACGCCACTCGTCAAACAGGTTGGGGCCGAAGCCGGTTTTTTTGATCGACTTCAAGAACTGCTTGGGGATGATGGCGTCGGTGTCGACGTTCTCGCGGTCCATGGGAGCGACCAAGCCTTGGTGTAGTGTGAATTTTTGCAT
>NZ_JAVLFQ010000023.1:0-87039 GCF_046052765.1 Limnohabitans sp. | reverse complement strand
TACCTGCACGACAAATCCCAGTCCTACAGTTTGTTCGCCACGCATTATTTTGAATTGACCGAATTTGCCGCCTCGCACCGCTCAGCGGTGAATGTGCATGTCAGTGCGGCTGAGAGCGGCAACGATATTGTGTTTTTGCACGAGATACAACCCGGCCCGGCCAGCCGCAGTTACGGCATACAAGTGGCGCGTTTAGCAGGCATGCCAGCGAGTGTGTTAAACCATGCCAAGCATGCGTTGGCCGCTCTAGAAACAGATGCACAAAACTCGCGCGCGCAAGTCGATTTGTTCGCCGAACCGCCTGAAGCCATTGATACCGGCCCCTCGCCCTTGCAAGCCAAACTCGCGCACATAAACCCGGATACCTTGAGTCCTCGCGAGGCGTTGGATGCTTTGTACGCGCTTAAAAAATTACTTGATTGATTGAATGACTCTTTATCCTGATACACCTGCCGGACAACCGCTGGTGCTTTTTTTCCATGGCAACAGTTTTCCGGCCAGTACCTAAAACCTGATTCTGAACGATTTGCGCCGACGCGGTATGCAAGTGCAGGCGCTGGAAAAAATCGGTCACAACCCGGCTTACCCGGTCACCAGTAACTGGCCGCATTTGGTGGAAGAAATTCATGCGTTCGCCAAACCTTTGATAGCTGCGCACAGCGGTCCGGTGGTATTGGTCGGTCACTCATTGGGTGGCATGCTGAGTCTGATGCTGGCAGCCCAATTTCCGCATCTCGCGCATGCGGTGGTCATGGTGGATGCACCTGCTCTTGGTGGGCTGCGGGCCAGGGCTTTGCAACTTTCCAAATCACTGTCGTTGACGAGAAAGTTTTCACCAGGGGCCATCAGTCAAAAGCGACGCCATACATGGTCTTCCCTGGAAGAGGTACACGCCCATTTCCTGTCTAAGAAAGTGTTTGCCAGTTGGGACCCACAAGTATTGAACTACTATGTGACACACGGCACGCACGAAGAACGCACAGCACAAGGTGTGCAACGTTTATTGAGTTTTGACCGCCACATAGAAACACAAATCTACAACAGCGTGCCGCACAACTTGGAGCGCTTGCTGAAAAAGTACCCGCTGGCTTGTCCGGTCAGTCTGGTGGCGGCACGTCACTCAAGAGAAATGCGATTAGCGGGCACCGATTTCACGCAAAAAATCACCAAAGGCCGCATGATAATGATTGACGGCACCCATCTCGTGCCTATGGAGAAGCCCTATGTGACTGCGGCAGCCATTGAGGCATGTATTTTGAATATGCTCAGTCTCAAAGCGACGAAATAACTTGCATCAAGGCTGCCAAACTATCCAGCCTTGGTATGAACTGATCAACACCACAGCGCCAAAGGCGATGCGGTACCAGGCAAACGGCACGAAATTATGTGTAGATATGTAACGCAAAAGCCAACGTACGCATAACCAGGCACTGATGAATGAAAACACCAGGCCGACTGCGAACATTGGTACATCGCTCACACTGAGCAAGGCACGTTCCTTGTACAAGCTGTAAACACCCGCACCTATCAAGGTGGGACTGGCCAGGTAAAAAGAAAACTCGGTGGCGGCTTTGCGCGACAGCCCCAGCAACATGCCGCCGATGATGGTGACCCCGCTGCGGCTGGTGCCGGGCACCATGGCTAAACATTGCACCAGACCGACTTTGAGTGCGTCCAAGGGCGACATGGACTCCACATTCACGATACGCACGTGATCGTCAGGATGACCATCATGTAAAGGTTTTCTGCCCCAGCGCTCGACCCACAAAATCACTAAACCACCGATGATGAAAGTACTGGCAACCACCGTGGGTATGAACAAATGCGCTTTGATGGCTTTACCGAACAACAAGCCCAGCACCACAGCGGGTAAAAATCCGATCAACACATTAATAGCGAAACGTCTGGCCATTCTTTGTGACGGCAAGGCCATCACGGTGCTGCGGATTTTTTCCCAGAACACCAGCACCACTGCAAATATGGCGCCGGTCTGAATGGCAATGTCAAACAATTTGGCTTTCTCATCGTCAAAGCCGATCAAAGCACCCGCAAGTATCAAATGACCTGTGGAGGAAATGGGCAAAAACTCGGTCAAACCCTCGACTATGCCCATCACGGCGGCTTTCAAAAGCAACATCAAATCCACAGCGTATCCTATTGATTAATTGAGGTTGATTCTAAGCAACCCTTGTTTATATGGGTCAAACACCCGATAACACCACATCCATAGCGGCAATCAGCAAATGCGATTGAGACGATAAGTTACCCACCATTTGACGCAAGCTTCGCACCGGCACAGGGGCAGCATAGTGCGCCAATGCGCGAAGCTTTTGGCCATTCACCATCACTGAAGGGCATAGCTTTTCAGGGACTTTGTCAGCAAACTCTAGAGTGGCCAAGGGCATCACAAGGCGTGTCGCTAAGGCATTGAGCAAATCGCTTTGCAACACCACCACAAAGGGAATGCCTTTATCGGCACTCTCGCTAGGATTGGGGTAGACGTCAAATTGCGCCATAGCGGTTTACCAAGGACGTAAATCGGCGCCAGGGATGCCGTGGGTTTCAACCCACGCGTTTTGGGCAGTGATCCATTCGGCGAACTCAGATTCAAATTGCTGCTTGCGCTTCGCCAAGCTTGCTGTATTTTGGCCGGCTTGCAAGACTCGGTATTGATCGACCGACAGAATGACGGTGTCAACTTGCCCTGCTTTTTCAACAAATACAGGCCCTTTCTTGGCTTGAGCGCAAATGCTGCCAAATCTGTTTTTGGCTTCGGTGGCGGTGATATGCATGGCAACTCCTAAGGATTAGCCATTTTAGCTAAAGCGGAGGAAAATGACAATATTGAGTACGCGCATTGTTTAGACACTGAACAACTCTGAATGTGTACCCGCCCGCACAAAGGTGATCGCTTCATCATAGGCTTGGTATATCAATAAAAAATCTCCGCCAATATGACATTCGCGGTGGTCTGACCAGTCGCCCTTCAGGGGATGGTCTTGCCGTTCTGGCCCCAGCGGTGCAGCATTTGCAATCAATAACAACATGGCCTCTTTCAGACGCACCATGTCATAACGACCCGAGTGCGACAAGCGCTGCCAGTCCTTCAGAAACATCTTGGTGAAGTCGCAAGCACGAGGTAAATTTGTACGCTTACTGGCTGCTGTTTTTTTCAAGATCAGCAAACAATTGATCAGACGTTTTGAATCTGGCACTTCGATCAGCCATCATGGCGCGGGACTCTTCCATCGCAGCCAATGTGTCTGAGTTGGGTACTTTGAGTTCCAGGGGAAAAGCTTGGTCTATGACTACTCGGCGCAAAAACAAACGTACAGCTTCGGACATGGTTAGCCCCATGGCCGACAAGGCCACAGTCGCCTGTTCTTTGATGTCGTCGTCCACACGGATGTGGAGCATGGAAGTTTGTGCGGTCATTGGGACTCCTGCTTGTCTAGATGAATTTTGTATCTCAAATGAGATGTTGTCAAGATTGTTCGGTCCATGGGTAAAGTCATGGCCGTCACCCCTGTGTCAGTCCTTTGTCGTACTCCTGACGTGTTCAACAACCCAGAAGAGTCCTAAATTAAGCAGTTCGGCAACCCAGGAGATTTCATGTTGATTCAAAAATTAAGACTGCAACGCGGTTGGTCACAACAACAACTGGCAGACCTCAGCGGCCTGAGTGTGCGCACCATTCAACGCCTTGAAAAAGGACAAGACGCGAGTACCGAATCTTTGAAGTCCTTGGCAGCCGTTTTTGAAATCGACTTTTCACAACTGCAAAGGACCGGTATGAGCACCGCCAACGACACCCTCGCCCCCACCAGCCCTGGCATCAGCCACGAAGAGATGCTGGCTTTCAACCATGTACGCAAACTCAAGGGGTTTTACATCCACTTGATGCAATACCTGATCATCATTCCTGCTCTTTTTGCCCTGAATATTTGGCAAGATATTGGTTACTACTGGGCTTTTTATCCAGCGCTGGGTTGGGCGCTGGGTTTGTTGATGCACAGCTTGATTGTGTTTGAGCGCTTCAGTCCATTGGGTGCAGATTGGGAAAAACAACAAGTGGAAAAACGCTTAGGACGGAAACTTTGACATGAATGGCTAGGGCGGCTTTGATTCAATCAACAACACAAAACTACCAAACTTCCAGCTTCAAACGCTGCTTTGGAATGTTTGCAAATGCCTTGTCCCGACTGACCAAGGTGGCCTTCAAAGCCACCGCATGGGCCGCGATCATCATGTCAAAGTCGCTGAGGTTGATGCCTTGCGATTCCAAACTGCTGCACAGTTCGCCATAGCAGGTGGCGGCAGTCGAATCCCATGGCAACACATCCATGTGCAAAAGCACTTGGGTCAGGGCATTTCGCAATGCCATGGGCTGCCCTCTGCGCTGAATGCCATATTCAATTTCAGACAAAGTCACACTGGAGATAGCCACCTGACCCATGGGCAATTTGGCTAAACGCGCAAGCAGTTTGGCGTCCCGCCCCTGCATGATGTGGCTGATGACATTGGTGTCCAGCAAGTAGCGCTGGGTCATTTCTTGCTCGTGTCGAATGGATCGCGGCGAGCGCTGGTTTGGCGGCGCTCAATCAACAGGTCTTTGTTGGCATTCAAAGCCACAGCATCCAGCAAACCCTGCCAGTCGCTGGGCTTGCGAGACAACACCACATCGCCCGTGGTGGGGTCGTGGCGAATGAACACTTCAGCCACGTCAAACCTGAACTCCAATGGCAAGCGTACGGCTTGGCTGCGGCCGGTGGTAAAAATTTTGGCGGTAGAAGACATGGTGTAGCTTGTATCCTTTTGGTATATCTCATGATACATACCGTATTATTGCTTGTCAACTATGCATCGCTGCAAGCCTAAAATCCTCGTATGACCAAACCCGCCTCCCCTGCCACACCCGAAGAACACAAAATCAGCAACTTCCTGCGCCAGATCATCCAAGCCGATTTGGACAAAGGCACATATGCCAGCCGCCTCTGGGCGGGCAGCCCAGGAGACGCAGCCCACCACGCCAAGGGCGAGCCAGACCCCGCCAAAATTCGCACCCGCTTTCCGCCCGAACCCAATGGCTATTTGCATGTGGGCCACGCCAAAAGCATTTGCATCAACTTTGGCCTCGCCCAAGAGTACGGCGGCGTGTGCCACCTGCGCTTTGACGACACCAACCCCGAAAAAGAAGACACCGAATACGTCAACGCCATCATCGACGCGGTGAAGTGGCTGGGCTTCAGCTGGAGCCAGCCGGGCAACGACAAGCCCTACCAAGCCAGTGACTATTTTGACTTCATGTACCGTGCTGCCGAACACTTGATCGAAGCCGGCCACGCCTATGTGGATGAACAAACACCTGAAGAGATGCGCAACAACCGAGGCGACTTTGGCAAGCCCGGCGTGAACAGCCCGTTTCGCAGCCGCACCCCTGCTGAAAACCTCGCCCGCTTTCGCGAGATGCGCGATGGCAAGTTGGCCGATGGGGCTGCTGTGCTGCGTGCCAAGATCGACATGGCCTCTCCCAACATCAATATGCGCGACCCGGCCATCTACCGCATCCGCCGCGCCACCCACCACCACACGGGTGACCGCTGGTGCATCTACCCGATGTACACCTTTGCCCACCCGATAGAAGACGCGCTGGAGCAAATCACGCACAGCATTTGCACCTTGGAGTTCGAGGACCAACGTCCGTTTTACGACTGGCTGATGGAACGCTTGTGCGAAGAAGGTCTTCTGGCTGCGCCCTCACCCAAACAGTACGAATTTGCACGCCTCAACCTCACCTATGTCATCACCAGCAAACGCAAGTTGGCGCAATTGGTGAATGAAGGCAAAGTCAGCGGATGGGACGACCCGCGCATGCCCACCATCGTTGGCCTGCGCCGCCGCGGCTACACGCCTGAGAGCCTGCGCCTGTTTGCCGAACGCATAGGCGTGACCAAAAGCGACAGTTGGATTGACTACAGCACCTTAGAGGGCTGTTTGCGCGAAGACTTGGAACTCAAAGCCCACCGCGCCATGGCTGTGCTCGATCCCGTCAAACTGGTGCTCTCCAATTGGGACGAAGCATTTGGCGCTGGCCATTTAGAGCCCTGTACCCTGCCCGCCTTGCCATATTCGCACGACAGCCAACAAGAAATCGCAGCACGTCATTTTTCTATTGGCAAAGAGGTATGGATCGAACGCGATGACTTTGCAGAATTACCGCCCAAAGGCTATAAGCGCCTGAGCCCGCCGTTGACCAACGCAGATGGCAGCATCACCCCAGGCTCGGTGGTGCGACTCAAAGGCGGTTTCATCATCCAATGCACTGGTTGTTTGAAAGATCACCACGGCGCAGTCACTGAAGTTCATGCCACTGTTTTTGCAGATACCAAGAGCGGTACATCAGGCGCTGACAGCGTCAAGGCCAAAGGTGTGATTACTTGGGTAGGCGTGGTTGATGGTTTACAAGCCGAGGTGCGTTTGTATGACCGTTTGTTCAGCGAAGAACACCCAGACGCAGGCGGACGCGATTTTCTGAGCGTACTCAATCCCCACAGTCTGAAAACCACCACTGCCTATGTCGAGCCGTCATTGTCAAATGCCAAAGCAGACGATAAATTTCAATTCGAACGCATGGGCTATTTTGTGGCTGACCGCGTGGATCACCGCCCCGGACACTTGGTATTCAACCGGGCGGTCGGTTTGAAAGACAGCTGGGGTTCTTGAATTTATTTCCAAAACACATTGAGCTAACCGAGCTCAGCCTATTCATATTTTTTCTCTATGTCACATGGGTTCACTGCACGCTTCCCACCTCAAGTACGCCTGTGATAATCAAACTTTTTGGAAATTCAGATGTCACAACTATTAGACCTATTGCAGTGGCGTTATGCCACCAAAAAAATGGATCCCAGCAAAGTGGTTGCGCAAGACAAAGTTGATCGAATCGTAGAAGCTGCCAGGTTAGCACCCAGCTCCAGCGGACTGCAACCTTACGAGGTCATTGTGGTGAGTAACTCAGAAGTTCGTTCACGCATTCAAGCTGTGGCACACAAACAATCGCAAGTCTCAGATGGCTCTCATCTGTTGGTATTTGCTGCTTGGGACAATTACACACCCGAGCGTATCAATCACATGTTTGACTTGAATGTTTCTATGCGAGGCGGCACCAATGAGGGCTGGGAAAACTACAGACAAATGTTGCTGAAAAACTATCCATCGCGCTCAGCCCAAGAAAATTTCGAGCACGCCGCTAGACAAGCCTATATTGCATTGGGCGCGAGTTTGATCGCAGCTGCATTTGAACAAGTCGATTGCACGCCCATGGAGGGCTTTGAGCCTGAGGCCGTGGATACCATTTTGAATTTGAATGCCAAAGGGCTTCGCAGTGTCGCTATCATGCCTTTGGGGTACCGATTGAGTGGACAGGACTGGCTGGAAAAACTGGTCAAAGTTCGTCGCCCCTCATCTGCATTTGTGACTGAAGTAAAGTAGGCAAAATGCTGAGATTCATCCGCGCAGCAACATACACATCAGGAGAATGACATGGCTAAAGGTGAACAACGCAGCAACAAAATGGCGAAGAAACCGAAAAAAGATACATCACCACCCAAGGTGATCGTGCCTGGTGACAGGCCTAGCGCTCCAGTGACTTTTGTTGCGCCGCGCGGCAAGTTGAAAAATAAATAAGCCCTTGTCAGTTCTAGGCGGTTCTCAGAGGGCTGATTTTTCAACGCCACACGTATCGGCAATTAATTGGTAGCGATAGATCAGCCTAAGGCTCAATGCACAGATCCTTTAAGCGCGGCGGGCATGGGCAGTGGCATCACTGGTATGCCCTCTTCTAATAAAGCCTGTCCTTCTTCAGCAGAGACTTGGCCGCGAATATTTCGCTCCTCGGCTTCACCGTAGTGCATTTTTCGGGCTTCTTCAGCAAAACTTTGTCCCACATCTTCGGTATTTGCAATCACTTGCTGAACCATTTGCAGCCAAGCCACTTGGGCTTGAGGAGGCACACTCAATGAAGTTTCAGTCGTTTCTGTGGCAACAGGAGGAATGCTCCCTTTGGTATCAGAGGGCGGTGTTTCTATTCTGGACGTAAGCAGATTGAGCCTAGGTGCACTTGGCATTTTGTGAATAGTGTTATCTCCGCATACAGGACACTCCACCAAATCGCGCAAGCGTTGTGACTGATAGTCATCTTCCGAAGCAAACCAACCTTCAAAAGGGTGTTGGTGCTGACAAAGCAGGTTGAGGACTTTCATAAACGCATTATGACCAAGCAATGAAAATCAGGTGCCTAGTGCTTTGACTACCGCTACAGCGCATAAGGACATCAATCCTCCGGGAAGTAAGCCTAGGACCAACACCATGACCCCGTTGATGGCCAACACGGCTTTGACATGCTTTTCTGCTGACACTGTGGACGCAGTCAGTGGAGGGTCAAAGTACATGACCTTGATCACACGCAAATAATAAAAAGCACCGATCAACGACATCATGACAGCAAATATCGCGAGCATGAGCGCACTTATTTGCTCTGAAGCAATCAGGGCCTGCAACACAGACAACTTGGCAAAGAAACCTACCAATGGCGGGACACCTGCCAAAGAAAAAAGGCAGATGGCCATGACTGCAGCAAACAGTGGGCTGCGCTGATTCAAGCCTGACAAGTCTGAAATTTCTTCACTCTCAAAGCCTTCGCGTGCCAGTAAAAGCATGACGCCAAACACGCCCAGGGTTGTCAATACATAACTGATCATGTAGAACATGGCAGAACTGTAAGCATTTGCTGCCGACAAAGTGTTGCCGTTGGTCACGCCTGAAAGCATGCCTATCAAAACAAAACCCATCTGTGAAATAGTTGAAAAAGCCAACATGCGTTTGAGATTGGTTTGCGCAATAGCAGTGACATTTCCAACCAACAAAGACAAGACGGCCAGAACCATCAACATCTGTTGCCAGTCAATGGCCAATGGCAACATACCATCCACCAAAAGTCGCATCATCATGGCAAAAGCTGCCAATTTAGGCGCGCCTGCAATCATCAAGGTCACGGCAGTAGGTGCGCCTTGGTATACATCCGGCACCCACATATGAAAAGGGGCTGCGCCCAATTTGAAAGCAATCCCACAAACCACAAACACCACCCCAAGCACCAGCACTTGATGTTTGATATGCCCCGTGGAGGTCGCCTGAAATATAGAGGTGAGATCCAGTGTTCCGGTCGCGCCGTACATCATGGATAAACCATACAAAAGAAAACCGCTGGCCAGTGCGCCCAAGACAAAATATTTCATGGCGGCCTCGGTGGCGTTGCCATTGTCTCTGCGCAAAGCAACTAAGGCATAGCTAGACAAGGTCAACAACTCAAGTCCCAAATACAGGACCAAAAAGTTATTGCCTGAGATCATGACAAACATACCTAACAGCGAGAACAAACTCAGAATGAATAATTCTCCGCCTTCAAGCATTTTTCTGTCTGCGGCGTACGGTCTGCTGTATACCAAGGTCATCATCATGGCCACACACGCAAAGCATTTCAACCAATTGCCCATGGCATCAGACACCACCATATGGCCAAACCCATACACTGTCTCACCCGTAGAAGCGTAAAAAGCTTGAAGCACTGCGACCACGCCCAAAGTCAGCAGAGTTAAAACATAGGTCAAATTTCTTCGGGCAGATGTGACACCTAAGTCGACCAGTGTGATGACACATGCCATCACAAGCAAGAATATTTCAGGATAAGCAGTCATCCAGTTGAAGTTATTCATCATGGTCGACTTCCCAGCGGTGGTGTGGTTTGTGTATTCATAGCGGTAATTTACCCATGGCAACATGTGCCAATAACTGCGTGACCGATGCATTCATCACATCAGTGAAAGGTTTGGGGTAGATGCCCATCCACAATACCGCCGCAGCCAGCAAACTCAACATCAAAAATTCACGGGCGTTGATGTCTTTCAGCGCTTTGACATCGTCATTCACAACAGGCCCTAAGTAAACACGCTTGACCATCCATAAGGTGTAGGCAGCACCAAAAACCAAAGCTGATGCAGACAACATACCGAGCCAGAAATTGAATTTCACAGCCGCAAGAATGACCATCCACTCGCCCACAAAACCTGCAGTGCCCGGCAAGCCGCAATTGGCCATGGCAAACAGCAAGGCAAATGCAGCAAACTTAGGCATGGTGTTGACTACACCGCCGTAACTGGCGATTTCACGCGAGTGCACGCGGTCATAAAGTACGCCAATGCAAAGAAACATGGCCGCGGATACAAATCCGTGCGCAATCATTTGAATAATGCCGCCGCTGACGCCGAGTTCGCTGAAGATAAAAAAACCAATGGTGACAAAACCCATGTGCGCGACAGAGGAGTAAGCCACCAGCTTTTTCATGTCCTGTTGAACGATAGCGACCAAGCCGACATACACAACAGCGATCGATGACAGGGCCAGCATCAACCACGCCCATTCATGCGCTGCATCTGGCGCAATCGGTAATGAAAATCTGAGAAAACCATAGGCACCCAGTTTCAGCATGATGGCAGCGAGCACCGCAGAACCACCGGTGGGAGCCTCAACGTGCACATCCGGCAACCAGGTATGGACTGGCCACATGGGCACCTTGACCGCGAAAGCCGCAAAGAATGCAAAGAACAACAAAGTCTGCGGCGTGGCAGCCAACGGTAATTGCTGCCAAGTGGCCAAATCAAAGCTTCCTTCGGACGCTATGTACAAATAAATCAGGGCCACCAACATCAGTAGCGAGCCAAGCAAGGTGTACAAAAAGAATTTAAATGCTGCGTATATTTTGTTCGGTCCGCCCCAAATACCAATGATTAAATACATGGGGATCAGTGTGGCTTCAAAAAACACATAAAAAAGCATGCCGTCAAGCGCACAAAAAACACCGATCATCAGACCACTGAGCACGAGAAAAGCACCCATGTATTGGTTCACTCGCTCGGTTATCACTTCCCATCCAGCGATGATGACGACCACAGTGATGAAGGACGTCAGCAATACAAACCACAAAGATATACCGTCAATTCCAAGATGGTATTTCACATTGAAGCGATCTATCCAAGACAGGTTTTCTACAAACTGCATAGCCGATGTTGATATATCAAACTGCGCGTACAAAGGCAGGGTCATTAAAAAACTGACGATGGCACCCGTCAGTGCAAACCAGCGGACTGCATTGGCATGCTCATCACGCCCCAAGGTCAGCAGCAGTAAGCCGAAGACTATCGGTGTCCAAATAGCCAGGCTCAGCATTTCCATGGCATCTCTCTGAGTGAATGTGTAAGTGATGACATATCAAAATTCAATGGTGAATCCATACAAACCAGGTCACAAGACCAAACATACCCAAGATCATCATCAAAGCGTAGTGGTATAGAAAACCAGTTTGCAAACGGCGAGCCATAGAGGCACATTTGGCAATCACATGCCAAGAACCGTTGACAATCCAACCATCAATCACACCTTGGTCCCCGCCCTTCCACAATCCTGTCGCCAGCCAACGTGTTCCACGCGCAAGAATCTTTTCATTGAAATCATCCAGGAAATATTTATTCATCAATAACGAATGCAGGGGTGACAAACGACGTTGAATGAAAGCGGGAACTGCAGGATGAACCATGTACATATAAAAAGCAGTCAATACCCCAGCCATTGCCAAACCAAAAGGAACAGACGTGAGTGCATGTTCCGCCATTGCCCATGGGCTATGGAATGCTTCACGCAATTCAGTCATGGCTGGATGAGCTACAGCATTCACACGAATGGCATCGCTGAAGAAATCACCGAACAACATGTCATCCATAGTGAGATAGCCGATCCCGACCGAAGGAATGGCCAATAAAACCAGTGGCAAGGTCACCACCCAAGGCGATTCATGCGGTGTGTGTGAATGCCCGTGGCTATCGTGGTGGGCATGGGGATCATGATCAAAACGCTCTTTACCATGGAACACCAGAAAGTACATGCGAAACGAGTAAAACGCAGTGACAAACACACCAGCCAGCACCGCAAAATGTGCCCATTGCGCAGCGGGTAAATGGCTGGCAGCCACAGCCTCAATGATGCTGTCTTTGGAATAAAAACCTGAAAAAAACGGTGTGCCAATGAGAGCCAATGAACCTAATAAAGAGGTCAGCCAAGTGATGGGCATGTATTTGCGCAATCCACCCATGTAGCGAATGTCCTGGTTATGGTGTACACCCATGATGACTGAGCCGGCTGCGAGGAACAGCAAGGCTTTGAAAAATGCATGCGTCATCAAATGAAACACAGCCACTGAGTATGCGGATGCGCCAAGTGCAACAGTCATGTACCCCAATTGGGACAAGGTGGAATAAGCAACCACTCGTTTGATGTCGTTTTGCACGATTCCCAAAAAGCCCATGAACAAAGCGGTGATGGAACCCACGATGAGCACCAAATTCAATGCTGTATCAGACAACTCGAACAAGGGCGACATGCGCGCGACCATAAAGATACCGGCCGTGACCATGGTGGCTGCATGAATTAGCGCAGAAATAGGCGTTGGGCCTTCCATGGAATCGGGTAACCAGACATGCAAAGGAAATTGCGCCGATTTGCCCATCGCTCCAACGAACAAACAAATACAGATGACGGTGACCAGCATCCAATCTGTGCCGGGCAGGGACAACACAGCCAACTCGGATGTCTTAGCAAACACCTCTGTGTAATTTAATGTGCCAGCATAAGCAGCAATCAACCCGATACCAAGAATAAAACCAAAGTCCCCCACGCGGTTAACGAGAAAGGCTTTCATATTGGCAAACACTGCACTGGGCTTGTTGAACCAGAAACCGATCAACAGGTAAGACACCAGTCCGACCGCTTCCCAACCGAAGAACAGTTGCAGCATGTTGTTGCTCATCACCAACATCAACATGGCGAAAGTAAACAAAGAAATATAGGCAAAGAAACGGTTGTAGCCCTCGTCCTCTTCCATGTATCCGATGGTGTAGATGTGCACCATCAGCGACACGAAACTGACGACGCACATCATCATGGCGGTCAGGCCATCGACCATGAAACCGATCTCCATCTTCAGTCCGCCGACCTCCATCCAGGTGTACAGCGTTTGATTGAAGCGAGCACCGTCAACCACCACGTCTTGCAATGTCAGCACTGACAACACAAAAGAAATGAAAACACCCAAAATAGTCAAGCTATGTGACCAGCGACGACCCAGCCCTGCGCCACCAAGTTGAGTGCCCCAAATACCCGCTAACAGTGAGCCCGCCAAAGGGGCCAAAGCAACAGTAATCAGTGTCGAGGTTTGTATAGATTGGCTCATGGTATGTAACAGGGTCAACCTTTGAGGCTATTGAGCTCGTCGACATTGACGCTTGATCGGTTGCGAAACAACAGCACAAGTATGGCCAAACCAATGGCCGATTCAGCTGCAGCCACAGTCAGAATGAAGAAAACAAATATCTGGCCTTGCATATCGCCCAGGTAATGCGAGAAAGCCACAAAGTTGGTATTGACTGCCAACAGCATCAATTCAATCGCCATCAACAACACAATCAAATTTTTACGATTCAAAAAAATCCCTATCACTGACAGCGCAAACAGCACAGCACCCAGCGTGAGGTAATGCCCCAGAGTGATATTCATGGTTTTGGTTCCTCCGCTTGCGGAGCAACAAGGGTTTGGTGCACCGGCTCCATTTTGACCATGCGAAGCCGATCAGATGCTTTGACTCGGACTTGATCGCCAGGGTTTTGTGCTTTACTGTCCTTGCGCTCACGCATGGTCAATGCAATCGCAGCGACTATCGCTACCAGCAAGATCACTGCCGCAATTTCTAGTGGATATAAAAAATGGGTATATAAAACTTGTCCCAATTCTTTGGTGTTAGAAAATGGCGTAGCTCCAGCCAATGGATTTTCTGTCACAGCAGGAACACTTCGGAAACCGCCAAGCAATACAGAAGCCAACTCCAACGCCAACACGGTACCAATAGAAGCAGCCAGTGGAAAGTGGTTCCAAAAACCCCGCTTGAGTTCGTCCATGTTGATATCTATCATCATCACCACGAAGAGGAACAACACCATCACCGCACCGACGTACACCAGCACCAAGGTGATAGATAAAAACTCTGCCTTGAGCAGCATCCAAATACCTGAGGCTTGGAAGAATGCCAGCACCAAATACAAAGCGGCGTGCACAGGGTTGCGTGCGGTGATGACCCGAAGCGCGGCAAACAACATCACTGCCGAGAAAAGATAGAAAAGCGCTGACTTGACTTCCATGTGCTTATCAGTCCCTGTTGTTAGCGGTATTTGGCATCGGCTGCCTTATGCGCCGCAATCTGCGGTTCGTATTTGTCACCTACAGCCAACAGCATTTCTTTGGTGAAATACAAATCGCCGCGTTTTTCGCCGTGGTACTCAAAAATATGTGTTTCCACAATCGAGTCCACTGGACAGCTTTCTTCGCAAAAGCCGCAAAAAATACATTTGGTCAAATCAATGTCATAACGCGTGGTGCGGCGTGATCCATCCTCACGCACATCGGATTCAATGGTGATAGCCATGGCAGGACACACCGCCTCGCACAGTTTGCAGGCGATGCAACGCTCTTCACCATTGTCATAACGCCTGAGCGCGTGCAGGCCGCGAAAACGGGGACTTAGAGGTGTTTTTTCTTCCGGAAATTGCACCGTGATCTTGCGGGCAAACATATATTTACCGGTGATGGCAAAACCTTTGAAGAACTCAAGCAACAAAAAGCTAGAGAAAAAGTCTGCCCAAGAAAATGGTGCTGGGGTGGTGGTGGAAGCATACGTTCTCATAGTTGTATTTGCATCAAGTCCAGATGTTCCAAGGAGTTTGCATCCAAGCGCCAATGATCACCAACCAGACCAGTGTCACTGGTATAAATATTTTCCAACCCAGACGCATGATTTGATCGTAACGAAAGCGTGGGAAGGTGGCACGCACCCACAGAAACATGGTGACTACGACGAATATTTTGACAGCCAACCAAATCCAACCCGGTACCCAAGCAAGAAAGACCGAATCAACAGGCGGCAACCAACCGCCTAGAAACATCAGTACGGCTATGGTGGACACCAAAATCATATTGGCGTATTCGCCGAGAAAGAACAAGGCAAACGACATACCCGAATATTCAATCATGTGGCCAGCGACAATTTCGGATTCACCTTCAACCACATCAAAAGGATGGCGATTGGTTTCGGCCAGACTGGCAATGAAGTAAACGACAAATATGGGCAACAAGGGCAACCAGTTCCAAGACAAAAAGCCCAGACCTTGGCTGGCAAACATGCCCTTACCCTGCCCCATCACTATGTCAGTCATATTCAAACTGCCTGACACCATCAGAACCACCACCAAACAAAACCCCATGGCGATTTCATAACTGACCATTTGCGAAGATGCACGCAAAGCGCCTAGAAATGCGTATTTGGAATTGGATGACCATCCCGCGATGATGATGCCGTAGACCTCTAGCGATGTGATGGCCATGAGAAACAGTAATCCAGCATTGACATCGGCCAATACAACTTCTGGTCCGAAAGGTATCACCGCCCAAGCAGCCATGACCGGCATGATGGTCATCACAGGCCCGAGAAAGAAAAGACCAGAACTGGCCTTGGTAGGAAGAATAATTTCCTTGGTCAAAATTTTTAATGCGTCTGCAATAGGTTGCAGTAAACCAGCGGGCCCTGTTCGGTTGGGTCCCAGACGAATTTGTGTGAATCCAATAGCCTTGCGTTCCCACAAAGTCAAATACGCCACGCAACCCAATAAAGGCAATACAACCGCCACAATTTTCATCAATATCCAAATCACCGGCCAAGCAAGATTGACCCACCATGCATCAGCGATCAGGTTTGCGCCCAGATGAAACAAGGTATCAACCATGGATGCGGCCATCGTTAGCATCTGCCGTTTGCTGTAGCGCATGCGATCGGCGCACCAGACCGTCGAGTTGGTAAATAGCAGCCGTCACTGGCGCCTGTGATGCAGGTGTCAGATCTATCTTGGCATGCGTTGCGTTAGATAAATGCGACGTCAAGTTGGGGGGTAAGGCTAAAGCGCGAACTTCTTCAATGGTTTCCATGGTGAAACCAGGTAACTTCATCATGCTGCCCAATACGCGCAATACTTTCCAGGCAGGTCGTGTTTCACCCAATGGCTTGACGACACCGTGGAAACTTTGCGCACGCCCTTCGGTATTGACAAACGTACCTGCGGTTTCTGTGAAGGGTGATATCGGCAATAAGACATCACTGATGTCGAGATTGGTTTTGAACGGTGACAGGGTCACAACCATGTCTACATTGGCTAAGTTATGTGAAGTGACAGCGCAATCATCAGAAGGCTCGGTGTTCAACAACAACATGGCTTTCAATGTTGAAGCTTGCAGCATTTGTGATGCATTCAAGCCGCCTTGCAAAGGACGCGCAGACACCAGCTGAGCACCCACCGTATTTGCCGCTTCACCCAGATAACCCACACTGGCCCCGGTATGTTCGGCTATGAAATTGGCCAACGCAAGCAAACTCGACGCTTTGGGGTGATGCGCCGCCGCGTTGCCAAGCAACACTGCCTTGCGTTCGCCAGACAACAAAGAAACGGCAATAGCTTGTGCCACTTCATTTGAAGCGTTAGCAGATACTGGCGCTTGCACATTCTTTTGTTGTGCAACTGCTGCAGCGATATCGGCCAAGGCTTGAACCCAGACGCCGCTGTCTGACACCAAGACTTCAGCCAATGGCATGGCCCAGTCTTCATGACGTGCATTCAATGCATGCACTTTGGCGCCACGGCGCACAGCCTGACGAATACGTTGCGCCAGCAAGGGGTGATCCTTGCGAATGTTTGATCCGATGATCAATGCTCGGTTGAGCGTAGACAGTGATGCCACAGAAGTACCCAACCAACGCACCTTGCCATCATGTTGAAAATCGGCTGCACGCAATCGACTGTCTATGTTGTCGCTGCCCAGTGCACGCATGAATTGCGTTGCCAAGTACAACTCTTCAAGGGTACTGTGGGGACTGGCTAAGCAAGCCAACGCGGACGCACCATGGTCAGCCTTGATATGTTGAATGCCGTTGGCAATGTATTCAAGCGCGGTAGACCAATCTACCGTGACCCATTGACCGTTCTGTTTCAACATAGGTTGCGTCAATCGATCGTCGCTGTTTAAGGCTTCGTAACTGAAGCGGTCGCGGTCGGCGATCCAGCATTCATTGACTTCTTCATTTTCAAGCGGTACCACGCGCATTACGCGGTTGTTTTTCACCTGCAGTATCAGATTGGCTCCCGTAGCGTCATGGGGACTGATCGATTTGCGACGACTGAGTTCCCAGGTGCGCGCCTGGTAGCGAAAGGGCTTGCTTGTGAGCGCGCCCACCGGGCAAATATCGATCATGTTGCCCGACAGTTCAGAGTCGACAGTTTCGCCAACAAAAGCCTCAATTTCAGAATGTTCACCTCGGTGCGACATTCCCAGTTCCATGTTGCCCGCAATCTCTTGACCAAAACGCACGCAACGCGTGCAATGGATGCAACGGCTCATTTCTTCCATGCTGATGAGCGGCCCCACATCTTTGTGAAACACCACACGCTTTTCTTCTTCGTAACGAGAAGCACTGCCGCCATAACCAACGGCTAAATCCTGTAACTGGCATTCACCGCCTTGATCGCAAATGGGGCAATCGAGCGGATGATTGATTAACAGAAATTCCATCACCGATTTTTGCGCTTTGATGGCACGTTCTGATTTGGTGTGCACCACCATGCCTTGGGTGACTGGCGTGGCACATGCCGGCATGGGCTTGGGTGCTTTTTCGATATCAACCAAGCACATGCGGCAATTAGCGGCGATGCTGAGTTTGCGGTGGTAACAAAAATGCGGAATAAACGTGCCTGCCTGCTCTGCCGCTTGTATGACCACGCTGCCTTCAGCCACTTGCACGGACTTACCGTCAATCTGTATTTCAATCATGGTGCTGACCTGCAGGTGCATGCGACGAGACCATACAGGTCTTGTGCGTGATGTGGTGTTCAAATTCGGCGCGGAAGTGCTTGAGCATGCCGCGCACAGGCATAGCTGCAGCGTCCCCCAATGCGCAAATGGTGCGACCCATGATGTTTTCTGCCACGCTGTCCAACAAATCCATGTCTGAGGGTTTACCGTGTCCATTTTCAATGCGGTCGACCATGCGAGACAACCAGCCCGTACCTTCACGGCAGGGCGTGCATTGACCACAAGATTCATGCATATAAAACGCAGACAAACGCTGTAGGCTTTTCACCATGCAACGGGTGTCATTCATGACAATGACAGCGCCGGAACCGAGCATAGAACCTGCCTTGGCAATGGCGTCGTAATCCATGGTGATGTCCATCATGACCGAAGCAGGTAATACCGGCGCGGAGGAACCGCCAGGAATCACCGCTTTCAACGCACCACCTTGCACGCCACCAGCGAGTTCGAGTAATTTCGAGAAAGGGGTACCCATAGGGACTTCGTAATTACCTGGCAAGGCCACATCACCACTCACAGAAAAAATCTTGGTGCCGCCGTTGTTCGGTTTACCGCAAGCCAAGTAAGCAGCGCCGCCGTTTCTGATGATCCACGGCACTGCAGCAAAGGTTTCGGTGTTGTTGATGGTGGTCGGTTTGCCATACACACCAAAGCTGGCGGGAAACGGCGGCTTGAAACGTGGTTGGCCTTTTTTACCTTCTAATGATTCAAGCAAGGCAGTTTCTTCGCCGCAAATATAGGCACCGAAACCATGCGCTGCATGCAATTGAAAACTGAAGTCGCTGCCTTGTATGCGGTCTCCCAAGAAACCAGCATTACGCGCTTCGACCAATGCAACTTCAAAGCGTTCGTAGGTTTGAAATATTTCGCCGTGTATGTAGTTGTAGCCAACAGTGATGCCCATGGCGTAGGCAGCAATCGCCATGCCTTCAATGACGATATGCGGGTTGAATTCCAAAATATCGCGGTCTTTGCATGTACCTGGTTCGCCTTCGTCCGAATTGCACACCAGGTATTTTTGACCATTGAATAAACGTGGCATGAAGCTCCACTTCAAGCCAGTGGGGAATCCGGCGCCACCGCGACCACGCAGGCCAGACTCTTTCAAGCAAGCAATCACCTGATCTTGCGTCCATGCTGCTTGACCATCCAAGCCGAGAATGGTTCGCAAAGCTTGGTACCCACCGCGCGAAATATAGTCATTCAATGACCAGTTTCGGCCATTCAAGCCGTCATAAATTTGCGGATTGATATGCCGTCCGTGGAAACAACTTTCCAGACCTTTGGCCTGAAATTGCGACAACAGTTGCTGAACATTCATGGCTTTGCCTCCGCCTGTGACAGGCCGTCAATCAGTTGATCGAGTTTGTCATGGCTCATGAAACTGCACATGCTGCGGTCGTTGACCAATAAAACCGGTGCGTCCGCACAAGCACCCATGCATTCACCTGGTTGAAGTGTGAATTTACCGTCGGCAGTGGTTTCGCCCACTTCGATATCCAATTGATGGCATAAATGCTCTAAGGCCTGTTGACCGCCACGAAGCTGGCAAGGTAAATTGGTACACACATTGATTTTGAACTGCCCGACCGGCTTTTGGTTGAACATGTTGTAGAAAGTAAAAACTTCGTGGACTGCCATGTATGGCATCTCCAGCACTGTGGCCAAGGCTTTTTCTTGCTCAGCAGTGACGAAGCCATTTTCATCCTGAAGTATGGCCAGACAGGCAATCACAGCAGACTGTTTTTGGTCTGTCGGGTATTTGTTCAACTCGTGTTGAAAACGCTGCATGGTCTGTGGCGAAAAATGGGAAGCGATTGGATTCATCGGTCAATTTCCCCGAACACAATATCCATGGTGCCGATGATGGCAACCGTGTCTGAAATCATATGGCCGCGTGTCATCTCGTCCATGGCCGCCAGATGTGCAAAACCAGGAGGACGAATTTTCAAACGGTAGGGTTTGTTGGCCCCGTCGCTGACCAAGTAAATGCCGAATTCGCCTTTGGGATGCTCTACCGCAGCATAAGCCTCGCCCTCAGGCACGTGAAAACCTTCGGTGAACAATTTGAAATGGTGAATCAGTTCTTCCATGCTGGTCTTCATTGACTCACGGCTAGGCGGTGCTACTTTGTGGTTATCGGTGATCACAGGGCCTGGGTTGTTGCGCAACCACTTGACACATTGACTGATGATGCGATTGGACTGGCGAAGCTCTGCAACGCGGACCAGATAGCGGTCGTAACAGTCTCCGGTCAAGCCCACAGGCACATCAAAATCCATTTGATCGTAAACGTCATAAGGTTGTTGCTTACGCAAATCCCAAGCGATGCCAGACCCGCGCAACATAGGTCCGGTGAACCCTAGATTTTTGGCACGCTCGGGTGTGACAACGCCTATGCCGACGGTGCGCTGTTTCCAGATACGGTTGTCCGTCAGTAAGGTTTCATACTCGTCAACGTATTTAGGAAAACGCTGGGTGAAATCATCGATAAAGTCGAGCAGCGAGCCTTGCCGGTTTTCATTCAAGCGGGAAATCGCGCGCGCATTTTTGATTTTGCTAACCTGGTATTGCGGCATTTTGTCAGGCAAATCGCGGTAAACGCCGCCGGGTCGAAAATACGCTGCATGCATACGTGCGCCGGAAACTGCTTCGTACATATCGTACAAATCTTCACGTTCGCGGAAACAATAAATCAAAATATTCATCGCGCCACAGTCAAAGCCGTGCGCACCTAACCACAACAAATGGTTGAGCATGCGGGTGATCTCAGCGAACATGACACGTATGTATTGCGCACGCAGGGGAACATCAAGACCCATGAGCTTTTCTATTGCAAGGCAATAAGCGTGTTCGTTGCACATCATGGACACGTAATCCAGTCGGTCCATGTAAGGCAGCGATTGGATATAGGTTTTACTCTCTGCCAACTTTTCAGTGGCACGGTGTAACAAGCCTATATGCGGATCTGCACGCTGAACCACTTCGCCATCAAGTTCCAGCACCAATCTCAACACCCCGTGCGCTGCAGGATGTTGCGGCCCTAAATTCAATGTGTAATTTTTAATATCAGCCATGGCTAGTGCAATCCGCCGTAGTTGTCTTCACGGATGATGCGCGGCGTGATCTCGCGGGGCTCAATGGTGACAGGTTGGTAAATAACGCGTTTTTGCTCTGCGTCGTAACGCATTTCAACATGTCCTGACGTGGGGAAATCTTTGCGAAATGGATGGCCGATGAATCCGTAGTCAGTCAGCAGGCGGCGAAGATCTTCATGGTCTCTGAACAAAATACCAAACAGGTCAAAGGCTTCCCGCTCGAACCAATTGGCTGAACTCCAAATGCCATTGATCGAATCTACCTGTGGCATCTCCTCGTCGGTAGCATGAACGCGCAAGCGCAAGCGCCAGTTGTGCGTCAATGACAGCAGGTGACAAACCACAGCATAACGCGGTGCATCTGTGAACACAGAGTGCGCGCCGTCCTTATAGGCAGAGTAATCCATGCCACACAAATCAAGCAATTGTTCGAAGGCAAGTTCAGGGTGATCGCGCAACTGCAAGGCCACAGATGCATAGTCAGCATCCTTCACCGTCAACGTCAACTCGCCCAGAGCCAACTCGATTTTTTGAATTCGCTCACCCAGTACATGCTTGAGAGCAGACTGCAAGGTATCAATGGAAACTGTGATGCTCATAAATAGTGACATTCAACGTGCAATTGTGTTTTCACGGCGAATCTTGGTTTGCAATTGCAATATGCCGTAGAGCAAAGCCTCGGCAGTGGGCGGGCAACCTGGTACATACACATCGACAGGCACGATCCGGTCACAACCGCGCACCACCGAGTAACTGTAGTGGTAATAGCCGCCACCATTGGCACAAGACCCCATGGATAAAACCCAGCGCGGTTCAGACATCTGGTCGTATACCTTGCGCAAAGCGGGCGCCATCTTGTTGCATAAAGTGCCAGCCACAATCATCAAATCAGATTGACGCGGACTTGGACGGAACAACATGCCAAAGCGATCAATGTCATAACGTGCCGCACCAGCGTGCATCATTTCGACGGCGCAGCAGGCCAAACCGAAAGTCATGGGCCAAAGTGACCCTGTTTTGGCCCAGTTCACCACCGAGTCATAAGACGTAGTGATAAAGCCTTCTTTGAAAACACCTTCAAGTGACATGTGTCATTCCCAGTCAAGGGCTCCCTTTTTCCACTCGTAGACAAAACCGACCACCAAAATGGCGAGAAAAATCATCATGGCCACAAACCCTGTCAAACCGATTTCTTTGAGAGACACCGCCCAAGGAAATAAAAAAGCAATTTCCAAATCAAACAATATAAAAAGAATGGCGACCAGGTAATAGCGGACATCGAACTTCATACGCGCATCGTCAAATGCCTCAAAACCACATTCGTAAGGGGAATTTTTAGCCGCGTCAGGTTTGTGAGGGCCAAGAATTGCACCGATCAACTGAGGCGCAACGCCAACAAGTAAACCGACCATAATGAATAAAAAAACAGGAAGATACTGCTCTAGGCTCATTGGATACTCTGTGTGCAGGTCATTATCTAAACAGCTTCATACATTGTGCTGACAAGACGATGACAGCGGAATCTGATGGTGCCGTCGGCGAGACTCGAACTCGCACAGCTTTCGCCACTACCCCCTCAAGATAGCGTGTCTACCAATTTCACCACGACGGCAATGTTTACTTTTTTACCAAGCATTACCACTCAGTAATCCATGTGATCTTAACCTTAAAAAACGTCAACCTCTAGGCGTAGATTGAAATTTGACGACCTGGTTATTTCGCTGGAATTTGTGATGCTGGCGGGGTCACGGGTGCAACAGGTGCAGGTGTTTGTTCTGCCTGGTTGGCTGTCGCGGGCGCTGGTGTTGACCCAGGAATTTGATCCCCTGCAGTCGCAGGAACCGTGACCGGTAATGCAGTTCGCTCAAGTACGCTGTCGTTGCCCGTGGGTCGCAAATTTCCAAAATAAGCCAGAAATAAGGTGCAGACAAAGAAAACAGCAGCCAACACAGAAGTAGTGCGTGACAAGAAGTTCGCGCCACCGGATGCGCCGAACAAACTGCCAGAGTTGCCACTGCCGAAAGCTGCGCCCATGTCGGCGCCTTTGCCATGTTGAACAAGAATCAAACCGATCATGGCCAAAGCGGACAAAATTTGAACCAACAGCAGTAAATTAAGAAGCGTACTCATGAATACTCCGTGAATGTCAGTGCGAAGCCGCAGCAACAATGGATAAAAAATCGACTGGCTTGAGGGAGGCGCCACCAATGAGCCCTCCATCAATATCTTTTTGCGCCAGTAAACTGGCCGCGTTGGCAGCGTTCATGCTGCCCCCGTATAGCAAAGCGATGCGCTCTGGATGGGCGCTCGCCGCATTCAACTGGCCGCGCAACAAAGCATGAACCTGTTGCGCTTGCTCAGGACTGGCGGTCTTGCCGGTGCCTATGGCCCAAACGGGCTCATACGCCACCACAATTTCACTGATGCAATGACCGTTGGTATGAATCACTGCGGCCAGTTGGCGTTTCACGACATCTTCCGTGTGGCCGGCTTCGCGCTCGGCCAAAGTTTCACCCACACACACAATCGGAGTGATACCTGCAGCCAAGGCGCGTTGTGCTTTGGTCGCTACGACAGCGTCAGTCTCGCCATGGTATTGGCGACGTTCGGAGTGACCCACGATGGCGTACCGCACACCGAACTCGCGCAACATCGCGGCTGACAACTCGCCTGTGTAGGCGCCTTGCTCGAAGGCTGACACATCTTGCGCACCCCATAGCAAGGCTGATCCAGTTGCGAGTTGCTGCAATTGAGACAAATACACCGAAGGCGCGCACACAACGACATTGCAAGACGATGCAGACAAACCGGCCATCACCGCACGCACAAGATCCTGATTGGCAGCCAGGCTGCCATTCATTTTCCAGTTACCTACGATCAGTTTGCTGCTCACGCTGGATCACTCCTGATGAGGTTGCTCTTCGTCGTGAGCAGGCGCTTCAGGACGGTCGAGCAAAGCCTTCATTGACAACTTAATGCGTCCTTTTTCATCGGTCTCCAGCACTTTGACACGCACGATTTGGCCTTCAGCGAGTACATCTGTCACCTTGGCAATGCGCTCGTGGCTGATCTGACTGATGTGTAATAAACCATCTTTACCAGGCAACAAATTCACCAGTGCACCGAAGTCAAGAATCTTGGTGATCGGACCTTCATAGACTTTGCCAATTTCCACTTCAGCAGTGATTTCCTGAATGCGACGTTTGGCTTCGTCGGCCTTGGCCCCATCAGTGGCGGCAATGGTGATGGTGCCGTCTTCCTCAATATTGATTTGGCAGCCTGTTTCTTCAGTCAGCGCACGGATAACTGCGCCGCCTTTGCCGATCACGTCCCTGATTTTCTCGGGGTTGATCTTCATCGTGTAAAGCTTAGGCGCAAAGTTGCTGACCTCGGTCTTGGCTTCACCCATAGCGTCTTGCATCTTGCCCAAAATGTGCATACGCGCTTCTTTGGCTTGTGCCAAAGCGACTTGCATGATTTCCTGTGTGATGCCCTGGATTTTGATGTCCATTTGTAAGGCCGTGATACCGTTGGTGGTACCGGCCACTTTGAAGTCCATGTCGCCGAGGTGATCTTCATCACCCAAAATGTCGGTCAACACCGCAAAGCGGTTACCGTCTTTGATCAAACCCATGGCAATTCCAGCCACGTGAGCTTTCATCGGCACACCGGCGTCCATCAAAGACAAACATCCGCCACAAACCGAAGCCATGGAGGACGAACCGTTGGACTCGGTGATTTCAGACACCACACGCATGGTGTAGGGGAACTCTTCTTTGGTGGGCAAACAAGCGGCAAGCGCACGTTTGGCCAAGCGGCCGTGACCGATTTCACGACGCTTGGTGCTACCCATACGGCCGACTTCGCCAGTGGCGAACGGGGGCATGTTGTAGTGAAACATGAAGCGGTCTTCGAACTCACCAGCAAGCGCATCAATGCGCTGGGCATCGCGTTCGGTACCCAGCGTGGTGATCACCAGTGCCTGGGTTTCACCGCGCGTGAACAAAGCCGAACCGTGGGTGCGTGGCAGCACACTGTTGCGGATTTCGATAGGACGCACGGTGCGTGTGTCGCGGCCGTCAATACGCGGTTCGCCAGCCAAAATTTGGCTGCGAACGATTCGCGCTTCGATATCGAACAACATGCTCTCGACCTTGACGCTATCGAACTCCACACCATCGGCTTTGAGACCTTCCATGACTGCTGCATAAGCTTCGCGGCAGGCTTGGGTTCTGCTTTGTTTATTGCGGATTTGGTAGGCGGCTGACAGCTTGTCATCAGCCAATGCCGCGACCTTGGCGATCAAAGGCTCGTCCTTGGCAGGCGGCTGCCAGTCCCACACAGGCTTGCCCGCGTCGCGCACCAGTTCGTGGATGGCGTTGATGGCGATGCGGCTTTGTTCGTGACCGAACACAACAGCACCGAGCATGACTTCTTCAGACATTTGCAATGCTTCGGACTCGACCATCAGAACTGCGGCCTCAGTACCAGCAACCACCAACTCCAACACGCTGTCTTTGCGCTGTGTTTGACCGGGGTTGAGCACGTACTCGCCGTTGATGTAGCCGACGCGGGCGGCACCTATGGGGCCGTTGAATGGGATACCTGAAATGCATAAAGCCGCAGATACACCGATCATGGCTGCGATATCGGCATCCACTTCAGGGTTGAGAGATATGGTGTGAACAACGACATGCACATCGTTGTAAAAGCCTTCGGGAAAAAGCGGACGAATCGGACGATCGATCAAGCGACTGGTCAGCGTCTCGTGCTCGCTGGGTTTAGCTTCACGTTTGAAAAAGCTGCCGGGAATTTTGCCTGCGGCATAGGTCTTCTCAATGTAGTCGACAGTCAATGGAAAAAAGTCTTGCCCGGGTTTGGAGTTTTTAGAGCCCACAACAGTGGCTAACACCACGGTGTCGTCGATATTGACCAGCACTGCGCCGCCGGACTGGCGTGCAATTTCGCCGGTTTCCATGGTGACCGTGTGTTGGCCCCACTGGAAAGTCTTGGTTACTTTGTTGAATAAAGACATGTTGAATTCCTGAACAGAATAGAAGAAGTGAAGGCCACTTCATAAAAGCCCAAAGTCTCTGTCAGAACACGATGCCATTCCAAAAAAATGCATTGCTTTTTTTGGAATGACACAGCTTCGCTCTGAATCAGTTGCTTTGCCTGCGCCCTGCCCCATGAACCAACGCCTGAGTGAAGGCTCAGGCGTTGCATGAGAAAGGGTGTTACTTGCGCAAACCCAATTTGGCGATCAGCGCTGTGTAGCGATCTGCATCTTTGGATTTGAGGTAGTCGAGCAATTTGCGTCGACGGCTGACCATACGCAACAAACCACGGCGGCCATGGTGATCCTTGGCGTGTGTTTTGAAATGGGGGGTCAGTTCATTGATGCGTGCAGTCAAAATCGCGACTTGCACTTCGGGACTGCCAGTGTCGTTGGCTGAACGTGCGTTGGCCTTGACGACCTCGGCTTTGTTTAATGTTGTCATGGTGTTTTTCCAAAAAATTTGACATGCGCCAACAGCCGGAAATGCCAGATGGCGTGAACTTGAAACCAAAATGGTCAAGCCTGTCAATTATAGCTTGCCCAACCATCGTCTCATGCGTTCTGCACCTTCACCCAGCCTGTCCTGATCTTTTGACGCAAAACACCAGCGCAGCCAACCTTGCGCCTCGGGAGCAAACGCGCTGCCCGGCGCCAATCCCAGCCCGGCTTGGGCAACCAGTTGCTTGGCGGTCTGCACATCGTCAATGAGGCCTGGGATACTGAAAAAAGCGTACATACCGCCATCAGGTATTGCCAACTCCAAGCCAGGGATATCGCTCAATTCGGCAAATAATCGGTTTCGACACGCCAACATTTGCGTCACCACAGAGGGCACAATTTCGCCAGCGCGTAACATTGCCGTCACGCCAGCACGTTGCACAAAGACGCTGGCACATGAGGTGTTGAATTCGATCAATTTGCCCATGTGTTCGGTCATTTGAACAGGCATGACCAACCACCCTAAACGCCAACCTGTCATCAAAAAACTTTTGGAAAAGCTGTGCGCCACCACTAAGCGGTCTTCAGGTGAAGCTATATCCAAAAAACTGGGGGCGCAGTGGTTGTCAGACGGCAGGTAATACAAGTTTTCATACACTTCATCCGCCAGAATCCACGTGCCAGTTCGACGGCAATGTGCGAGGATGGTTTGCTGTTCTGCGCGGCTAAGGGTCCAGCCAGTCGGGTTGTTAGGCGAATTGATCACCAATAACTTTGTTTGGGATGTGACAGCCTCAAGCAATTCCTGCATGGGCAAATTCCACCGACCTTGCTGCGGCTGCAAACACAGCGTACGCAGTTGTGCGCCCAAAATCAGAGGTTGCGATGTCAGGTTGGGCCATACTGGAGTGATCACAACCACTTGATCGCCAGGGTCGACAAGGGCTTGCATAGCCAACATCAGCGCATTGACGCCACCGGAAGTCACAGCGACTCGATTCGCACCTATTTCCGCGCCATGACGCTGCTGCATCTGCTTTGAAATTGCTTGGCGTAACTCGGGCAATCCTAGGTTGTGGGCATAAAAAGTTTCACCTTGCTGCAAAGAGTCAATAGCCGCTTGCCGAATAAAGTCCGGGCTGACCTCATCACTCTCACCGAACCAAAAGGCCAGCACATCTGCGCGCCCTATACCGGCATTGGCCACATCACGGATGCGGGAGGCTTGTAAATCGAGAATGGCTTGGCGCATGGTGTTTGCAGTGTTTAGGATGGCGTCAATTGAACGGGATTTTGTGCCAATGGCCAGCGCGGCAGCACATCAAACGCATAGTTTGTTGAGGGCCTTTCAACCCCGGCCTTTAATCGCATGGCCGCTGCCATAGCGATCATGGCGCCGTTATCGGTGCACAAATCTGGCTCGGGGTAGTGCACCCTTGCGCCGATCTTGCCGCAATCGGCCTGCAACATTTCGCGCAAAGCGCGATTGGCACCCACACCACCGGCGACCACCAGTGTTTTCAGTCCGGTTTGCTTCAGGGCTTTCACCGATTTTTTCACCAGCACATCGACAATGGCTGCTTGCGTGGATGCAGCCAAGTCCGCCTTGCGATTTTCCAAGTCTGCGCCCAATTTCTGCGATTGCGTCAAGACCGCGGTTTTTAAACCCGCAAAAGAAAAATCAAGGTTCGGTTGGTTCAATAAAGGCCTAGGCAAGGCAAACGCCTGAGCGTTGCCATGTGCTGCGATCGCCGACAGCGCAGGTCCACCGGGGTAGCCCAGGCCCATGAGCTTGGCCGATTTGTCAAATGCTTCACCCGCGGCGTCGTCAATGGTTTCACCCAATAGTTCATAACTGCCAACCTCGTCCACCTTCATCAATTGGGTATGCCCCCCAGACACCAGCAAAGCGACGAATGGAAAAGACGGCGGATCCACACTGAGAAAAGGCGACAACAAGTGCCCTTCTAAATGATGAATACCCATCACAGGCTTACCCAAGCTAGCGGCCAAAGCGCACGCCGTTCCTGCGCCTACCAGCAGCGCACCGGCAAGTCCTGGGCCACGCGTGTAGGCAATCACATCCAGCTGCGGCAAACCGACGCCTGAGCTATGCATGACTTGTTTAATCAGCGGCAGCACCCGTCGGATATGGTCGCGGCTGGCGAGTTCAGGCACCACGCCGCCATAGGCCTCGTGCATCGCGGCTTGCGTATGCAAAGCCTGCGCCAACAGCACTGGCAGCGCTTTGTCTGCATCTGCGCGCACCAAGGCCACGCCGGTTTCATCACAAGAAGATTCAATACCCAATATCCACATGTCGGGGAGTTTAGCCTTGGCTCATTCGCTTCATAACTGAAAGTCATCAAGCTTGTTCCACAATGCGGGGATGAGTATCAGCCAATACATCAAAGAAATCGGACGTGGCAAGCACAACGCCCGAGATTTATCGCGCGAACAGGCTAGCGATTTATTTGGACAACTGCTGGACGGCTATTTGACAGACCTGGAAGTCGGTGCATTTTGCATAGCCATGCGCGTCAAAGGCGAATCTGCCGATGAAATGGCTGGTTTTTTGGATGCCATGGATGCTCGCATGACACGGTTTATCAACGAAAGCCCGCAACCGATCGTTGTGCTTCCCAGTTACAACGGGGCCAGACGTTTGCCCTTGCTCACGCCTTTACTCGCTTTGCTTTTAGCCAAGCAAGGTCTGCGCGTGATCGTCCACGGTGGAAATACTGAAGACACAAGGGTTTCATGTGCGCAAGTGATGCAAGCGCTGGGCATGGCTGCCTTGCAACACGTTCGTCCATTGAAAAATAATGAAGTGGTTTATGTTCCGATTGACGTGATCTTGCCAGGATTGTGGCGACTTTTGCAAGTACGTCGCACCATTGGATTGCGCAATTCAGCCCACAGTCTGGTGAAAATGTTGAATCCCGTGACGGGTCCCGCATTGCTTGTGGCCAGTTATACCCATCCTGAATATGAAATTACCATGCTGAAGACGCTGCAAAATGCAAAAGCAAACGCTATGTTGCTGCGGGGCACAGAGGGAGAACCGGTGGCTGACCCCCGACGTATGCGTCAAGATATTCGCTTACAAGGTGGTCAACTTGTCGACACACACGAGCCTCAAGCAGATGTTGATGTTCATTTTCCAAACCTACCATTCAGCATGAGTGCAACTGAAAATGCCAGATTTATTCAAGCAATGCTTGATGATCCCTCAACGATTCCCGCACCCATAGAGGCACAAGTTCAACGTCTGATTGACCTTGCCTCTTCCATGACTTCATCAAACTGACCATGTCCCATTGCTTGCCTCCCAATTCACGCGCCAAAGTTACCTTGGTAGGTGCCGGGCCTGGCGACCCTGATTTGCTTACCCTCAAGGCTGTGAAAGCTATTCAGTCTGCCAGCGTCTTGCTCGTTGATGATTTGGTACATCCCGATGTACTCAAGCATGCGGATAAAAACGTACGCATTATTCATGTCGGCAAACGTGGGGGTTGCCGCTCAACGCCGCAGGCATTTATCGAAAAGCTCATGGCCCAAGAAGCCTTGGCGGGCGAAACTGTGGTTCGCCTCAAGGGCGGTGATCCTTTGATTTTTGGCAGGGCTGGTGAGGAACAAACCTATTTACAAGCGCAAGGCATAGAGGTTGTTGTGGTCAACGGCATCACCGCCGCTTTGGCTGCAGCGCATGACCTTGGAATTGCACTGACCCACAGGGCCCATGCCCATGGGGTGGTATTCATCACTGGTCATGCATCCATGGCACAGCACCCTAGTTCAATGCCTGCGGTCAATTGGGCGCAGATCGCGCGCACCGCCAATGATTGCCAATTGACGTTGGTGATTTATATGGGTGTGCAAACAGCTGAGCAGTTGCAACAGGGCTTACTCGTAGGCCTCTCCCCCGACACGCCGGTAGCGGTGGTGCAAAACGCCAGTTTGCCTTCACAACGCCATGTTTGTACAGACCTTGCACAATTAAATGCCGTTTTTACCGAAGAAAAACTGACCAGCCCAGCCATCATCATCATTGGCAACGTATTGCTTGGCCTGCGTAACCTCTCCGCCAATTACCCACCTGAGCAAGCGCTGGCCGGTTAATTCAGTGGCGTCCATGGCGCTCAGAGGATAATCTGTGCTTATTCACGTATTTTGAGGCTACACATGGAAGCAGAACGTATCAATACCATTGGCAATTTATTGGTCGACCTTGGGGCCCGCACCCTCGACCTTCGGGGGTATCTTTGACTACGATGTCAAATCGGAGCGACTGAGAACAGTTAACGCATCGCTGGAAGACCCTGCGGTATGGAATGACCCCAAGAAGGCACAGGAACTGGGCAAGGAAAAAAAATCCTTGGACGATATCGTGCTGGTGATTAGCCGACTTCATCAAGAGATAGATGACAACACTGAGCTCTTTGAGATGAGCAAAGCCGACAACGACGATGCCGGTTTGATCACCATTGAAGAAGATACACAGCGTATACAAGCTGAAATTGAAAAACTTGAATTCCGCCGCATGTTCAACAACCCGGCTGATCCACTCAATGCGTTTTTAGATATACAAGCAGGTGCTGGTGGAACCGAAGCCTGCGATTGGGCCAGTGTGTTGCTGCGCCAGTACCTGAAATATGCTGAACGCAAAGGCTTTAAAGCCACGCTGGAAGACGAGTCCCCTGGCGATGTGGCAGGCATCAAAGGCGCCACATTGAAGATAGAGGGCGAATATGCATTCGGGTTACTGCGAACAGAAACTGGCGTACATAGACTCGTGCGCAAATCGCCTTTCGATTCTGCAGGCGGACGACACACCAGTTTTGCAAGTATTTTTGTCTATCCCGAAATTGATGATTCGATTGAAATCGACATCAACCCAGCGGATGTACGCACCGACACTTTCCGTGCCAGTGGCGCGGGTGGTCAACACATCAACAAAACCGATTCAGCTGTACGCCTGACGCACATACCCACCGGTATCGTGGTTCAGTGCCAGGACGGACGCAGTCAGCACAGCAACCGCGATGTTGCCTGGAAACGCCTGCGCTCTCGCTTGTACGATTTTGAAATGCGCAAACGCATGGAAGCGCAGCAAAAACTTGAAGACACGAAAACCGATGTTGGCTGGGGCCACCAAATACGCAGTTATGTACTTGACCAGAGTCGCATCAAGGATTTGCGTACCAATGTAGAAATCAGCAATACCCAAAAGGTTCTAGACGGTGATCTAGATACTTTTATTGAAGCATCGCTCAAACAAGGTGTTTGAGCAACTTTGAATATGACAACGGAGATTTCCCATGTTTCGTGAAGGCCAGGCTGTGATCACTCGGCGTCAAGACTACCAACCACCCGGCTTTTGGATCGACAGTGTCGATTTGGTGTTTGACCTTGACCCTCTCAAAACGCGTGTGCTCAACACCATGCACATACGTCGCAATCCGGATGTGGCATTGCAAGCCTTAAAGCTTGATGGAGAAGAGTTAAATCTCTCCCGCGTATTGGTCAACGGCCAGGGCACTTCATTCAAGATGGAAGGTGATCAACTGGTTTTAGAAAATCTGCCCCAAGACACCGAAGTATTCAAGCTGGAAATTTTCACTACTTGTCATCCCTCGAAAAATACGCAGTTAAGTGGTTTGTATGTCAGTCAAGGCTCTTTCTTCACGCAATGTGAAGCACAGGGTTTCAGACGCATCAGTTATTTTTTGGACAGACCTGATGTGATGTCTTTGTATAGCGTCACTCTCAGAGCCAGCAAAACCGATTACCCGGTACTTTTGTCCAATGGCAATTTGGTTGAACACGGCGATATGGAGGATGGGCGTCATTTTGCAAAATGGGTAGACCCGCACCGTAAGCCCTCCTACTTATTTGCCTTGGTGGCTGGCAAGTTAGTGTGTCGCGAACAACGCATCACAACGCGTCATGGCAAAGAGCATTTATTGCAAATTTATGTGCGCTCTGGGGATTTGGATAAAACAGATCACGCCATGCATTCACTGATGGCCAGCATTGCATGGGACGAGGCGCGTTTTGGCCTGAGTCTGGATTTGGAGCGCTTCATGGTGGTCGCGACCTCTGACTTCAACATGGGCGCAATGGAAAACAAAGGATTGAATATATTCAATACCAAGTTTGTTTTGGCCAGCCCCTCCACCGCCACCGATCTGGATTACGCGAACATTGAAAGCGTTGTGGGTCATGAGTATTTTCACAACTGGACTGGAAACCGCATCACTTGTAGAGACTGGTTTCAACTTTCCCTCAAAGAAGGTTTGACTGTGTTTCGTGACCAAGAGTTCAGCCAGGACTTGTCTGGATCTGAATCTGCCCGGGCTGTCAAACGCATAGAAGACGTGCGGTTGTTACGCACCATGCAATTCGCAGAAGATGCTGGTCCCATGGCGCACCCTGTCAGGCCCGACAGTTACATGGAAATCAACAATTTCTATACCGTCACCATTTATGAAAAGGGCGCAGAAGTTGTTCGGATGATGCAAACCTTGGTCGGTCGTGCTGGCTTTGCCATGGGCATGAAGTTGTATTTTCAAAGACATGATGGGCAGGCTGTGACTTGCGACGATTTTGTTCAAGCAATTGCCGATGCCAACCCGACCACAGAATTACATAAACAACTTCAAGTATTCAAGCGTTGGTACTCCCAAGCAGGGACACCGCAGGTAGTGGTTCATCTGGAGCACGACACCGCCCATGACCGCCTTTCGCTGCATTTTCAACAGTCATGCCCCACCACACCTGGACAAATTTTAAAAGAGCCCTTTCTCATACCCATTCGATTGGGATTATTGAACAACGCTGGTCAAGTTGTTCTAGAAGATCAGTTAATCGTCTTGAACCAAGCCCAGCAAACATTGGTGATTGAAGGCATCAAAGAACCTGTCATACCCTCACTGTTGCGAGGCTTCAGTGCCCCTGTGCAACTTCATTACGAATACAGCGAAGCACAATTGCTGGTCCTTTTAGGGCACGACACTGATCCATTCAACCGCTGGGAATCAGCCCAAAGGTTGTTTATGTCAGCGGCTTTGCAGGCAATAAACACAGAACATCTGTCAGACCAACTGCTGTCGCCGGAATTGATCGAAGGACTTCGCCATATTCTGCGTCATCCTCAACTCGATGCCGCCTTCAAAGAATTGGTCTTAACGCCACCAAGTGAAACATATATTGCCGAACAATCTGACAGCGTTGACCCGCAAAAAATTCATCAAGTGCGCGAAGCCGTGCGTCAGCAAATTGCCATTGAATTGGTGGATGATTGGCATTGGGCTTTCGTGCATTACCAAGTAAAGGGCGCATACTCAGCTGATGCAGTTTCTAGCGGTTGCCGAAGCTTAAGCGGGTTGGCATTGAATTACCTCTGCCTGGCAGGACATGTGTTGCGGCAAGAGCAATGGGCGCAACAAGCATTGCTTACTTTCAAGCAAGCGCACAACATGACAGAGCGAATGCATGCGCTGCTAGCCCTGATTGGTATCAATCATGCGTTGTCTGAAGATGCGCTGTCGTTATTTCGCCAACAGTTCAAAAACGAAGACTTGGTCATGGACAAGTGGTTTGCGTGTCAGGCTTCAGCTTGTGATCACAACGGTCATGTGCTCGCACGTGTTCGTCAATTGATGCAAGATCCTGATTTTCAAATCCGCAATCCCAATCGAGCCCGTAGTCTGATTTCCAGCTATTGCAGTAATCCAGCTGCATTTCACCGCAAAGACGCATCCGGCTATGTGTTCTGGAGCGAGCGTGTGCTGGAACTAGACAGCTTTAATCCGCAAGTGGCTGCGCGCCTTGCCAGAGCACTGGATCGCTGGCGCAAGTTGGTTGAACCCTATCGCAGCGCTGCTCATGAAGCTATCCGACGTGTGGCAGCCAAAGATGATTTAAGCGCAGATGTGCGCGAAGTGATTGATTCTGCTACCCAGGAATAAAACATGGCTACTTCATTGTCCCGTTATCTGGTTGAACAACAACGTGCCAAAAACCACATACCACCCGAGCTTCGATTACTGCTTGAAGTAGTGGCTCGCGCTTGTAAAAGCATCAGTCATTCAGTCAACAAAGGGGCCTTAGGCGGCGTGCTTGGTTCTGCTCAATCTGAAAATGTGCAGGGTGAAGTACAAAAAAAACTCGACATCATCGCCAATGAAGTACTGATTGAAGCCAATGAATGGGGTGGGCATCTTGCGGCCATGGCTTCTGAGGAAATGGACAGTATTTATGTGGTGCCCAACCGTTATCCCCAAGGTGAATACTTGTTGTTGTTTGACCCCTTGGATGGCTCAAGCAACATCGATGTGAATGTCAGTATTGGAACTATTTTCAGCGTTTTGAAAAAACCCGAACACAGCGACAATGTCAGCGAAGCTGATTTCTTACAACCAGGGCATGCACAAGTGGCAGCTGGATACTGTGTGTATGGCCCGCAAACCAGTTTGGTCTTGACTGTTGGCGACGGCGTTGTCATGTTTACCCTAGACAGGGAACAAGGGTCTTTTGTATTGACGCAAGAAAGCGTGAATATTCCGGCGGATACGCGTGAATTTTCAATCAATATGAGCAATATGCGACATTGGGATCAACCAGTCACAGACTATATTGCCGAATGCTTATCAGGTAGTGCAGGACCACGAGGTAAAGATTTCAATATGCGCTGGGTCGCCAGCATGGTTGCCGATGTTCACCGCATACTGACGCGCGGGGGTGTATTCATGTACCCTTGGGACAAGCGCGAACCGGACAAACCTGGCAAGTTGAGATTGATGTATGAAGCAAATCCTATGAGCTGGTTGATCGAGCAAGCGGGTGGCATGGCTACCAATGGTGTTGAACGTATTCTCGATATTCACCCCACGCAATTGCACCAACGAGTCAGCGTATTTCTCGGCTCCAAAAATGAGGTGGAGCGGGTCACATCCATGCATCAAAGCAGAAGTTAATGTGTTTTTTGTCATCCATCATCAAAGGTAGACGTGATGAAAATTCTTTTTTATATTGCCATTATTTTGACTTTTAACGTTCAAGCCGAGGAAAGCGGGTGCAAGTCCATTCAAGACAACGATAAAAAAAATTATTGCTACGCGACAGAAACCAATCAAAAATCTTTTTGTTATACGATCGGTGAACAAGATTTAAAGAACCTCTGCATGGCTCAACTTAAAAATCAAAAAAGTTTTTGCTACAAGATTTTTTCCACTGAAACTCAAAAAATATGCCTGAAATCCATCAAATAAAAAGGGCACATTCGCCCCTGGCTATGAATAATATCGTTGCGAAAGCCTGACTTTCTCGATGAATGCTTGATAATTAAAACCACACATTAATTTTCACAGAAAGTAACTATGGCTAACCAAACCAGTGAACTCATCAACGCGATGGTATTGCGGGAAATGCAGGATGGTGTGATACGCGACGGGTTATGGGCTCAAGCGCTGCTTGAAGCAGACTATGACAAAAACAAAGCCAAATCCATTTACATACGCCTTCGTGCAGCAAGCATGCAACAAGACACCAAAATGCTATTGGTACGTCAGATTCAGCAAGCCATGAAAAGCGACGAAGTCAAACGCAAAGATTTCATCTCTGCGGTAGATTTGAAAAAACCGCGCTGATCAAGGGCTGGACTTTCCTGTTCAAAAAAATGTGCATGGCGCTAAAAACAAGGTAAACCCTGAGTAATCACGGCTCTGTTTAACTATTTGCTGGGGATTTACCCTTGCAAGGCTGGCAAAGCGACTGAATTACAGTCAAAATACATTCAGGTTGTAAAAATAAATCAGTCAGACGCTTTTCTACATTAGGAGCGATTCATGGGTTTAAGCATCTCACATTTAATCAATATTCAAACCTTTCCCAAACTCAATCATTTTTCTGGGATTGTTTTATCCGCGCTTTTAAATGGCGCCAACCATCGAAAGCAAGAACAATTTACTGACGCACTGGACATCTCCTCCGAAGCCAGTTGCTTTAAGTCCATTCTCTCTGTCATTGAAGCGCAAATCATTCCCAGTCTGATTGATGCACACCCAGCTACTCTGGCTCTTGATCAGGTAGCCACAACCCATTCAAAAGAATTTACTTCAGATGAAATCGAAACATTTTGTCTGGCTTGTATCGGCAATGATGCTGATAAGCCTCTTGAGTTTGTCACTGCTTTTCTCGACCAAGAGGTTTCTATCGAAAGTATCTTCATGGACTTGATCACTCCCGCGGCCAGATGGTTAGGCACGCAATGGGAGGAAGACAAAATGGATTTCACCGCGGTGACCGAAGGCTTGATGAGAATGCACCAAGTAACGCGCAATCTGGGCTATAGGAATCAAAACTCCCCCCAAGCAGCTGGCGAGATCAAACGAATACTGCTGGCTTGCGCACCTGGTTCCATGCATATATTAGGTCTGAGCATTGTCAGTGAATTTTTTCGCAATGATGGTTGGCATGTGGTCATGGAACTAGCGTCTACCGAACAAGATTTGCTACAAACACTTCGCAGAGAGTGGTTTGACGTGATTGGTCTGTCAGTGGCTTTGGCCGAACAACTACCAGGCCTGCCTGCATTGGTGAAGACCATCAAATCTGCCGCACTCAATCCCAATACACGAGTGATCTTGGGAGGCCGCGCGGTCACTTTAGACAGCGATTTATTGAAAAATACTGGCGCAGACGGATTTTCTACCCACGCGCCTGAAGCAGTCATTCTTGCAAAAACCCTGTTAACCGCTTAAAAGTAAATTAAATTACTAACTTCTCGTTTTAGAGAAAGCCAGACTGCTAGGGTTAAACTGAGCCCATGGCAACTAACCCACCACCCATAATCAGAAGCAGCAAGCCGTTTTCTGTCGAAGTGCCCGAAGGTTCGAACAGTGCAAAGGCGCGGCGCAGTGATATCGTTGCGAACGATGAAATAAATGCCACGCAAAAAACATACAACTTTTTTGACGCCAATCACGAGTCAGAATCGGGCGTACAAAACGAACGCCTGAACGACGTCAATCAGTCAGCAGATTTTCAACATGAAGTCAGTCATGGTGAAGATGGATTGATTCAAGAAACTGCAGAAGATGCAGCTCAAAATATATTCAGCGAAGACCCAAGTGATGAAATAAGAAATCTGCAACAGGTCCATGAGGATAAAGATGGTGTCAATAAAGCATTGATTCCTGACAGTGACCATTTATCAGCCAATGATGGGCTGATGCTCAAAGAAGATACATTGAAGGATCGTTTGGCTGGCGAACCTACCACTGATGCTCTCAAAGATCGGTTTGCGGTGGAAACTGAATCTTTGACAGACAACAACTTACAGGCGATCGACGCAGATCATCAAAAAGCAAATCTACAACAGCTAGATGACGCATTTCATGACTCCAAGATACAAGGTGTGAGCCCTGACAAAACCCGTGACAATACTGCAAGCATCAACAACGGCTCGCTGAAAGATCAAGTATCAGGACAAGCAGCCTCTGCGCTACATGACCATTCTGCTGCAATCAATGGAGAAAGTTATTCACAAAATCAGCAATCTGTTCCAGATGCTGATGTTCACGATAACTTGCAAAGCTTGCCTAAAGACAAACTGACTGATAACTTGGCAAGCATTGATCAAGCGTCCATCCATGACAATACACAAGCGCTTGCTGACTCAACTCTCTCCGACAACCACCAAGGGACACTGGATGAGGGGTTCACCGATAACACACAAGGTGTTGACAATCCTTCATACCAAAATAATCAGCAAGGCATAGCTGATGATGTTTTCGAGAGCCATGAGGCAAGCACTGACAAAGCGCATGTACATGACCATATCGAATTATTGCCTGACACTACCAGATATTTAAAAGATGGCCCCAAGCCGACAGCCCACATCATTGATTCTTCAGTGAACCAGCAAACGGATACAACTTCTCTGGAAAAAGCTTCATCTCCTGGGCAAGAAGCAAGCACGCAGCATACTGCTGTTCATGCGCATCACATCCCCACAAATGCCGAAAGAAAATTGGAACACGAAAAAAGGCAAGAAGAATTCCACGGTCGAATCGATGCACTTCGTAAAAGTGTTTCTGGCATCAATCACATTTTGGATGAATTAGAAGAAAAGAAGTTCACGCCCAAATCCTGATTGATTTATCAGCCAGTCAAGTCAGACTTATCCTCTGGCACACCTACATGAATAGCCAGCACTTTATCGATGCGGCGTCCATCCATGTCAACCACTTCAAATTTCCAACCCATGGAATGAATAACTTCGCCCTCTTTGGGTAAATTGCCCACGAGTAGCATGATCAAACCGGCCAAGGTGTTGTATATACCCTTTTCCTGCATAGGTAACTCTTCAATTTCAAGCCTTGATTTCAACTCTTGAACGGGCATCAATCCATCCAGTAGCCAACTGCCGTCTTCGCGCTGTACCGCCCACGCATCCTGCGGCGATGTGGTTTGCACCAACTCCCCCGTGATGGCTTCCAAGAGATCACGTGGTGTCAGCAAACCTTGTACGACACCATACTCGTCTACCACCAAAACCATACGGGTACTTCTCACATGGTGTTTCATCTCACCCACCTGGTGAGGGCTTCGGAACTGATCAAGCAAGTCCAAGCCTGTCAATGTTTCGGGGACAAAAACAGCAGGTTCGGCCCATTCTTCCAGCGAAGACTGGCTGTCATAGTGATGCAGCATATTAGCCATACTGATCATTCCAATGACTTCATCCAGGCCGTTTCTGCAAAGCGGGTACCAAGAATGTGCGGCGTGCGGTTCAATATGTTGAAGTGCTTGCTGAATATTCCAATCGCTTTGCATCCAAACAATATCTGTCCTAGGTACCATCAAAGAAACAAGGCTTCTTTCATCCAGGTGAAAAACATTTTTCACCATTTGGTGTTCGTGTTGCTCAATCAAACCTGCGTCTACGCCCTCTACCAAACTGGCGGTAATTTCCTCTTCAGTCACTTGCCTGACCTTTTGCAAATCTATGCGCATCAATCGAAGAACAGTGGCTGTGCTCAATGACAAGGCTTTAACTAATGGCCTGGCCATCCATGACAGTGCCAACATCAATGGTGCGGTAAATCGAGCGGCAGTCTCTGGGTATATCTGACCCATACGTTTGGGCACCAATTCGCCAAACAAAATGGTATTGAGTGTGATCAATGTCACCACCAAAATGGTTGCCAATACACCTGCCAATACATCCGTGGCACCGGCATCGATGAACCAATCAGCCACACTCTCACTGAAGGCGGCCTCTCCGATAATGCCATTCAATACGCCCAGCGTAGTTATGCCGATTTGAATAGTCGATAAAAATTCAGTGGGCCGCCTTAGTAAATCCAAGGCTGCCTGCGCGCCTGTCAATTTTTCCTCTGCCATGGCCATCAATACAGCTTTGCGACTGGATGCCAGCGCCATTTCTGACATCGCAAAAATGGCGTTAAATAATGTCAACAAAAAAATCAGCAAGATATCCATAAATGGGTGATTAGGCTTTCGCAAAGTTGAATGTTGAATGAACGACAATCATGCCATGGCAATGTACTTGATTGGTGATGTTCAGGGTTGTGACCAAGCGCTTGGGCGATTACTCGACAAGATTCAATTCTCGCCGAGTCGAGATACTTTGTATTTACTTGGAGACCTGGTCAACCGGGGGCCGGACAATCTGGCCGTTTTGCGTCGCTTACGCAACTTGGGCAACAGCGTTAAATGCTTGTTGGGGAACCATGATTTCCATTTGCTTTCTTTGTACTTAAAAATATCCACTCTCAAAAAAGGGGACACCGTAGAGGATGTACTGAACGCACCGGATTGCGATGCATTGGTTGAATGGCTTCGCTTTCAATCACTGGCTCTGTATGAAGCCAATGTTTTGATGGTGCACGCTGCAGTCTTGCCCCAATGGACTTTGATACAAACACTGTCCTTGGCAGCGGAGGTTGAATCCGTATTGCAAGGCCCGAATTGGTCGGCATTTATGACGCATTTGTATGGCAATCAACCCAACAGTTGGGATGATAATTTGAGTGGGTACGACAGATTGCGTGTGATCGTCAATGGCTTAACACGCTGTCGATTTTGTACACCCGAAGGGGAAATGGAATTCGCGCACCACCGCGATGCTGCATTTGCGCCTGCTGGATACCTGCCTTGGTTTGAGGTTACACAAAGGCAAACCAAAGACACCGCCATCGCATTTGGTCATTGGTCATCTCTCAGTGCCTTGAACCGGCATGACATGATTGAATTAGACACCGGTTGTGTTTGGGGCGGGTGCTTAAGTGCGATGCGTATTGATACCGCTAGTGGCACAAGAGAACGTATCAAAGTGCAATGCGATACAACGGCACACACCATTTAGCTAGATTCAGTTGTCTTGAATAAAGCTGCGATATTGCGCTTAGGTTTGATATTGGGCGATATGCTGCGTCCATTAGACAAAACCTGATCTACTGAGGCGGATGAGACGACTGGCTCAGAACTGGCTTCATAGGGTTTGTCAAAAAATGGATCATGCACTTTGGCTGGTGGAACAAAGCGACTGCGAGTTACTGGTTTGTCATTGTCTGCATCATCTTCATTCCAATGACGACGCCCCGTATTTATTCGCCCCGCGGGTCGGTCGTCTTCGAACTCAAACGCTTGCAATTCAATTTTCTGCTTGGTCAATTTTTCTATATCAGTGACCAAGCGCGTATCTGTGGGGGACGCAAAACTGACCGCCAGCCCTTCAGCACCTGCCCGCCCTGTTCGGCCAATACGGTGAATGTAGTCTTCAGCGTTGTAAGGAATATCAAAGTTAAACACCGCCGGCACGTCTTTGATGTCTAAACCTCGAGCCGCTACATCGGTACACACCAGCAAATCGACCTCGCCTTTTTTAAACGCTTCTAGCGCTTTTAAACGTTCGTCTTGACTTTTGTCTCCGTGCAGAGCTGTGGTTTTCAATCCTTCACGTTCAAGTGAGCGAGCCAGTCTGGCACAACCTAGTTTGCTGTTGACAAACACAAAGGCTTGAGAAATGCCGCGTTGTTTGACAATTTGTTTCAAGGCACGGCGTTTGTCATCATCAGGCACGCTGAAAAACAATTGTGTGACAGTGGATGCCGTTTGATTGGGCCGCGCAACTTCGATGGTGACGGGATTTTGCAAATAACTCGAGGCCAAGCGTTTGATCTCAGGCGAGAACGTGGCCGAGAACAACAAGGTAGTGCGTTGCTTAGGTAAATAACTCAGTATGCGTTGCAGGTCGGGCAGAAAACCGATATCGAGCATGCGGTCGGCTTCATCCAACACCACATATTCAACTTGATTCAGCACTGCGGTTTTGGCTTCGATGTGGTCCAGCAAACGACCCGGCGTGGCCACCAGCACCTCTACCCCTTTTTTCAACTCCAGGGTTTGTGGCTTCATGTCCATACCGCCGAACACCACTGCGCAACGCAGTTGCGTGTATTTGGCGTACATCTTGACCTGTTGCGCTACTTGGTCAGCAAGTTCACGCGTGGGCAACAAGACCAATGCACGCACGGGATGCCTTGCAGGAGATGTTGAACTGTTTTCATGCTTGAGCATGCGTTGCAATAGGGGCAGCGAAAAGGCAGCGGTTTTACCAGTCCCTGTCTGGGCTGCACCCATCACATCTTGTCCGGATAAGACCACAGGAATAGCCTGCGCCTGTATAGGCGTCATAGATTCGTATCCCATTTCGGCGACAGCTTTCGCCAAATTGGGTGCCAACTGCAGTTGCGAGAATGAATTCATAATTGGTGTCTATTGTCGCACCATGCGCATACAGGGCTCAAAAGCCTTAAAACAAGGTTTTTCAAGCCTTGGGGAGAGTGACGCCAACTTGGCCCTGGTATTTGCCGCCACGGTCCTTATAGCTGGTTTCGCAAACCTCGTCGCTTTCAAAAAACAGTACCTGCGCACAACCTTCACCGGCATAAATTTTGGCTGGTAAAGGCGTGGTATTAGAGAACTCCAGCGTCACATAGCCTTCCCATTCGGGTTCGAACGGCGTGACGTTAACAATGATGCCGCAACGTGCATAGGTGCTTTTGCCCAAACAAATGGTGAGCACATTGCGCGGGATACGAAAATATTCCAAGGTGCGCGCCAGCGCAAAGCTGTTGGGCGGAATAATGCAAACATCAGAATGCATATCCACAAAACTTTTTTCGTCAAAGTTTTTGGGGTCGACCACAGTGCTGTAAATATTGGTGAACACCTTAAATTCAGGTGCGCAACGTATGTCATACCCATAACTGCTGGTGCCGTAACTGACGATTTTTTCGCCTGCGGCATTCAGCCGAATCTGGCCTGGTTCGAACGGTTCTATCATGCCGTGCTGCTCGGCCATACGGCGTATCCACTTGTCGCTCTTGATGCTCATGAGACTGCCTTTTGCAAAGATACGGGATTGTAGTTGGGCAGTATGGCCAGCCTCTCAGGGCAAAGAGCCCACCACACCACGCACCAAAAAATGCATTTTCAATATTTGCTCATCGGTCATGGTCTGCCCCTGTGCCAGTACGACACCGTCCTGGTTATCAAAAACCGGACCCGTGAAAGGCTGCAGACTGCCTTTAGCGACGGCGCGTTGCAACCTGGCCAATTCATTTTGAACCCGCTTGGGCAGGCGTGGACCAAAGCCTTCCACCTTGATCATGCCATCACGCACACCACCCCAAGTTTGGGTGCTTTGCCACCTTCCCAAAATAACATCTGCGGCACGCTGACTGTAATAGTTTCCCCAGTGATGAGTGATAGCCAGCAACTGCGCCTGCGGTGCCACTTGACGCATGTCAGAGTGGTACGCAATGGCCATTTTTCCGCGCTCTTGCGCCGCCACCATCACCGCATCTGAAGCTGTATGAAAAGAAAGCACGTCGACTTTCTGGTTCATCAACGTCATGGCAGCCTCACGCTCACGCGCAGGGTCAAACCACGTGTCAACCCAAATCAATTTCACTATGGCATTGGGGTTGACTGATCGCATGCCTAAGGTAAATGCATTGATGCCTTGAATCACTTCAGGAATAGGAAAAGCCGCCACATACCCGGCAATGCCAGTTTTGCTGACGCGCCCTGCAGCTATGCCTGCGAGAAACCGACCTTCGTAATACCGCGCGTTGGCAGTAGAGACGTTTACAGCCGTTTTATAACCAGTGATTGACTCGAATTTCACTTGAGGAAAATCTGCCGCCACTTTGAGTGTTGGCTCCATATAGCCAAAACTGGGGGTGATGATGAGGCCATAGCCTTGTTGGGCCATGTCTCTGATGACCCGCTCTGCGTCTGCGCCTTCTGGCACGTTTTCCACAAACTGGGTTTTTAGGGGCAAGCCACGCTTTTTCATGGCCTCTTCCAACGATAGCCGCCCGAGTTCATGTTGATGTACCCAGCCCGCGGGCAAGCGCGGCGTGACATAGACAAAGCCGACCTTCAAAGGATCGGTGATTGGTGCTTTTTGCTGACTGAAAGCGGGGGTTGAAAACATGGCAAGCGCACACAGCGCTGCGATGAGGTTTTTGTACATGGTGTTCCTCGACATGACCCTTTGCAGGGTGGAAAACTGATGGCGGTGAAGCGATCAGGACAAAAAAAACGCGCTTTCAAGCGCGTTTTCAAAATGGCGGAGTGGACGGGACTCGAACCCGCGACCCCCGGCGTGACAGGCCGGTATTCTAACCAACTGAACTACCACTCCTGGTAGATAGCTTTGTTTCGGCTTGTGCCAAAACCAAGTGCTACAAACTTGGCGACCCTACGGGGATTCGAACCCCGGTACTCACCGTGAAAGGGTGATGTCCTAGGCCTCTAGACGATAGGGTCAAATCCTGGACTTCCCGATATTATGGTGGAGGTAAGCGGGATCGAACCGCTGACCTCTTGCATGCCATGCAAGCGCTCTCCCAGCTGAGCTATACCCCCTGGCAAATATCGAGTCTTAGATTATAACCAGATAATTTTTTCATACATTGAGGAGAGAAATCGCATCTTCTCTTCGGAACAAAGAAATAACCGCATCTAAGGACGGAGTCTGCGGCGTACCCAACAGCAAAACCCTGGCTGGCATGGCCAGTTGGGGAATTTTTAATTCGTGTGACTGCAATACTTGTTTGATCACACCGGCAATCGCAGTTTTGTCCCAGTCAATTGTCTTTAAGCCTTCAGCTAGCGCATTTAAAGCAGGACGCACCTCATCCGTCACATGTAGCGCCAAGTCTTCGGCACTGGCTTGTACCGGTTGATAAAAGCGTTGTACCCAATCTGCCAGCGCGACGGTGGTATCGCATCGGTCTTTGAACACATCGCACATGGCCGAGAGGCGTTCGTCTGGGCTGATTCCGATGGCCTGCAAGTGAAGTTGCACCCGCACGGCTAAAGCATCACCGGTCATGGCTTTCAAATGCTGGGCATTCACCCAGCGCAATTTGGCTTCGTCAAACTGCGCCGCACTCTTACCCAAATGATCCAGAGTAAACCATTGCACGAATTGTTCAGGACTGAAAATTTCATCGTCGCCGTGGCTCCAACCCAGACGCGCCAGGTAATTCACCATGGCCTCAGGCAAGAAGCCTTCATCGCGAAATTGCGTCACTGGTTTGGCGCCGTTGCGCTTGCTGAGTTTTTCACCCTGCTCATTCAACACGGTCGGTAAATGCGCATAGACGGGTGGCGTATGGCCAAGCGCTTGAAAAATATGGATTTGTCTGGGCGTGTTGTTGATATGGTCATCACCGCGAATCACATGGGTGATAGCCATGTCTATATCGTCAACCACCACGCAAAAGTTGTAAGTGGGTGTGCCGTCGGGTCGCGCAATCACCAAGTCATCAAGCTCAGTGTTGCTGATGGAAATATGACTTTTGACCTTATCGTCCCAAGTCACTGTGCCGCTGAGCGGTGTTTTAAAGCGTAAAACGGGTTGCACACCAACGGGTACGGGTGGCAAAGTTTTGCCCTGCTCGGGACGCCAGGTACCATCGTATCGAGGTTTTTCTTTCGCCGCCATTTGCTTGTCACGCAAGGCATCAAGTTCGGCCACGCTCATGTAGCAAGGGTATACAAAGCCTTTATCTTGCAATTGCGCCAGCACTTGTTTGTAACGATCCATACGCTGCATTTGATAAAACGGGCCTTCATCGTGATGGAGACCCAACCACGCCATGCCTTGCAAAATCACATCAACAGCTGCTTGCGAAGAGCGTTCGACATCGGTATCTTCAATACGCAAAATAAATTTTCCTCCAGTGGCGCGCGCAAACGCCCATGGATACAGTGCGGAGCGAATATTACCCAGATGAATAAAGCCAGTAGGCGAAGGCGCAAATCGTGTGCGTGTGGTCATTTCATCAATCAACTTAAATAGTCTGCAAACCGCGAAGTAAATCGGTCTTCATGTCTTCAATATGCTCCAAGCCTACGGCGACGCGAATCAATCCTTGGCCTATGCCAGCGGCTTGTCTCTGGTTTTCGCTTAACTTGCCGTGCGATGTACTGGCTGGATGCGTTAATAACGTTTTGGTATCGCCCAAATTGGTACACAGCGACAATGTGTGCAAACTGTCGAGCACATGAAACGCACGTGCTCGGGCTTGTATGGGGTCTTTTGCCTTGATATCGAATGACAGCACCGCGCCGCCCATGCCTGACATCTGCTGCAATGCCAAAGCATGTTGTTCATGGCTTTTTAATCCGGGGTAATAAACACGCGACACCTCGGGATGCTGTTCTAACCAAACAGCAAGTTCATGGGCGCGCGCGCTTTGCGCCCGCATGCGAATGTCTAATGTTTCCAAGCCTTTGAGTACCACCCAAGCATTGAAAGGTGCCAAGACCATACCACTGTTTTTCATCATTGGCAAAAATTGTTCATTCACCAACGTGTGACTGGCACACAAGGCACCCGCCATCACACGGCCTTGCCCATCCAGGTACTTGGTGCCTGAATGCATCACAATATCTGTTCCCATTTCTACTGGGCGTTGCAAAATAGGCGTTGCAAAACAATTGTCGACAGCCAATAAGGCACCTGCGTTGTGAGCCAAGTCAGCCAATGCTGCAATGTCACACACATCAGTCAAGGGGTTGGTTGGCGTTTCTGCAAACAACAGTTTGGTGTTGGGTTGAATAGCAGCCTTCCAAGCTGCCAAATCGGTTTGGGACACCATGGTTGATGCCACACCGAAACGGGCAAACTCAGTTCCGATCAGCTTGATGGTTGAACCAAACATAGATTGTGAGTACACCACATGATCCCCGGATTTAAGCAGGCTGAACAACATCAAAGTAATAGCAGACATACCGCTGGATGTTGCAATGGCCGCTTGCGTTCCCTCTAGTGCGGCAAGTCGCATCTCAAAACTACTGACAGTAGGATTACCCGCTCGTCCATAGGTATACCCGTCCTCATCGCCTGAAAAACGGTCAGCAGATGCCTGCGCAGATGGTTGTACATAACCACTCGTCAGGTACAAAGCCTCGGAGTTTTCACCGTATTGGCTTTTTTCAACGGCCAAACGAACCGCCAAGGTTTCAAGGTGTAAAGAATCGGGCTGTGTGTGATCAGTCATGGTGCATATTAAACATGGGCATTAGGCAAAGCCAAGCGGGAATGGTCAGCATTGTCTTCCTCTGAGCCGATACGCTGCTGACTCATGCGCGAAATATCCTCGCTGCTGACATCTCCGGTAATGTAAATACCGTCAAAACATGAAGCATCAAAACCTTGAATACCTGGTGAGCCTGGTAAAGCTGCACGAGCAACAGCTTCAAGCATAGGAGCAATGTCTTGGTAAATCAGCGCATCGCATCCAATCAGTTCACGCACTTGCTCCACACTTCGGCCGTAGGCCACCAGCTCCTCTGAAGTTGGCATGTCAATCCCATAAACATTCGGAAAACGTACCGGTGGCGCGGCGCTGGCAAGGTAGACCTTGCGGGCTCCAGCGTCACGCGCCATTTGTACAATTTCACGACTGGTGGTGCCGCGAACAATGGAGTCGTCGACCAACAACACGTTTCTATCCTTGAATTCGCTGACGATGACGTTAAGTTTCTGGCGCACTGAGCGCTTACGCACTGCCTGCCCCGGCATGATGAACGTGCGGCCCACATATCGATTTTTGACAAACCCCTCGCGGTAAGGCTTACCCAGTAAATGGGCCAACTGCATTGCGCTGGGTCGGCTTGATTCTGGAATCGGTATGACCACATCAATGTCAGAAGGTGGCACGGTGGAGACCACCCGCTTGGCCAAAGTTTCACCCAAGTTCAAACGGGCTTGGTACACAGAAATACCGTCCATGGTCGAGTCGGGACGGGCGAGGTAAACATACTCGAATATGCAGGGCATGAGTTGTGGCTTAGCTGCACATTGATGGGCATGTAACTGACCTTGCATGTCGATAAACACCGCTTCCCCTGGCGCCACATCACGGACAAAGGCGTGACCCGTGCCTTCCAGCGCCACTGATTCACTACCCACCATCCAGGTGCCGTCAGTACCTTGCCCTAAACATAAAGGTCGAATACCGAAAGGATCGCGAAACGCTAGCAAACCATGACCCGCAATCATCGCGACAACCGCATAAGAGCCCTTGATGCGCAGATGCACACCGCTGACTGCTGCAAACACATCAGTCGCGGCCAAAGTGATGCCACGTGTGGTTTTTTCTAACTCATGCGCCAGTACGTTGAGCAACACTTCTGAGTCGCTCTCTGTGTTGATGTGTCGATGATCGGTTGAAAAAAGTTCGGCTTTGAGTACTTGTGCGTTGGTGAGATTGCCGTTGTGCACCATCACCAAACCAAATGGCGCGTTCACATAAAAAGGCTGCGCCTCCTCTTCGCTGTACGCGTTGCCAGCAGTCGGGTAACGCACCTGACCCAAGCCGATATTGCCAGGCAAGGCACGCATGTTTCTCGTGCGAAACACATCACGCACCATGCCCTTGGCTTTTTGCATGAAAAACTTTTGATCCAATTGCGTGACGATTCCCGCCGCGTCTTGTCCACGATGCTGTAACAACAGCAAAGCGTCGTAGATCAACTGGTTCACATGGGACTGACTGACAACACCCACAATGCCGCACATCAAGTCACCAACCTTTCCAATTGCACCGGCAACACCGGTTTGAGATACACAAGCAACAAATGAACAGTTTGTGCAACACGAGAACCCATCCATTCCAGATTGAACTTCAAGGGTGTCAAACCCACCAACAAAGTGATTGCCAATAACATGACAGCGGCACGCAACAGACCAAAAACACCACCCAATAACCTGTCAATCAAACCAAGCCCGGCAAAGGAGAGCAGTTGTTTGATCAAGTTAGCTAATAAAGTCATCACCAGCAAAACACATAAAAAAATAAGGACCCATGTACAAGCCACTCGCAAACCTTGAGCCCATGAAAGCGGTAACCATTGGCTTGCGTCTGCAGCGAATCTGCCAGACAAAATAAACCCGACGATCCAAGCCAATACAGAAAACACTTCCTTGACGACGCCTCGCCAAACCCCCAGCAGTCCAGAGAGCATCAGCAAAACCAGTAAAACCCAATCAACCGTATTCATTCATCAAAGTGTCAAGATCACTGCATTCAGTTGCAGTGATTTGGTTTTATTGACAGCTTTTTGAGCCTCTTCAAGCGTGGTGAATGGACCAGCTCGCACGCGGGTTCGTTTACCTTCGCTGGTCTGGGCCACATTTGTATAAGTCTTGACACCCGCTTTTTCAATTTTGGCGCGGACGTCCTTGATCTTGTTTTCGTCTGAATACGCGCCAAATTGAACAATGAAACGGTCAGCAGCTTTTTCTTTACTGACAGGTTTGGTGGTGCTTGCAGTCTCAACAGGCGTTGGAGTCGTTGTTTTGGGAGTTTCAGATTTGACTGATTTGTCAACCAATTTACCTTCTACTGCATGGTTGTCATCCGCGGCAGCAGCCAGCTTGGGAGCTTTTTTGCTGTCTGGCTCGACCAGTTGCTCCGTGCCTGACACAGTCTCCGAAATCGGGGGTTGAGACAAGGCGGCTTTGTCGGGTACGGGAGCTTGAGGGGGTTGCGTGGGTCGCACGGCATCTCGCTCAGGCATGTCAATCCGAATGTCCGAGGCCATATCCCGGGGCTTGGTATCAAAAACGATGGGGAACCCCACCACCGCAATGACCACCAGCACAGTAGCACCTATCAATCTGTGTCTGGCCTGTTTGCGCAAACTGTCCATGCTTTGGGCATCATCCTTGACAGCATCAGCAGAGGCGTTGGTTTGGGTGCGGGACTTGAAAAAGGCCATGAGCAGGTTCAGGTGGGTAAATAAGCGGGTAGACGGCCATGAATGCCATGCTGCAAAACGCCGCCAACAGTGAAGAACGAACCAAAAACGATAATTCTATCAGCGGGGTCAGCCGCCGCTAGCGCCTGTGACAAGGCTTGGTGTGGCCCTGTAAACAGATGGGCTGTGGCAGAAGCTAATGGTGACAACGTCTGCCAAGTGTTCCTCAATTCAATGGCAGTTGCGGCACGTGGTGTGGGCAGATCACAAAAGTACCAGCATTCAACCAACGGAAGCAGGCGCTTTAACAAACCAGTTAAATCTTTGTCAGCCATTGCACCCACTACCGCATGGGTGCGTGGGTAAAAACCCATGGCGTCCAGATTGTGCGCCAGTGCAGACGCTGCATGCGGGTTGTGCGCTACGTCCAACACAATAGCTGGTTGCCCTGGCAAAATTTGAAATCGGCCAGGCCATTGCACATTGGACAAACCTGCACGTATGGCTTGCGCAGTCACCGGGAGTTGTTGTCGCAAAGCCTCCATCACCGACAAAACACCGGCAGCATTCAACAATTGATTGGCACCTCGCAAAGCAGGATAGGCCAAGCCGCTGTAGGTGCGGCCACGTGCCTTCCAAGTCCACTGCTGTGCGTCGCCTGAGAATTGCACATCCTGCGTCACCCGCCAGACATCCGCGTTCAATGTGCTTGCATGCGACAACACAGACTCGGGCGGTGAAGGGTCGCTGATGACGACAGGCTTATTTGCACGAATAATGCCTGCTTTTTCAAACCCAATGCTTTCACGGTCTGGACCCAATAGCTCGGTGTGATCCAAGTCAATACTGGTGATCACTGCACAATCGGTATCGATCACATTCACTGCATCCAACCGCCCGCCAAGTCCCACCTCCAGCACGACCACATCCAAATCAGCATGTGAGAGAGCGCTGAACAATGCCAAACTGGTGAATTCGAAATAACTCAGACTGATACCGCCCCTGGCTTGTTCGACTTTTTCAAAGTGCTTCACCAACTCATCAGACGCCACCGGCTGGCCCTGAATCCGACATCGCTCCTGAAAATACACCAGGTGCGGCGAGGTATACATGCCAGTTTTATAGCCGGATTGACGGTAAATAGATTCCAACATGGCACAGGTAGAGCCTTTGCCGTTGGTGCCAGCGACGGTGATGACCGGAAAATGAAAACGTAAATCCATAGCGCTTGCCACCTTGGATACACGCTCAAGCCCCATATCAATGGTTTGCGGGTGCAAGCGCTCACAATGGCTTAACCAATCGTCTAAATTCATAGGAAGATTGTCACCTAATCAAGCCATACCCTGTCAACTAAAGGGGTGGTCTTATCGTTAAACTCGATATTGGTCTCAATCACCGGAGAAATTCATGCATAAATTGATCAGTGCTGTTGGTCTGTTCGCTGTAGGTATTAGTTGCAATGCCCAATCTCAAGAAATCGGACGCGTCATCTCCTCTATTCCCATCGTGCATCAGGTAGCTGTTCCTCGTCAAGTCTGTTCACAGCAACAAGTGACCACGCAGCCACAAAAATCAGGTGCTGGTGCGATTATGGGAGCGATTGCGGGTGGAACCGTGGGTCATGCGATTGGCCGCGATGGATTGGGTACTGCCATAGGCATGTTTGGCGGCGCGATCCTCGGTGACAGAATCGAAGGCGCTCCATCTGCCGAGGTGAAAAACGTGCAAACCTGCAGTACCCAAAGTTTTTACGAAAACCGTACTGTCGCCTACAACGTGACCTACGAATTTGCAGGCAAACAATACAACGTGCAAATGCCGCAAGACCCGGGTCCCACTGTTCGATTACAAATCACCCCTATGGTGTCGAGCAACCAAAATTACATTTACCCGCCGCCCCCGCCTGTTGGCAATGCAGTTCCCCCTCCCGGTTCTGCGCCTCCCTACGTTCAATAAACAATCAAGCCCAAGCCTAGGCCGCTGTTATCAGCGGCTTTTTTGTTCCCATTCCATAGCCTAGAATCCCGCCTTTGCTCTTAATCGGTATGTTTCATGCGTAAAAACACCACAAAATCAGATGTCTCTCAAACACCGCAACGCGTGGTGCTTGCTTATTCGGGCGGTTTGGATACCTCCATCATTCTCAAATGGCTACAAGACGAATACCACTGTGAAGTTGTCACCTTTACTGCCGACATCGGGCAAGGTGAAGAAATTGAACCCGCTCGCGCCAAAGCGATCAAAATGGGCATCAAGCCATCGAATATCTTCATTGAAGATTTACGCGAAGAATTTGTGCGTGATTTTGTTTTCCCCATGTTTCGCGCTAACGCACTTTATGAAGGGGAGTATTTGCTGGGCACCTCCATCGCCCGTCCCCTGATTGCCAAACGATTGGTTGAGATTGCTCGCAAAACAAAAGCAGACGCCATCAGTCACGGCGCAACCGGCAAAGGCAACGATCAGGTTCGGTTTGAATTGGGTGCGTACGCATTGATGCCCAACGTGAAAATCATTGCGCCGTGGCGTGAATGGGATTTGCTGTCGCGCGAAAAACTTATGCGCTATGCAGACCAACATGGCATACCGGTTGATGGCGCAAAACGCAAAGGTCCTCCGCCCTATTCAATGGATGCCAACCTGCTTCACATCAGTTACGAAGGCGGCATTCTGGAAGATCCCAACTATGCGCCTGACGACAGCATGTGGCGCCTGACAGTCAGCCCTGAAAAAGCACCCAACAAACCGCAGGTGATTGAACTTACCTACAAACACGGCGATGTAGTGGCGATAGACGGTGTACGCATGAGTCCTGCCAAAGTGCTGACCCACTTGAATACTTTGGGCGGTAAACACGGTATCGGGCGTTTGGACAAAGTTGAAAACCGCTACGTGGGTATGAAAAGCAGAGGCTGCTATGAAACCCCTGGCGGCACCATTTTGCTGTCGGGTCACCGCGCTATCGAATCCATCACTTTGGATCGCGAAGTGCTTGCGCTCAAAGAAGACCTGATGCCGCGTTACGCACGCCTGGTTTACAACGGTTACTGGTTCAGCCCCGAGCGTGAGTTGTTGCAAGGTTTGATCGACGCTTCACAAGCGACAGCCAATGGCAAAGTTCGCTTAAAGCTCTACAAGGGCACCATCATGTGCGTAGGCCGTGAGAGTAAAACTGACAGCTTGTTCGATACACGCATCGCCACGTTTGACGATGATGGAGGCGCCTACAACCAAGCCGATGCCGGGGGCTTTATCAAGCTGAATGCATTACGAATGCGCATTGCAGGCAATCTCAAAAACGAACGCACTGCCAAGGCAGTTGCACGTCAAACCGCTGCAAAGAAAAAGGCCTGAGAAATGACCACAGAGCATATCCAAAACGTAAGCATTGCCACCAAAGCCAATGTCTTTTTCGACGGTAAATGTGTGAGTCATGCCATCGTCATGCCCAATGGCGAGAAAAAATCGGTCGGCGTGGTGTTGCCCTCACACCTTACTTTCAACACCGCCGCACCTGAAATCATGGAATGTGTCGCTGGGGCTTGTGAATACAAATTGGCCGGCTCAGATGCATGGCAGCACAGCGGCCCGGGTGACAAATTCAGCATCAACGCCGATTCATCTTTCGAGATCAAGGTGGCAGATAGCTACCACTACATCTGTCATTTCGGCTGAACCCATCGCCCCCATAAAGCCACCCTATTGAATCACAGGGGTGGCTTTACTGTTATTTGGGAATCAAGCAGTCAACACACGCTTTTTTGCTGCTTCAAATTCACGTTTAAATTGCGCGATCAATTCCGCTGTAGATTGAACTTTATCAATCACTCCAATACCTTGACCACATCCCCATATGTCTTTCCAAGCTTTGGTCTTGTCACCCGCAAAATTCATTTTGCTCGGGTCACTCTCAGGCAGGTTGTCTGGATCCATGCCAGCCTTGCGAATGGATGGCGCCAGATAATTGCCATGCACGCCAGTGAATAAATTGCTGTAGACGATGTCGTCAGAATTGCTAGTGACAATGCATTGTTTGTATTCATCACTGGCACGGGCTTCCTCTGTCGCGATGAAGGCTGAACCAATATAAGCGAAGTCAGCACCCATGGCCAACGATGCCAAAATAGCGCCGCCATTTGCAATGGAACCGCTCAGTGCCAAAGGGCCATCAAACCATTGGCGAATTTCTTGGATCAAGGCAAACGGATTTTTTACTCCCGCGTGTCCGCCCGCACCAGTGGCCACTGCGATCAACCCATCTGCACCTTTTTCGATGGCTTTATGCGCAAACTTATTGTTAATAATGTCATGCATTACCAAACCGCCGTAACTGTGAGCCGCTTGGTTGATTTCCTCGCGGGCACCCAGTGAAGTGATGATCAGCGGCACTTTGTATTTGACACACAGCGCCATGTCTTCTTCCAAACGTTCGTTACTTTTGTGAACAATTTGGTTGATGGCAAATGGTGCAGCAGGCTGCTCGGGATGCGCTTTGTCATGGGCTGCCAGCGCCTCGGTAATTTCTGCCAACCATTCATCCAATTGGGAAATAGGGCGAGCATTAAGCGATGGCATAGAGCCAACTACGCCATGGATACATTGGGCGATAACGGTTTTGGGGTTGCTGATGATGAACAGTGGAGATGCAATGACCGGTAAAGTCATTGTTGAGAAAATAGCAGGTAATTGAGACATGTCGAGGCCTTTTCAATGCAAGAGGAAAATTTTGTTTGAGTAAAAAGACCCAGGGTTAAAAAGCTTCCAAGGCCATAGCGGTCACGCTGTGCGCGCCTTCGACAATGCCGTCGCGCACAGATGAAGATTTGCTCAAAATGTGGTCTGCATAAAACCGAGCAGTCACCATTTTGGCTTTCATAAAGTCGGTATCGGTTTCTCCCGCCGCAAGCGCTTGGTGGGCGGCCACATAACTGCGTGCCAACTGCCAGCCTGCCACCACATTGCCTGCCAGCATCAGATAAGGCACGCTGCCTGCGTAGGCCGCATTAGGGTCTGTGGCTGCAGCATCCACAATGAAATTCACCACATCCAGGAATGCCCCGCGAGCAGCGGTCAAGCGATGTGCCATCGCTTTGGCATCGGCAGAACCAATTTGAAGCAATGCCGCTTCGGTCTTTTCCATTTGAGCCGCCAGTGCCTTAGGGGTCTGCCCGCCATCACGGGCGGTTTTACGTCCCACCAAATCATTGGCTTGAATGGCAGTGGTGCCCTCGTAGATGGTCAGAATTTTTGCGTCTCGGTAATACTGAGCGGCACCTGTTTCTTCGATAAATCCCATGCCACCGTGAACTTGCACACCGAGCGACGTGACTTCTAAACTCATTTCGGTGCTGAAACCTTTGACCAACGGAACCAAGTATTCGTAGACAGCCTCGTTTTGTTTGCGCGTATCTGCATCTGCGTGATGATGCGCCGCGTCATAAGCCGCAGCAGCCACACTGGCCATGGCGCGGCAACCTTCCGCGTAAGCACGCATGGTCATCAGCATACGGCGCACATCGGGATGGTGAATGATGGGTGCAGACGCTTTGATCGAACCATCAACCGGACGGCTTTGCACCCGTTCACGCGCATATTGAACCGCTTTTTGGTAGGCACGATCGGCTATTGCTATGCCTTGTACGCCGACCGCATAACGCGCAGCATTCATCATGATGAACATGTATTCCAATCCACGGTTTTCCTGGCCCACCAGAAAACCCACAGCACCGCCGTGGTCGCCGTATTGCAGCACTGCTGTCGGGCTGGCCTTGATGCCGAGTTTGTGTTCAATACTCACACAATGCACATCGTTTCGTGCGCCCAAAGAGCCATCTTTGTTCACCATGAACTTGGGCACCACAAACAAGCTGATGCCTTTGATGCCCTCGGGTGCGCCACTGACGCGCGCCAACACCAGGTGCACGATGTTGTCAGCCATGTCGTGTTCACCATAGGTGATGTAAATCTTGGTGCCAAACACTTTGTAAGTACCATCGGCTTGAGGCTCGGCACGCGAGCGCACCAATGACAAATCGGAACCAGCTTGCGGTTCGGTCAGGTTCATAGTGCCTGTCCATTCGCCGCTGACCAATTTATTCAAGTAAGTAGATTTGAGCTCATCGCTGCCTGCGGTCAACAAGGCCTCAATGGCGCCATCGGTTAACAACGGGCACAGCGCAAAACTCAGGCTGGCCGCGTTCAACATTTCCACGCAAGCCGCACCGATCGTTTTGGGCAAGCCCTGACCGCCACAGTCGAGGGGGTGTTGCAAACCTTGCCAACCGCCTTCGGAATACTGTTTGTAGGCTTGCTTAAAGCCAGGCGCTGTCGTCACGTGACCGTTTGTCAAACTGGAAGGGTGTTTGTCGCTTTCCCAGTTCAGTGGGGCTACCACATCTTGGTTGAAACGCGCGCATTCTTCCAATACTGCTTGGGCGGTTTCCAGACCGGCGTCTTCAAACCCTGGCATCGCAGCTATGTGGTCGATGCCGGCCAGATGCTGCATATTGAAAAGCATGTCTTTCACAGGTGCGATATAGCTCACGGTCAGTCTCCAAAATCTGAAAGAAAAAAGGCACCTAGCAGTGCCTTGGCAGTTAGCGTTTAAAGAGCGGAGACCAATTCGGGCACTGCCACGAATAAATCAGCTTCCAGTCCATAGTCGGCCACGCTGAAGATCGGTGCTTCTGGGTCTTTGTTGATGGCAACAATGACTTTGCTGTCCTTCATCCCAGCCAAATGTTGGATAGCTCCGCTGATGCCGCAAGCCACGTACAACTGAGGCGCGACAATCTTGCCGGTTTGTCCCACCTGCCAATCATTGGGCGCATAACCTGCGTCCACCGCCGCGCGACTGGCTCCCATGGCAGCGCCAAGTTTGTCAGCCAAAGGCGTGATGACTTCATTGAATTTTTCGGCGCTACCGAGCGCGCGACCGCCCGAGACAATGATTTTGGCCGCAGTCAGTTCAGGCCGATCATTTTTCGCGATTTCACTGCCCATGAACTGGCTTTTCGCGTCCGCAGTAGTGGCTTGAATAACTTCTACTGGTGCACTTGAACCCGTGGCAGCAGCGTCAAAACCAGTGGTTCGTACGGTGATAACTTTGGTCGCATCGGTGGCTTGCACAGTGGCCATGGCATTACCCGCATAAATGGGACGCTCGAAGGTGTCGGGACTGTCCACACGCGTGATGTCGCTGACTTGAGCCACGTCAAGTTTGGCGGCCACGCGCGGGGCGATGTTTTTACCGCTGGCAGTCGCGGCAAACAAAATATGGCTGTAGGCTGAAGACAGTGCCAATATTTGCGCAGCCATGTGTTCAGCCAGTCCATGCTCGAAGACATCGGCTTCGGCGTGCAACACTTTGGCAACACCGCTGATGTGTGATGCTGCTTGTGCAGCAACAGTTGCGTTTTTGCCAGCCACCAGCAAATGTACTTCGCCACCGCACGCAATGGCGGCGGTGACTGTATTCAAGGTTGCCGGTTTCAGGCTCTGGTTGTCGTGTTCTGCAATCACTAAAGAGGCCATGTCAAATCACCTTTGCTTCGTTTTTCAGTTTGTCCACCAAAGCGGCTACATCGGCGACTTTGATTCCGGCGCTACGTTTGGGTGGTTCGCTGACCTTCAAGGTCTTGATGCGTGGCGTGACATCCACACCCAAATCTTCAGGCTTGAAAATATCGATTTGTTTTTTCTTGGCCTTCATGATGTTGGGCAATGTCACATAGCGCGGCTCGTTCAGTCGCAAGTCGGTGGTGACGACCGCAGGCAATGAAAGCTTTAGGGTCTCTAAACCGCCGTCAACTTCACGAGTGACATGCAGGTGACCATCGACCAGCTCCACTTTAGAAGCAAACGTGGCTTGTGGCCAGTCAGTCAATGCGGCCAACATTTGACCGGTTTGGTTGCAGTCGTCGTCAATCGCTTGCTTGCCCAAGATAACCATGCCAGGCTGCTCTTTGTCTGCCAATGCTTTGAGCAGTTTGGCCACAGCCAATGGCTGGAGTTCTTCATTGGTTTCCACCAAAATTCCACGGTCTGCGCCAATGGCCATGGCGGTGCGCAAGGTTTCTTGGCATTGGGTCACACCGCAAGAAACAACAACGACTTCGGTCAGTACGCCCTTTTCTTTTAAACGAACCGCCTCTTCCACAGCGATTTCATCAAACGGGTTCATGCTCATTTTGACGTTGGCTATGTCAACGCCAGTCTGGTCAGACTTGACCCGAACTTTGACGTTGTAATCCACCACGCGCTTGACGGCGACCAATGCCTTCATGGGTTTGCTCCAAGAAATAAAGATAAGAGAGTCATGCTTACGAGGATGTGTAAGTTGACGTGCACGTCATTCTAGACGAATCACAAGCTATTTGTGAACGGTCGTGCTTTTTTAACCTTAAGCCCAACTGAATTAGTCACTTATTTCAATAGAAACAACAGTTTGGGTGTTAACTATGAATCTGGTGTAGGCGAAACAGGCAGTGCGATAGTTCTGGGGGCAGGCAATTGGATGCTATTGTTTTGAAGTGCTGTCCAGGCGGCAGCATTCACTTTGGAGAGGATGGACAGGCGTGATTGGAGTCTGTCGGTCACCCAGAACTGCAGCGTAAATTCCAATCCATCTGCGCTGAAACGCTTGAAAAATACCTGCGCAGCAGGTTCGGCGTTCACTTCGTCCACTGTGCGCAAGGCTTCACATAAGATGTGCTGAACCTGCGAGACTTGACTATCGGTGGCAACGGTGAGCGTGGTTTGCCAGGCAACGGCAGCATCGGACAAGGAAAAATTGTCCACCCTTTGAGTGATCAGCAGCTCATTGGGAATAATGGATTCACGGCCATTTTGGTCGCGTATCAGTGTGTATCGGGTTTTGATATCGATGACCTGACCTTCGACGTCATCGACGCGGATATGGTCTCCTATGCGAACCGAGCGTTCGACCAGCACGACAAAACCACTGACGTAATTGGCAGCGAGTTTTTGCAAACCCAGCCCCAAACCCACACCTAACGCACCGCCCAGTACTGACAACGCGGTTAAATCCACACCGACAGCAGACAAAGCCAACAACAAGCCGACAAGCAACAACACAGCCCGCAATACATTCGCAGCCACTTTTCGCATGGACAGATCGTTCACTGTCTGGCTAAGCACACGCTGCTCAATGGCGGCGGACAACCAAAGACTGAGTACCAACACCAGACCTGATGAGAAGATTCCTTCGAACAAGGTTCGTAAATCCAACCGCACTTTGCCAAAATTCAAATGGATTTGCTCCATCTCGTTGACCACCAATGGCAATAGGTCAGTGATCCACAAAACAGCTATTCCCCAAACCAACCATGAAATCAATCGTTCAGTCAATGCAGCCACATGCGAACTGGGGAATACTGCCATCAATACTCGGGCGCATAAACGAATCAAGGCCAATGACAACAAGACAGGAATAGCCAACTTGAACAGCACCAGGCTTTGATGCTTGAGTAAGAGCACTTGCGCAAAATAAGCCAGAAATAATGCCAACGAGGGAAACATCAATCCGTCAACAACGCGGGTAGCGAAAAGCACAGATTCGGACTTGATCTGTCTTCCCAGCGCCCAAGCAACTGCCCACGCCGTCAACATCACTGCGCTCAGGTAGGCGACCTCTTGTAGAACACCGCTAGGAAGGCCGTCTTGCAGCCAATGAGAGATGAGTAAATCGAAATTTTCCATGTCAAAAACCAGCTTAACACGCTTGCATACTGCTGACTGTACAGGCCTTGGCTACACTTGAGGATGATGAAAACCACAGCCTACATAAACTTCACCCGCAATTTGGCGATGATTATTTTCGCTCTCCTGTTGATGCAATGCCTGCTTGCCTTTCAATCGCTTCACGCTGCATCCGCCTCACCATCTGCCACGCCAGCACGTCAAAAACCCACTGTCCCTCACAAGAAAAAAGCCAGCGCTGCAAAAGCCAGCAAAGTGATCGTTGGCAAGGCATTTGGCAACAGCATGGAAGTTCACCAATTAGCACTAGAGATTGCGCAAAAGCACCAGCTGCCGCCACTTTACGTACAACAACAAATTGCCGGGGCACATGTGTTGCCACAAATCCTGCCATTGGTGATGCCTCCCTCTTCCCCGCAAGTCAAAAATTGGCAGGCTTACCGCGCACGCTTTCTGACAGAAACCCGTATCCAAGCCGGTGTTCGTTTCTGGCGCGAACACACGTTGCAACTCGATCGTGCGTTTGCACAAACTGGGGTGGAACCCCGTTATATCGTTGGTATTTTGGGCGTGGAGACTTTTTACGGAGAGCATCAGGGAAAGTACAAGCTGATTGACGCATTGAGTACCCTGAGTTTGAATTTTCCCAAAGGGCACCCCCAAGGCGCCGAACGACAAGCTTTTTTTCAAGATGAGTTAGGCTATTTTTTAAAGCAACAACGTACACAACCTGCAAACAAACCTGTGCTCGGTAGTTATGCCGGTGCCAGCGGTTGGCCGCAATTCATGCCCTCGAGTGTTGCTAAATTTGCGGTTGACTTTGATGGAGACGGTCGTATCGATTTGAGAAATAGCGCAGCAGATGCTATTGGCTCGGTCGCCAACTATTTCAAAAACTTCGGCTGGCAACCGGGCATGCCCACCCATTTTGCAGTGGATGTGCAAGCAGTCAGCGAGTCAGACTTGGCTGCCTTGCTGGCACCCGACATCGTGCCGTCTTGGTCTGCCGCGCATTTGGCAGACAAGCAAGCACTTTTGGCGGATGAAGGCAAACTCTTCAGTGGCCCTTTGGCCTTGGTGCAATTGCACAATGCCAATGAAGCGCCCTCTTACGTTGCAGGCACAGAGAATTTTTTTGTCATCACCCGCTACAACCGCAGCAGTTACTATGCACTGGCGGTCATTGAACTCGGACTGGCTGTAGAAAATGCCTTGGCAACACTGAAGTAAAAACGCTCACTGCTCTGACACCTATCAGTTAATTGGGGTCAGTGGCCAATTTCACAGCCAACTCGCGCAACACGTTTTTCTGCACCTTACCCATGGCGTTGCGCGGCAACTCATCCACGATATGGCAATGTTTAGGGACTTTGAAATTTGCCAGTTTGGCTTTGAGCGCAGCCAACAGTTGCAAAGGCTGTAAATCTGCCCCCGGTTTGGCCAAGACAAATGCCACGCCGACTTCACCGAAATCTGCATGCGGCACACCGACCACAGCACTTTCTGCCACACCTGGCAGATGGTTGAATGCATCTTCAATTTCAGCAGGATACACGTTCAATCCACCACTGATGATCAAGTCCTTGCTGCGCCCTACGATACGCACATACCCGCTTGCATCCATGCTGCCCATATCACCAGTGATGAAGAAACCATCTTTTGTAAATTCTTGCGCATTTTTTTCGGGCATGCGCCAGTACCCTGCAAACACATTCGGTCCTTTGACTTGAATGCTGCCGACCTCACCTCGCGCCAACTCAGTGCCGTCGTCACCTGTGATGCGCAAATTCACTCCCGGCAACGGAAAACCCACACTTGCCCCTACCCGCGCTGACAGACCCCCATAGCGTTCGTCGGGCTTGAAAGGATTGGACGTCAACATCACGGTTTCGCTCATGCCATAACGTTCAAGCACTGTATGGCCGGTTTGCTGTTGCCAACGATCGAAGGTGTCCGCCAACATCGGGGCAGAGCCTGAAATAAATAATCGCATGTTGGCGCAAACCTGTGCGTTCAATTCAGGCTGCGCCAGCAGCCGGGTGTAGAAAGTGGGTACACCCATCAACACGCTAGCACGCGGCAAGTCAGCCAGCACGCGTTGTGGATCAAAACGGCTGTGCCACAGCATCTTGCTGCCGCTAAGCAATGCACCATGGATAGCCACAAACAAGCCATGTACATGAAAAATAGGAAGGGCGTGGATGAGCACATCCGCGCTTTGCCAGCACCAATAGTCTTTCAACACCAGCGCATTGCTCAGCAAATTGGCGTGACTCAACATCGCGCCTTTACTGCGCCCTGTGGTGCCACTGGTGTAAATGATGGCAGCCATATCTTGCGGCGCAGTCTGCACCGGCGTGTGTACGTCACTGTGATGCGCAGCGCGATCGAGCAAACTGCCGCCGCGTTGATCGTCGAGGGTGACCACGTAACGCGTGCCAGACTGAAATGCAATTTTGCTGACCCACCCGAAATGAGCTGGCGTGCAAACCACCAGTGCGGGTTCTGCGTTGTCAATAAAGTAAGCGATTTCGCTTTGTTGGTAGGCTGGATTCAATGGCAAGAAAACATGGCCGCTGCGTAAACAGGCCAAATAAAGCATCAGCATTTCCACGGATTTTTCTACCTGCACCGCCACGCGCGACGCAGCAGGTAAGTGCAAGCTATGGATCCAATTGGCCAGCATGGCACTGCCGCGCTCTAAATCACTCCAGCTGTAAGCCAGACCCTCATCGGTTTCAATCGCAATCTGCGTCAGGTCTTGAGGAAAACCTTGCCTAAGTGCGCTGTATAAATTGGCATTCATCATGGGGTGGAAAATCAGTTTGACGTTGTGGTTATAGGCTCGTGACTGAACACAGCCATGTCAATGATCGGAATGGCGCACTGACCACACCATCAAACCCAAGCCTGCAATCAACATGGGCAAACACAGCCATTGCCCCATGGACAAGCCCAAGGACAACAAGCCCAAATGGGCATCTGGCTCACGAAAATACTCTGCCGTGAAACGTAGCAAGCCATACCCGATCAAAAATGCACCAGATATCCAACCGGTAGGTCTTGGCTTGCGTGCGAGAAACCACAACACCACAAACAACAATAAACCTTCGAGTAAGAATTGGTAGATCTGCGAGGGATGCCGTGGCACATCGGAACCGCTTTGCGCAAACACCATGGCCCAGGGCAAATCAGCCGATGCGGCCCTGCCCCACAGCTCCCCATTGATGAAATTGCCCACTCGACCCGCAGCCAAGCCTGTGGGAACACAGGGCGCGATGAAGTCAGTGATTTCCAACCATGGGCGTTGACGCCGCCAAGCAGCCAATGCCATGGCACTGATGACACCGAGCATGCCGCCGTGAAAGCTCATGCCACCTTGCCAAATAAATGCGATCTCCAAAGGATGCGCAGCGTAATAACCCGGTTTGTAAAACAGGCAATAACCCAAGCGCCCACCCAGCACCACACCCAATACGCCATAGGTCATTAAATCGTCGATATCCTGGTTCGACCAAATGCCTTGTTGGGCGAGCGAAGCATAAGGTTGATGCTGCAATCTCAAGCGTGCCAACAGCACAAAAAGTAGAAACGCAACCAAGTAGGTAACACCATACCAATGGATGGAAACAGGGCCTAGTGACAGGGCGACAGGGTCAAATTGGGGATGTATCAGCATGCCCAGATTGTGCTTCAAACAGGGAACTGTCTGCGGATCTGTCAACGACCCTAACCACGCTGAAGTTGCCGAGGCTAAACTCTGTACCTTGTCTTTTTTCACCAATGGAACAGCCATGGCTACCTCACCGATCAAAATCAATCACCGTTCTGCCAATATCACCGAGGGCAAGTCTCGCGCGCCCAACCGCTCTATGTACTACGCCATGGGCTACCAAGAGAGTGATTTCGTCAAACCCATGGTTGGTGTGGCCAACGGTCACTCCACGATCACACCGTGTAACAGTGGCTTACAAAAACTGGCTGACGCTGCCGTAGCAGGCATTGAGGAAGCCGGCGGCAACGCTCAAATTTTCGGAACGCCCACTATTTCCGACGGTATGTCCATGGGCACCGAAGGCATGAAATATTCCTTGGTCAGCCGCGAAGTGATTTCTGACTGTATTGAGACCTGTGTCGGCGGTCAGTGGATGGACGGCGTACTGGTGGTCGGAGGTTGCGATAAAAACATGCCAGGCGGCATGATGGGTATGTTGCGCGCCAATGTGCCAGCCATTTACGTCTACGGCGGCACCATATTGCCGGGTAGTTACAAGGGCAAAGACTTGAATATCGTCAGCGTGTTTGAAGCTGTTGGCGAAAACGCTGCGGGCAAACTCAGTGACGCAGATCTGCGTGAAATTGAAATGCGTGCCATTCCCGGCACCGGCTCCTGTGGCGGTATGTACACCGCGAACACCATGTCCTCATCGTTTGAAGCTCTGGGATTGTCTTTGCCTTATTCGTCCACCATGGCAAATCCACACGATGAAACCCAAAATTCCGCCAAAGCCGCTGCCAAGGTATTGGTCGAAGCGATCAAAAAAGACTTGAAGCCGCGCGATATCGTGACCAAAAAAGCCATTGAAAACGCCGTCGCCGTGATCATGGCCACAGGCGGCTCCACCAATGCTGTGTTGCACTTTCTTGCCATTTCCCACGCCGCACAAGTGGATTGGAGCATCGACGATTTTGAGCGTATGCGCAAGAAAGTGCCCGTGATTTGCGACTTAAAGCCCAGCGGTAAATACCTGGCTGTCGACCTCCATAAAGCTGGCGGTATTCCTCAGGTGATGAAAATTTTGCTCAAAGCCGGTTTGCTGCATGGCGACTGTATGACCATCACAGGCCAAACTGTGGCCGAGAATTTGGCCGACGTGCCAGACACGCCCCGCGCAGACCAAGACGTGATCCGCCCCATCGACAAGCCCATGTACACAGAGGGCCATCTTGCCATTTTGAAAGGCAATTTATCGCCCGAAGGCTGTGTTGCGAAAATCTCAGGGCTAAAAAACCCGGTGATTACCGGACCTGCACGTGTGTTTGACGATGAGCAATCGGCTCTCAAAGCCGTGCTGGATGGAAAGATCAAAGCGGGGGACGTGATGGTGTTGCGCTACCTTGGCCCCAAAGGCGGCCCGGGCATGCCCGAGATGCTGGCACCAACCAGTGCGCTGATCGGCGCAGGCTTGGGTGAAACCGTTGGTTTGATCACCGATGGTCGTTTTTCAGGCGGCACCTGGGGCATGGTAGTGGGTCATGTGGCACCAGAAGCCGCTGTTGGTGGCACGATTGCGTTAATCCATGAAGGAGACAGTATCACGATTGATGCCCACCAACTGCTTTTGGAACTGAACGTGCCTGATGCAGAAATTGAAAAGCGTCGCGCTTTGTGGAAAGCACCTGCCCCGCGTTATACGCGTGGCGTGCAAGCCAAATTTGCACACAATGCCAGTACCGCCAGCAAGGGTGCTGTGCTTGATTTATTCTGATCTTTTTTTCACAAGGATTTGAAAATGAAACGTGTGTTGATGGCCACTTTGTTTGCTGCTTGCTTGAATCCATCAGCTTTTGCAGATGAAAAGTTGGCGGGTACAAAAAATTGTTTGGGATGTCATTCGGTGAATACCCAAGTGGTGGGTCCTGCATTCAAGCAAGTGGCTAAAAAATACGCCGGCAACAAGGAGGCTGTGGATATGCTTGCAGCCAAAGTGCGCGCTGGTGGTGGTGGTGTTTGGGGCTCGAATCCCATGCCTGCCAACCCGCAGGTCAATGAAGCGGAATCCAAAAAACTGGCGACTTGGATTCTGGGTCTCAAGTAAGTTTTTTTAGCGCTCATCCTAAGAGCAACTTCGGTTGCTCTTTTTTTGCCTGTCATAGCAAGCCAGTTTTTGTTTTTTCATAGATGTGTTTATGCCATGCCGTTGATCTGCACAAAGTTTTTCTCCGACTGCATTTCTGTGATTCGATAAACAAATCCACTTCAACAACAAAACAGCACTCAAGCCAAACCATCCTCTCAGGCCGAACAGGAGGGGGCGTTTTTTTCGAGCGACAGCGCAGAAAAAAATCGCACCGGATGGGTCGGCCTCAGCGTGTCTTTAAAACTGCACGAATGCCAACCCCTAACAAATGGGTCGGCCTGAGCGTGTCTTTTATTCACGAGATGTACTCACGCCATGCCGGTTCGGTCGCCGCTCACCGCCTACGGCAACGTTCGCGTCGGCCCGCCCGCCATGCCGTTGATCTGCACAAAGTTTTTCTTCGACTGCATTTGTACAGTTAAGGAAATGGAGCTTGAACCAAATAAACCACTGAAGGCCGAACAGGAGGGGGCGTTTTTTTCTAGCGAAAGGGCAGGAAATCAAACGCTCTCAGACAACTGCGTCAATATCGCTGGATTTTCCAAAGTGGACACATCCTGCGTGATCTCCTCCCCCTTGGCAATGGAACGCAATAAGCGTCGCATGATCTTGCCAGAACGCGTCTTTGGAAGGTTATCGCCGAAACGAATATCTTTGGGCTTGGCAATCGGGCCAATTTCCTTGCCCACATGGTCGCGCAAAATTTTGGCAATTTGCTTGGCCTCATCCCCCGTCGGGCGTGCACGTTTCAACACCACAAACGCACAAATCGCCTCACCCGTGGTGTCGTCTGGTCGACCAACCACCGCGGCTTCTGCCACCAACTCCGTGCAACTGACCAGTGCAGATTCGATCTCCATGGTGCCCATGCGATGACCTGATACGTTCAATACATCGTCAATACGGCCTGTGATGGTGAAGTTGCCCGTGTGTGCATCGCGGATCGCACCGTCCCCCGCTAAATAGTATTTACCTTGGAAGTCATCTGGGAAATAACTTTTCTTGAATCGCTCAGGGTCACCCCAAATGGTGCGAATCATCGACGGCCAAGGCTTTTTCACCACCAAAATACCGGCTTGTCCGTTAGGCACATCTTTGCCGGTCTCGTCAACAATGGCGGCTTGGATACCGGGAAACGGCAGTGTGCATGAACCAGGCACCAAGTGCGTGGCACCTGGCAAGGGTGTGATCATGTGACCGCCCGTTTCGGTTTGCCAGAAAGTATCGACGATAGGGCAACGGCTGCCACCTACGTGCTTGTGGTACCACTCCCAAGCGGCGGGGTTGATGGGTTCACCGACTGAGCCCAGCAATCGCAAACTGTTGAGGTCGTAACGCGCAGGATGCACGGCTTCATTGCCTTCTGCCGCCTTGATGAGCGAGCGAATTGCTGTCGGTGCCGTGTAAAAAATGCTGACCTTGTGGTCTTGGATCATTTTCCAAAAGCGGCCTGCATCGGGAAACGTGGGTACGCCTTCAAACACAATTTGTGTGCCGCCCAAAGCCAGCGGTCCATAGGCAATATAGGTGTGGCCTGTCACCCACCCGATGTCGGCGGTACACCAAAACACGTCGTCGGCCTTCAAGTCAAATGTCCACTCGGTGGTGAGGGCGGCATGCATCAGATAACCACCGGTGCTGTGTTGCACACCTTTGGGTTTGCCAGTAGACCCAGACGTATACAACAAGAACAACGGGTGTTCCGCCTCAACCCACTCGGGTGTACAGGTGGTGGCTTGCTTGTCTGCCACATCGGACAACCACAGATCGCGACCGGCATGCATGGTGATGTCGGCGCCTGAGCGCTTGGCCACCAGCACATGTTGGATGCTGTCGCAACCACCGAGCTTCAACGCTTCATCGACGATAGATTTCAAAGGCAGTTGCTTGCCGCCGCGTAATTGGTGATCGGCGGTGATGACGAGTTTGGCGCCGGTGTCCTCGATCCGGTCACGCAAACTTTGTGCAGAAAAACCACCGAATACCACCGAGTGTGTAGCACCGATACGTGCACAGGCTTGCATGGCGGCGACGCCGTCTACAGACATAGAGATGTAAATGATGACGCGGTCCCCTTTGACGACGCCCAATGACTTCATCGCATTGGCAATTTGGCAGGTGCGTGCCAATAACTGCGAATAGGTTGTGCGCGAGACTTCCCCGCCATCGGCCTCAAAAATAATGGCGGTTTTATCTCCTAGGCCGCGCTCGACATTGCGGTCCAGACAGTTGTAGGAGGCGTTTAAGCGCCCGTCTTCAAACCAAGTAAAGAACGGTGCCTTGTCTTGGTTCAACGATCGGGTGAATGGGGTTTGCCAATGCAGCAAACGTTTGGCCTGCGCGGCCCAAAAGCCTTCGTAGTCTTCTTCAGCATGTTTGACAAGAGCGTGATAAGCATCCATGCCGGAAACGGCGGCTTGCTTGGCGAATGTGGCGGGCGGTGCGAACACCGGCAATATGTGGTCGTGGCTCATGGTTTGTCTCCTGGTATTGAATGGCCGCTGTGCGACTCTGCTTGGGCAGGACTGTCGTGCATGGCTCTTACATGCTACTGACTGGCTTGAAGCTTACGCGATGAGGTAATGCGCATTCCCTAGAATCACTCATTAGAGCTTCCTCTTTCTCTCGGAAAGTATTCACCATGTCAACGCAAGACAAAGCCACCAAAACTCGCCACAGCTCGCTGCTGTCCCGTGCTATTTTCTCCAGTCGCTGGTTGCAACTTCCGCTTTATCTGGGTCTGATCGCTGCACAAGCGGTCTATGCTTTCCATTTCTGGGTGGAGTTAGTGCATTTGCTTGAAGCTGCCTTTGGCAGCCAGACCGCTTTGCAGGCTTTGGTGAATGGCATTGGTTACAAAACCGAGGGCGAGCTGACCGGACTAAATGAAACCATCATCATGCTGGTGGTGTTGGCCTTGATCGACGTGGTGATGATCTCCAACCTGTTGATCATGGTCATCGTCGGCGGCTACGAAACCTTTGTCTCGCGGATGTACCTCGAGCAGCATCCTGACCAACCTGAATGGCTGAGTCATGTGAATGCGTCTGTGCTGAAAGTCAAGCTGGCCATGGCCATCATCGGCATCTCCTCTATCCATTTGCTGAAAACTTTTATCAATGCCGCCAACTATGAAGAAAAAGTATTGATCTGGCAAACCATTATTCACATCACTTTTTTATTCAGCGCCATGGCCATTGCCTACACCGATAAGCTGCTGAATGAAACCCGTGCCATCGAGCACGAACACGCAGAACACTGAAACCCACCAAGCGATAGACACCCATGAGCCACATCACCCCAAACGATTTGATTGAATCCGTTGCAGCCGCTTTGCAATACATCAGCTATTACCATCCTGCGGATTACATCTCGCATCTGGCGCGCGCCTATGAACGCGAGCAAAGCGCTGCGGCCAAGGATGCGATTGCGCAAATCTTGACCAACAGCAAAATGAGCGCCACCGGCCACCGCCCTATTTGTCAGGACACCGGCATCGTGAATGTGTTTCTCAAAGTCGGCATGGGCGTGCGCTTTGAAGGTTTCTCCGGCAGCTTGGACGACGCCATCAACGAAGGCGTGCGTCGCGCCTACAACCACACGGACAACCGTTTGCGTGCCAGCGTAGTTGCTGACCCTCAGTTCGCGCGTAAGAACACAGGCGACAACACACCGGCTGTCATCTTCACCGAACTGGTACCCGGCAATAAGCTGGAGGTGACGGTTGCAGCCAAAGGCGGCGGCAGCGAAAACAAATCCAAGATGGTCATGCTCAATCCCAGCGACAGTTTGGTGGACTGGGTGCTCAAAACTGTGCCCACCATGGGCGCGGGGTGGTGCCCGCCGGGCATGCTGGGCATAGGCATTGGCGGCACCGCTGAAAAAGCCATGCTGATGGCCAAAGAGAGTTTGATGGACGACCTCGACATGTACGAGTTGCAAGCCAAGTCTTCCAAAGGCGAGAAGCTGACGCCGACCGAAGAACTGCGACTCGAGCTTTACGACAAAGTCAACGCCTTAGGTATTGGCGCTCAAGGCCTGGGCGGTTTGACCACCGTGCTCGACATCAAAATCAAGATGTACCCGACGCATGCAGCCAGCAAACCGGTGGCCATGATCCCGAATTGCGCCGCGACACGCCATGCGCATTTTGTGATGGACGGTAGCGGCCCTGTGTACCTAGACCCGCCGTCACTGGACAGTTGGCCTAAAGTCGATTGGATGCCAGACACCCAAAAAAGCCAACGCGTCGATTTGAACCACTTGACCCGCGAACAAGTAGCCGCATGGAAACCTGGTCAAACATTGCTGCTCAATGGCAAGATGCTCACCGGACGCGACGCCGCCCACAAACGTATTCAAGACATGCTGGCCAAAGGCGAGCCACTCCCCGTGGATTTCACCAACCGCGTGATTTACTACGTCGGCCCGGTCGACCCAGTGGGCGATGAAGCCGTCGGCCCCGCTGGTCCCACCACCGCTACACGCATGGACAAATTCACCGAGATGATGCTCGCGCAAACCGGTTTGATCGCCATGGTCGGCAAGGCCGAGCGCGGTCCCACCGCCATCGAAGCCATACAAAAACACAAGTCGGCATATTTGATGGCGGTCGGCGGCGCGGCCTACCTCGTGTCTAAAGCCATCAAACACGCCAAGGTGGTGGGCTTTGCAGACTTGGGCATGGAAGCCATTTATGAATTCGATGTGGTCGATATGCCGGTCACCGTAGCGGTGGACGCAGGTGGTACCAGCGCGCATATCACCGGCCCGGCCGAATGGTCCAAGCGCATCGCCAGCGGCGAATTCAAAGGCATCTCAGTCAAAAGCGTTTCATCTGACGCATGAAACACTGCCCCCACCTCCAACAAGCGGTTGAATGGATGGTTCAAGACAAGCTCGGACTGACCACATGAATACCCATGCTGTCACCGACTTACCCATCGGTGTGTTTGACAGCGGTGTCGGGGGCTTAAGTATTCTTCATGCACTGCAAAACCAAATGCCGCAAGAAGCGTTTGTGTATTTGGCTGACAGCGCTCATGCACCCTATGGTGAACGTGACGAGGCATTCGTGTTGCAACGTGCCCAAGAAGTTTTAAGCATTTTGAAAAGTCAACATCACATCAAAGCATTGGTCGTGGCTTGCAACACAGCAACTGCTTTAGCCATCCAAGTGTTGCGCCAAGAAAATCCTAGCCTGCCAGTTTTTGGTGTTGAACCCGCGATCAAACCTGCGGCCATGGCCAGTCGTACCAAAAAAATTGGCGTCATCGCCACAGCGGCGACATTGAACAGCGCCAAATTTTTAGATCTACACCACGGCCTGCAAAACCAAGCTGAATTTGTCCTGCAAGCCTGCGAAGGTCTGGCCGATGCGATTGAACAGCAATGGCAACAAGCAGATGACAGTGCGGTGCAAAGCTTGTGCAGCAAATACCTTGAAAAAATGGGCACATTTGGAACTGCGCCAGGACACATAGACACACTGGTGCTGGGTTGTACCCACTATCCTTTTGCTAAGACACCACTTACTGCGCTGCTTGGCCCGGATGTGACTTTGATTGACACAGGCTTACCGGTGGCAAAACACGTTCAGCAGGTGCTGCAAGCCCGCCAATTACTGGCAACCTCCCACGCACCCTCACTTCAATTGCTGGCAACGGGTGACACGCTCAATCTGCAAATTGCAGCCAAGGTATGGCTTGATTTGACACAACCAGTGACCCAAGTTTGAATTTGAGTTCAAGCCAATGGCAAGCCAAAACCAATCATGGTTCCTTTGCCGGGTGTACTTCGCAAGACCACCTCTAAATGCATTTGCTGCGCCAACTGCCTGAAACTGTACAAACCCAATCCCAAATGACGCATCGCACTTTCAGTCTGATCAAAGCGTGTGAACGCTTCAACAGCGTCTTCGAGTTGCTTTTCTGACATGCCCACGCCATTGTCCATGCACCAAACCCATACACAATCAGATTTGCGACGACAGCCAAGCAATACACTGCCGCCAGAACCTGTGTACCGCATGGCATTCGTCAAAAGATTGCGCACCATTCGAATGACTTCTATTGAATTGACGCGTACTTTGTAGGTCGAAGAACGGAATCGCAGCATCACCTGTTGTTGCTCTGAGAGTAAACGCATTTCGTTGACCAGTGGCCGCAATATGTCATCGATGGGCATGTCTTGCAGCTTTTGCAAATTACTCCCATTTGACTTTGACCCCTCAGACCAAAACCGCAAGTGCGACATGAAGTCATCGATCGACTGACTGGCCAATTGCATGCCACTGAGCAATTTAAGTCTTTTGTCTGGGTCCGCTTGTACCAAGGCTTTGGCGTACAAAAGCAAACTTTGCATCGGCTGCCATAAATCGTGGTGCGCCGCTGCAAACCAGCGGCTGCGTTCACGCGTCAGGTGCATATGGATGCGCAACGTATCCCGTTCACGCAGGACCTGCATGCAAGCACACCAGCCCAACATACTGGTGACCACAGCGCCTTGCACAAAATGCGTGCCCAAGGTTGTGGCCAATGGCCACTCTAAAAAGCGAAATAACCAATAAATGAGCATGCCCAGTAAATAAACCACCCAGACCGACACAAATACGGCGCGTTTAAAGCCAGGTTGACGATGAAAATGCCACACACTGACGAAAAGCATGATGAAGGCGTGGACATTACCGCCAAGTAAAAGTATCCATCTGATTTCATTGGGATACAGCCACAAACACGTTGCCAGCGTCATCCACCAACTGGCCGCCGCCATATGTAAGCCTTTGTGTAGAGCTGGGTAATGCAAAGCTGTATTTAAAAATGCTTGCGCATGGTAAGTGCTGACACCGAACAACAAACCATAAGCAACACACCCAAGCCGTGCGTTTTGAACTCGACTGATACCCGGCCATAGCAAACTCATCAGCCCACTGATCCAGGCTGCAGCCACCCATTCAAGCAGCGCAAAAAGAATGAAAAGCATCAAGGTCTTGGATCGCAAAACCGGCAGAAAAGTCAGCGCATAAAACACCATCAACATGGGGGCGGCCATCACAACGCCAATGAACAAACACAATTTCAAATGTTGCTGCATGAATGCTTGTGGTGTTTGTAATATCAAAGGAAATTGCACCCGATTCACACTTTGTATGCGCACCAATAAATCGATCTGTCTGTAACTGGTGTCATAAATAGGCCATGTGGGAAATAACTGTCCGCTGCCCCAGCCGAAGTTGGTGGTTTCATGCAACTGATCTTGGCGTCGCCATTCGCCCCCATTGAAACGCAACCAGAGTTCACTGTTTTCTTGCGTGGGCGCCTGCAGACTCAACCACAGTGGCAAGCGGTTCGCGTCCTCTTGACTCATGCGCCAAGCGGCCCAATACGGGGCGCTGTTGGCCGGTGCCACTGGTTGATGTGCATGCGTGAGTTGCAAGGCATCTGGGCCTAGACTGCGTTCCCATGCCTGCTCAGGTGTGAGACCGGGTAAGGCGTCAGGAACGATTCGCAATTGCTGCCACAACCATGGTGACACCACAGTTTCAGCCGCGGCATCAAGCACCCACAGCAAGCCTGCAGCGATACACATACACAAGCCATGACTGACATACACAAAATGCTTAGTCATTTGGCATACCAAGCGCGTGCGACCACCGCCAATACATCGACGAAGCCTGCGTTTTATTTTTAACATCCAATCGCTGGTAAATCACATTCAAGTGAGTCCGTACTGTGCTTTCTTCTATACCCAGTTGCTGCGCAATTTCACGGCTGGTTTTTCCACGGGCCAATTCTGACAATACGCGCAGTTGCCGATCTGATAACAAGTACAAAGGCTGCGGCTCAGCTTCCCTTGCTGATAAGGCTGTAGATGCATGATGACCTGTTGGGGGCGGAGGCAAGGCCAGTGCGTGTAAAGCCGCCTCCACCAATAGGGAGACAGGTTGGGACTTGTGCACATACAAGACGTGGTTAGCTAAACAAACGCTTTCAATATCGTGGTCATCCACCATGGAAAAAACCATCATGGCCCCGAGGGGACGTGCCTGACAAAACACATGCAAGGTCTCGATCCCTTGTGAATCAGGCAAGTTCAAATCCAACAATACCAACGCCAATTCAGGATGCTGTGCTAACAACGCAAGTCCTTGCGCTTGACTGTTGGCATGCAAACACAAAGCACCTGGCAAAATATGTTGCAAGCTGATAGACAACGCGTTGACCATCATCGGGTGGTCTTCAATGATCAAAATACAAGGGGAAGTCATGCGTCACTCTCCTTCAGGTGAGAGTGACAAAAATTCAACGAAACTGCAAGTTAGTTTTTATAAATCTGAATATTTATGCGGCTGTAGATCAATGAGGTTTCATAAGAGAAACCGAACGCAGTTTGACAGCACACAGCAAAGCCAGCAAAGCCACCGGTATGCCCATGACAAACACTTGTTGCAAACCGAAACGCGTACTGAGCGCTGCACCGCCTAAAGCGCCTGTGACACCGGTGAAACCGTAGCCGATGACGGCGTACAAAGCCTGTCCCCTGCCGCGCAATCTTCCGGGGAAATGTTTGGATAACCATGCAATACACACAGTGTGTTGCACCGCAAAAGTAAACACGTGCAGACACTGCGCCAGCAACAATACCGGTAGCAGTGGCGCATAAAACGCGGTCAAGCCCATGCGCAACACCATCAAGCCAGTACATACGCACAGCCATGTCGGCAAGCTCAACCAATGCAGCCACTTACTTTGCGAGAAAAAGCCCATGATCTCCACAATGACTGATACCGCCCACAGTATGCCTATCATGTCTTTACCGTACCCCAATTCATCCAAATACAGCGAAAAGAATGTGTAAATGGACACATGCGACAACACATGAAAAAACAATGTTGCAAAAAACCACAAGCTCTGCGGTTGACGCAAAACTTGCCAGAAACCGGCTTGCCCTTGAACCTGCACCACCGACTCGCGCTTGTCGGGCAATGTCCAAGTGCTGATGTTGACAGCCAATAAAGTCAACACCGCCCAGTAAGGAAAACCGGACATGCCCTGGGCTTCAAACCACGCGCCAGAGATAAACACCGTGACCAAGAAACCGACCGAGCCCCACAAGCGTATGCGCCCGTAACGGCGCACATCCAAGGTCCCCATGTGACTCACCAGATGCGCCATGGCGGCTTCACTCATGGGCATCATGGCGCTGGTGTGTATGAACATGCCAAACAACACCGCTGCCAGCCACCAGGGTGACGGGTGAAACAACAATCCAAAGGAACACAACAAAGCCATGCCCGAGCACCAACGCATCAAAGGCACGCGCGCACCGTTACGGTCGCTCAACCAACCCCAGATATAAGGCGCGAACACACGCGTGACCGCTTGCATGGACGTAAGCAAACCGATCATCCATAGGCTCAGGCCTAAATGCTTGAGCCACAGCGGCAAGTAAGGATTGAAAAAACCGATATGAGCGAAGTAACTGGCCGACAAAGCGGCGAACGGCACCAGTTGTCGCCGCGTGGCACGCGGCGCTGTGTCCATGGTCATGGCATTAAGCGCCGCGTTGCGCAGGGATAGGCGACAAAGGCATCACCACATCGCCGCATTGGGCACGGTGACGCAAAGCATGATCCATGACCACCAGCGCCAGCAAGGCCTCGGCAATCGGTGTGGCGCGTATGCCGACGCAGGGATCGTGGCGACCTTTGGTTTGCACCTGTGTGGCCGTGCCATCGCTATTGATGGTGTCTCGCGGCGTCATGATAGAACTGGTCGGCTTGATCGCAATGCTGACCTCCAAGTCTTGACCGGTACTGATGCCGCCCAAGACGCCACCCGCGTTGTTACCAATGAAACCCTCTGGCGTGAGGCTGTCGCCGTGGGTGGAACCGCTCTGTACCACGCTGGCAAAACCCGCGCCTATTTCTACGCCCTTGACTGCGTTCAAGCCCATCATGGCAAAAGCAATGTCTGCGTCCAAGCGGTCGTAAATGGGTTGACCCAAACCGACCGGCATGTGTTGCGCCACCACGCGGATGCGCGCGCCGCAGGAGTCGCCCGCTTTACGCAAACTGTCCATGTAGGTTTCCAAATGCGACACATCCGCAACAGGTGCATAAAACGGGTTGTGTGGCACATGCGCCCAATCTTCAAAGCCTATGGCGTGTTCACCAAGTTGCGTCATGCAGCCTTTGAAGGTGGTGCCGAATTTCTCCAGCAACCATTTTTTAGCAACAGCTCCAGCAGCGACTGTGGGTGCGGTCAGGCGAGCGGAGGAACGCCCACCGCCGCGCGGGTCGCGCACGCCGTACTTTTGCAAATAGGTGTAGTCAGCGTGGCCTGGGCGGAAGGTTTGCAAAATATCGCCGTAGTCTTGGCTGCGTTGGTCAGTGTTTTGAATCAACAGTGCGATGGGAGCGCCGGTGGTCACGCCTTGGTAAACGCCGCTCAGAATTTGCACTTGATCGGGTTCTTGGCGCTGGGTGACATGGCGACTGGTGCCGGGACGGCGGCGATCCAGATCATGCTGTATGTCGGCCTCGCACAAAGCCATGCCGGGCGGACAGCCGTCGATGACGCAGCCTATGGCCGGGCCGTGGGATTCACCGAAGTTGGTGACTGCGAATAAGGTGCCTAAGGTGTTTCCGCTCATATGTGGGATTATCCATGAGGGGCCGGCTCAGGGAATGAAGCGGACAATGAAGGTCTAATTCGGATTGCTACCCTGCTCCTGCGGCCAGTCGCGTATATAGGCTTTGAGCATTTGGTTCTCGAAATTTTGGCTGTCCACCACCGCCTTGGCCACGTCGTAAAAGCTGACCACGCCCATCAATTGACGGTTACTCATCACCGGCAAATACCGCGCATGGCGTTCGAGCATCATGCGACGCACCTCGTCCAGTTCGGTGTCAGGAGAGCAGGTGAGCGGGTGGTCGTCCATGGCGCCGCGCACCGTGGTGTTGCCCAAATGACCGCCATTGCTGTTGAGCGCCAGAATCACTTCGCGAAACGTGAGAATGCCAACCAAATCCCCGTGGTCCATCACCAGAATAGAACCAAGGTCATGCTCTGCCATCATTTTCACTGCCTCTGCCAATGGCACCAATGGCGCGATGGTGTAGAGCGCATTGCCCTTGGTACGCAAAATATCGCTGACTTTCATGGGCTGTCTCCAGTGGCTTGTCTTGCAAGTTATGGTTTCAATATAGCTCAGAAAAGTATTAGCGACCACCGTTGATCAACGCGGATAGACATGAAGGTGTTTTTTTCAGCGCCTAAGACGTAACTGCTTCACATTTTTAAAGCTTTACCTGAAACACCTTTTACACAAAACTTCAAAGACAAGCTCAACTTGGCTAGTCATACGATATATTGTGGGTACAATAATTGAGTCATTTTTCATACGATCCTGCAAAGTCAGAAAAAAACATGGCTCTCCGGGGATTGAGTTTTGAATTGGTCAGTGAATTTGAATGGGAAACATCATTGATCGCTGAAGATATCTGCCATGACTATGCAGAAAAGCGCTACCAAGCGCTGGGGTTCATTGGTATGAAGTTGTATATGCTGGTGTTTACTTTGCGAGCGGAGTTGATTCATGTCATCAGCCTGAGAAGAGCCAATCAACGAGAAAGAAAAAATATGTCACCCAAACCTCAAGCTGAACTAACCGACAGAGATAACCCGCAAGCAGATGCGGCGTGGTTCAACCGTGCTCGTCCGGCTAAAGAAGTGCTGCCTGATTTGTTAGGCCACAACGCGGCTGAACACTTGCTGACGCCCAAACGCGGACGTCCTCCCTTACCTGCCACCAAAAGCCATATCAATCTGCGTTTAGATGCAGACATTGTTGAGCAATTCAAACAATCGGGACGCGGTTGGCAAACGCGGATGAATCTGGCTTTGCGTGAGTGGCTAGCGACACACAGCTTCTGACCATTGACAGGCTGTCATTGGGAAAATTTTGGCAGCAGGAGTTTCCCCCACAATCACCACCTCCACCCTAGCCTGAGGTTTCCATGCCCGGATACGCCGATCCCCATTTCGACACGCTGGCCTTGCACGCCGGCAGCCAGCCCGACCCTGCCACGGGCGCGCGCGCTGTTCCTATCCACTTGACCACGTCGTTTGTCTTTGAGTCTTCTGACCAGGCGGCCTCACTGTTCAACCTAGAGCGTGCGGGTCATGTCTACAGTCGTATCAGTAACCCCACCACCGCGGTGTTCGAGCAACGCATTGCGGCACTTGAAGGCGGCATAGGCGCCATCGCCACGGCCAGCGGTCAAGCTGCGCTGCACTTGAGCGTGGCCACGCTGATGGGTACGGGCTCGCACATCGTCGCCAGTTCGGCCTTGTATGGCGGTTCGCACAATTTGTTGCACTTCACCATGCGCCGCTTCGGCATTGAAACCACGTTTGTTCATCCGAATGACATCGATGCTTGGCGTGCCGCCATACGCCCCAATACCAAGTTGTTGTTCGGCGAGACCGTGGGTAACCCGGGCTTGGATGTGCTGGACATTCCCTTGGTTTCGCAAATCGCACATGAACACGGTGTGCCCTTGCTGGTGGATGCAACGCTGTCCACGCCTTATTTGTTGCAACCCTTGTCGCTTGGCGCTGACTTGCTGTACCACTCGGCGACCAAATTTTTAAGCGGTCACGGCACGGTGATAGGCGGCGTGGTGGTCGACGGCGGTTCTTTCGACTGGGAGAAAAGCGGCAAATTTCCTGAGCTGACCGAGCGCTACGAAGGCTTTCACAACATGGTGTTTTCCGAGGAAAGCACGGTAGGCGCATTTTTACTTCGCGCAAGACGCGAGGGTTTGCGAGACTTCGGCGCGTGTCTCAGTCCGCACTCGGCGTGGTTGATTTTGCAAGGCATGGAAACGCTACCGTTGCGCATGGAAAGGCATCTGGCCAACACCGAAAAAATCGTTGAGTTTTTAGCGGAGCATCCTTTGGTCTCGCGCGTCGGTCACCCGTTGATGGAAAGCCACCCCAGTCACGCATTGGCACAAAAACTGTTGCGCGGCGGTGCGCGCGGTGCGGGCTCGGTATTCAGCTTTGACATCAAAGGTACGCGAGCCCAAGGCCGCGCTTTCATCGAGGCATTGAAACTCTTCAGCCATTTGGCCAATGTGGGTGACAGCAAATCGCTGGTGATTCACCCGGCCAGCACCACGCATTTCCGTATGAGCGACGAGGCGTTGGCGTCTGCAGGCATTGGCGCGGGCACCATCCGTTTATCGGTGGGTCTGGAAGACCCGGCCGATTTGATCGATGACTTAAAGCGTGCCTTGCGTGCCGCTGAAAAAGCCGCTTAAAGGAGCACACCATGTACATCGATGTGAACGGTCACCGCAGTTACGCCTACACCGGCGGCAAGGATTTCAACCCGGCGCAACCCACGGTCGTGCTGGTGCACGGCGTGTTGTGCGACCACAGCGTGTGGCTGCTGCAAAGCAGATACCTCGCACACCATGGCTGGAACGTCTTAGCGGTGGACTTGCCCGGCCATTGCAAAAGCGCAGGCGCACCGCCAGCCACTGTCCAAGAGGGCGCAGCCTTTGTTAAAGATTTATTGGATGCCATGGAGATCAAACACGCTGCATTGGCAGGCCACAGTTTCGGCTCACTGATTTGCTTGCAAGCAGCGGCAGAGTTGGGCGAGCGTGTCACGCATTTGGCCATGGTTGGAACCGCTTACCCGATGCACGTCTCACAAGGTTTACTCGATGCATCGCGTGACGCGCCAGAAAAAGCCTTGCATATGACAAATGTTTTTTCACGCGCCACCTTGTCGCCCCCATCAGGTGCGGGCAGTTGGGTGTTTGGCGCCAGCCTGGCCTTGGGTCGGCGGGTATTGGCCAGCAACGCCAGCGTGAATGTTTTTCACACAGGTTTTAACGCTTGCAACAGCTATGACCAAGGCTTGCAAGCCATGGCGGCGGTGAAGTGTCCAGTGTTGATGGTCTTGGGTGACGCCGATCAAATGACCACACCCAAAGGGGCGCAGCCTTTGATCAAATATGCCAAAGACAACGGCATTGCATTGAAAGTGGTGATGATTCCTAACGGTCACCACCAGATGAGCGAGTCGCCGGATGAAACACTGGATGCGATGAAGAAATTTTTAATGGATTCGGCGATGTCCGCCTAGAGCCCTACATGCATGCGTATAAAAAATAACTAATGGATTCAGCGACGTCCGCCTAGTCCCGCATGCATGAGCCTACACAGGTACTCGTGAATTTCTGTTTCATCATGCAGCAATCCGCTTATATGAAGTCTGCCAACACACGATCGCGCCATTGTTGATGCACTGCCTTGCTGCCCGGTTGATCTGCCAAGAGAAGTTGGGTCATCAAGGGCTCTACCAACACGGAATTTGCATCCACCAGCAATACATAACGCGGAGCTTTGCCTGCATTGTCCTCATTCAACAAGCCAACCCAATCCAGTTGTTGCAGTTGCTCTAACACCTGCTGCATTTGTAACGGATCAGCGTTCAAACGCACAGAGAGTTCACGCAAACCTGCGCCATAACTTTTCCCCACCCGGGAGTTGTTGAGTTCGCGCAAAGTGTCCAGCGCCAATTGAAAATCAGCACCCGGCAATTGCGGATCTCGCACATGGCCCATGGTCAAGCCCGTCCAACTTGCCACCAGCACTGCACCCAGCAAGACAATCGACCATGTCATGTATATCCACACTAGCAAAATCGGCACCGTGGCAAAAGCACCGTAGACCAGAGAAAACGTGGACATTCGCGCTAAATACCAAGTGAGAAGACTGCGTGCAATCTCCATCACCAGCGTGGTACCCAAGCTGCCAACCAGCACTTGGCGCCATGGCACATGGGTATTGGGCACAAAGCGATAAAGCGCCGAAATACCTCCCCACAACAATACAAACTCGAGGACATCTAAGGCTTGCTTCATGGCTGGACTCTGGCTTCGCAGTGAGCCGCCAGTCCACAAAATAACCGAGGCCATGGTCACTAATCCAGCAGCCACCAGTATCGGTCCCAGCGTGAGTGCTCCCCAATACAGCAAGACCCGCTGCCCCCAAGGTCTGGTTTTATTGACGCGCCAAATAGCGTTCAGACTGCGGTCGATAGTGAATACCAGCGCCAAGGCTGAGAACATCAGCGCCGCGAAACTCACTACGCCAAGTCGACTGGCCTTGGTGGTGAATTGCGTCAAATAACCCAGTACCTGCCGAGAAATGGTGTCTGGAATCAAACTCTCGATCAGCCAACGCTGCAACACGTTTTGAAACTGGTCGAACAAAGGAAATGCTGTGATCACGGCCAATGCCACGGTAATCAATGGCACCAGCGCAATGGTGGTGGTGAATGTCAAAGCGCCAGCTGTTTGACCCAGGCGGTCCTCGGTAAACCGTTGACCCAGGCGACGTGCCGTTTGACGCCAGGGAAACTGCCGCAACCGGCTCACAAAGTTTGAGATATGCGTGACAATCATGGTCTATATCATGCCATTGAACAACACCCCAACTTCCCTCGCGCACCGACACGCGCAACTCACCCGTCTATTGGCGGTGGGCAGCCTGCTCGGCCTGATTGTTTTATCGCTCGCCTGGGAGCTGTGGCTGGCACCTTTGCGGCCGGGCGGCTCTTGGCTGGTGCTCAAAGCCTTGCCTTTGTGTTTGCCATTGGCAGGTTTGCTGAAAAACCGCATGTACACCTACCGTTGGGTCACCTTGGTGGTGTGGTTGTATTTCGCTGAAGGTGTGATCCGCTGGAACGGCGACCGCTGGCCCAGCAACATGTATGCAGCGATTGAAGTGGGTTTGTGTTTGGTTTTGTTTGCCGCCAGTGCCATGCACGTGAGGTGGCGTTTACAGCATGCGGCATTGGCAAAGCAGCTTGAAACAGAACAAAGCCAACCAGCGGATGCATCAGCTCCAGTGTCTGGTTTGGCATCCTCATCAGAAGCCCACAAACCATGAACAAGTTGATAGACAGCTTGCGCCTTGTTTGTGGCGATAGCAATGTACTCACAGGCGAAGGCTTGTCGGCTTACGAGCGCGACTGGCGCGGCCGCGAGCACGGGCGAGCTTTGTGCGTGGTGCGACCGGGCAGCACCGCTGAAGTATCTGCCGTCGTTAAATCATGTGCGGCTGCCGGTGCAGCCATGGTTCCGCAAGGCGGCAATACAGGTCTGGTGATGGGATCTACGCCCGACACCTCGGGACGCGAAGTGGTGATCAACTTACAACGCATGAACCAAGTGCGCCACATCGATCCGGCAAATGCCACCCTCACCGCAGATGCCGGTTGCATTCTTCAACACGTGCAACAAGCTGCAGACCAAGCAGGTTTTTTGTTTGCGCTCAGCTTGGCATCCGAAGGCAGTTGTACGCTAGGCGGTAACCTGGCCAGCAACGCGGGCGGCACGCAAGTACTGCGTTACGGCAATACGCGCGACCTTTGTCTGGGGCTTGAAGTGGTGACCGCGCAAGGCGATGTGTGGGCGGGCTTAAGTGGCTTGCGCAAAGACAACACCGGCTACGACTTGCGGCATTTGTTCATTGGCAGCGAAGGCACGCTGGGCATCATCACCGCCGCCAGCATGAAACTGTTTCCCAAACCGGCGGCGCAACGTATGGCCTGGGCGGCTGTGCCTAACGTGCAAGCTGCGATTGATTTGATGGGCATGGCGCAGCAACAACTTGGTGCGGGACTGACAGGTTTTGAGATGATGTCTCACATATCGCTGGGCTTGGTAGCCAGGCATTTCCCTGCTCTGCAAGTGCCACTTTGGCAAGATGCGCCCTACTGCGTGCTGCTGGAATTCAGCGACACCGAATCCGAAGCACATGCCGAACAACGCCTGGAACAACTGCTGGGCGCGGCACTTGAAAAGAATGTCGCCAACGATGTGGTGATAGCGCAAAGCTTGGCGCAGTCGCTCGAACTCTGGCAAGTGCGGGAAAGCATTTCATCGGCGCAAGCAGCCGAAGGTCTGAACATCAAACACGATATTTCGCTGCCCGTGTCAGCGATAGCCGAGTTTGTGAAACAAACCGATGCGGCTTTGGCAAATGCATTGCCCGGCATTCGTGTGGTGAATTTCGGGCACTTGGGCGACGGCAATTTGCACTACAACATCCAATGCCCTGAAGGCGCAGATGCCGCAGAATTTTTAAAGACTCATGAGCATGCGGTGAACCACATGGTTTACGAAGCCGTCATGTCGTTTGGCGGATCGGTCAGCGCCGAGCATGGCATAGGCCGTTTGAAAGTCGATAGCCTGCCGCAGTACAAAGACCCGGTGGCGCTGCAACTGATGCACAGCATCAAACAAGCTTTGGACCCGCACAACCTGATGAATCCAGGGCGGCTGCTGATGCGCTGATGCGAATGCATCAGATACAATGCCGTCATGCGTACCACCTTAGACCTTGACGATGACATTCTGGCTGCTGCCAAGTCCTTGGCCAAAGCCGGCCAAACCACAGCCGGACGCATCATTTCCGACACCATGCGCCGAGCTATTCAACTCGGTTTGGCAGATCCTGCACAAGCCCATTCTTCATCTGTTGTTGCCATGGAACCGCCAGCGGTTTACGGTTTTGTGCCACTGACATCTCTTGGACAACACATCGTCACCAGCGACATGGTGCGTGCCATACGCGACGACATAGGCGAATGAAACTGCGGGCCTTGCTCGACACCAGTGTGTTGATTGCATTGCTGGATGCCAACCATGTTCACCATCGCTTGTGCAGCCAATGGCTGTCAACCCACACAGCAGGCTGGGCCAGTTGCCCCATCACTTTGAACGGCTGTGTACGCATCATGTCGCAACCCAGCTACCCCAACCGTTTGCCTATGCAGACCGTGGTCGCCGGTTTGCAGCAAGCCATGCGTCACCCCATGCACGAGTTCTGGGCGAATGGCATCAACCCCCTAGATGCAAACGCCATTGATTGGCAGCAAGTGCTGCGCCCTGCGGACATCACTGATGCTTATTTGCTGGCACTCGCGGTGCGTCAGCAGGCTTGTCTTGTCACCTTGGACCAAGGCATATCTGTGAAATAGGCAACGGGCGCTGAGAATAAACATTTGATGCGATTGGCTTAAATCAATGGGCATGAGCAGATCAGGCCGGACGCCGTGATGATCGGCCTGTAGTCTGGAAAACTTTTATCCGAACCCGGTGCACGTGCAGCACTGGCAACGGCTTTATTTCGAGATGACGGTTTGTCACTGGCACGGGGCGCTCGCATGGCGCAAATGCCCATGGCTAACTTCATCACCCACGTATCCAGACTTGGCATTCCAGTGATCACACACGAAGCCCACGAAGTCACACGCGACATGGAAACTTTGGATCAATGGCTCGCTACTTCATAAGCGATGCAAGCCTGTTGATAGGGCTTGCCATCGTCGATGGACTCGACCGTGCTTCGCAATGTGGGTGAGCGTTGATTCTGTCAATGTGTGACCTGTTCAACCACCGCTTTCAACGCCACAGGGTCCAAGGTCAAAGGAATGTGTCCAATGCCAAGCAACAACTTAACCGACCAGTCTTTTCCTGCAGTTTGCACAATGCCTTGAAGCTCTTGTGATTTCAGTAAGTCATCGGCGTCGCACGCAGCAGAGAACCACCGCTAACGCTAAAAAAATTCGCCTTGAAGCACATATTTGCTGTAGGTGAAAAAAACCTCATCCCTCACCCAACCCAAAGCTTCATATGCAGCTTGAGCCGGGCTATTGTTTTTCGCAGTGCTTAGATCCATCCTGGACTTGCCGTTCTCCAAAGCAATCTGCTCAGCGGCTTGCAATAGCTTTTTGCCGGCACCTGAACGCCTTGCACTAGGTAAGACAAACAAGTCATACAAGACATAAATGTCAATGGCTTCTACGGAGCAAAAAGTAGGGTAAAGCTGACAAAACCCGATGGCGTGTTGCGTACTGTCAAGAACCAACAAAATCACTGATTCCGAACGGCGCATACGCTGCTCAATGAATTGTTTGGCGAGTTTTAGGTCAGGCGCTTGTTGATAAAACTGTCTATACGCATCAAATAAAACTGACACAGCATCAAGATCAGCAAGGTTAGCCTGTCGAATAAGTGTGGTGTCCATTTTTTTTACCATTTCTTATTATGAGCTATTTTTAATTAATTCAAATTGAACTTGACTTTCATGTAGTGGGTTACCATACTTTGCACTACAAAGTAACCGGCCAGATCCAAACACCATGACTTCAACCACTGTACCGATGTCCATCCGTTTGGATGTGACCGCGCGGGAAAAACTCAAAGCCATCGCCCTGCGCCAAAAGCGCAGCCCTCATGCGCTTGCCACCGAGGCGATTCTTCAGCTAATCGAACAACAAGAACGCGCTCACGCATGGCATGAAAGCTGTGATGCAGCTATCAAACATTTTGACGAAACCGGTTTGCACGCCACCCAGGATGAAGTCATGGCCTGGTTAGATTCATGGGGATCGGATAAAGAACTCCCCCCGCCGGTATGCCATCCGTAAAGTACTCTGCACAAGCCATCGCAGACCTGCAACGGCTTCATGACTTCCTGGCTACACAAGACAAAGATGTCGCAAAGCGAGCCATTGCTGTCATTCGTGATGCGCTCACAAAAATTGCTGTCATGCCGGAAAGATTCCGCCCTGTAGAAGGCAGAATTTACTTGCGCGAAGCCATCATTGATTTTGGCAGCAGCGGCTACATAGCCAGATTCAGGCACCTTCCCGGCGACGATATCTTGATTGCCCGAATCAAACACCAAAAAGAAGATGACTTCAACTAGGCCAATCTTCAGGTATCAGGTCCTCATTCGTGATTGAGTGCGCCATGAAGCTCCGCTTTAAACTCTCCCCATGACTTCCGCCACCATCCCCACCCCCTACGAAGATTTCATGCGCCACGTGTACACGCACGGGGTCGAAAAATCCGACCGCACCGGCACTGGCACGCGCAGCGTGTTCGGGCACCAAATGCGTTTCGATTTGCGCCAAGGTTTTCCGCTGGTCACCACCAAAAAAGTTCACCTGAAATCCATCATCATCGAGCTGCTGTGGTTTCTCACCGGTTCGAGCAACAACAACTGGCTGACCGAGCGTGGCTGCACGATTTGGGACGAATGGGCCCGCGCCGACGGCGACTTGGGTCCGGTGTATGGTGTGCAGTGGCGTAGCTGGCCGACACCTGATGGCCAACACATCGACCAGATCAGCGATGTGATTCACACGCTCAAAACCAACCCCGATTCGCGACGCATCATCGTCAGCGCTTGGAATGTGGCCGAGTTGTCCAAGATGGCGCTCATGCCTTGCCACGCGTTTTTTCAGTTTTACGTGGCACCACCCACTACCCCAGGCGGCAAAGGCCAACTCAGTTGCCAGCTTTACCAGCGCAGCGCAGACATCTTTTTGGGCGTGCCTTTCAACATCGCCAGCTATGCGCTTTTGACCCACATGGTGGCGCAGCAATGCGACCTGGAAGTCGGCGACTTCATCTGGACCGGTGGCGACTGCCATATCTATAGCAACCACCACGAACAAGTGGAATTGCAGTTGACCCGCTCAGCTTTCCCCGCTCCAACGCTTCACATCAAGCGCAAACCGGCATCTATCTTCGATTATGAGTTCGAAGACTTCGAGGTGCGTGACTACCAATGTCACCCGGCCATTAAAGCGCCGGTGGCGGTTTGAAAACACCGCACATCACACGCGCGCAACTGATCGCGCTGGTGGGCTTAACCTTGATGTGGGGCATCAACTGGCCGATGATGAAAATCGCGGTGCGCGAACTGCCCGCGCTGTATGTGCGAGGCATCACCATGGGTCTGGCTTCACTGTGGCTGATGTTTTATTTTCGAACCCGTGGTTTGCGTTTATGGCCTGCCACGCCGCGCGAATGGCGCGACATCGTGCTACTCGCCATACCGAATATTTTTTTGTGGCACACCTTGTCTATATTGGGCGTGCTGGCTTTGCCTGCTGGACGCGCGTCAATATTAGGCTTCATGTTTCCGGTGTGGACCGTGGTGTTTGGCGTGTTGTTCATGGGACAACAACTGAACAAACGCATCGTCATCGCGGTCATTGCAGCGCTGCTGGGTATAGGGCTTCTCATCTCGCATGAAATCACTGCTTTGCAAGGCAAGCCCATGGGCATTGTGTGGATGGAGCTTGGTGCCATCAGTTGGGCGATAGGCACGCTTTGGATGCGGCGTATCCGTTTCACCCTGCCTGTGCAATCTCTGACGGCGTGGATGATGTTGCTCAGCAGTCCGGTGATTTTGCTCTTAGCCTCAGCGACCGAGACTTGGCCGACGTGGCAAATTTCTCCCATGGCCTGGGGCAGTTTGGTATATGCGGTTTTTGTGAATTACGGCTTTGCACAAATCATTTGGTTTGGCATGGCGCGGGACCTGCCGCCTGCGACCAGCGCCATGAGCATCATGGCCGT
>NZ_JAVLFQ010000022.1:0-44473 GCF_046052765.1 Limnohabitans sp. | reverse complement strand
AAATGGCTTTGTGCTTGCCGCGTAAACGGAGGGCTGCTTCGCTGGCAATCCGTCCGAGCACCTTGTCGGTGGCGTCAATCACAAACCACTCATGCGTCACGTCAGCGGGTTTTGCGCTGAATGTTGACATGGGAAATTCCTGGAGTGGGTTGTGGGGTTCTTTTCCACGGTCGGTGTTCTTCTATTGAGAACCTCTTAGGTGGGATTGACATATTCGCCGCGGAACCTTGGTCGCTGCGAAGCCTTCTATTCTATGCCAATTTATAGCCTCTTTCGAAAAATTGCCAGCACGCGTTACCATGGCGTCATGTTCAGTTACCGCCACGCCTTTCACGCAGGCAACCATGCCGATGTGCTCAAACACACGGTGCTGGTTGCAGTGATGAAGCATTTAGCACTCAAAGAAGTCGGCTACACCGCCATAGATACCCATGCTGGTGCAGGTATTTACCGACTTGATAGCCATGACGCCAACCAAAGCGGTGAGGCCAACGAAGGTCTGTTAGCCTTGTTGCGCCATAAATCCAAACTTGCCGGCCCCATGGCCGAATTGCTGATGGACTACAGGCGGGTGCTTGAACATTTCAACCCTCAAGGTGGCCTGCTCAACTACCCGGGTTCACCTCTGATCGCGCATCATTTGTTGCGAGAACAAGACAAACTCAAGTTGTTTGAATTGCACCCTACTGACATACGCGCACTTCAAACCCATGTGGAGTCTTTGAAAGCGGGTCGCCAGGTCATGGTGATGCACGAGGATGGTTTCGCAGGTTTACCTAAATACTTGCCACCTTCAACGCGGCGTGGCTTGGTCTTCATTGATCCCAGTTATGAAATCAAACTGGACTATGAACGCGTCGTGGTGGCTGTATCCATTGGCATGAAACGTTTTGCCACTGGCACCTATGTGATTTGGTACCCCATCATTCCCAGGCCGCAGGCGCACAGCTTACCCCGCCATTTGACCAACCTCGCAAGACAAGCCGACAAGCCTTGGCTGCACGCTACATTGCGCATTCGCACCGGGGCACGTACTGAAGCCACGGCAGGGGAAAAAGCCAAGCCCGTGGGTTTGGTAGACAGCGGGGTGGTCATCATCAACCCGCCATTTACCTTGCATGACCAACTGCAACAAGCGTTGCCACAAATGGTGCAACTGATGGGACAAGACCACTTGGCGGGTTTCAGTTTGGCACAAGGCTAAATCAAACCAAGGTTGCTGCAAATAGCCGTAGTAGGTGCCGATTGGTTCATGGTGTAGAAATGCAATCCAGGTGCGCCACCATTGCGTAATTGCTCGCACAAATCGCTGACCACATCCAGTCCGAACGCCTTGATCGATGCGGTGTCGTCGCCAAAGGCTTGCAGTCGCAAGCGTATCCAGCGAGGTATTTCCGCACCGCAAGCATCTGAAAAACGCATCAACTGGGACGAGCTGGTGATGGGCATGATGCCAGGCACAACCGGAATATCCGCGCCTAGTTTATAGGCCTCATCGACAAAGCGAAAGTAAGCATCGCTGTTGAAAAAATATTGGGTAATGGCTGAATTTGCACCTGCTTTGACTTTGGTCACATAAGCTTGCACATCTGCGTGCGGCGATTTGGCCTGCGGGTGCACTTCCGGATAACAACCGACTTCAATATGGAAATGCTCACCCGACTCCTGGCGTATGCATTCGACCAATTCACTGGCATATCTGAATTCACCGAAGGTGCCGTGACCGCTTGGCAAATCACCGCGCAAGGCCACCATGCGCCGTATGCCTGCTTTTTTGAATGCCGCCAGTTGCTGACGGACTGTGTCTCGCGTGGTTCCAATACATGAAAAATGCGGCGCAGCGTCAAAGCCATCTTGCAAAATACTTTGTACTTGTTGCAAGGTGCCGTCTTGGGTGGAACCGCCCGCACCATAAGTCACGCTAAAAAATTGCGGTTTAAGCGCATAAAGATCTTGCCGCACATTCAATAGTTTGACCGTTCCTTCTGGCGTTTTGGGCGGAAAAAATTCAAAACTGATAGGTATAGGACGTGATGAGCTCATACAAATTTCCTGCTGACATGAATGAAAAATTCCCGGTTACCGTCACCACCCGTCAACGGGCTGTCTAACCAATTCGACACCGACAGTCCAAGTTCGTTACAGGCCAATTCCAACCGTTGCTGTACCTGGGCATACAAAGCAGCATCTTTCACCAGACCGCCTTTGCCTATGTCTGCCGGTTGCAGTTCAAACTGCGGTTTCACCAACAACAACGCCTGCGCTTGTGGCTTCATCACTGCCGTCAACTCAGGCAACACCAGTGTGAGTGAAATGAAACTCAGATCTGCCACCACAAAATCAAACCCGCTGGGCGGTGTGTACGGCTGCAAAGGCGAGTCGGGCTTAGAAAGCATTCGTGCGTTGATTTTTTCAATGCACACCACACGCGCATCATCTCTCAATGAAGCATGCAATTGCCCATGTCCGACATCTACCCCAACTACTTTGGCTGCGCCATGTTGCAGTAAACAATCAGTGAAGCCGCCAGTTGACTGACCAACATCGAGACAATGCAAACCTTGAACTGACAACTTGGTGGTTTGCAATGCACCAGCCAGCTTTAAGCCGCCGCGCGACACAAACTCTAGCTCAGCCCCATCCAATAATTGCAATTCGCAATCCAAAGGCAGTAAGGCACCGTTTTTTTCGATGCGCTGCCAGTGATGCAAAGGCATCCGCCATTGCACACCGGCGGCGATCAAACGCTGGGCTTGCGAGCGCGATGCAGCCAGACCGCGCTCGACCAGCAACTGGTCGGCGCGCATCTGATCAATAGCGGTAGGTGTCGGCTTTGTAGGGGCCGCTTTTGCTGACGCCGATGTAGGATGCTTGCTCGTCTGTTAGCTCGGTCAGCATGGCGCCGACTTTCTTCAAATGCAAACGCGCGACTTTTTCATCCAAGTGCTTAGGCAGCACATACACCTTGCCGTTTTCGTAGTGGTCTTGGCGTGTGAACAACTCGATTTGCGCAATGGTTTGGTTGGCAAAGCTCGATGACATAACAAAGCTGGGGTGACCGGTGGCACAACCCAAATTCACCAAGCGACCTTTGGCCAACAAGGTGATTTTCTTTCCGTCAGGGAAGATGACATGGTCGACCTGAGGCTTGATCTCGTCCCACTGCAGTTTTTCAAGAGAAACCACATCGATTTCGTTGTCGAAGTGACCGATATTGCAAACAATGGCCTCGTCTTTCATGGCAGCCATGTGCTCATAGCGAATCACGTTTTTATTGCCGGTGGCAGACACAAAAATATCGGCTTTGTCGGCAGCGTACTCCATAGTCACCACTTTGTAGCCTTCCATCGCAGCTTGCAAAGCGTTGATCGGGTCAATTTCAGTTACCCACACTTGGGCGCTCAAGGCGCGCAAGGCCTGGGCAGAACCCTTGCCCACGTCACCATAACCAGCCACACAAGCCACTTTGCCAGCGATCATCACGTCGGTGGCTCGCTTGATGGAATCGACCAACGATTCGCGGCAGCCATACAAGTTGTCAAACTTGCTCTTGGTAACAGAGTCGTTCACATTGATCGCACGGAACATCAACGTGCCCTTGGCAGCCATTTCGTTCAAACGCAAGACGCCGGTGGTGGTTTCTTCAGTGACACCAATGATGTGGGCTGATTTACGGCTGTACCAAGTCGGGTCGACCGCCAACTTGGCTTTGATGGCGTTGAACAAACACACTTCTTCTTCGCTGCCAGGGTTGTTCAAAAGCGATGCATCTTTCTCTGAGCGCTTGCCTAAATGCATGAGCAAGGTGGCGTCGCCACCGTCGTCCAAGATCATGTTGGGGCCTTCGCCGTCAGCGCCCTTGGCAGCAAATTCAAAAATACGGTGGGTGTAGTCCCAGTAATCGTCCAGGGTTTCGCCCTTGTAAGCGAACACTGGTGTGCCATTGGCAACCAGCGCGGCGGCAGCGTGGTCTTGGGTAGAGAAAATATTGCATGAAGCCCAACGTACTTGAGCGCCCAAGGCTTGCAGAGTTTCGACCAGCACAGCCGTTTGTATGGTCATGTGCAAAGAGCCGGTTATACGTGCGCCTTTCAATGGCTGGGCTGTGGCAAATTCTTGACGAATGGCCATCAAACCAGGCATTTCAGTTTCGGCTATTTTGATTTCCTTGCGGCCCCAGTCGGCCAAGCTCATGTCAGCGACATGGAAATCGGTGGTTTGGGTGGGTTTGAGAGATGCGTTCATGTGGAGGCTCCAAAAAAAGTTCAGGGCCACGGACACGCAAAGAAGCACAGGATGAACCGAGGTGCTCACCTCACATTGTCAGTGGGTGAGCGCAGTTGGAAAGGGTTCCGAGCCTCACAACTTGAATGTTGCTGCAGCGCTCCTCGGTGCGTGAATTGTATTTCAAAAATGATTCAACACAGACTAAACTTGGGGTAACCCTAAATATTGAATCGCCTAGGATGACGCTCAATAAAAATTATCTTTTTTACCTTTGGGTACTGAGAAAACTGCCGCTTACATTGCGGAGTTCTCAAAATTTCTATTTTTTAATCAATTCAGCGGCAGCCGTTATTTTTTTAATCCCTATTGCCATTTTTATGGCGCTCGTTGGCAATCCGGTGGCCGGATGGTCTTGTTTGTTGGCAGCCTTTGTGCTGTTGGTTAATTTGTGGTTCTGGCTCAAGGGATTGGGCATGCTGTGGGCGCATGCTTTTTTCCAAGTTAGCTTGATCGCACTGATTTTGTTCAATGCGGCAATGACGGATGGCTTGAAATCTGTCTATGTGATTTTCATGGGATTGGTTCCTTTGTTGGCCGTTTTTTGCATGAACCGTCAGTGGGCCATTTTTTGGGTGGTAGCGAGTTTTTTCAGCTTGCTGGCCATGTTTTTTGTCCAGATCAACGGGCTTTTGCCAAACATGCACTTCTTTGCTTGGCAGGAGTTGGCCATCAGTTTGATGTGCATCATGGTGATGGAAATCACCCAAGTGATTTTGGTGTTTGTCTACGACTCGGCCAATGCGCAATCCAATCACCAAATGAACCGCGCCAATAAACGACTGGCTGGCACATCACAGGCTCTGAAACTCGCAGATTCTCACAAAGACAAATTTTTGGCCATGGTCAGCCATGACATGCGCACACCACTGAACGCTGTGATCGGATATTTAGGCTTACTTCAAGACACCAAGCAATTGCCAGTGGAATCCATGGGCTTTATCACCAGTGCGCAACATGCGGCAGCCCACTTACTGACTGTCATCAATGATTTATTGGATTTTTCTCAAATCCGTCTTGGCCAACTTGCTTTGCATCCTCAAACAGTCAATTTGCGACAGGTTTTGCAGCAAACCTTTCATACCTTGAATCACCAAGCACATGAAATGCAGCTGGAATATCGATTGACTTTGGCTCAAGATTTACCCCTGTGGGTCAGCATAGATCAAAACCGCCTGTCACAAATTTTGATCAATTTACTGGGCAATGCCATCAAATTCACACCACAAGGGTATGTGCATATGAAAGCACATACCTTCAGCAACGATACAGGCACGCATCTGGTGGTGAGTGTGCAGGATTCAGGCATAGGCATGACTGCTGAACAACAAGAAAAAATTTACCTGCCTTTCACTCAAGTGCATGATGTGCAAACGGCCATGCGTCTGAGCGAACCGATGCGTGGCAACGGACTGGGTCTGGCCATCACCATGAGTTTGGTCAAAAGTTACCAAGGTAAGTTGCACCTTGTCAGCGCTCCTGGCCAAGGCTCGACTTTCACTTTGGAGATGCCGCTGACTTTGGCCCAAGAGCCAGTGCAAGCCACCGCCAATTTCAATACTTCAATCAGCCAAGACAGCAGTCTATTGAAGCTCCTGGTGGTCGATGACAACAATGTCAACCGTTTGTTGGTGATCACCACCTTGTTGCGAAGCTTCCCCAATGCATCCATCGAACAAGCTGAAAATGGACAGCAAGCCTTGGACCTGATGCAATCACACATCTACGATCTGGTGTTGATAGATCTGGTCATGCCAGACATAGACGGCGCACAGGTGGTTCAACAGATCAGACAACATGCAGACCTGCCTTTTTCGAAGGTGCCGGTGGTTGCCTTGACCGCGAATTTGGCACAAGATGCCATGGACAGGTGCCGTGAAGTGGGCATCAATCATGTTCTGCCAAAACCATTTGATCGCAACATGTTGCTGCGCACCGTGCGTTATTACACGGTAGACCATCAACAAGGTGAGCTCTGATACTTGCATGCCATCGGGCTATGATCCCGACTTATTCCCCCACAAACACCATGACCACAGCCTTAGAGGAAGTGCGCCGACGCCGCACTTTTGCCATCATTTCCCACCCCGACGCGGGTAAAACTACGCTCACCGAGAAACTGCTCTTATTCTCCGGCGCGATTCAAATTGCGGGCTCTGTTAAAGCACGCAAGGCCTCGCGCCACGCCACCTCCGACTGGATGGAGATTGAAAAACAACGCGGCATTTCGGTGGCTTCGTCGGTCATGCAAATGCTGTACCGCGAGCACGTCATCAATTTGTTGGACACGCCAGGTCACAAAGATTTTTCTGAAGACACCTACCGTGTGTTGACTGCGGTGGACTCGGCCTTGATGGTGATTGACGCGGCCAACGGTGTAGAAGCGCAAACCCGTCGATTGATTGAAGTCTGCCGTCAGCGTGACACGCCCATCATTACCTTTGTCAACAAAATGGACCGGGAGGTGCGTGACCCCTTGGATATTTTGGACGAAGTCGAGCGAGAACTCGGTATGCCCTGCGTACCCATGACATGGCCAGTCGGCCAAGGCAAAAGTTTCGGCGGCATCATCAATTTGCGCACGCATGCCATGACCGTGTTCGAGTCTGGCAGTGAAAGATTACCGCAAGATTTTGAGACGATTGCGCTGACCGAACAAGCGGACTTGTCACATCGCTTTGGCATGGAATGGTCATCAGCCATGGACAGCATGGAACTGGCCACCGGTGCCTCACCAACATTTGACCGCGAAGCTTTTTTGAACGGCAAACAAACGCCGGTCTTTTTTGGCTCTGGCGTCAATAACTTTGGCGTGATGGAAGTGCTCGATGCATTGGTTGATCTGGCACCGTTTCCCCAAGCGCGGCACAGCTCGCTACTGGTCAATAAGCAAATGGTAGAGAAAACCGTTCAGCCCGAGGACAGTGGTTTTTCTGGCGTGGTTTTCAAAGTTCAAGCCAATATGGACGCCAATCACCGTGACCGTATCGCATTTGTACGCGTGGCCTCGGGCAAATATTCGCCTGGCATGAAACTCAAAGTGCAACGCAGCGCCAAGGAATTGCGACCGACTTCTGTGGTGACATTCCTCAGTCAACGGCGTGAGGCGGTGGAAGAAGCCTATGCAGGTGACATCATCGGTTTCACCACCCATGGTGGCGTGCAACTGGGTGACACCATCACCGACGGCAGCAGTTTGCAATTCACCGGCCTGCCTTTTTTCGCGCCGGAATTGTTCATGACGGTATTACTGAAAAATCCACTGCGCACCAAACAACTGCAAACCGGTCTTGAGCAACTCGGTGAAGAAGGCGCAATTCAAGTCTTCAAACCCGAGATTGGTGGCCCGATGTTGCTTGGCGCCATCGGTCAATTGCAGTTTGAAGTGGTGCAACACCGATTGAAAGCCGAATACGACTGCGATGTGCGACTTGAATCCTGTCAATACACGGGCGCACGTTGGATCACTGCCGACACACCTGCTCAATTGCGCGAGTTCAGCAACGCTTACCCGCAACGCATGGCGTTGGACGCAGCCCACACATTGGCTTACCTTTGTACATCTCCTTACGATGTGCGACTGGCCCAAGAACGCTTTCCGCAGATTCATTTCCACCCCTTGCGCGAACACGCCGGTCTGTCACTGGGCTCGGCAGGTTAAGGACACTTGGATGCACAAGTTTTGGCTGCCTTCTGACTTAAAGCCTTTGCTGTGGTTTTTTTGCTGGGTGATGGTGGCAGTTAAATTGCTGCTCTACCCCGTTTCAACCAGCCACGGCGGGCGTCCAGCCAGTGCTGCAATCTCCACCATACCGAGCCACAGTGATCATGTTTGGACCCTTGAAGCACAAGGTTTGGTTCCACAACCGCCGCTTGTACCTGCTGCTCACGCCAGCAACTTGGTGGCATTGCCAAACGATCCTCGCTTCAGTCTGGCCGTATTTTGGTTTGCAGGCAGTAAAGAAGCGCAGCCAGATGTGCGAATTGCCATGTCGCTGTGGTCGCGTCAACAACAAGCATGGACAGAACCTGTTTGGGTGGTTGATCGCGTATCCGCTGGCGATGCATTGGGAAAAGGGATTTTGCATTTCGGCAACCCCGTCGCCTGGCTTGATCAGCAGCAACGTCTGCATTTGTTTGTCGTCGGTACGGGACTGGGCGGATGGGCCGCATCCAGGGTGGTGCATCTGCGTCAGCCATCTGACCACATCAGTCCATCGCAGCCCCATTTCGAGGTCATCGGTCAATTGCCACTCAGTTGGTTGTGGAACCTGAGTCATTTGGTGAGGCACGCGCCACTGCCCTTGGCCGATGGCGGAATGGTGCTGCCATTGCATTTTGAGTTGGGCAAGCATTTCCCAGTATTTGCCTGGTTCAGTGCAAACGGGGAATTTCAAGGCATACAACGATTGGTACACATCAACCATGTATTGCAGCCAGCGGTTGTGGCAATGAACGCCACACATTGGCTGGCTTATATGCGTAGCTTGCCTCCTTATGAAAAAGTCAGTCTGATCAGCAGTACCGATGCCGGTGTTCATTGGTCCTCGCATGATGAATTGAGCATGAGCAACCAAAACTCAGCGGTTGCTGCGTTACTGCTTCCCTCCTATGGTGTGGTCATGGCACGCAATCCCTTAGAACGCGCACGCAGTCTGCTTGTGATGCACAACAGCGAGGATGGTTTGGCTTGGACTGCGCCACAAACATTGGCCGACGGTTCGACGGGCAGCGAATACTCCTACCCATCACTGAGTTGGGTCGATGATCGTTTATGGATCAGCTACACCCATTTGCGACAAGGTATTGCTTGGCAACGCTGGCGCAGCGAATCAGCAGTGAAGGCCAAACCATGAACATCTGGGACTGGCTGGCTCAAACCGCAACCGTATTGCCACAACTGCAAATGCAACAGGTGTTCCACACAGCGAGTTGGTTGGCTGTATTGAGTTGGTTAAGTGTGAAATTTATTCCTTTGTATGACAAGCAGTGGCGCTGGTTGGTTTCCAGTTTATTTGGGTTCTTGGTGTTGCTGTGTTGGAGCACCCCTTTGTCAAGCCTGGGCTTGGCATTCCAATCGCCAAGCCTGATGTCCTTGTGTCTTTGTGTAGCTGCCGCATGGGAAGACTTGCGGGGCCCGTCAAGACGGCTTTTCTACAGTACGCTTGCAGTGCAAGCATCGGGCTGGATGTGGTTACTGCCGATCACAGTTGGATGGATGCTGTTAATGGATACGTTTGGTTTCCTGCCATGGGACATTTACAGCATAGGTTTTGAGCCAGCGTTGGTATGGTTGGCTTGGGTCTTGATGGGTTTATGGATGGCCAGTGCTTATGTATTGACTTTGGCTGAATGGCACAGAAAGGTAGCCACCTGTGTATTGGTTGCTACCGGCTTGTTTGTGTATACACACGCACCTTCGGGCAATGCCTGGGATGCGTGGTTAGACCCGGGCTTGTGGCTGTTTGCTCACATCCGATGGCTACAGTCAGTCTGGTTTCAACGGACCCGCATCAACCACTCCTGACGCCATAACCATTCGCGCGGACGGTTGATATTGTCAAGGTTAACCTGACCCGGCTTTAAGCGTTGTTCAATGTCCCAACGCATGGCCACACGTTCACACGACTTCATGACTTCACACGGCAGTGCCTCTGAACCCTCAAGTCTGGCCACGATGAACCATGTACCTGGCGTGTTGTCACTGCCCGTAGTTAACGCATCGATTCTGTGTTGATCGGGTTTGAACTTGTTGTTACCGGGCAATAAAAATTGCAAACGTTCAAACTCCCCGTTAAACCCCTCATTCACCCAAACGGTATCAGCTTGGGGACGATCTGGTCTGTCACCTTGAAAGGCGATACGCTCACCAGACATACCTTGCAGCAAGGCATTCAAACCTAACATGGCCAAAGCCGCGCACTGCAATGAAGAAAAAACACCAGATGCTTTCACCCGCCACATGCGAAGCCAAAGCATGCTGACGGTCAGGCTGCAAAGCACCACCAGAATTGTAAGAGTGGGTGGCAATAAACCGATTGCACTGGCATGCATGGCAAGCCACAAAAGCACACTGAGCATGGCAAGGGACAGAAAACCTGTGAATCGCGCGACCAAGAGAGAAACATGCTTCACATGCAAGGCCATGAGCATGGCCAACGCAGGCATCACAGGCAACAAGTAACGGCTTGAGCGCTGACTGGGCAACAGAAACACGACGCACCAAACAACTATCCATACAACCAAAGAAAAGCTCAGTTGCCCACGCCATTGAGTGAAAACATTTCTTCGCTGACGCCAAGCCAGTCCAAGCAAAGCCAACACCCAGGGAAACAACAAGCCGGTGTTTTGTAAAGGTGCGGTGAGATAGTCGCTGGAACCTTTCCAACTGAACAACTGCGCCCAATAGCCAGCTTGATTGTTCATCTTGCCTGCATTTTCTTTTTGCACAAATTCGCGCCAGACTTCCTGCGGTTGCGGGTCAATCAACAACCAACATGCAAATAAGCCGACCGCCAGCAAACCCATCCAGGCAATCTGTGCGGCAGAAACCACAGCAGCGCGATAAGACCAACGGGGTTGCATGGCCATTCGCATCAACCACACACCGATAGCAACAGGTGCAATCAAAGCAAATGACTTATAGGCAAGCCCTATGCCGGTGAGCAAGCCCAGTAATGTCCACCCTAGCCATTCTTGCCATGTGTTGTTGATGGCTGCTCGAGGGCTGTCTTTTGCCGCGGTCCATAAAACAAAGCCCGGCGCCAAGCTGAACCAGAACATCTCAGGTGCAGTGGTCAGGTAGGGGCGACCATAGCGGAACGTGCCCCAAAACAAAAGCAAGCACAACACCGCCCAAGCTGGTGTTTGCCATTCACCCAGCCACCGGTGTAACAACATACCCATGCCCGTACATACAAGCATGAGATACACCAAACTAGGCAAACGCAAAAGCCACAGTTGCCAATATTGACCCCAGTCGCTGACCCACATGCTCTGCCAGAACAGCATCGGTGGTTTGGTGTTGCGCATGTCATTCAAGTCGGACACCAACGGTAACCAATGTCCACTGGTTGCCGTCAATCGGGCAATGTGCGTATAAACCATTTCATCGCCATTGCTAGGCATGTAAATACTGTCTATGCCCCAAACATACATCAGTGCAACTGCCAGTACCATCAACCACAATGTCTTGGTGCTAGGCGTCAGTCTGGCTGTGTTTGCGTTGCCCATGACGGTTATTTCGATTGCTTTTGACGAAACGTCCACCGGTCATTGTTTATATAGTTGATGACACTGGCCATCAGTATGGACATGATATTGGCTAACAAGTAATACATATGACCAGACAGCAACAAGGTCAGCCCGTATTGAATAAACATACCCAGCCAGCACGAGAGCGCATATTTCACAAAGCGCTTGCCCGTGCTGCGATCCACTGCCAAATTCGCGCCAGGCTCATCGACCAAACGGTCAGACCATGTCCATAAACTGTTCCAGGCGAAATTATTTACCGTTGATACAGCAATTGCCAGCACCAAAGCCAATGACAATCTCAGTGAAGTATCAGCCACTGCAAGCGGTAACACCCATTCTTGACATATGAATAAAACAACCACATTGACGACTGTGCCTGAAGCACCGACCGTGGCAAAGCGGATATAGCGCCAGCGGAACAAACGGGTCAGCAACGGCTGCATGAAAGCCAGCTTCGCAGGCAAGCGAAAAGGCAAGTTGTTTGAATGCAACTCAGGCATAGGCAGGGTCTCTGGGCTCGCACATGTCAAGTTGTGTCAACGCCAGCGACAGCACTTGCGCAGGCTCGATACGCTGCAAGCATTGGTTATCTCCATCGCATGGGGTAGCCCGGTGGTTATAAGCAGTCAAACAAGGTGAACATGCCGCATGACTCTCTAAAGCGATTGCGCGCGATGTCAAGGGTCCATACAGTGCACTGGTTTCGGGGCCGAAAAACATCAGCGTGCGAATCGGTGTCAAGCTGGCGAAATGGCCAGGGCCGCCGTCATTCGTGACCAACAGGTCACAGTGAAAAAACAAACGGGTCAAGGCTTCCAAGTTTTGGGTGTAACCCACAAAATTCAGGCAATGGCTGTGATCGCATTGCGCTTGAATGGACTTGGCCAGCACCAGATCTTCAGGCAATCCGATGATGCCCACGGCATATCCTTGTTCACACAACCCTTTGGCAAGCACAGCGTAATGTGCGGCAGGCCAAGCGCGGATAGGCAATAAACCACCGCCGGCATAAAACAAAATTCTTTTCTCGGCTTGCATGAACAACGGGTAATCTCGGTGCAGGTCTCGCGTGAAATCGGCCATATTTCCATGCGTGAAATGCACTTCTAAACCAGAGTCCTGGGGCTTGAAGGTCAAAGGTATGGCTTTGGTGCGCGGCGTGCAGTGAGATTGCAACGAGTCCACCAGCGCCATAAATTGCAAAGAGATATGACGGTAAGGGTTATAGGGAATAGCAGCATTGAAAAACGAGCCACGGTACAAACCTTCCTGGGTATGCGGCGTGAACCCAGCACGCAAACGTGCCCCACAGCCATAAGCCAGAAGCGCACTGATGCGTGAAAACAATTCGCAATCAATCACCGCATCCAGTTTCATGCCACGCAATCGCCAAAGCACACGTACCAAGTCGCCCAACAGACCGAACAAGCTGCTGTCGTCAATACCGTGCAAATGTGCCTCTGGCACCAAGCCGAGCAAGCGTGCCACTGATTGGTTGCGCTTGAGTTGCAGTATGTGAATCTGCGCGTCAGGATGGTTTTTTCTTATCTGCGCAAACATAGGGCCAGCCAGCACCATGCTGCCCATCTCTGACAACATGATGACCAGCACTTGTTGAATAGGGTGAGAATCTTTGATCTCCCGACCAAAGTACTTGTCCCACAGCGACACCAAGGCACATAAGAAGGGACCGACCCAGGCGTCGATTCGGCGTTGTGTATTTAAATTCATAATCAGCAGCGCAGATTGTAGTCAGCCCATTCAGGTTGGCTTAGGCTGGCATTGATTGCCGTGCCAACACAGGCTGCAGCGCCTTGCCGGTGTGTGTGCCGAGTTTCACCAGCGCCTCCGGCGTGTCGGCAGCAACCACCCGCCCGCCACCGTCACCGCCTTCAGGGCCCAAGTCAATCACCCAATCTGCTTCGGCAATCACGTCCAGATCATGCTCAATCACCACCACGCTGTGACCGCCATCCACCAACCGATGCAGCACACGAATCAATTTGTCCACGTCAGCCATGTGCAAACCCACGGTTGGCTCGTCCAACACATACAAGGTATGCGGCGCCTGCTGGCCGCGGCGTGTGATGTCGTCACGTACTTTAGACAACTCGGTCACCAGTTTGATGCGCTGCGCTTCTCCACCGCTTAAGGTGGGTGAGGGTTGACCCAATGTCAGGTAGCCCAGTCCCACATCTTTGAGTAATTGCAATGGGTGGCTGATGTGAGTCATGGCTGCAAAAAACTCCACCGCCTCATCGACTTCCATTTGCAATACATCGCCTATGCTTTTGCCGCGCCAGCGCACCGCCAACGTTTCAGGGTTGAAGCGCGCACCCTTGCAAACTTCACACAACACTTTGACATCGGGCAAAAAGCTCATTTCAATGGTCCGCATGCCCTGGCCTTCACATCCTGGGCAACGGCCTTCGCCGGTATTGAAACTAAAACGACCGGGACCGTAACCGCGCGCGCGCGCCTCCAGTGTCTCGGCAAACAACTTGCGAATCGTGTCCCAAAATCCGATGTAGGTGGCCGGACAACTGCGCGGTGTTTTGCCTATCGGTGTTTGGTCTACTTCTAGTACGCGGTCTATGCTTTCATACCCGCTGACAGTGGCACAACCGATCCAAACCGGATGTTTGCCAGCATCGTTCGCTTTGCGCCCTGCCTGGGTAGAGCGTTGCCCCACCACCGCATGCACATTGGTTAACAACACATCGCGGGCAATGGTGGATTTGCCTGAACCGCTCACGCCTGTCACTGCAACCAGACGCTGCAAGGGCACATCGACAGTGATGTTGTTCAAGTTATGTAAAAAAGCGCCGGTGACCCTGAGCATGTCTTTTTTGGGCTTGACCAAACGGCGCAATTGCATGGGATGGTGCATGGCGTGTTTCAAATAACGTCCGGTTTGCGAATCGGGCGACGCCATCACATCGGCCACTGAGCCTTGCGCCACCAGATGGCCGCCGCGTTTACCCGCACTGGGGCCAATGTCAATGATGTGGTCGGCACGGCGAATGGTGTCTTCGTCGTGTTCCACAACCACCAGCGTATTGCCTTTGTCACTCAACACTTTCAAGGCGTCGAGCAAGATACGGTTGTCACGCGCATGCAAGCCTATGGTTGGTTCATCCAACACATAACACACACCTTGCAAATGGCTGCCTAACTGCGCTGCCAGGCGAATACGTTGTGCCTCGCCGCCGCTGAGCGTGGGCGCACCCCGGTCCAAAGTCAAATACCCTAAACCGACGCTTTCTAAAAACTCTAAACGGCTTTGGATCTCGGGTAACAAGTCGCGTGCAATATCCGCTTCACGACCGGTCAGTGTGAGTCCGTCGGCCCAAGCGCGAATGCGAACCACACTCATGCGTGCCAATTCAGTGATGGATACACCGGCAAACTTGACGGCACGCGCCGTTGGGTTCAAGCGGGTGCCGTGGCACGCTGAGCAGGTTTGATCAGCCACATCTTCTATCTCGGGCTCTGCAAAACTTTTTTCACGTCCACGTTCCTGCGGATCTTGTACCGAATCGTCCAGCGCCGCACGTTGCTCTCGGGTCAAAGCGGTACCGGTTCCCACACATTCTGAGCACCAACCGTGTTTACTGTTGTAAGAAAACAAGCGAGGGTCAAGTTCAGCATACGAGGTATCACACACCGGGCAGGCTCGCCGTGTGGAGAATGCCTGCAAGCGACCGATGTGCGCAGTGATGTCACCCTGCTCCATGGCTTGTTGTAGTCCGTCGAGTTCACTCAATACATGCAGCACACCCTTGCCATGTTCCAACGCAGTCAGCATGGCCTGCCTGAGTTCAGCCTCGCGTGAAGGCTCTACCGTGAGGCTGGCCACCGGTAATTCGATCGTGTGTTCTTTGAAGCGATCCAATCGTGGAAACCCAGTGGTCGGCAAGAATTGACCATCAACCCGCAAATGCGTAAACCCGCGTGGTCGCGCCCAATCGGCGAGTTCGGTGTATACACCTTTGCGGTTCATCACCAAGGGACTGAGCAAGCCAATGTGCTGGCCGCGAAACTGCTTCATCAGCAAAGCTGCCAAGCGGTCCGGGGTTTGCGGTTGAAGCGGGACATCGTCGTGTATGCAATGCTGCGTGCCTAACTTGACATACAGCAATCGCAAAAAATGCCAGACTTCGGTGGTGGTGCCCACAGTACTTTTGCGTCCACCACGCGAGAGCCTTTGTTCAATCGCTACTGTGGGCGGAATCCCATACACCGCATCGACTTCAGGCCTGCCTGCGGGTTGCACAATGCTGCGTGCGTAAGCATTCAAACTCTCCAGATAGCGACGCTGACCTTCATTGAACAATATGTCAAACGCCAACGTGGACTTGCCCGAACCACTGACGCCGGTGACCACATTGAACTGGCCGCGTGGAATGTCAACGCTCAGATTTTGCAGATTGTGTTCTTTGGCGTTGATGATGCGTATGTTGTTGTTGAGGACTTGGCCCAGGTATTTGGCTGAGGGCTCGGCTACTTCAAGTGCTTTCTTTGATGCGACTGGGTTGACGCCGCGCTCCTCATACGCTTTCTTTGATGCGACGGGGGACAGGCCGGGCGACGATAAAGGCTTGCCGTCTGAGGAGTCCGGCCTGTCGTCTAGCGCGTCCACACCAGAACCTGAAGCACCAATCGCATCCTCACCCAAAACGGAGGAAACAAGCAACTGGCCCATAGCCTTTACATACTGACGCAAGGCCTCGCCAGTGTGTGAACTCGGATGCTCGCGCAATTGCTCTGGCGTGCCCTCTGCCACCAACAAACCACCGGCCTCGCCACCTTCAGGTCCGAGGTCAATCAACCAATCACTGGCCCGAATCACATCCAAATTGTGTTCGATAACGATCAACGAATGACCGGCATCCAGCAAACGGCGTAACGCACGCATCAACTTGGCAATGTCATCAAAATGCAAACCGGTGGTAGGTTCATCAAACAAAAAAATCACGCCTTTGCGGGCTGCAGGCTGACGGCTTGAAGATGCATTCTTGGCCGCCTCGGCCAGAAAACCTGCCAATTTCAATCGCTGCGCTTCACCGCCACTGAGCGTGGGTACCGGTTGGCCTAGGCGCACATACTCCAGACCGACATCGACAATAGGCTGCAAAGCGCGAACCACGTCGCGGTCGCCGGCAAACAACAGCGCGGCTTCGCTGACGGTCAGTTGCAGCACATCGGCGACATTCAAATACTGCAACTGGTCCGAGCCTGCTGGTTTACGTTCAATCTTGACTTCGAGAATTTCCGGCCGGTAGCGCTGTCCGTCGCAATCCGGGCAACGCAAATACACATCGCTCAAAAATTGCATTTCCACATGTTCAAAGCCTGAGCCACCACAGGTCGGACAGCGGCCATCGCCGCCGTTAAAACTGAATTTGGATGCGGTGTAACTGCGTTGGCGTGACATCGCCGTGTTGGCAAAGATTTCACGTATCGCGTCCCAAGCGCCAACATAACTGACAGGATTGGAACGCGCGGTCTTTCCTATGGGTGACTGGTCAACAAACACCACATCGCTCACATGATCCGCGCCGAGCAAGCGGTCGTGCGCACCCGCGCCTTCGGTGCTTTTGCCGAAATGCCGCAGTAATGCAGGGGCGAGTATGTCTTGGATCAATGTGGATTTGCCCGAACCGCTGACACCGGTGACAGTGACCCAGCGTTGCAAGGGAAACTCTATGTTCAGGTTTTGCAAATTGTGTTCGCGTGCACCTTCGAGAATCAGCCGAGGCGTGGCATCGCTGACCATGCGCTTCAAGCCAATGCCTACTTGTTTGCGCGCGCCCAGGTAAGCGCCGGTCAGCGTATCTGCGTTTTTCAGCTGTGCGGGTGTACCGTCAAACACCACTTGTCCGCCGCGTTCCCCTGGCCCCGGCCCCATGTCAACGATACGGTCGGCTGCGAACATCACTGCCGGGTCATGCTCGACCACCACCAGCGTATTTCCCGCATCCCGCAAGCGCAGCATGGCTTGGGTAATGCGGTGCATATCGCGCGGATGCAAACCAATGCTGGGCTCATCCAACACAAACAAGGTATTGACCAGCGATGTGCCCAATGCCGTGGTCAGGTTAATGCGCTGAACCTCGCCACCACTGAGTGTTCGGCTTTGCCTGTCAAGACTCAAATAACCGATGCCCACATCGCACAAATATTTCAACCGTGTGCGAATTTCATCCAACAACAAATGCAATGCCTGTTGTTCAGCCTGTGCATGGGCGGTCAGCGAAGCATCGCTGGCCATGTGATCAAAAAATTGCCGTAACCTTTCGATGGGCAACAGCATCATGTCGTACAAACACAAACCGGGCAGAGACTCCACTTGGCTACGCGTCCATTGCACGCCCGTCGGTAAAAAACGTTTGGCGGCTGGCATGGCCAGCTCAGCCCCAGCCAAACTGCCGATACGCCACAACAAGCTATCGGTTTGCAAGCGCGCACCATGGCATTCGCCGCACAAGGTGTAGGAGCGGTACTTAGACAACAGCACACGGATATGCATTTTGTAAGACTTGGTTTCCAGGTACTCAAAGAAACGCTTCACGCCATACCACTGCTGGTTCCATTTGCCGCTCCAGTGGGGTGATCCGTTGATCACCCAGTCATGTTGTTCGGCGGTTAATTTGTACCATGCCGTATCTCTTGGAATACCCGCGGATTCCGCGTGTCGCATGAGATCGTCTTGGCACTCCTGCCAAGCAGGCGTTTGCATGGGTTTGATAGCACCCATACGCAGTGTCAACTTGTCGTTCGGGATCACCAAACCATAGTCCACGCCAATCACCCGACCAAAACCTTTACACACCGGACAAGCACCAGCCGGTGAGTTGAATGAAAACATCGATGGTGTGGGTTCGCTGTAGCGCAAATCGCTGTCCGGACAATGCAAGCCGGTTGAAAAGCGAAATGCTTCGCCGCTGCTGTCTGCGTCTGTATCGGCCGTTATGCGGTAAGCGGTCATGCGCCCATTGCCACGCTGCAATGCAAGTTCTATCGCCTCCATGGCACGCACTTGCTCCACGCTTTGCATGCGAAAACGGTCTGCCACCACGTCCAGCACTTGTCGATTTCCGTCGGGCTGGGGCTTAGGTTTGACGGTTTTCTTAGCCGCCGCTGTTTTTTTCGCTGCAGCCGTTTTTTTTCTTAAGGGTAGTGCGGCATCAGCCACGTAGCTCACTTCGCGTTGTGCATGAATGCGTGTAAAGCCACTGGCACTTAACCAGGCCTGCAATTCATCGGCACTGGTGTTGACAGGCAACTCGACAGGAAAAGTGATGACCCAGCGCGGGTCTGCGTCGCTCAAGTCCATGAGCTTTTTGTAAATACTGTCAGCGCTGTCGTGCGCTACTGCTTGTGCCGTTTGTTTGTCAAACAACTGACCGGCGCGGGCAAACAACAATTTCAAATGGTCATTCAACTCGGTCATGGTGCCGACCGTCGAGCGCGAACTGCGCACCGGGTTGGTCTGATCGATGGCAATCGCGGGCGGCACACCCTCGACCTTGTCCACTGCGGGGCGGTCCATGCGGTCCAAAAACTGACGCGCATACGCGCTGAAAGTTTCCACATAACGCCTTTGTCCTTCGGCGTACAAGGTATCGAACACCAAGCTGGATTTGCCCGAACCGCTGGGGCCGGTGAACACCGTTAACTCGTTGGTACGGATATCGATGTCTATGTTTTTGAGATTGTGCTGACGGGCACCACGAATGCGAATAAAACCTTGGCTCATCCCGCCATTATTCACCGAGGTAGGCGGCGCGTACTTTAGGGTCATGCAGCAGGGCTTTGGCTTCGCCTTGTGCGCTGATTTCACCGGATTCCATGACGTAAGCACGTTGCGCCATTTTCAAGGCACGGCTGGCGTTTTGTTCCACCAGCAACAAGGTCACGCCCAAGCTGGCAACCTCGGCAATGACTTCAAAAATTTTGTCCACCATGAGGGGAGACAAACCCATGGAAGGCTCGTCCAGCAGCAACAAGCGGGGCCGACTGAGCAAGGCACGTCCCATGGCCAGCATTTGCTGTTCGCCGCCGGACAAAGTACCAGCCAATTGCGTCCGGCGCTCTTTCAAGCGAGGAAATAAAGCGAAAACGCGCTCAATGTCGGTTTGAATACCAGCGGTATCGTCGCGCAAATAAGCACCCATTTGCAGATTTTCAAGAATGCTCATGCGGGTGAATACGCCCCGACCCTCTGGCACCATGACCAAGCCTTGTCGAACCAAATCCCAACTGCCTTGACCCAGGATATCGCGGCCCAAGTATTCAATTCGCCCGGCTGATGGGGGAAGTGTGCCGGTGATGGCTTTCATGGTCGTGGTCTTGCCTGCGCCGTTGGAGCCGATCAGCGACACCAGTTCGCCTTCATGGATTTCAAAACTGATGCCTTTGACCGCTTGAATCCCGCCATAAGCAACGCGTAAATCTGTGACCTGCAGCAAGGCGCTCATTCAATGCTCTCCTGTGCCGAGGTAGGCTTCAATGACCTTGGGGTCGGCTTGTACCTGCGCCGGTGTGCCTTGTGCAATTTGTTTGCCATAGTCCAATACTGTCACCGCATCGCACAAGCCCATGACCAATTTGACATCGTGCTCGATCAGCAAAATGGTGCGTCCGTCATGACGTATGCGGTCTATCAATTCACGCAGTTGCACTTTTTCCGTGGCATTCATGCCGGCCGCTGGTTCGTCTAAAGCGATCAACTGCGGGTCCGTAGCCAATGCACGGGCAATTTCCAGCCGACGTTGATCGCCATAACTGAGGGTGCGCGCCTTGTAGTCGGACAGTTCGCCAATACCCACATAAGCCAGCAACTCTTGTGCACGTTGTTCGATCGCCGCTTCTTCAGCCCTAAAAGCTTTGCTGCGAAAAATCGCACCCAGCAAACCCGAACCGGTGCGCACATGCCGCCCCACCATGACGTTTTCCAGCGCCGTCATTTCAGCAAACAAGCGTATGTTTTGAAATGTGCGGGCAATCCCAGCTTTGGCGACTTCGTGAACAGCCTTGGGTTGGTAAGGCTTGCCTGCCAGTTCAAAACTGCCGCTGTCTGGTGAGTACAAACCAGTGATGACGTTGAAGAACGTGGTTTTGCCAGCGCCGTTGGGACCGATCAAGCCATAGACTTGACCGGCTTGAATGGTCATTCCCACCTCACTCAGCGCCTGCAAGCCGCCGAAACGCTTGGAGATGCCTTGTACGTTCAAGACCGGCGTTGTCATGCTGACCTCTTATCCGCAGGCATCGCCTTACCGTGTTCAGGCGCCGGCCACAAGCCGCGCGGTCGCCACAACATGATGAGAATCATGGCCAGCGCAATCAGTAGTTGACGCAAGATAGCCGCGTCCAAACGCCCACCAGTCAATTCCTGCAAGGGACTGGCCACGTAACGCAACACTTCAGGCAAGGCTGACAACAACACCGCGCCCAATATGACCCCCGGCAAATGACCGAGTCCGCCTAGCACCACCATGGCGACAATCATGACCGACTCCATCAAGCTGAACGATTCGGGCGATACAAAGCCTTGAAACGAAGAAAACAAAACACCAGCAACACCGCCAAAAGCCGCGCCCATGCCGAACGCCATGAGCTTGAGGTCACGGGTGTTCAAACCCATGGCTTTGGCTGCGATTTCATCTTCTCGGATAGCCATCCAAGCGCGTCCGATGCGCGAACGCTCAAGTCGGTAACAAATGAGTGCACTGACCAGCACCACCAACAAAAACAAATAGTAATACTGCGTGACGCCAGGCAATTCGATGAAACCCAAGTCAAGTTTGCGCGACAGCGGATGCCCCATGACCGTCATGGCATCGATCTGCCCCAAACCTTTAGGTCCGTTGGTGATGTTGACCGGGTTGTCCAAGTTGTTCATGAAGACGCGGATGATTTCACCAAATCCCAGCGTGACTATCGCCAAATAGTCACCGCGAAGTTTCAAGGTGGGCGCGCCCAGTAGCACACCGAACAAACCAGCCAGACCCGCGCCCAAAGGTATCACTGCCCACAAAGGGGTGTGTAAGCCGGCGGGAAACATAGCGGCCATCAACGGAAAAGTGTCGGTCAAATGCGGCGACGCCAGCAGCCCGAACATATAGGCACCTACCGCAAAAAATGCCACAAAGCCCAGATCAAGCAAGCCAGCATAGCCCACCACAATGTTCAAACCCAAGGCCAGCATCACATACAACAAGGCCATGTCAGCAATGCGCACCCAGCCGTTGCCTATGGTTTGCAAGCCCAAGGGCAACAGCAGCAGCAACACGGCCCACAGAGCATATCGAATGAGGGGAGTCGCGGAGGTATTTGCCATGTCAAGCCCTGTCCGCTACCCGTTCACCCAACAAGCCCGAAGGCCGCAAGGTCAGCATGATGATCAACACCACAAAAGCAAAAATATCGGCATAGTGGCTGCCAAGTACACCGCCAGTCAGGTCACCGATATAACCCGAGGCAATGGCTTCGATCAGCCCGAGCAAAATCCCGCCGACCACCGCACCGGCCAGGTTGCCAATGCCGCCAAAAACAGCTGCCGTGAATGCTTTGAGACCAGGGAGAAAACCCATGCCATGTTGTACCGTTCCGTAGTTGGAGGCCCACATCACACCGGCGAGTGCCGCCAGCACCGCACCAATGACAAAGGTGGCTGAGATCACCATGTCAGGTTTCACACCCATCAAGGTGGCGACGCGCGGGTTCTCTGCTGTCGCACGCATGGCACGACCCAATCGCGTACCGTTGACCAGCCACATCAATACAGCCAAGGCCATGGCAGTCACGGCCAGAATCAATATTTGTGTGGGCGTGATCACAGCGCCACCGATGGCAATCGGGTCACTGGGCAGCAATGTAGGAAAGGATTTGTAGTTTGGCTTCCAAATCACCATGGCCAATGTTTGCAACAAAATAGACATGCCGATAGCGGTGATCAACGGTGCCAGTTTGGGTGCGCCGCGCAAGGGTCGATACGCAATTTTTTCAATCGCAAAGTTCAGCGCAGCTGCAACCACGCAGGCGCATACCAGCGAAATCAACAACATCAGCCAACCAGGCAAACCGGGGGCGTATTCCTGCAACACGCCGATCACAGTCCAACTGGTCAAGGCCCCGACCATCAGCACTTCACCATGCGCGAAGTTAATCAAATTGATAATGCCGTAAACCATGGTGTAGCCAAGCGCTACCAAGGCATACATGCTGCCCAGTACCAGTCCGTTGATGATTTGTTGCAGCAGGATATCGATATCGATTCTCCCAAGAGGTGGGCGATTGTAGGTAAAAAAAAGCCCTCCACGGCGGGAGGGCTTGCAATATAAACACACCTATGCATCAATCATCGGCATAAATATCCACATCTTTGGTTTCTTTGATGAACAAGCTGCCGATGATGAAGGTCGCACCAGCAATGATGATGGGATACCACAAACCGTTATACATATTGCCGGTTTGCGCCACGATGGCAAACGCAGTGGTAGGCAGCAAACCGCCAAACCAGCCGTTACCGATGTGATAGGGCAAAGACATAGAGGTGTAACGAATGCGGGTTGGGAACATCTCAACCAACATGGCTGCAATAGGTCCATAAACCATGGTCACCAGCAACACCAAATACGTCAGAATGAGAATGACGACAGGTTGATTGATTTTGTTTGGATCGGCCTTGACTGGGTAGCCGGCGTTCTTCAAAGTGGCGCTCAGGTTGGCAGTGATGACCGCGTCCCGGCTTTTCTTTTCATCTGACAGATTCTTTAAAGCGTCTTCGGCTTTTTTCACTGCCTTGGGATCGACCGGGTCTGCAGCCTTAAGGGCTTCCAATTTCTTTTCGGCAGTTTCTTTGGCTGCAGCGACATCTTCTGGCGTTACCACCGTAGAGATGACGGTTTCACCGACCTTGATGATGGCGGGTGTGCCGGGCGCCGCGATTTCATTGGAATAGCTGACCGAGTTACTGGCGAGTTTTTGTTTGGCAATGTCACAAGAAGAGGTGAACTTGACCGTACCTGTGGGGTTGAATTGGAATGAACATTCAGCTGGGTCTGCCACCACCACCACTTTGTTGGTTTGCTGTGCTGCATGCAAATCCGGGTTTGCAGCTTTGGTCAATTGCTCGAACGCAAAGAAATAGCTGAGCACCGCCAGCAAACAACCGAGCATGATGATGGGTTTGCGACCGATTTTATCCGACAAGGCGCCAAACACAATAAAAAACGGCGTACCGATGATCAGCGAGGCTGCCACAAACAGGTTGGCCGTGGGGCCGTCAACTTTGAGAGACTGGGTCAGGAAGAACAATGCGTAGAACTGACCGGTGTACCAGACCACCGCTTGACCTGCTGTCAAGCCAATCAGCGCCAAAATCACGATCTTCAAGTTTTTCCATTGACCGAATGATTCGGACAATGGTGCCTTGGAGGTTTTGCCTTCAGCTTTCATTTTGGTGAAAGCCGGAGACTCGTTCATGGACAAGCGGATGTAAACCGACACTGCCAGCAGCGCAATGGAGACCAGAAAAGGAATGCGCCAGCCCCAGGCTTCAAACGCATCTTCTCCGATGGCTGTACGCGTACCCAAAATCACCAACAGAGAAAGGAACAATCCCAGCGTCGCCGTGGTTTGAATCCAAGAGGTGTAAGCACCGCGCTTGCCGTGCGGGGCGTGCTCTGCCACATAGGTGGCAGCACCGCCGTACTCGCCACCGAGCGCCAAGCCTTGAAGCAAACGCAAGGCGATCAAAATCACTGGGGCCGCAACACCAATGCTGGCATAGCCCGGCAAAATACCGACGATGAACGTCGACAAGCCCATGATCAAGATGGTGACCAAGAAGGTGTATTTGCGACCGATCATGTCACCCAAGCGGCCAAAGAAAATCGCACCAAAAGGTCGAACAATAAAGCCTGCAGCAAACGCTAACAGCGCAAAGATAAAGGCTGAGCCTTGGTCTAATCCACTGAAAAACTGCTTGGCAATGATGGCTGCCAATGACCCGTACAAGTAAAAGTCATACCACTCGAACACTGTACCGAGGGAAGAGGCAAAAATAACTTTCTTTTCTTCCGACGACATGGGTCGGTCTTCATGCACGATGGACATGGTGTCTCCTTAAGGGTTGCCCGCTGAATCGGGGTCTGTCTGTATTTTGGTTGCCACGACTTGCCAGCGACTGACACTAAACTGAACATGGGCTGACAACCCTAGGGCAAACCCTTTGCTCTTGTTTCACTATATGAATTAATCAGCGTTTGCGCTGAATACCAGAAGGGTGCTTGGCCGCATCCTGCCAGTCATTGCTTTGAAACCAAACCTCACCGTCTAAAAATTGTCGCAACATTGGCAGTGCATCTTGGCCCCAAAACAATTCATCTTGCACTCCAATCGTAGGTACACCGAACACACCTTTGGCAATGGCTTGGGCAGTGGCCGCACGTAACTGATCTTTCACTTCTTGGGTCTCGGGCGAGCGGGTCGGTTGGAGCAACGCGGTCAACCCGTTGAGGCGGTCTTTATCAGAAGCTTCCCCTCCGCTACTCCATACATGTTTAAACAACGTCTCACACACATAACGGTTGGGTTGTCCCGCCGCATCACACGCGGTGGCAAGTCTTAATAAACCTAGCGAATTGAACGGATGTGTTTGCGGAATTCGCAGCGCCAAGCCTTGCTGTCTGGCTAACCACAAGGCCTGTCTGTAGGTCCATTCGCGCTTACCCATGATTTCAGCCGGCCCCAGTTGCCCGTGGTGTTGCAACACGGCGCCAAATACAACCGGTTGGTAATTGACTTGATAACTCAAGCCCAAGAGGGTGCGTGGCAATTGGTCAAATGCGAGATAGGCATAAGGACTGATGACGTCGAAATAAAAAGTGAGTTGGTGCATGTCAGCCCTCTTTGAAATGCTTGTCTATCGCCAGACCCAGACGTTGCCAAACAACCAGTTGCTGCTGCGGTGTACTCATACCCCAGCGGGCAATTTCATCAATGCCACGTAAACAGCCATGGCATTCATCCGCATGGTCTTTCATGATGCATACAGACATACATGGCGATACCAATGACTGACCGGCAGGGGTTTGCTGCACTTGCTGCCAGCGCAATTGCAAGTTTCTCCACGGGGTGAGCGGTTCAGACATCTCAGTCCACGCTTAAAGACAATAAAGGCGCGCCTTCTGAGACTTGATCGCCGGGCGCGTACAACAACTCTGCAACAGTACCTGTAAACGGCGCAGCGACTGTGTGTTCCATCTTCATGGCCTCCATCACAGCCAGCGCTTGACCAGCGACCACCTTATCTCCCACAGCGACTGCAAACGATAACAATTTGCCAGGCATAGGCGCGGCCAGATTGCCACCTGCTGCCAAATCTTGCGACTGGTAGGCCAAAGGATTGACCAGTGTCACATTGCAAGCGCCGGCATCAGAAAACACATGCCAGTCCTCACCATGCGCGTACACATGGCACCGCCACGCATGCTTGCCCCATTTCACTTGCAATTGCCCGTCTTCATCATGCCAGCTGAAATCTGCCTCATGGTTTGCGATGTTCAAACGCATGTTGCCCCGCACCTGGAATGTCAGCGCAATGGCATGCTTGTTTTCATTCACTTCAAAAATGTATGACCGGACAGCGCTTCCTTGCATCAACCAGTGATTACACACGGCCCAAGGGTCTGTCCAAGCCACAGCCTCATGTGACTGGGCTCGCAACATGGCCGCCACCACAGACGCTATGCCAATGTCGATAGGCACAGCTTGCTGATGAAAAAGTACGGCCTTTTCACGTTCAATCAGTGCGGTGTCCAGCTGCGCGTTGGCAAATGAATCAGTGCGAATCACACGCCGGATAAAAGCCACATTGTTTTGCACCCCAACGATGTGTAATTGAGCCAAGGCCTGATCCAGCCTGGCCAGTGCCTGCTCACGTGTATCCGCATGAACGATGAGTTTGGCAATCATCGAGTCGTAATAAGGACTGATGCTGTCGCCTGCGCGTACACCGCTGTCGAACCGAACCGGTGCGACGGTGAAATGGCTGGACAACGGTTTGCGCATCACTTGCAAGCTACCAATGGCCGGTAAAAAATCGTTGTCAGGGGTTTCTGCGCAAATGCGTGCCTCAATTGCATGGCCATGCACAGAAACTTGCGCTTGCGTCAAAGGCAAGGGCTCACCGTATGCAATCCGCAATTGCCACTCCACCAAATCCAAACCTGTCACCGCCTCTGTCACAGGATGCTCAACCTGCAAGCGGGTATTCATCTCCATGAAGAAAAAATCCATGTCACGCTCAGACTGCTCGACGATGAATTCCACGGTACCGGCACCGACATAGTTGACAGCTTTGGCTGCAGCGACGGCGGCGGCGCCCATGCGCGCGCGCAAGTCTGCGGTCAAGCCAGGTGCAGGTGATTCCTCCAATACCTTTTGGTGCCTGCGTTGTACCGAACAATCGCGTTCATGCAAATGAATCAGGTTGCCTTGGCTGTCACCAAACACCTGTATTTCTATGTGGCGTGGTCGTTGCACATACTTTTCAATCAACACCGCTTCATTGCCGAAACTGTGGTTGGCTTCGCGTTGACAAGACGCTAAAGCTTCAAGAAAGTCTGCGGCTTGATGAACGATGCGCATGCCTTTGCCGCCACCGCCTGCACTGGCTTTGATCAACACGGGATAGCCAATGCGTTTGGCTTCTTCTACAAGCAATGCAGGTGTTTGGTCTGCCCCGTGGTAGCCGGGGACCAGGGGAACACCTGCTTTTTCCATCAACTGTTTAGAAGCAGCCTTGAGCCCCATGGCTTCAATCGCAGCCACACTCGGACCGATGAACACCAGACCTGCGCTTGCACAGGCGTTGGCGAAATCGGCGTTTTCACTGAGAAAACCATACCCGGGATGCACCGCTTGCGCACCGGTCTGAACAGCCGCATCCAGAATGCGCTGCCACTGTAAATAACTGTCAGCAACAGCAGGCCCACCGATATGCACAGCTTCGTCACAAGCTTGCACATGTGCCGCCAGTGCATCCGCATCAGAGTAAACAGCGACAGTGCGTACCCCCATGCGGGTCGCCGTGGCAGCGACTCGGCATGCGATTTCGCCACGGTTGGCAATCAGTATTTTTCGGAACATGGCATCAATAGCGTTTGGCGACTTCTTCTAGCATCACCTCGGTGGCGCCGCCACCGATGGCCAGCACCCGCGCATCGCGCCACAAACGCTCAATAGGCGCTTCGCGCATATAACCCATTCCGCCCCAGAATTGCAAACAACCGCCGACCACTTCGTTGACCAAATCTCCAGTCAAGGCTTTGAGCATGGACACCTCTTGAACAATGTCGTGATCTTGTGTGACCGACCATGCACAGTGGTACATGAACTGACGTGCCGAGCGGGTTTTGGCATCCAACATGGCAATGCGTTGACGAATGTGCTGCATCTCCCACAGGCTTTTGCCGAACGCCTGACGTTGACGCACGTAGTCCAGCGTGAGTTCAATGGCGCGTTGACAATGCCCAACGGCCATCGCAGCCAATGCAATGCGTTCGGTTTGTAAGTTTTTCATCAAGGCGTAAAAGCCTTTGTCCTGCTCGCCCAACAAAGCTTCAGGGCCCAATCTGACGTTGTCCAACACCAACTCTGCGGTGTCAGAACACAACCACCCGGTTTTATCTAAGGAACGACCGACGCTGAAGCCGGGTGTACCCTTTTCCAAAATGAACATCGACATTTGGTGCTTGCCTGTTCCTGTCTTTGCCGCCACAAAATACACATCGGCATGGACACCGTTGGTGATGTACAGCTTGGTGCCGTTAAGCACCCAAGCATCTCCGTCGCGCTTTGCGGTGCTGCGCATGCCTGACAAATCAGAACCGGCGCCAGGTTCGGTCATGGCAACAGCGCTGATGGTTTCACCTGTGATGATGCGCGGCATGTACTTGGCTTTTTGTGCCGCCGTACCTGCATGGTGTAGATGCGGGCTGGCCATGTCGGTATGCACCAGCACACTGACAATGAATCCGGCAAAGGTCGATTGAGATAGCGCTTCTGCAAACACCAAGTTGGTCAATGCGTCAGCCTCTGCGCCGCCATACTCGCTGTCGTACATCAATCCCAAAAAACCAGCTTCGCCCATTTTGCGCAACACCTCACGCGGCACCTTGCCTGTTTTTTCCCACTCCAATCCATGGGGTTCAACTTCACGCTCCAGAAAACGCGCCATTTGGTCGCGCAAGGTTTGGTGTTCGGGTAAGTGGTAAATATGGTTCATGGCTGTTATCTCAAAAAGTCACATGCGAAAGACACCGAAGCGGGTGTCGGGAATGGGTGCGTTCAAAGACGCGGACAAAGCCAGCGCCAGCACTTGCCGGGTATCGGCTGGATCAATCACGCCGTCGTCCCATAAACGCGCACTGGCGTAATAAGGATGCGACTGGTGAGCAAATTGATCCAGCAATGGTTGTTTGAATGTGGCCTCTTCATCGGCGCTCCAACTGCCGCCCTTGGCTTCAATGCCGTCACGCTTGACCGTAGCGAGCACGCTGGCGGCCTGCTCACCGCCCATGACGCAAATACGCGCATTCGGCCACATCCATAAAAAGCGGGGGTTGAAAGCGCGCCCGCACATGCCGTAGTTACCAGCACCGTAACTGCCACCAATGATGAGGGTGAATTTAGGTACCTGCGCTGTGGCTACTGCGGTGACCATCTTGGCGCCGTGTCGGGCAATGCCCTCGTTTTCGTATTTGCGCCCGACCATGAAACCGGTGATGTTTTGCAAAAACACCAATGGAATTTTTCGCTGACAACACAATTCAATGAAATGCGCACCCTTTTGTGCAGACTCGGAAAACAGCACACCGTTGTTGGCCACAATACCTACCGGCATGCCTTCGATGTGCGCAAAACCACACACCAACGTGCTGCCAAAGCGGGCTTTGAACTCGTGGAACTCGGAGCCGTCCACCACCCGCGCAATGATGTCTCGCACGTCGTAGGGTTTGCGGGTATCCACTGGAATCACGCCGTAAATTTCTTGCGGGTCATACAAAGGTGGTCTTGCGGCAACCACTTCAGTGTCAAATGTTTTGCGGCGGTTCAAGCGTGACACCGCTTGACGCGCCAAAGCCAGTGCATGCGCATCATTGTCTGCGAGATGGTCTGCCACACCGGACAAGCGTGTATGAACATCACCACCGCCTAAATCTTCCGCGCTGACAATCTCACCAATCGCAGCTTTGACCAATGGCGGGCCGCCCAAAAAAATCGTTCCCTGGTTTTTAACAATGATGGTTTCGTCACTCATGGCAGGCACATACGCGCCGCCAGCGGTGCAACTGCCCATGACAACCGCGATTTGCGCAATGCCTTGCGCACTCATATTGGCTTGGTTATAAAAAATACGCCCAAAGTGGTCACGGTCAGGAAATACATCGTCTTGGTTAGGCAGATTGGCACCGCCCGAATCCACCAAATAAATACACGGCAACTGGTTTTGCTGTGCAATTTCCTGTGCACGCAAATGTTTTTTCACCGTCATGGGGTAATACGTGCCTCCTTTGACGGTGGCATCGTTGCACACGATGACGCAATCTACGCCACTGATGCGGCCGATACCTGCGATCACGCCAGCGCCGGGTGCGTCCCCGTTGTACATGCCGTGTGCTGCCAGCGGACTGAATTCCAGAAACGGCGAACCGGGATCGAGCAGCATGGCTACCCGCTCGCGCGGCGGAAATTTGCCGCGCGCCACATGTTTGGCGCGCGCGACCTCGCCTCCCCCTTGAGCGCTCAGCGACATCTGCACCCGCAAATCATCCACCGCGGCTTGCATGGCTTGGGCATTGGCGATGAATGCGGCCGAACGGGTTGACAAGTTGGAGGTGAGAACGCTCATGGCTCAGACCAATTCAAGCGCCATGGCCGTGCCTTCGCCACCACCAATACACAAGGTTGCCAAGCCTTTTTTCAAACCATGCGCTTGTAAGGCATGCAACAAAGTCACGATGATGCGTGCGCCTGAGGCGCCGATGGGGTGGCCTAAGGCGCAGGCACCGCCATTGACGTTGACTATTTCATGGGGCACTTTCAATTCATGCATCAGCGCCATGGGTACCACCGCAAATGCTTCGTTGACTTCCCATAACTGAACATCGCTGACTTTCCATCCGGCCTTGGCCAATGCATGTTGCGTGGCACCTACCGGCGCTGTGGTGAACCATTCGGGTTCTTGTGCAAACGTGGCATGGCTGACCACACGCGCCAATGGCGTGCAACCGAGCTTTTTCGCTGTGCTCTCGCGCATCATGACCAGTGCAGCAGCACCGTCATTGATGGATGAGCTAGAGGCTGCAGTGATAGTGCCGTCTTTTTTGAAAGCAGGCTTGAGGCTGGTGACTTTGTCGAGCTTGACCTTGCCCGGGCCTTCATCCACGCTCACCACGCGTTCACCGCTGCGGTCTTTCACGGTGACACTTGCAATTTCTTTGCTGAATGAGCCGTTCGCCGTGGCATCCTTGGCACGCTGCACACTGGTCATGGCGAAATGGTCTTGCGCTTCGCGAGTGAATGTGTATTTGGCTGCACAGTCTTCACCGAATGTACCCATCGAGCGACCCGCTTCATAGGCATCTTCCAGTCCATCCAGCATCATGTGATCGTAAATTTTGTCATGGCCCATGCGGTAGCCACCTCGCCCTTTCAACATCAGATAAGGTGCATTTGTCATGCTCTCCATACCTCCTGCCACCATCACATCCTGAGAACCTGCACTCAAAATATCGTGCGCAAACATCGCAGCACGCATACCTGAGCCGCACATCTTGGACAAAGTGACAGCACCCGCACTTTTAGGCAAGCCCCCTTTGAATGCCGCCTGACGTGCCGGTGCTTGTCCTTGACCAGCCATCAAACAGTTTCCGAACAACACCTCGGTGACTGCATCTGGTGCAATGCCCGCGCGTGCGACTGCTGCAGCGATAGCGACACCGCCCAAGTCATGGGCTGACAAAGAAGAAAAATCACCCTGAAAACTGCCCATGGGCGTACGTGCGGCACTCACTATCACAACGGGATCTGACATTGACAACTCCTTCAAAAAAATTCAAGTGGATGACTGCATGGCGGCTCTTTGCACCACAAATCGTTTGTCTGCTTCATAAGGGAACACATCGTGCACATGCCCCTGATGGATTTTTTCTTTATGACCTTGCCAAAATCCGGCATCCAATAAATCCGCATGGTGCTTCATGAACACTTCACGCACTGCTGGATTGCCGAGCAAAAAGGGGCCGAAAGTTTCAGGGAACACATCGTGCGGTCCGACGTGATACCAGATTTCACCAGACATTTCATCTTCTTCATTGCGCGGTTGAGGTACCTTGCGGAAATTGCAATCTGTAATGTATTCAATTTCGTCATAGTCATAAAACACCACTTTGCCATGGCGTGTGATGCCAAAGTTTTTCCACAACATATCGCCAGGAAATATATTGGCAGCCACCAGATCTTTGATTGCATTGCCGTATTCGATCACTGCACGCTCCATCTGCGCCTTAGCGCGCGGATCTTGTAAGCCCACGTCAAATGACTCTTGCAGGTAAATATTCAATGGAATCATGCGTCGCTCAATATATGCATGCTTGATCACCACTTCTTGTCTGCCGTTATCTGGCCGGGTATTGATTTCGATTTGACTTGGTGCAAATTTTTGTATTTCTTCAATCAATTCATCTTCAAACCGTTCACGCGGAAACGCCACATTGCTGTACTCCAGTGTGTCTGCCATGCGACCGACGCGGTCGTGTTGTTTCACGAGCAAGTATTTGCCCTGTATTTGTTCACGAGTGGTGTCTTTTTGCGGCGGATAAAAATCTTTGATGACTTTGAAGACAAAAGGAAATGAGGGCTGATCAAACACCAGCATGACCATGCCTTTGATACCGGGAGCAATCCGGAATTTATCGGTGCTGTGACGCTGGTGATAAAGCAAGTCACGGTAAAACAGCGTTTTGCCTTGCTTGGCCAATCCCAGTGCGTTGTAAATCTCGGCACGCGGTTTGCGTGGCATCAGGCTACGCAAAAACTGCACATAAGCCGAAGGAATATCCATGTCAACCAGAAAATACGCACGCGCAAAACTAAACAGCATCAAGAAATCATCTTCACCGAACAAGGCTGCATCGATCACCAATTCGCCTTTGCTGTTGTGCAAGATAGGCAAAGCAAACGGAATCTCATTAAAGCCATTGATCACCTTTCCTACGATGTATGCCGCTTTGTTACGGTAAAACAAGCTGTTTAAAACTTGAATTTGAAAATTAGCACGCAACTTCGAATGGGCCAGACGCTTGCGAACATTGCGCAAAATATCGCCTGCATCTCTTTGCATATCTGCAAACGGACACGTCAGATTAAAGTGTTTAATCACCAGCACAATGGTGTCAGCTAGGTTATCTGCATTCGGATACCAAGCTTGGTAGGTGGGCAAAGCATCAAGCTCATCGCTTTCGATGTACTCTGTACTGACGGCTGGGCGCACAAAAATAAATTCATTTTGAAAATAGCTGCGATCCAGTATTTTCGTGGTCACGGAATTGAAGAAAGTTTCAGCAAGCTCGGGCTGGAAATGGTCGACCAGTAAACCTATGTAATGCAACTTGACTTGCTGCCAAATGTCTGGTGGTTGTTGAGCGGCTTCAAATTCGGACTCGAGTCTGGCTGAGCATTCTTTCACCCGCAGGTCATAAAACTCAATACGCTCTCTTTGCGCACGCTGTTGCCCGTGCCAATCCTGATTTTCAAAACGCTGTTTGGCTTTGGCAGATTCTTGTCGGAACAACTGGTAATGGCGGTTAAAGCCGTCCATCATGGCCTGCGCTATGCCGTAGGCTACCGTTGAGTCAAGTCGTTGTGGAAACATACCGAACCCACATTAAGCGCTTGCGCGCGGATAACGCTTAAAGCCATTGCGAAACACTTCGACCACTTCTTGCGAATTACTCATGGTCACTTGTAAGTCTTTGACAAGCCCGTCTTTCAGTCCATAAACCCAACCATGAACACTGAGTTTTTGTCCGTGTGACCAGGCATCTTGTAAGACATTGGATAACGCGACATTTCCTACTTGTTCGATCACATTCATCTCACACAATACGTCTTCCATTTCTTTGGGCGGCAAATGGTTCAAACGCTGGCGATGTCGCAAATGCACATCCTGCACATGACGCAGCCAGTTGTCAGCCAATCCGATTCGCAAGCCACGTGCTGCGGCCACTACACCGCCACAACCATAGTGCCCCACCACCATGATGTGTTCTACCTTCAGGTGCTCTACGGCAAATTGAATCACTGACAAGGCATTTAAATCTGAATGGACCACCAAATTGGCTACGTTGCGGTGGACAAAAACTTCACCTGGATCCAAGCCGATGATTTCATTGGCAGGCACCCGACTGTCAGAACAACCAATCCATAAATACTTGGGGGATTGTTGCTTGGCAAGCTTTTCAAAAAACCCGGGTCGCTCACGGCTCATGCGATCGGCCCAAGCGCGGTTATTTTGAAACAATTCATCAAGAATGATTGGCATTGCTCAGACCTTGGCTTTCTTGCTGTGTTTAGACATCAATTGTTTGGCTTCTTTTTCATGTTGCTTGACTTCATCCAGGTTGGCCTGAATTTCGCGCATCTGATTTTCAAGTTGCTTTTTATGCTCAGCCAGCACATTGATGAATTTTTCCAACTGGGGTACGGTATCCCTGGGACTGTCGTACATGTCGATAATGTCTTTGGCTTCCATCAATGACAAACCCAGACGCTTGGCACGCAAAGTCAAACGCAAACGGGCTCGCTCTCTGGCACTGTAGACGCGACTTCTTCCGCCCGGACCCAATCTCTCCGGGCGCAATAGCCCCATGTCTTCATAAAAACGAATGGCACGGGTGGTCAAATCAAATTCCTTGGCCAGATCACGGATGCTGAATTGGGTCGCCATGTGGACAGTTTGTTTTAGTTAACGTTTACGTAAACGTCAATTATCAAGCAAAATGGCCGCCTATGAATCCTCAAGAAAAAGAATTGCTATACCCGCTTGGCGACGCCTTGCCAGACCCAGGTTTTCATTTGTCTGTCGCACCAGGCATACGTTGGGTGAGGATGACATTGCCTTTTGCACTCAACCATATCAATTTATGGCTTATTCGTGACAAAGTCGATGGCCTAGACGGTTGGTGCATTGTGGATTGTTGCTTAGACAACCCGACTGCCAGGGCGCAATGGGAACAAGTTTTCACTACATCACTGATGGGCTTGCCTGTGTTGCGTGTCATTGCCACGCATTTACATCCTGACCATTTGGGTTTGGCGCATTGGTTGTGTGAACTTTGGAAAGTGCCTCTGTATATCAGCGCGACGGACTATCACACAGCGCTTACCTTGATCCATACAGCTGCAAAGCATGAAAATCAACAACCGCATCATTTTTTTCGAGCCCACGGCCTTGAGGATGAACTGGTGTTGAATGCATTGACTGAACGCACTTTGCAATTCAATCATATGGTGCCTGCTTTGCCGTCTCAATTTGTACGCTTGATTGACCGCCAAGTTTTATTTATTGGCGATCACCAATGGCATTGCATCAGCGGTTACGGTCATGCCCCAGAACATATTGCATTGCATTGCCCCGAGCTAAATGTGATGATCAGCGGAGACATGGTGTTACCTCGCATCTCCAGCAATATCAGCGTGTTTGATACAGAGCCTTTGGCCAACCCTTTGGGTTTATTCATGCAGTCTTTGCATAAATACAGTCACTTACAGGATGATTGCTTGATACTTCCCTCCCACGGTAAACCATTCATAGGCGTTCACCAGCGCATTAAGCAATTGCTACAACACCACGAAGACAGGCTGAATGATTTGCGCGAACGTTACACAGATGAAGGTATGAATGCCTTTGAAGCTATGGGTATTTTATTTAAACGAGAACTTGATCCTCATCAAACCACATTTGCGCTTGGAGAAGCATTGGCGCATTTGCACTACCTTTGGTACAAGGGCGAGCTACAAAAAACGCGAGATGCAAACGGATGGATTTCTTTCAAACCCATTTCGGTATAGCTTCATCCTTGAGTTCGGCTCTTCTGTGGGCATAGTCAGGTACCACATTGCGCACAGTTTCCCAAAACATGGGGCTGTGATCCATCACTCGCAAATGACTGAGTTCATGTACCACCACATAATCAATGGTTTCCATTTTGAAATGGACCAAGCGCCAGTTCAGACGAATACTTCCGTCCGATGCTGCACTCCCCCATCTGGTGCTTGCGTTACTGAGTGAAAGCTTGCGCCACTGCACACCCAATACAGGCGCAAAATGGTCTAGTCTCTCTATGAACAACTGCTTGGCTTGTTGCATTAACCAAGCTTGAACTGCATCGCGAATTTGCGATGTGTTTGCGTTTTGTGCAACAGCAATTTTCAATACATGCGCTCGTTCTCCATTTTCCAAAATGTCGTTTTTTTCCAGCCTTGCACCGACATCCTTGAACAAATGGCTTGCATCCAGTTTCAACACCACCGACTCACCCAAAAAAGGTAAGCGAGATCCATCACGCCATTCAATGATGGTCGACTGCATATCCTTGTGTCGCTCTTGCATTTCCTGTAATTTACGCAATATCCAGTCGGCTTTTTCTAGTAATGCAGTGTCAATCGCAGCAATACTGACCCAACGCGGCGCACGCACATCCAGTCCATCAGGTCCTACAGACATTCCTATGGTTTGACGTCTGCTGCGTGTCAATCTGTAACCAATGCTGCCTATGGCTAAACGAATGTGGCGGTTAGCGCGAGGGTGTTGAAATTGCGTCGTCGTGTCCATCACGTTGGACATTGACACAGGCGCATGCATTGAATCAGCAGTTGACGTACTTTCTTGCGGTTGTTCAAACCAGTTGAGCGCCAGTTGTACGAATGACCTCATGGCTGTTGAGAGACTTTGTCATAAGCGGCGGGGTCAAGTTGGTGCATCTCATCTTCAATCCATTGCTCAACTTCTGCCATTAATTCATCTGCTTGTCTGCCGTGGCTTGAGATGGCAGGTCCTATGGATACAGTCACCAACCCAGATTTTTTGACAAATGCTTTTCGTGGCCAGCATGTAGCGGAGTTCACTGCAATAGGTATGACCGGTACGCCTGTTTCAATGGCCAAGCGTGCCCCACCTGATTTGTAATTTCCCTTTTGGCCACGTGGGATACGCGTACCTTCTGGAAACATAATGACCCAGATGCCTTTGTTTAATAAATCCTTACCTTGTTGTACGACTTTTTGAAAAGCTTGAGATTTCATTTTCCGATCGATATGGATCATGTCAAGCTGACCAATCGCCCATCCAAAAAAAGGCACAAATAACAACTCTCGCTTGAATACATACGCCAAGTCTTTGGGCATGATGACGGGCATGAGAAATGTCTCATAGGTTGATTGGTGCTTGACCAACAAAATGCATGGCTGATCCAGTGTAGGCAAGTGTTCGCGGCCTTGCACTACATACCGAATTCCCAGGATGTGGCGCGCACCTAGGATCGCCAAAGACAACCAAAACACAGCTATTTTGTACAAGACTCGGCCATTGAATTGGAAAGCAGCTGCACTCAATAACACCACAGCAACTGGCACCACAGTGACCAGCATCCAAAGCATATGAAGTATTGATTTGATCGCAGACATTAATTGCTTTTAGAACCTAACGTATGTTCATGCGTATTTTGAGTAAGCAACCAATCTGCGAAGGCTGACAAGTTGACATGCACTTTGGTGGCTGGCGGGTATGACTCAGGCGGATAACTTTCTATCCAATGTTCACTTTTACCAGTGCACACCAAGTGTGTCATACAACCGACAGCGGCAGCGGCTTGAGCATCCCGTAATGAATCTCCAACTGCATGCACCTGTTCTAACTGAACAGCAAATCGCTCCCCGATTTGTTCAAACAAGCCAGCGTGAGGCTTTCTGCAATGACACATGTCTTGCGGAATATGCGGGCAATAAAAAATGGCATCTACCCGCCCACCTGCTGTTGCAAGCAGTTTGTTCATTTTGTCGTGCATTAAATTTAAAGTGGCCAAATCGAACAATCCCCGTCCCAGACCAGATTGGTTGCTGGCGATCACAATATGCCAACCGGCTTGATACATTCTTGCCATGGCTTCAATAGCGCCGGGTAGCGGCAGCCATTCGTCTGGCGACTTGATGTATTCATCACTGTCTCTGTTGATGGTGCCATCTCTGTCAAGAATAATTAATTTTGAGTTCATCAAACGCCTAAGAAGCAAGCCTTGACAAATCCGCAACCTGATTCATCTGTGCGTGCAGCTTATTCAACAAGCTCAATCGGTTTTGTCTGATGGCTTGATCTTCTGCATTCACCATGACTTCATTGAAGAATGCATCTACCGAATCTCGCAAACCGGCCAGCACAGTCAAGTTGGCTTTGTAATCGCCGGCGTTAAAACATGTATCTGCCTTTTCAGCTATGTTGATTAATTGGGTATACAAATCTTGTTCTGCTTTTTCAATCAACAAAGATTGATTGACTTCAGCATTTATAAAGTCTGAACTCTTTTTCAAAATATTGGATATGCGTTTATTGGCAGCAGCCAAGGCTTCGCTGGCGGGCAAAAGAGAGAATTGTGCAACAGCTTCTAAACGTTCTCTGACATGACTCCAGGTATTCAACTTCACTGATTCCATGACTGCCGAGACATGGCTAGGGATCACGTCTTCAGACTCTAGTAAATTCGCCACACGCTCAAGAAAAAATTGTTCTAACTTACTTTTGTCAAACTCCGCAATCGTTTGCTTTTCAAAACTGCTTGCGCAAATATCTATCAGTTGTTGAATACTGATGGGTATTTTTTTATCTATCAGCATTCTGATCACGCCTAATGCATGTCTGCGCAATGCAAACGGGTCTTTGTCGCCTGTAGGCAAATTTCCAATGCCGAACATTCCCACGAGGGTTTCCATTTTGTCAGCCATTGCCACGACAAGACCCACCATGCTCATCGGCAGTTGGTCACCAGCAAACCTCGGTTTGTAATGGTCTTCAATGGCTTGCGCGACGTCGGGTGCAACGCCATCATTTCTAGCATAGTAAGCACCCATGATGCCTTGCAATTCCGGGAACTCACCCACCATGTCTGTCAACAAATCTGCTTTTGACAATCGTGCTGCAGTCGATGCTTTCAAAGCCAATTGCGCATCACCCACTATAGATGCCAGTTGATGTGCTACCGTGGTTACACGCTGCATTCTTTGTAACTGGTTACCTAATTTGTGATGGTAGACCACTTTTTCTAATCCATTGATGCGAGATTCAAGCGTTTTCTTGCAGTCTTGCTCATAAAAGAATTTCGCATCCGCCAGTCGCGGTCGAACCACACGTTCATTACCTGTTTTGACTGCAGACATGTCTTTGGCGGAAATATTGCTCACCACCATAAAGTGGTTGGTCAATGTGCCATTGCTGTTCAGTACAGGAAAGTATTTTTGATTGGTTTTCATTGTCAAAATCAAGCATTCCTGAGGTACCTTCAAGAACTGCTCTTCAAAATGGCAAGAAATGACATTGGGACGTTCTACCAAGGCGGTGACTTCATCCAACAAACTAGGATCTATCTCGCAATGAAAATCATGGCCTAAGCTTGCCGTGACGGACTTCAACTGAAGGACTATATTGGCTCTTCTTTTTTCATAAGAAGCGACCACAGCACCATTTTTTAAGAGGTCTTCTTCATAACTGTCGGCAGTATGTATGTGAACCGGTGTGGTTAGTGCTTCAAATCGATGGCCTAAGGTAGTAGCAGTTGCGTTCAATCCTAGCGCTGTGATGTGAATAATCTGGTCACCATGCATAGCCACCAGACCATGCGCTGGTCGTACAAAACTGACTGTGCTCCAACCTGGCATTTCACAATGTTCATGAAGTTGGTACTGCATGAGTTTAGGTATGGGTAATTTAGCCAAAGCTTGTTCAACTGCTTTTTGCAAACCGTGTTGCAAACTCACCCCTTTGGCTGTGTATTCGTATTGCAATATTCCATCAGACGTACGCTTGAGACCAGCCACCAATTTTGAGGAATCAGATGTGTCTACGCCCAATGCCTGCAATTTTTTTATCAGAGCAGGTGTTGCATTTGCATTCGCATCCAATCCCACACTGGCGGGCATCAATTTTTGTTGCAGTACTTTGTCATTTGCGTTTGCACGAACATCTTTAATCCAGACCGCCATTCTTCGAGGAGTCGCGTATGTTTGAACACATTCCTCTATTTTTAATTGCCCATCAACCAGGTCTTGTTCCGTCAAACTCAACCATAGTTTTGCCGCAAAATTGTGACTCAGCAAATCTAAGGATTTAGGCGGTAATTCTTCGACCAACAGTTCCACCAATAAATTTTGTGTGTTCATGATGCAGTTTTCTCTTTCAGTGCATCTTGAACCCATGCGTTGGGCGCCATTGGAAAACCAAGTCGTTCTCTGCTTTCAAAGTAACTTTGCGCTACGCTGCGGGCTAAATTTCTGATGCGCCCTATATAGGCAGCCCGCTCAGTCACACTGATAGCGCCACGGGCATCTAATAAATTAAATGAATGTGCCGTTTTGAGAATCTGTTCATAGGCGGGCAATGCAAGCGCTTGTGTCATTAAATATTGTGCTTGCTTTTCATGCGAGGCAAATGCGGTGAAAAGAAATTCAGCGTCGCTGTGTTCAAAGTTATAAGCGGATTGTTCTTTTTCATTTTGCAAATACACATCGCCGTAACTGAGATCTTGTGTCCACTTCAAATCATATACATTGTCAACACCTTGTAAATACATTGCCAGACGTTCTAAACCATATGTGATTTCGCCTGTGATGGGTTTGCAATTGATACCCCCTACTTGCTGGAAATAGGTGAATTGCGTGACCTCCATACCGTTGAGCCATACTTCCCAGCCTAATCCCCAAGCGCCCAATGTTGGATTTTCCCAATCATCCTCGACGAACCTGATGTCATTTTTATTTAAATCAAAACCAAGCGCTTTCAATGATCCTAAATATAAATCCAGAATATTGGCTGGTGCTGGTTTGAGCACTACTTGATATTGGTAATAGTGTTGCAATCGGTTAGGATTTTCTCCATATCTGCCATCCTTGGGTCTTCTAGAAGGTTGAACATATGCTGCTTTCCAAGGTTCTGGACCAATTGCTCTTAAGAATGTCGCCGTATGTGATGTACCAGCACCAACCTCCATGTCATAGGGCTGTAACAAGGCGCATCCTTGAGCATCCCAGTAGTTTTGCAATTGGAGAATCATTTGTTGAAATGTCAGCATGTTTTCATTTTACCGATTCACTGAATAAATTAAATCTCTTGATCAATAGGGCCGACAACATCACACAGGATGTAAGTATCCATAAAGGCATCAACCCCCACTTACCTGCCCAGCGTGCAAAAAAGGTAATTTCTTTTTGAGTTGCTGGAATATGCCCTGTTAATTTACCTCGAACATAGGGCGAGAGTTGACTGACTATTTCTCCATTGGCCGCAATGATGGCGGTGCCACCTGAATTGGTGGCACGTAGGGTGGGTCGTTTAAATTCTAAACTTCTCATGCGTGCAATATCTACATGTTGCCCCACCACACTTGTATCCCCAAACCATCCAATATTGCTTATATTGACAAAAAGTGTCGGTGCGTTTTCTTCTTCTTTAAACCTGACAGCTAAATCTTCACCAAACAAATCTTCGTAACAAATAGTCATGGCCATTCTCTGTCCATTCCAATGAAACAAGGCTTGGTTGATATCCCCTTTGTTGAAATCGCCAAAGTCTACGTTCATTAATCTTGTAAACCATCTCAATATGTTTGGCGTGAATTCTCCAAACGGTACCAAATGGTACTTGTCATACTGTAATTCTTGGTTAAATCCAATGCCTATGGCTGAGTTTCCATAGCCTTTGAGTTCATCTTTGGTGGGTATTCCTATGATGGCTACTTTGTTTTCTAATTCAGTTGATTCTCTCAAGACAGTCCAAAATTCTTTAGGCAATTCTTCTTTTATATAGGGAATAGCTGTTTCTGGCATGACAACAAGATTTGTTTCATTGGCTTTTAATTCAGTCAAATACCACTTTACTGCGTCCTGTCTAGCAATATTGAATTTTTCGTCTTGCTTAATGTTTCCCTGTAAAAGCGTAACGGAGATGTCTGTGTCTTTGACTTCTGCTGTCAATGTCGAATTGATAATGGGGTAAAGCGCCATTGCCAAGGAAAAAATCAATATTATTTTGATTTTTCCTTGATACTCCCATAGCAAGGCACTGATTACCGCCGACAAAAATCCCACACCATATACACCCAACCAAGGTGCAGCTAAAGAGAGCGAGGTATCTACTTGCGCATAGCCAATGGCAGCCCAAGGAAAACCTGTCCACCACTGTGCTCTGGCTAATTCTGCGAAGGTCCAGCAGGCTGCAAAAACCCAAGCTCTCCCGATTTTTGGAATATACCTGTAGGTGCTAATCAATACATATACCGTCGCTGTGTAGTAACTTGCCAGTCCGCCACATAAAAGAAGCAATGCCACAACAGTTAACACAGGATGCAGTCCGCCGAATTGATGCATAGCTATGTATAACCACCAAACCGATCCAACTAACCAGAGTGTCGTAAATACCCAAGTTAAAAAAAATTTATTTTTTACTTTGTTGTCAGTGATCACCGCATAGAGTATGGTCAGCCCAAGGATCTGAATGAATCCATTTGCATAAGAAGACCACAAACGATTGGCTGCAGTGGCCATGAGCAAGGCCCCAAACAGAATGCTCAGTCTGTTGTCTGCGAACAGTAGTTTTGAAGCGGTACTCAATTTCCTATTTTTTTAACACGGTACCACTTAACAACCCCGCTTTTAGAATGCATGACTTCAAAACGCCATCCTTTGATATCGAAATGTTCTCCCTTGGTTGGAACATGTCCCATCAGATGCGCAATCAGTCCTCCGATAGTTTCAAATTGTTCTTCATCATCGCTCAATAATTCAATTTGAAAATATTGATTGAATTTTTCTAATGTGGTGTGCCCTGCTATGCGGTATGTTTTGTCAACCAAACTGAATATGTCGCCGCCGTCCTCTTCAGTGTCAAATTCATCTTCAATTTCACCGACAATTTCTTCCAGTACATCTTCAAATGTGACCAATCCAGAGATTCTTCCAAATTCATCCACCACCATCGCCATATGGTTTCTATTTTTTTTAAAGTCTTTCAATAAATCTACTAAATTTTTAGTTTCTGGCACAAAGACCGCTGTTCTTAAAAATACTTTTAAATTGATTTCTGGTGCTCTCTGCCATTTCAGCAAATCTTTGCTCATCAAAATACCAATGATATTTTCTTTATCATTTTCATAAACAGGGTATCTTGAATGGCCAATATCTATGATTTTGTCCATCATTTCGTCAATGGGCATTTCAATATTGATCAAATCCATCTTGGGTGCTGCAATCATAATTTCTGCCACATGCATTTGACTGATTTTCATCACCCCCTCAAACATGATTTGACTTTCATGTCCTACCAAGCCTTTTTTGCCAGCCAATTTAATAATTTCTATCAATTGATCCCTGCTGTTGACTGGGCTTAAGAATTTTTCGACGATTAACCTCATCCAACTACTCTGGATAAATTTTTCATAGATAGATTTTTGTTTGTGGTTCACAATTAGATTTTATTTACACTATGCTATTAATAGCTTTGTTTTTAAATTCAATCATGTTGCCATCTGGTTTTATTTTTGTTCAACGTGACTGGTTGTCTTCCAACAGTTTACTCATATCTGATCAGAATTCTGCATTTTTGTTCGACTCAGGCTATGTTACACATGCAAATCAGCTTTTATTGATTCTTAATCAACACCTTAATGGTCAATGCCTGGATGTTTTAATCAATACGCATTTGCACAGCGACCATTGTGGAGGCAATGCGCTTTTGCAATCTCATTTTCCCGATCTTCAGGTACATGTTCCAGAATCACAGTTTTATATCGCCAACACTTGGGATGAATCAGAACTGACTTTTTCTATCACAGGTCAAACTTGCAACCAATTTAGTCCTACACATGGAATCCAATCTGGGGATTCTTTGACCATATGCGGTTTGGAATGGTTGGTATATTCATCGCCTGGCCACGACAATGATTCTTTGATTTTTTTTCAGCCAGACAATCGAATATTGATTTCAGCAGATGCACTTTGGGAAGAAGGAACATCAGTTATCTTTCCAGAGTTTGTGGGCGGCATTGGTTTTGATAACGTAGCTGCTACTTATGATTTGATTGAGTCTCTCAATCCTGCCATGGTTTTACCTGGCCACGGCCCTTTGTTTGTCGACACCCAAAAGGCGCTAGATTTTTCCAGAAAACGTTTGGAACAATTTCATAAAACTCCGAAACTACATGCGCTTTACGCTGCAAAAGTCCTGATTAAATTCAAAATGATGGAATTGCAACAATGTGAGTACAGTTACCTTTTAAACTGGTGTTCTGATTCTCATTTGCTAACCTCTATTCATGAAAAATATTTTGATGCAGAGTTTGTCCATTGGGTAATAGAAGTTATTGATCAACTTTTATTTAAAAAAGCTTTGGTCAAGAACAACCATATTATTTTTAATTCCTAGCGAAGTAAGTTTCCCAAAAAACAAAAAGCCCGATTCTTTCGAATCGGGCTTTCTGAGGCTGTAATAGCCTGACAATGTCCTACTTTCACACGGGGATCCGCACTATCATCGGCGCTGACGCGTTTCACTGTCCTGTTCGGGATGGGAAGGAGTGGTACCACGTCGCTATGG
>NZ_JAVLFQ010000021.1:0-3451 GCF_046052765.1 Limnohabitans sp. | reverse complement strand
TCTTGGTTTTGCGGGTTGGCAACCGAAAAGAAATTTACAGACGTTGAGACTGGTTTTGATTCCAAATCACCTTCTTAAAGCCACCACCCCAGTCTCGCTATAATTTGCGGCTCGGCGCTTTAGCTCAGTCGGTTAGAGCGATGGAATCATAATCCACAGGTCCGCGGTTCGAATCCGTGAAGCGCCACCACCAAATTCCCATATAGAACAAGCACTTAGGAGCAATCCTAGGTGCTTTTTTATTGCCCTAAAAAATACTACACCTCTACTAAACACCTTTTGATTTTTTTCTGTTCTGGGTATGACGGTTGAAGAAACTATGCGCTAAGAAATCAAGCGGCATTCGCTGTCGCCACGGATCTAGTAGCTAAGCTGCTTAATTTGCGTTGCTTAGACAGCCCGAAGGGGCTTGCCGCAGCACCTTCGGGTCGTACCTTTTGGACAGCAGTTCGGTTGCACCATTAAAGCTTTGCGCCTTCTGTGAAGACCGCATCGCCTCATTGCCCGTGTTTTGCATGCCCCAGTAAAAGTAAATGGGATTTGTCTGTTTTACTGAAAGGGCCATTACCGTGTTGGGTTCACATGCAGGTGTTACGGATTACCTAACTGTATCGTTGCTTTTTTGAGGAGCTCGTCAATGAGCTTTTGGCGCTTCTGACCTTGTAGTGCTGCTGTCAAATTTTGTCTTGAGTCTTCCAATGTAGGTACCTTGTAAGGGCGTGTTTCATCGACACGCAAAATATGCCAAGCTTTATTGAACTGGATGGGAGCGGCGGTATGGACGCCCTTTGGGAGGTTGACAATCACATTGCCAAACAAAGGTGAGAGCTCAACGGGCAGAACCCAGCCTATCTGACCTGCTTTGGACTTGGTGGCAGCATCCGTCGATAAGCTACTCGCCAGCTTGTCAAAGGCCTCACCCTTCTTGAGCCTCGCAATCACGTCACGGGCCTCCTGCTCGGTGCCTAAAACAATTTCGCTGAGCAAGTACTGTGTTGCGCTATCGCCGCCAAGGGCCTGTTTTTGTCGCTCGTACTCGGCCTGAATATCTTTTTCAGAAACTGGGTTTTGCGTGCCGTATTCAGCTATCAGTGTTTCAGCCAAAACGCGCTGCTTTTCCTCGTTCATTCTTGCTAAAAAGTCCGGCTTTTTATCCGTACCTCTGCGAACGGCCTCAGCCGCAAGTACCTCGCGAAGCACCAGCTGGCTCAGCACCTCTGAGCGCACCTCGGGGGTCGCCTTGGCGCCGTTGTTACCCAGGCCAGATAAGAGCTTATCTATGGCAGACTTCTTGATGACCACGCCGTCAACAACTGCTGCCGCATCTGCGGGCACGTCGGACTTTTTAGCGGTCTGTGCACTCACAAGGGTGAAGGATGTCATCACTACCAAAATCAACAGTCTGTAGAGCAAATTCATGAAAATTTCCTAATTAAAAAAATAAAAAGCCGATACCCGTCATGGTATCGGCTTTAAACATGAAATGCTTAGATTGCGGGCATGCAAACTTGCATTGAAAAGTCCAAATTACTTTTGGAAAATAGCTGCGATGTTACCTGTACCTGTTTGCGTAATCGCAGCGAATGCATCAGCATCAGCATTTTGCATGATCACAGCACTACTTTGAGCTGATTGATAGATGAAGGCAGATGAAGTGCCTCCACTCTGATAGATTTGAGAGTACATAGCAGAGGAGTTATCTTCAGCTAATGTCTTAGCGGCTGCCATGTCCTCAAGAGCCTCCACCTTAACATCAATTGCGAACGATGGGAGAGATGCAAAGATGGCAATGGTGACTAAAAGTTTTGAAGCGAGTTTCATGTTAAATCCTTGTGAAGTTGATTAAAGTGATGATTGATTCATCAAGTCCTATTCTTGTCACTAGATGCAATGGAAATTTGGCAGAAGGACTATTTAGGGAACTAATCGCGGCAAATATTTGCCGCTTTACTTGCGAAAGCTTGCAGAAAGGGACAGATCACTGCCCGACTGAGGAGGCCCTGACATTGTCTCCTACGACATTGACTTGGTAGTTTGTTCCATTTGGCATATTGGCGTTGATAGTGTTACCGTTGCCTTGAGCAGTCATATTAACCAAAGAGTTACCGTTTTGGATGGCATTAAATATATTATTATTACCTTGCTGAACCGCGTTAAATTTATTCCCATTTTGATTTTGAGTCAAATTGATTGAGTTAGAAAAACCGTTTTGTTCGGCATTGGCAAAATTATCATTTCCATTTTGTAAAAAGTTTGTAAAGTTCAAGTCGCCTGACTGCTTGATGCTGGCCCAATTATTAGAACCGTTTTGATCTATATTGGCAAAGCTACCCCCCGATTGCTCTATCAGGGCAGTGCTAATGCTGCCACTTTGTTTGATATAAGCGAAAGTACCCAAGATAAGATGTTGCTCGGCAGCACTCATATCTGGCGTCAGTGCGGAGGCAAGGTCAGCAGAATGCGCTTGAAACGAAGCTTGCATTGCCAGTGTAGTAAGTAAAGTTGAAAATAATTTCATTTTAAGTACCCAAACTCAGTTTTTAATCTTGCGGTAAATCTCAAATATATCATCCTTATCAGAAATCTTATTAGCCGTGGTGCCAGAACTGGCACTGTTAGTTTTTGCAGACGGGGGCGGCGCAGCGGCGCCAAGACCCTTGTTAGGCGCGACTTCCTTCTCAGATTCCTTTGCCAGCAGAGGATATACCGTACTGACCCTTGCGTCTGGGGTCAAGCTACGCATAGGAATTTCATCGTCATCTGTGTCGGCTACATCAGCAAGCGAGTCATCCTGCTCCTTCAGATAAGCTTGAATCACAGGGTCGCCCCATTGTTTCTCGTCCCGCATCTCAAATACTCGGTCACGGATCCCCTGCACGGTGAGGTGAATCACGGCCGACTCGATCGCCTCGCGCACCGCCAGCTGCGCTGGTTCGTTGGTGGTGAAGCCTATCTCAGCCTGCAACAATTTTTGGTAACTGATGTAAGCGTAGTGGTTTGCATCGAAAGCATATGAAAATATAGTTTTAGTGACCGACACCGAGTTGAGAATCTGTCCGTTTCGTATGTCTACCATCCGAAGGCTCACAGTGACCTGGTCTACCGAATATTTGTTACTGGCCCCGATGCCGAGGTAGTTGGCACCCTTGCCACCCGTACGGACGTTGGACTCGTAAGCGATCACCCCGCCTTCCACCACCAAGCTTGCAGGCGTCAGGTTGGGCAGGTCAATGAGCGGCTTGCCCTTTTCACCTGGAACCTCGATGGCCCGGATGATGCGTCGCTCGGTCAGTATATTTTGTAAGCCCTCGCGCTCAACGGGCAAGTACCAGCCTGAGTCACGCAAGGCCTTCACCAACACCGAGGAGACACCCTGCGAGACCTGTGAAGAGTTCAAGCTATCCGGCGAAGGCTTGAACTGGCCAGTCTGGTCACGAAAACCATAGACCGC
>NZ_JAVLFQ010000020.1:0-2404 GCF_046052765.1 Limnohabitans sp. | reverse complement strand
CACTTCATGGCAGTCGGCAAGGAAATTCGCGGCAAGATCAAGTCGGTGGAAAACACCAAAAAGATCACCAAAGCCATGGAAATGGTGGCCGCTTCCAAAATGCGCAAGGCGCAGGACCGCATGCGTGCGGCCCGACCTTACAGCGAGAAAATCCGCAATGTCGCCGCCCATTTGGGCCAGGCCAATCCGGAATATGTGCACCCGTTCATGAAGGTGCACCCCGTCAAATCCACCGGTTTTATTGTGGTCACCACCGACAAAGGTTTGTGCGGCGGCATGAACACCAACATATTGCGTGCCTTGACCCTCAAGTTCAAAGACATGCAAGCCGTCGGCGCGACACCACAAACCATAGCCATTGGCAACAAAGGTTTGGGTTTTCTCAACCGTGTGGGCGCGCAGGTACTGGCCCAGCTTACCCAGCTCGGCGACACACCGCATTTGGAAGCATTGATCGGCCCGGTCAAAGTCATGTTGGACGCCTACACCGAAGGTAAATTGGACGCGGTCTACATTTGTTACACGCGTTTCATCAACACCATGAAACAAGAGCCGGTGATCGAACAACTGCTGCCTTTGTCGCATGAAAAAATGCACAACGAAGCCAAAGCCGCTGGCAGTCACAGCTGGGACTATTTGTACGAACCGGATGCGCCTGCCGTGATTGACGATTTGCTCGAGCTCTACATCGAATCCTTGGTGTACCAAGCGGTCGCTGAAAACATGGCGTCCGAACAATCTGCACGCATGGTGGCCATGAAGGCCGCGACCGACAACGCCGGCAGCGTCATCGGCGAACTCAAACTCATCTACAACAAAACCCGTCAGGCAGCGATCACGAAGGAATTATCCGAAATCGTGGCCGGTGCGGCGGCGGTGTAACCCTCATATTTTTGGAGCAAATCATCATGGCTCAGGCAATGACACACGCAGGAATTCAAGGAAAAATCGTCCAATGTATTGGCGCCGTGGTGGACGTTGAGTTCCCACGTGAGAGCATGCCGCATATTTACGATGCGCTCAAGCTCGAAGGTTCAAACCTCACGTTGGAAGTGCAGCAGCAACTCGGTGACGGCATCGTGCGTACCATTGCGCTGGGCAGCTCTGACGGTTTGCGTCGCGGCTTGATGGTCACCAATACCGGTGCAGCCATCACAGTACCTGTCGGTAAAGCCACACTCGGACGCATCATGGATGTGTTGGGCGCGCCTATCGACGAGCGCGGTCCTGTCGACCAAACCCAAACGGCTTCTATTCACCGCAAAGCACCTGCTTACGACGAACTCAGTCCTTCACAAGAACTGCTGGAAACCGGCATCAAGGTGATTGACTTGGTGTGTCCGTTTGCCAAAGGCGGCAAGGTCGGTTTGTTCGGTGGTGCCGGTGTGGGCAAAACAGTGAACATGATGGAACTGATCAACAACATCGCCAAAGCCCACAGCGGCTTGTCCGTGTTCGCCGGTGTGGGTGAACGTACCCGCGAAGGTAACGACTTCTACCATGAGATGGCCGACTCTGGCGTCGTCAATTTAGAAAATCTGCCTGAATCTAAAGTGGCCATGGTCTACGGTCAGATGAACGAGCCGCCCGGTAACCGTTTGCGCGTGGCGTTGACAGGTTTGACCATTGCGGAATCCTTCCGTGATGAAGGCAAGGACGTGTTGTTCTTCGTGGATAACATTTACCGTTACACCTTGGCTGGAACCGAAGTGTCTGCGCTGTTAGGTCGTATGCCTTCAGCCGTGGGTTACCAGCCTACATTGGCCGAAGAAATGGGCCGTTTGCAAGAACGTATTACCTCCACCAAGGTTGGCTCTATCACTTCCATCCAAGCTGTGTATGTGCCAGCCGATGACTTGACCGACCCGTCTCCCGCCACCACTTTTGCGCACTTGGACTCCACCGTGGTACTGTCTCGTGACATCGCGTCGCTCGGTATTTACCCAGCGGTCGACCCCTTGGATTCAACCAGTCGTCAACTTGACCCGTTGGTGGTCGGCACCGATCACTATGAAACGGCACGCGCTGTGCAAGGCACTTTGCAGCGTTACAAAGAGCTGCGCGACATCATTGCCATTTTGGGCATGGACGAACTCGCCCCCGAAGACAAACTGGCCGTGGCACGGGCCCGCAAGATACAGCGTTTCTTGAGCCAGCCGTTCCACGTGGCCGAAGTGTTTACCGGCTCACCTGGTAAATACGTCAGCTTGGCAGAAACCATTCGCGGCTTCAAGATGATCGTCGCCGGTGAATGCGATCACATGCCCGAGCAGGCGTTTTACATGGTCGGCACGATTGACGAGGCCATTGAAAAGGCCAAGAAAATTTAATCCGGGCTGCTCACGCACCTGACAAGGAAGCCCCATGAAAACCATACAAGTTGATGTGGTCAGTGCCGAAGAGC
>NZ_JAVLFQ010000019.1:0-2303 GCF_046052765.1 Limnohabitans sp. | reverse complement strand
GATCTCGCGCGGCTGCTGGAGACCATGGCCGGTTATGACGATCGTGCGCCGCTGTCGCTGGCCAGTTTGCCGCCAGGCTGGTCTTCACAGTTACAACCCAAGGCCAAAGGCTTGCGCGTGGGTTGGCTGGGTGATTTGAACGGCTATTTACCGATGGAGGCGGGCGTGTTGGAGGCCTGTGAAAACGGTTTGCAGCGCTTGACTAACCTAGGCGCTCATGTGGAGCCTGTGACACCGAACTTTTCTGCGCCTTCGGTTTGGCAGACCTGGCTGGCTTGGCGGAGGGTGCTGACCGCCTCGCGTATCGCACCCATGGTGGCCAAGGGGCGGGACCAGGTCAAGCCCGAAGCACTGTGGGAATTTGACCAGGCTGCAGGCATGACTGCGCCCGATTTTTTACAGGCAAGTACCAAACGCAGCGCGTTTTACCAACATATGTTGGCGTTGCTCAGCCGCTTTGACATGTTGGTCTTGCCCAGCGCTCAAGTCTGGCCGTTTGCCATAGACCTACGTTGGCCAGCCTCGGTAAAAACACTGAATGGGCCGGTGCAGATGGACACCTACCACCGCTGGATGGAGGTGACGCTTTACGCCAGTCTGGCGGGTTTGCCCGCACTGAATGTCCCCTGTGGATTCAATACACAAGGACTGCCCATGGGCATGCAACTGATTGGTCAACCTCGTGGTGATGTGGCACTCTTGGCAACCGGGTTGGCGTATGAAGAAGCGGTGGGGGATTGGTTAGCGGTGCGACCAGCCTAAGCTGAACTTCAACAGTTGGGTCTGCGCCAGCGGCAGCTTTTGCTTCACTTCATGGTCAACAAAACCACACACCCTGTCAACACTAAAACCGCACCTGCTAGCAACCATTTCAACTGTGATTGCAAACGCTTGACCATGGCAATCAAGCCGGCTTGTTGCTCGGCCAATTCGGTCATGGTCTGCGCCATGCTTTGTTGAACCGCTGCTTGTTCTTGGAGTTGCTTTTGCAAAGCCATTGAGCGTGAGTTCAATTCCTCAAGGCTGGGCAACGCCTCGGTTTCTTGTACCGCTGAGGTGTCAGACCCCGGCGCCGCTGCACCCCGGTGTTTGTCAATCAAACTGCGTGCTTTGTCCAATACGCCGGGCGCGTGCTCGATGACCTTGTCCCAAGGCACGACCTTGAGTGCGCTTAACCATGAAATGGCCATGTTTGTGTCCTCAGACTCGGGTGGTGTGATGGCATTAAGCATAGCGGGGTTCATAGGGCAGTTTCAGATTCGGGATCATCCCTGGGTTTTAGTTCGATCAAGCCATTGACGGCCCACGTGCAGCGAAACTCCAAACACAGCTATGATTGACGTTACGTCAACTTGTGGAAATCAGATGCCCTCCACAAGTCCCCTTTTATGTTCATTGTTTACGCCTGAACTTATCTTCTCACCATGACCGATTTATCCGCTGAATTTCAAGCGCTCGCCCAATACAAACCCAAACACAAGGTGCGCTTTGTCACAGCTGCCAGTTTGTTTGACGGTCATGACGCTGCCATCAACATCATGCGCCGTATCTTGCAAGGTATGGGCGCTGAAGTCATACACCTTGGTCACAACCGCTCGGTGGATGAGGTCGTTACCGCTGCATTACAGGAAGACGTGCAAGGTATTGCCATCAGTTCTTACCAAGGTGGCCATGTCGAGTATTTCAAATACATGGTCGATTTACTGCGCCAGCGTGGAGGCGCACACATACAGGTGTTCGGCGGCGGTGGCGGTGTCATCGTGCAAGAAGAAATCGACGAATTGCAAGCCTATGGCGTGACCCGCATTTACAGCCCGCAAGATGGTCAGCGCATGGGCTTACAAGGCATGATCGGCGAGATGATCATGCGCTGCGACCTGGACTTATGCGCTTATGCGCCCACCGCCATCGAGGCGATACAAGGTCACACACCAAGCAGTTGGCGCGCACTGGCGCAACTCATCACCGCGCTGGAAACACCGACTGCAGCGATCGAGGGTTTGCGTTCGCAACTGAAAACGCAGGCCGCTGCGCTGAAAGTACCCGTCATAGGCATCACCGGCACCGGCGGTGCGGGCAAGTCTTCGCTCACAGATGAGTTGATACGCCGCTTTCGCTTGGACCAAGGTGACGCCTTACGCATTGCCGTCATTTCGATTGACCCGTCGCGACGCAAAAGCGGCGGTGCGCTCTTGGGCGACCGTATACGCATGAACGCTATTTCTCCGTGGATCAAATTGGGGTCAGGCGAATTGGGGTCAGAATTGGGGTCAGATACCGATTTTTCGAAGCAAAATTAGGTA
>NZ_JAVLFQ010000018.1:0-51786 GCF_046052765.1 Limnohabitans sp. | reverse complement strand
AGGTGTTTGCCGATCAGGCTGGCAAGTTCAAACATAGTGACTTGCGCTTTGCCGAAAACTGCTTTGAGTTTGTCGTCGGCATTGATGTTGCGCTTGTTGACCTTGTCTTGCAGATTGTGCTTCTTGATGTAGACCCACAATTTGCTGACAACTTCAGTGCGCGGCATCGGGCTCGAACCGATGACTGCTGCCAATGCGCCGCTTGGTGTCAGCGGTTTCATGAAAGCGGCATTGGGCGTGCGTTTTTTCGCGGGAGCTTTTTTAGCAGCTACTTTTTTAGCGGGTGCTTTTTTTGCCACTGCTTTTTTAGCAGGTGCTTTTGTTGCAGCTACTTTTTTAGCGGGGGCTTTTTTCGCTGGAGCTTTTTTTGCTACGGGTTTTTTCGCAGCAGCTTTTTTCGCGGGAGCTTTTTTCACTGCGGTTTTTTTAGCCGCTTTTTTTGCAGTTGCCATTTTCATTTTCCTTCTAGAAGTGATTGAAATGCCGCCAGGTTCACCTTTTGTCGGCACATATATCCTAAGGGAGAAAACTGATTTTTCATAGCAAAAATCTCGATTTCTCCTCTGAAAACTCAATTTTTTCAGTCTTCTTCGTTTTTCATTGCCTCTCTGGCAACGCTTTTAGCGCCGTGCTCTTCATAAAACGGGATGATTTTTCACAATATGAAATATTAAGCGAATTCCTACCTCATTTATTCATCCGACGAGATCAGTATTTTGTATTTTGTCTTTAAAAACTCTTCTAAGTATCTGATTTTACGAGAGAAAAATATATTCATCTATAAGACACAAGAGCTTGAATATGTCTTATATAAGACATAAAATGAAAGTTCTGATCAGCTGTTATTGGCAGATCTCATGCATTTCAATCAACTCAGGAGTTACAACATGTCCAAAACACCCCAAAGCCGTGATCAGCAAATTGCCGCCATTGAAAAAGACTGGGCCGAGAACCCCCGCTGGAAAGGCGTGAAACGCGGCTACAGCGCCGCAGATGTGGTGCGTTTGCGCGGCAGCATGCATATCGAACATACGCTGGCTCAACGTGGCGCTGAAAAACTGTGGGACAAGATCAACGGTGGCTCCAAAAAAGGCTATGTGAACGCTTTCGGCGCCATCAGTGCAGGTCAGGCCATGCAGCAGGCCAAAGCCGGTCTGGAAGCGGTGTATTTGTCAGGCTGGCAAGTCGCCGCAGACGGCAACACGTCTGAGACCATGTATCCGGACCAGTCTTTGTATGCCTACGATTCTGTGCCCACCATGGTGCGCCGTATCAACAACACTTTCAAGCGCGCCGATGAAATTCAATGGGGACGCGGCATCGAGCCCGGTAACAAAGATTTCATCGACTATTTCCTTCCCATCGTGGCGGATGCAGAAGCCGGTTTCGGCGGGGTGTTGAACGCCTTCGAATTGATGAAAAACATGATTGCTTCTGGTGCCGCCGGTGTGCACTTTGAAGACCAACTCGCGGCTGTCAAAAAATGCGGACACATGGGTGGCAAAGTGTTGGTTCCCACGCACGAAGCTTGCGAAAAATTGATTTCCGCGCGCTTTGCCGCCGACGTCATGGGCGTGCCCACTATCGTTCTGGCCAGAACCGATGCCGAAGCAGCAAACCTCATCACTTCAGACCATGATGCAAACGACAAGCCTTTCCTGACCGGCGAGCGCACGCAAGAAGGTTTTTACCGTGTCAAAAACGGTTTAGAGCAAGCGATCAGCCGTGGTGTGGCATACGCTCCTTATGCAGACTTGGTGTGGTGCGAAACAGGTGTGCCAGACATCGGTTTTGCGCGCGAGTTTGCCCAGGCCGTGCATGCTGCCTGCCCCGGCAAATTGTTGTCCTACAACTGCTCGCCATCTTTCAACTGGAAAAAGAATTTGAACGACAAGCAAATCGCTTCTTTCCAGGAAGATTTGTCTGCACTCGGCTACAAATACCAGTTCATCACTTTGGCTGGCATTCACATCAATTGGTTTAACACCTTCCAATTTGCACACGCTTATGCCAACGGCGAAGGCATGAAGCATTACGTGAACATGGTGCAAGAGCCCGAATTCGCCGCTCGCGAACAAGGCTATACCTTTGTGTCGCACCAGCAGGAAGTCGGCGCCGGTTACTTTGACGATGTGACCACGGTGATCCAAGGCGGTTCATCCAGCGTGAAAGCTTTGTCCGGTTCTACCGAAGAAGAGCAATTCCACTGAGATTGTTCGCTTTAAAAAACCCGGCCTCGGCCGGGCTTTTTTATGGGAAAATCACCGACTGGCATTTTCAGAAAGTAGCGCGGTTGGTTCCGCGCTTTTTAATTTCAGACACATGGTTCAAATCACATTACCTGACGGCTCTTTGCGTGAATTCCCCGGTTCGGTCACGGTTGCCGAACTCGCTGCCTCCATTGGCGCTGGATTGGCCAAAGCCACGTTGGGCGGTAAGGTTGACGGTCAACTGGTCGATGCCGGCTTCAGCATTTCGCACAACGCCAGTGTGTCCATCGTGACCGCTAAGGACGCTGAAGGTCTGGAATTGATTCGCCACTCCACGGCGCACTTGCTGGCTTATGCGGTCAAGTCAATGTTCCCGCAAGCCCAGGTCACCATTGGGCCGGTGATTGAAAACGGCTTTTATTACGATTTTTCATTTGAGCGGCCTTTCACGCCTGAAGATTTGGTGGCGATAGAAAAACGCATGTCTGAGTTGGCATCCAAAGACGAGCAGGTGTTGCGCCGTGTTTTGCCGCGCGATGAGGCCGTGGCCTATTTCAAGTCACTGGGTGAGCATTACAAAGCCGAGATCATCGGCAGCATTCCTGCCGGTGAAGACGTGAGTCTTTACAGGGAAGGGGAGTTTGAAGATTTGTGTCGCGGCCCGCACGTCCCTAGCACCGGCAAGCTCAAGCATTTCAAGTTGATGAAAGTGGCCGGTGCTTACTGGCGCGGCGACAGCAAAAACGAAATGTTGCAACGCATTTACGGCACAGCCTGGGCCAGCAAGGAAGACTTGCAGTTGTATTTAACGCAGCTCGAGGAAGCAGAAAAACGCGACCACCGCAAACTCGGTCGTGAACTTGATTTGTTCCACATCGATGACCACGCACCCGGTTTGGTGTTCTGGCATCCGCACGGCTGGACGCTGTGGCAAATGGTTGAACAGTACATGCGTCAGGTTTACCGTGACAACGGCTATCTGGAAGTGAAAGCGCCGCAAATTCTGGATAAAACCTTGTGGGAAAAAACCGGGCATTGGGACAAGTACCGCGAAAACATGTTCACGACAGAGTCGGAAAAACGCGACTACGCGCTCAAGCCCATGAATTGCCCCGGGCATATTTTGATTTTCAATCAGGGAATCAAGAGTTACCGCGAATTGCCCTTGCGCTACGGCGAATTCGGCCAATGCCATCGCAACGAGCCCACCGGCGGCTTGCACGGCATCATGCGGGTACGAGGTTTCACTCAGGACGACGGGCATATCTTTTGTACCGAGGCGCAAATTCTTGACGAGTGCGTAGCCTACACCTCGTTGCTGCAAAAGGTCTACAAAGACTTCGGTTTCAACGACATCATTTACAAGATCGCCACGCGCCCGGCGCAGCGCATAGGTTCGGACGAAAGCTGGGACCGCGCTGAAGACGCGTTGGTCCAAAGCTTGAAGGCCTCCGGTTGCGACTACATCATTTCACCCGGAGACGGCGCTTTTTACGGTCCGAAAATCGAATACACCTTGAAAGACGCCATCGGCCGCCAATGGCAGTGCGGCACGATTCAGGTTGATTTCTCTATGCCCGAGCGCTTAGGCGCCGAGTACGTGGGTGAGGACGGCGCACGCCATCGGCCGGTCATGCTACACCGCGCGATTGTGGGCAGTCTGGAGCGCTTTATCGGAATTTTGATTGAACAGCACGCAGGCGCGCTGCCGGTTTGGCTGGCTCCCGAGCAAGTCATGGTGCTCAATATCACCGACGCACAGGCTGAATATGCCCTTGATGTGGTCAAAAAGCTGAAAAATCAAGGGTTTAGGGTGAGCAAGGATCTGCGTAACGAGAAAATTACGTATAAAATACGCGAGCATACAATGCAAAAGCTGCCTTACATCCTCGTCATGGGTGACAAGGAAATGGCAGCCGGTACCGTCGCAGTGCGCGCCCGGGGCAATATTGATCTCGGCGTGATGACACTCGAAGCTTTCTCCCAAAAGTTAGCCTCTGACATTGCCTCCAAACAATGATTTTTGTCATTGCTAAGAGCCCCATTGCACGGTGTTTTCAGCTGATTTATCAGTGATTTTTTGAAGGATTGAACCATCGCTACTGAATTCCGCGATCGCCGTCAACGCGAGGAACGCAAACACCGCCTTAACCGGGAAATCATGGCTCCCGAAGTCCGCGTCAGCGGCCCGAACAATGAAGCCATTGGCATTCTGAGTCTTTCTGAAGCACTTCGAATGGCTGGTGAGCTCGATGTGGATCTGGTGGAAATTTCACCAACCGCTGTTCCGCCGGTTTGCAGGTTGATGGATTACGGCAAATTCAAGTACCAGGAACAAAAAAAGGCAGCAGATGCCAAATCCAAGCAAAAAGTGATCGAGGTCAAGGAAATCAAATTCCGGCCCGGCACTGATGACGGCGACTACAACATCAAGTTGCGCAACATCAAACGCTTTTTAGACGATGGCGACAAATGCAAAATCACTTTGCGATTCAGGGGACGGGAGATCACCCACCAGGAAATCGGCATGGCGTTATTGCAAAGAATTCGGGATGAACTGGCCGACTTGATTGTGGTCGAGCAGTTCCCCAAGCTGGAAGGTCGGCAGATGGTCATGATGATCGCGCCGGGCAAGAAAAAACCGGGTAGCGTAGCCAAACCCGCCGCTGAAACTGCTCCGGCAGCGACAGCGTAAAAGGCCACGCAAACAAGTGTCTCGGGGCTAACAAGTCTGCGTCTGGTTCGCAGCGCCTCACGAGCACAAAAAACAGGAGCATACACATGCCCAAAATGAAGACCAAAAGCAGCGCTAAAAAGCGCTTTCGCGTTCGTCCAGGAGGTACCGTCAAGCGCGGTCAAGCCTTCAAACGCCACATCCTAACCAAAAAGACGACCAAGAACAAACGTCACTTGCGCGGTCCTACCGGTGTGCATGAAACCAATATGGGTCACATGGCGCAAATGCTGCCCATGTCTGGCCTGTGATCAACGGACGAACAAGGAGAATTTGATATGCCTCGCGTAAAACGTGGTGTGACGGCTCGCGCCAGACACAAAAAAGTTTTGGCCCTTGCCAAAGGATTTCGCGGTCGCCGCGGTAATGTCTATCGCATCGCCAAAGAAGCGGTGATGAAAGCTGGGCAATACGCCTACCGTGACCGTCGTGCCAAAAAGCGTGTTTTCCGCCAATTGTGGATTGCCCGTATCAATGCAGCAGCCCGTGAATTTGGTATCACTTACAGCCAGTTTGCCAACGGTTTGCGCAAAGCAGCCATTGAGATTGATCGCAAAATGCTGGCTGATCTGGCTGTTCACGACAAAGCAGCCTTTGGTCATATTGTTGATCAGGTCAAGGCCAAATTGGCTACCTGATCCGGCCCTTGAACTATCCGATTTACATCGGGTAGTTTATTGATCCAAGGGGGTTGAGGTTTACATGCTTCAATCCCTTCTTCATTTGTACCAGAGACATGCTATGAACGAGCTCGATTTCTTAGTGAAACAGGCACAGGAACTGTTTGCCTCATGTACCTCGCCTGTTGAGCTTGAAAATGCCAAAGCCCAGTTCTTGGGAAAATCCGGTCAAATCACCGAGCGCATGAAGGGCTTGGCAAAGTTAGATTTAGAAACCAAAAAAAGCCAAGGCGCTTTGATCAATGCAGCTAAGCAGTCCATAGAACTTGCACTTAATCAAAAGCGTCAAGAGATTGCGCATGCAGAGTTAGACGAACAACTCAAGTCCGAAACATTTGATGTAACTTTGCCTGCTGGTTTTCACAGCAAGGGAGGCTTGCATCCAGTTACTTTGAGTCTCGAGCGTATTGAAAATATCTTTTCTTCCATGGGATTTGAAGTGGCCCAAGGTCCTGAAATTGAAACAGACTGGTTTAACTTCACTGCACTCAATACGCCTGAAGACCATCCGGCACGCTCGATGCACGACACCTTTTATGTAGAGGGTGGTTATTTGCTGCGCACTCACACCAGTCCCATGCAAATAAGACATGCAATGGCTCATGTGCAAAAGTACCAGGCTCTGGGCAAAGCTATGCCAGAAATTCGAGTGATTGCCCCGGGGCGTACTTACCGTGTTGACAGCGATGCAACGCACTCGCCCATGTTTCATCAATGCGAGGGTTTATGGATTGGCGAAAACATCAGCTTCAAAGATTTGAAAGTGGTTTTTACTGATTTTTGTAAAACCTTTTTTGAAAACGATGATTTGGTTATTCGTTTCAGGCCGAGCTTTTTCCCCTTTACTGAACCTAGCGCAGAAATTGATATTCAATTCCCTAGCGGTCCGCTGGCAGGTCGTTGGTTGGAAGTCGCAGGCTCAGGTCAAGTTCACCCCAATGTGGTTCGTAACATGGGGCTTGATCCGGAACAATTCATTGGTTTTGCATTTGGCATGGGACCAGATCGCCTCACCATGTTGCGCTATGGCGTCAATGACTTACGCCTATTTTTCGACGGTGATATCCGTTTTCTCAGCCAGTTCCAATGACATCTTCAAGGCAAGTTCATGCAGTTTCCTGAATCCTGGTTGCGCGAATTCTGCAACCCGCCCATCAATACGCAGCAATTGGCTGACACCTTGACCATGGCCGGCTTAGAAGTGGAAGATATTCAAACTGTGTCGCCGTTTTTCAGTCAGGTGGTGGTTGGTGAAATATTATCTGTTGAACAACACCCTGATGCAGATCGTCTAAAGATTTGTAAAGTCAATATTGGCAAAGCTGATTCATTGTCTATTGTTTGTGGCGCTGCCAATGCAAGGCCCGGTATCAAAGTGCCTTGTGCTTTGGTTGGCGCTGAGTTGCCACCTGCAGAAGATGGTAAACCTATATTGATTAAGCTGGGTAAGTTGCGCGGCGTTGAAAGTCAGGGCATGCTGTGTTCTGCTCGTGAATTGAAAATTTCAGAAGATGCTCAGGGCTTATACGAGCTTGGAGCAGAGGCCAAACCAGGCTTAAATATCCGTGAGCATTTGAATTTAGACGACGCATTATTTACGCTCAAACTAACCCCGAATCTTGCTCATTGTTTAAGTGTTTTTGGTGTAGCGCGAGAACTTTCCGCACTCACTGGCAGTCCTTTGTTATCGCCCACATTCAAGGCGGTTGAACCCAATACCCATGAACTGCTGAAAGTAGACGTGCAGGCGCCTGATCTTTGTGGCCGTTTCAGTGGTCGAATTATTCGGGGCTTGAACACAAATATCAAAACACCAGAATGGATGGTTCAGCGTCTGTCCCGCTGCGGGCAGCGCAGCGTCAGCCCTTTAGTAGATATTTCAAACTATGTGATGTTTGAATTCGGACGACCAACGCATATATTTGATTTGAAAAAAATTCATGGAGGATTGACTGTTCGTTGGGGTAACAAGGGTGAATCGCTTGAATTACTCAATGGGCAAACTGTGGCCTTAGACGACAAGGTAGGCGTGATTGCAGATGCACATCAAGTCGAATCGTTGGCCGGTATCATGGGCGGCGCCGCCACCTCTGTGTCAGAAACAACCACTGATATATATGTAGAGGCCGCTTTTTGGTGGCCGACTGCCATTGCAGGAAGATCACGTCGTTTTAATTTTTCCACTGACGCCGGGTACAGGTTTGAACGCGGTGTAGATCCAGCAGGAACTACAGAGCACATAGAACATATTACTGCTTTGATATCGTCAATTTGCCAGACACCTGCAACTCAAATAGGTCCTGTTGATGATCAAATTTTAAATATGCCCACTGCTAAATCGGTATCCATGCGTGTGGGTCGGGCCAACAAAGTACTTGGCACCCAACTTAGCCAGCAAGTCATGTCTGATGCCTTGAAGGGTTTGGGTTTAACAGTTGAAGAATCGTCTGACGTCATCTCTGTCACGCCACCTAGTTACCGTTTTGATTTAAAGATCGAGGAAGATTTGATCGAAGAAGTCGCCCGCATGGTGGGCTTTGATCAGTTGCCCGCAACTCCGCCCAGTGCCCCCATCACGCCCAAGTTAATGTCTGAAAGCCGTCGCAATAGTTTTTCAGTGCGTCGCCATTTAGCTGATTTAGGCTACCAAGAGACTATCAATTTCAGTTTTGTAGAAGCTGGTTGGGAGCATACGCTGGCTGGAAATCCCCATCCTATTCAATTACTCAATCCGATTGCCAGTCAAATGAGTGTCATGCGTTCTTCGCTGATTGGCTCTTTGCTGCAAGTAACTAAATTTAATCTTGACCGCAAAGCCTATGGCGTTAGGATTTTTGAGTTAGGTCGAGTATTCAAGAAAAACAATACAGTGGAGGAGGGGCTACAAACCGTCAAAGGCATAGAGCAACCTATGTACCTCTCTGGTCTCGCATATGGGCCATTACAACCCCTTGGATGGAATGCAAAAGACAAGTCAGTCGATTTTTTCGATGTCAAAGCAGATGTCTGCCATTTAATGTCCAGTCCATCCCTGCAATTTATTGCCGCCAAACACCCAGCTTTGCATCCAGGACGATCTGCACGCATAGAGAAAAATGGCAAAGCAGTGGGCTGGATAGGTGAATTACATCCTCAATGGCGTCAAGAATGGGGTTTCCCCTTGACGCCCGTCGTTTTTGAGCTTTCATTTGACGCCGTTCTTGACCGTCAAGTCCCACAAAGTCAAGCGATCCCACGTTTGCATCCTGTTGAACGAGATCTGGCGATTGTGGTGAGTGAATCTGTCACCCATGAACAATTGATATCTTGTATCAAGGATTCACCCACGCAACAGTTGTTAAAAAATGCGGTATTGTTTGATATTTACCGTCCTCTTAAACCAGATTCTGCCGTCACGATCGGTGAGAAAAGTATGGCTGTTAGACTTTTTCTGCAAAGCGCAAATGAACATACATTGACCGAAGCGCAGATTGAATCGGTAATGAAATCTGTCATGGAAAACTTAGTTAGCAAACTTTCAGCAAGATTGCGCACTTGAAGGAACTATTCAAATGAATCTGTCGTTCGAAACCATTGAAACTCCTGCTTTGACCAAAGCTCAACTTGCAGAATTGCTTTTTCAGCAGATTGGATTGAACAAACGTGAATCCAAGGACATGATTGATGCTTTTTTTGATCTGATTTCCAAGCAATTGGTTGAAGGACAAGATGTCAAGATTTCCGGTTTTGGTAATTTTCAAATCCGTACCAAAGCCCCCCGTCCGGGTCGAAATCCACGCACTGGGGAAACCATTCCTATCAAAGCTCGCAGGGTTGTGACTTTTCATGCAAGCCAAAAACTCAAAGAGCAAATTCAGGGTGTGTCAACTGAAACATCTGAATAAGAAAACTTTATTTGCATTTTTTTCTTGAAAGCGCTTGCTTTGGCGCTGTGAATAATTGCCAGTGTTGGTCTATTTCATTTTTTTGATTAAATTTTGGTTTTTTCATGTCGATATGCTTTGAATGAACGCAGTCTTCGTGTAACCTCTACAGCCCTATCTAACTGATTGTTTTCATGGAGAATTCTCTCCCTTCCATTCCAGCCAAGCGTTATTTCACTATCGGTGAAGTAAGCGATTTATGTGGTGTGAAACCACATGTGCTTCGCTATTGGGAGCAGGAATTTACGCAACTTCGCCCCATGAAAAGACGTGGCAATCGTCGCTATTACCAGCATCATGAAGTTTTGATGATTCGCCGAATCCGAGATCTGCTTTACGAGCAAGGCTTTACGATCAGCGGTGCTCGAAATAAGTTGCAAGAACTGGTGCAAACCGAACGGGATAAAAAGCGGGCGGGAGAGGTCATGCTCAATGGCTTGGAAGAACTTGAAGACAATCTGGCAATGGGTGATGTCAAAGTTGATGATCCTTGGGTGACAGATCTCTCCGAAAATGGCGTCTACAGATTACAGCTTCTGCGCCAGGAATTATTTGAAATCCGCGGGCTTCTCGATTAAATATTAGCAAGGCACAGCTATAATGCAACCTAATTTCGGCGTGTAGCGCAGCCTGGTAGCGCACTTGCATGGGGTGCAAGGGGTCGCGAGTTCGAATCCCGCCACGCCGACCATACTGACTAAGGGTTAGTTCTCACAAGGAACTAGCCCTTTTTTAAATCAATGTTCAATATGAAAAAACTTGCTTTAATATTTTCATTGGTTTGTATATCCAGTCATGCCGAGTGGACTTTGTTGCATACAGATGAAGACAAATCTCAATTTTTTTGGGATCCTGAGACTATCACGGTGGTTGATAGTTTTAAGCGTATTTGGATTTTGAACGAATTAGAAAATGCCAATTCTCAAGGTACAAAATCTTTTCGCTCCGTCGAGGAATATGACTGCGCCAATACAAGTTCAAGGGTAATGCAAATAGCCGCTTTTCGGGGCGGTATGGCGACAGGCCAGTTGCTTGCCAAACAGCAGGGCAGTGGTCAATGGAAAAAAATCAAAGAAGGCACTGTTGAAGAGATGATTCTTCAAAAAGTTTGTGGCATCACACAATAAATCTTCACCTTTAGCTGACCCTGACAATTTTTTATTTGTCACAAATTTTCATCTTGTGATGGGGCATTGACGTTTGTTCATGTAGCAGGTATCCCGCCATAGGTTTGCCATGTAGAGCCAGCAAGCCATCCTGCGTCAACCGGAAGATTGATGCCTGTGATCGCAGTGGCTTGTGGGGAAAGCAAAAAAGCCACTGCAAAAGCCACTTCATGGGGTTCGACAAGTCGCCCCATGGCTGCTTGAGACATCAAATCCTTGGGGTCTCGGTCTCCCCGGTCAATGGCAGCTTGCAGGGCTTGAGTTCTGGTGTATCCGGGCGAAACAGCGTTCACACGCACACCGGTGCGTCCCCATTCCGCAGCCAAACCCGCGGTCATAGAAATGACCGCGGCTTTTGCAGGTGCATAGGCGTGTAAAGGGTTTGAACGCATGCCTGCGATAGACGCGAGATTGACGATGGCCCCATGACCGCGCTTGACCATCGCATGGCCAAACAATGTGCAGCAAAGATAAGTGCCTCTGAAATCTACATTCAAGACGCGTTCCCACTCTGACATGCTGAGTTGATCTGGTGGTAGCCGATTTTGTAATATACCCGCGCTGTTGACGATGCAATCTACGGGGCCGAATCGTGTCTCTATCTCTTGCAGTTTGGACTTGAGTGCTTGCTCGTCAGTGACATCGCAGGCCAAAAATCCTGATGCTTTCTCGTGGCAGACCGATTCCGAATGGGGAAGGTCCATCACGAGCACATTGTGTCCAATATCAATCAAATGTGAGACACAGGCTGCACCGATGCCACTGGCACCTCCGGTGACGAGTGTAAATGAAGATTGTTTCATGTTGGTATGGCGTTATTGGTTACCGATGACACCTTGGAGAATGACAAACTTAGCCGAAAAAGTAGCCTTGGCAGACCCACTAGACAACAGTTTGTTTTCTGCGTTCAGGGCTGAGACATTGAATTGGTATTCGTGGCCGAGTGTAGTGAAATTTTCCGGACAAGGGCCTTTGTATTTGTCGAGGCCACCTGGTTCAATGACATGCTCAGCTGAAAAACCATCTGCCTTTGTGAGCAATGCGCCACCATGGTCTTGCTTGTGGTTGTCTAGATCAACTAATTGAACTTTGAGACTGGTGGTTCCGGGCGGTATATTTTTTAATTTCAATGCCGGCGAGGTGTTGGAGCAATGGTGTGAAATATTCCATCGGAATTCCACTTGCAGTGAATTTTGCGCCCAAGCTGGAGCAACGAAGAAAATAACCAATAAGGCTGAGAGACTTTTCATGGCGTACTCCTGATAATGGCCTATTATTGCCTTAGGCAACCTGTGATTGTTTATGCATGGCCTGCATCTTGCAATGCGTTCATACTCGGGCCAACCCTGTGACAGTAACAGTTGTCTCTGGCGTAAACTCAACGCGTTTAATTTTTTTGGTTGAATGAAGATGCAAAGTGATATTGAGATTGCGCAAGCTGCAACATTAAAACGCATTCCAGAACTGGTGAAAAGTCAACTTGGCATATCTGACGAGCATTTGTATGCTTTTGGTCACCACAAAGCCAAATTGTCATTGAAATACATTGCTGATTTACAGCCTAAAAATAACAGCAAAATTATCTTAGTTACCGCTATTTCTCCCACGCCTGCAGGTGAGGGTAAAACCACTACCACGGTCGGTCTGGGGGATGCGCTTTGCAAAATAGGCAAGAAAAGTTTGATATGTTTGCGTGAACCTTCGTTGGGACCCGTTTTTGGTATGAAAGGTGGTGCGACCGGTGGCGGTATGGCTCAGGTGGTTCCCATGGAAGACATCAATCTGCATTTCACAGGTGACTTTGGTGCCATTGGCTTAGCGCATAACTTGTTGTCAGCCATGCTGGATAACCATATTCATCACGGCAACTCACTGAAGATTGATACCCGTCGCATCAGTTGGAAGCGGGTCATGGATATGAATGACCGTGCTTTGCGTCAAATGGTTGTTGGTTTGGGAGGTACTGCCAACAGTGTGCCCCGAGAGGATGGCTTTGATATTGTGGTGGCCTCTGAAGTCATGGCGATTTTTTGCTTGGCAACCAGTTTGGCAGATCTCAAGCAACGTTTAGGCCGCATTGTGGTGGCCTACAACACCGATGGCGATCCCGTTTTAGCCAGTGATCTGAAGGCCCATGGCGCCATGGCCGCCTTGCTAAGAGATGCTTTTGCGCCCAATATTGCCCAGACGTTAGAAAATAATTTGGCCTTTATTCATGGTGGTCCGTTTGCCAATATCGCGCATGGTTGCAATTCTGTGGTTGCCACCACAACCGCCGCCAAGTTGGCTGATTACGTCGTGACTGAGGCTGGTTTCGGTGCAGATTTAGGCGCTGAAAAATTCATTGATATCAAATGTCGAAAAGCTGATTTGAAACCCTCAGCAGTGGTTCTGGTCGCCACTGTGCGAGCGCTTAAATACCATGGCGGTGTCGCTGTCAAGGAATTGGGCACAGAGAATTTACCCGCCCTTGAAAAAGGCATGGTCAATTTGCAAAAGCATTTGCACAATATTCGTACACATTATGGTTTGCCCTGCGTGGTTGCTATCAACCACAGAACCGAAGACACTCCCGCAGAAATAACCATGCTGGAAAAAGCTTGCGCCGCCTATGACGTTCAGGTGGTCGTTGCCAGACATTGGGCGCAAGGCGGTGCGGGTGCGGTGGATCTTGCGCATGCAGTTGTTGCTTTGTGTGATCAGCCTAACCACTTTCAATATGTTTACGATGAAAAAGAGAGTTTGTGGGACAAAGCTCAAACGATTGCCCGCAAAATCTACGGGGCACAAGGTATTTCAGCGGATGCCAAAGCCAAGACATTGATAGATAAATTACAAGAACAGGGTTATGGCCATTACCCTGTTTGTATTGCCAAAACCCAGTATTCTTTTTCCACCGATGCCAAAGCGCTTGGTGCGCCTTCGGGTCATACATTACATATTCGTGAAGTCCGCCTTGCAGCGGGTGCAGAATTCGTCGTCTTGGTTTGTGGTGATGTCATGACCATGCCAGGGCTTCCTAAAATTCCGTCAGCGCATGCCATCGATATTGATGCAGATGGCAATATTGTGGGTTTGTTTTAGAGGTACTTATGAAAAATTCAAATGTATGGCTCACCGGGTTTTCCATCGTTTCTGTGTCTCTTGTTCTTGCGTGGTCTTTACCTTTGCCTGCACTGTCTGACAACGCAGACAAGGCACTGATAGAAAAAGCAAATACGCTGTTCAAGCCGTTGCCCGCATCTTCTGCACTGGATAACAGTGAACTCGCACCCACAAGAGTTGCTCTGGGTAAAGCCTTATTTTTTGAAACTCGCGTTTCCTCAGATGGGAGATTAGGTTGCGCCACGTGTCACAACCCCGCCTATCACGGCGCAGATGCCTTGGCATTGTCTGTTGGTATCCACGGCAAAGTTCTTCCCAGAAACGCGCACACCGTTTTCAACACTTCATTATTGATGGCGCAGCACTATGGTGGAAACAGGGCGACTGTAGAAGAGCAAGCGTTCAAAGCATTGCTCAGTCCTGTAGCGTATGGAAACACTTCGAATGAGCAAGTTGAAACCAAGTTGATTAAACTGGGCTACGAGCCTTTGTTCAAAGCGGCCTATCCTGGTGATGAAAAAGCGGTGAGTGTTGAAAATTGGAGCAAGGCTATTGGTGCTTTTGAGCGGACCTTATTAACACCTTCACCTTTTGATAAATTTTTAAAAGGCGATGCCCAAGCTTTGTCAAAAACGGCCAAACTGGGATTGGAAAAATTCATCAATGTGGGATGTGCTGGATGTCATAACGGTGTGACTGTGGGTGGCCAGTCGTATCAAAAATTCGGCATTACCCAGGATTACTGGACAGTCACTGGCAGTACCCCTAAGGACGCTTTCAACGGTTACGACAAAGGTCGCTTCCATGACACCAAGAACGAGGCAGACGCTTTCATGTTCAAGGTCCCTCAGTTGCGCAATGTGGCTGTGACCGCGCCTTATTTTCACGATGGCTCAGTTGCTACCCTGCCGCAAGCGGTTCGTGTGATGGCTCAACTGCAACTGGGCAAGCAATTGTCAGATGACGATGTGATGCAAATTGTCAGTTTTTTGGAGTCTCTGACAGGTAACATTCCCGAGGATTTTGCTAAGGTTCCTCGTTTGCCTGCAGCGCCGCATTGATCATTTGTTGACTTCCACTAACTGACTCATTGAGATGCGTTGTTTAAGCGTTGTTTTGTCTTTGTCTGGATTTTTTATACCAGCGATTGCCCAAGCGGAGTGGACGTATTTGTCAAGCGCAGACGGTGATACGGTGTTGTTAGACAAATCAACACTCGTACAAAATAAAAACCGAAATTCAACCATTTGGATGTTGACAAATTTCGGTAATCCCACCGCTCAAGATGTGTTGTCAGTCGCGAAATGGGTGGAGTTTGACTGTGACCATAACCGATACAGGTATCTGGCAGTTTATGGTTACGAAGGACAAATGCAAACCGGCGCCAAACTCATCAACCTTCCCAAACCTTCTCTCTGGGACAAGACCAAATTTGGTACGGTTTTAAAAAATATCCAACTCATTGCCTGCTTGCGCGGTCCTTTACTGAGGTGAATTTGACATGCAAATGAACTTTATAGAAAGCCCTTTATTGCGCATAGGGTATCGAGAATGGAATCCGGATGCCAAACGTTGTATCGTTTTGGTCCATGGCTGGCCTGACAGTATGCGTTGCTGGCATCATGTCGTGCCACATTTGGTTGATGCTGGTTACAGGGTCATTGCACCTGCCTTGCGAGGCTTTTTACCCACCACTTTTTTGTCTGAATCTACCCCTCGAACCGGTCAGTTAGCTGCGCTTGGCAGAGACATGATCGATTTTGTCCATGGTTTGAATTTGGAGCAACCTGTATTGGTAGGCCACGATTGGGGGGCCCGTGCGGTAGCCAATGCCTGCGGATTGCTTCCTGGCATTGCCAGTCATATGGTGATGATTTCAGTAGGGTATGGCACCAATGATCCGTCTCAGTCTTTGAGCATGGAGCAAACCCAGCTGTACTGGTACCACTGGTTCATGGCCACAGAGCGCGGTAAGCGAACAGTTCGTGAAAACGGTAAAGCGTTCGCTCAACGCATGTGGGATACATGGGCACCCAGCGGTTGGTATTTGCCTGACGAATTCGAACAAACCGCCATGGCATTCAATACGCCTGATTGGGCAGAAGTGACCCTGCATTCTTACCAGCACAGGTGGGGCCATGCGCCGTCTGACCCTTATTACGATGCAGATGAAAAAAAGCTGTTTCCTGCCCCTTTACTTGACGTGCCTACATTGATGTTGCACGGAGAACAAGATGGCGTCAGTTTGCCAGCGACTTCCGCCCAAAAAGAGCAGTTTTTTAAATCTCGTTATGAAAGAAAACTATTGCCTGGCGTTGGACATTTCCCTCAAAGGGAAGCGCCTGTGAAAGTGGCACAAGCCATATTGGAATTTATCAAGTAATTAGCTTTCAAGCCAATCGCATATGACTTGCCATTGTTGCAAGTCTTTTTCAACCTTGCTTGGTGTGATATCAAACAGACTCAAGCCATGGGCAGCCAAGTGCAGGTAATACTGTGTATCGCGTAAATAGCCGATGATGGGTACATTAAGACCCGCCATGAATTCACGTAACTTACCGGCCGCAATGGTTCTTTCGTCTACCCGCATTCCGATGATGCCCAATTTGGTTTTTCCAAGCTTGGTTATTTCATGTACTTGTGAAATAAACGCCTGTGACGCATACATATCAAATATGCTGGGCATGATGGGAATAAGCAATTTGTCAGCCCTAGAGATGACTTCCTTGAACCGCCACCCTCCCAATCCACCTGGCGTGTCGATCACGACGTGGGTGGTCCCGCGTGGGGGCTTTGCCGTTAAGACCAGATCGGCTTGAAGCTCCCAAGTAGAGATACGGTTGGTTTCAGCAGGGCGTAAATTCAGCCATAAGCGCGAGGATTGCTGTATGTCTGCATCTCCCAGCATGACGGAATTTCCGCGCGAAGCAAAATAGCCCGCCACATTGGTCGACAGGGTAGATTTTCCAGAACCCCCTTTGGGGTTGGCTATCACTATCACTGGCATATCAAGACAAATCCCAACCTTTTCCGTTTCTGCAATAGGTTAACGCCTGGTTATACAAGGCTTGACCGGATGGATTACCTTTAATGGACATCAAGTAGTTTTTCAAGGGCATCATATCTGTAGAACGGGCACAGTCAAAACCTCGACCAAGTTCTCCATTGAAATGAAGAACGACATGGCCATTGGCTTGAACCCGTTTATAAGCCGCACCCAAAAAAGCCACGGCGCATGCTGATTCACATTGCTGGCCTTCGGTCACAATCAATTCAAGCGATTGTGATTTAAACCATTGCCCCAATTGAATGCCAAGCATTAACTCACCTTGAGCCGAATTCATATAAACGGGAGTCACCAAGCGAATACCATTTTTTCGAATACAAGGTTTCACATTCTGTAACAGGCTGTTGATTCCTGACAGGGCACTGCTGTCTAAGTAGCCCGAGAACTCAACCACGTCCAATGAGCCTGACATGCATTCAGGGTATTTCAATCGGCTGTGTCTGGCCTCGAAACGGTCACCATAAACAGAACTGACCAACTGCATTTGAGATTGCGGGTATCCGTAATTGCTGGACCCCATGACTACTTGGTAGGGAACCGCTTCCATGCTGGCCTGGCGAGGATTGACACAGCCGATCAACATGATCAGCAGCAGTGCCAAGATTCTTGAAATAGTGAGGTTCTTCATGGGCGGCCTTGGATAAATGGATGACAAATAGTCACCACAAATGGTCGACACCGGAAGTAAAAACTTGAGCATTGGCAACCGTCACCGGGACGGTTGCTGCTGGCCTCAGGCTTAATGGACAACCATCAAAGTAAATGGATATACATAAGCTTGCAAGGTAACTAATATGCCCACCAGACAAGCCAATGCGATGGAATGGAAAAACACATAACGCAGGATTTCGCCTTCATGGTTGAACCAACGCGTGGCAGTGGATGCCACGACGATGGACTGTGCGTCCACCATCTTGCCCATCACACCGCCCGAACTGTTGGCCGCACCCATTAAATTGGGCGACAGACCAAGTTGCTCGGCCGCGACTTTTTGCATACCACCAAAAAGTACGTTAGAGGCCGTGTCGGAACCTGTCAATGCGACACCCAGCCAGCCCATCAAGGTGCCAAAGAACGGGTACAGCACGCCGGTGTTGGCAAATGCCAAACCAAGGGTAGTGTCTGTTCCGGAATAGCGTGTCAGTGAGCCCAGTGCAAGCATCAGCACAATGGTAAGCAGTGAATAACGCACCAACCACAAGGTATTGAAAAAGATACGAACCAATTGCAATGGGTTGTACTTCATGACCAGACCGCCCACAATGGCAGACAACAGAATGCCAGTGCCTGTGGCAGACAAAAGATTCAGTGTGTAAATAGCAGCTTCTGTTTTAGGTGAAGGCACCACAGGCGGTATTTTTTCAATCAGATTGTGTAAGCCTTCCAAAGGAAACTTGGGCGCAAAAATGCTGTTCCAGAATTCCTTGACGGGTGGGAGTCCCCAAATAAAAATGAATACCGTCAAAATCGCCCAGGGCATCCATGCGCGAATCACGTCTGCGCGGGAATGTGTAGGGTGAACTTGGGAGGTCGGTTGGGCATCGCCGCCATCGACTTCATGGCCCTTCAGAGACACGGATCTCCAAATTTCAGCGGGTTGCCAGACCTTTAAAAATGCGACCAAGCATGACATTGACACCACAGCCGCGATCACGTCAACCAACTCAGGGCCTATGTAGTTGGAAACCAAAAATTGCATGATGGCGAAACTGGCGCCTGTGACCAAAATAGCAGGCCAGACTTGCATCATTGCGCGTCGACCGGCAAAAGCCCAAATCAGCCAAAAGGGCACAAGCAATGAGAAAAAGGGCAATTGGCGACCGACCATGGCTGAGACTGCCATGGCGTCATATCCATGCACTTTCGCTAAGGTCAAAATAGGCGTGCCTAAGGCGCCAAATGCGACGGGTGCTGTGTTGGCGATCAGTGACAGGCCAGAGGCAGCCAAGGGCGAGAATCCCAGGCCAATCAAAATAGCGGCGGTGACTGCAACAGGTGTACCAAAGCCGGCAGCACCCTCGAAGAACGCCCCAAAAGCAAAGGCGATCAACAGTAATTGCAGTCGACGGTCTTCCGTAATGCCCGCAATAGAGTCTTGCAAAATCTTGAAACTACCGTTTTGTTCGGTCAGCTGATGCAGAAAAATAATATTGAGCACGATCCAGCCGATGGGCAACAAGCCAGTGAGGCCACCAAACAGGGCTGCATTTGCAGCCATGCTGACTGGCATGCCATAGGTGAATACGGCTACAAGCAAAGCTGCAATCAGCCCGGCAGCTGCTGCAATATGCGCCTTCATATGCAAAAAACCCAAACCCACTAACATGACTACAACAGGTACAGCAGCCAATAAAGTGGATAAAACCATGCTACCCATTGGGTCGTATATTTGTTGCCAGGTCATGAGGGAACTCCCGTACAGAAAAATCGAAATTATAAGAAGATCAACTCTAGGGTTTTCCCATAGTATTTTGAAGTGAGAAACAAATGATTGAACGAACACTTTTCAGCACGGATCACGAATCATTTCGTGACAGTTTTCGCCGCTTCATGGATGCTGAAATTGCTCCCTTTCACGCAGCTTGGGAACAACAAGGCTATGTGGACAAGCTTGTGTGGCGAAAAGCAGGTGAACTTGGCTTTCTGAATATGAGTATGCCGTCAGCATACGGTGGCGCGGACGCGGATAAATTGTTTTCAGTGATCCAAATCGAAGAACTGAGTGCTGCCGGGTTCAGCGGTATAGGTTTTGGTTTGCATTCAGAAATAGTGTCACCTTATATCTTGCACTATGGAACAATCGCTCAAAAAGACAAATACATGCCGCTTCTCTCAAGTGGCGCCATGGTTGGTGCTATCGCCATGACAGAGCCTTCAGCAGGCAGTGATTTGCAGGGTATCAAAACGACAGCGAGCCTACAAGCCGATGGCAGTTATGTATTGAACGGTAGCAAAACTTACATTACCAACGGGTGGCATTCGGATCTGGTCATCGTGGTTGCCAAAACGAATCCTTCGGCAGGCGCCAAAGGAACCAGCCTTTTCCTTCTCGAAGCAGGGACAACAGGTTTTAGCAAAGGCAAACCTCTGCATAAACTGGGATTAAAAGCACAAGACACATGCGAATTATTTTTCGATAACCTTCGATTACCCGCAGACAGTTTGCTTGGGGGCAACGACTTTCTTAACAAAGGTTTTATTTGTTTGATGGAGCAGTTGCCTTGGGAGCGTTTACAAATTGCTATTGGTGCAGTCGCGGCTTCCCAATCAGCCATTGAATGGACGCTGGACTTTGTCAAACAGCGTCAGGTATTTGGTCAACCACTTGCTTCATTTCAAAATACAAGGTTCAAGCTGGCTGAATTACAAACTGAGGTGCAGATCGCTCGTGTATTCGTTGACAAATGCACAGAACTATTGATGCAGGATAAGCTGGACACAGCCACGGCCAGTATGGCGAAATATTGGACAACCGATTTGCAGTGCAAAGTCATGGATGAATGTGTGCAACTGCACGGTGGCAGTGGCTTCATGTGGGAATATCCGATCACACGTGCATACGCTGACGCGCGTGTGCAGCGTATTTATGGTGGAACCAATGAAATCATGAAAGAAGTCATTACCCGCAGCATGGGGCTGGGTTCGAAATAAGCAACTATTTCAGTTGATTGACAGGGTATGTAACTCAAAGTTGTTTTTGGCGCGATCTGAAAAATAACAACGTAATGTTTCTTTGACCGTTCTAAAGGCCAGATCGTCCCAAGGAATGTCAGCCTCGTTGAACAAACAGGCTTCCTGGGTTTCGTGACCGGGGTTGAATACAGGGCTTTGCAATGAAGCCCGAAAAAAGAAATGCACCTGTCCTACGCGGGGAACATCAATGATGCTGAACAAGTCCTGCATTTCTATGATTGCGCCAGCTTCCTCATCGGTTTCCCTGGCAGCACCCTCAGCCAGGGTTTCGCGCAGTTCCATGAAACCTGCTGGCAAGGTCCAAAACCCTTTGCGAGGCTCAATATTGCGTTTACAAAGTAGTATTTTGTCTTCCCATACTGGAATCGTTCCCACCACATTCAACGGGTTTTCATAATGCACGGTGTGACAAGACGGACAGACAGCACGCAAGCGCGTGTCACCGTCGTCGGGCAAACGCCTCACCACAGCAGAGCCGCAGTTTTTGCAGTGTTTGATGGATACCTGGCCTGTATGCGTCATAAGTGGGTGAAAGTTTGAATCAGTCTGCTGCAACAATGACGTGAGTTTAGGTGAGTCTTCACCCCAATCTTGAAAGCACTAAACAGCGTTATCCTAAGGCCATGAAACTTCACAATTACTTCAGATCATCTGCTTCATTCAGGGTCAGGATAGCCTTGGCCCTGAAAGGCTTGCCTTATGACTATTTGTCAATCCATTTAGCCAAAGGTGAGCAGTTGCAAGACAGTTTCACTCAACTCAATAGCGATGCACTTGTACCCATGCTTGAAATTGATGGATTGCGCTTGACGCAATCGCTGTCAATCATTGAGTATCTGGAAGAAACCCGCCCATTGCCAGCTTTATTGCCCAAGGATGCGGCTGGACGGGCCAGGGTCAGGGCTTTGGCGCAGTCTATTGCCAGTGAAATTCACCCCTTAAATAATTTACGGGTGTTGAAATACCTCAGCCATACCCTGAAACTGGATGAGGAAAGCAAAAACGTCTGGTACAGACATTGGGTTCGCCAAGGCTTACTGGCTTTTGAAAAACAACTCAGTGCTTCGCCTGCGGGCTCTTACTGCCATGGCGATTCGCCAACCATGGCTGATTGTGCTTTGGTGCCGCAGATATTCAATGGTCAACGGTTCAAGGTGGATTTCACGGGACTAGACAAAACCATGTCTGTTTTCAATGCTTGCATGGAACTGACCGCTTTCCAACAATCACAGCCCAGTGCTTGCCCTGACTTTGAAGCTTGAACTACCTGATTGGCCAGGCGCCCGCCTGTATGGCAGTACCCGTCAGGGCGGTGTTTCGGTTGGCGCCTACCAAAGCTTGAATCTGGGTGACCATGTGGGCGATGACCCCGCCAAAGTCACCGAAAATCGGCGCCGTGTGGCCAAGACATGGGGCGTCAGGCCAGTGTTTATGCGACAAGTGCATGGCACACAACTGGTTTGTATTGATCACACGACCGAGCATGAAACACCTGAGGCGGATGTTTGTTGGAGCACAAAGACTGGATTGGCCTGCACCATCATGGTGGCTGATTGCCTGCCCGTGCTTTTTTACCAGCCCCAAGCCCGTGTGGTAGCTGCCGCCCATGCAGGTTGGCGTGGCTTGGCATCTGGGGTGTTGGAAACCACACTGGACATGCTGGCGGCTTTCGGGTCAGTGAAAGAGTTAAGGGTTTGGTTGGGGCCTTGCATAGGCCCGTCGGCGTTTGAAGTTGGTCAAGAGGTGAGGGCGGCATTGTGTTTGGAAGACGCCACCGCAACGGCTTGGTTCAAGCAAGCGGCACAGCCAGGAAAATATTTGGCTGATCTGGCTGGTATTGCCCGTCACCGCTTGCATCAGTCAGGTGTAGAGGAGATTCAAGGCAATGACAGCACCCCTGTGTGGTGCACGGTCACACAAAAGGATTTGTATTTTTCACATCGCCGTGACCGAGTCAGTGGAAGGTTTGCCGCAGCTATTGCATTAGTTTGATGTTTGTCAGTGATTTGTTGGGGTTCATCGCTTAAGATGATTCTTAAATACCCACATACTAAGAAACATGAAGTCACTACCCATTCTGAGTTTCCCTGCAGACCAACTGGCAAAGCTTCAAGCGGATTATGCTGAAGAAATGAAGCAATTGTGGCAACAAGGTATGCAATCTAATCCAGTACTCAAGGACAGACGGTTTGCCGCAGAAGCATGGCAACACAATCCTGTATCTGCTTTTACTGCAGCTATGTATTTGTTGAATGCGCGCACATTGCTAAGCATGAGCGACATGGTTGATACAGATGAGAAAACCCGTGCCCGCATCAAGTTTTCCATCGAGCAATGGATTGCTGCGTCTTCTCCAAGTAATTTCTTGGCATTCAACGCTGAAGCCCAGCAAAAAGCCATAGACACCAAAGGCGAAAGCATCGTTCAAGGTTTGCAAAATATGTTGCATGACATGCAGCAGGGTCACGTTTCTATGACCGACGAGAGCAAATTTGAGGTGGGGAAAAATGTAGCTACCAGCGAGGGTGCTGTTGTTTTTGAAAATGAGATTTTTCAACTCATCGAATACAAGCCACTGACAGCCAAGGTCTATCAACGCCCGTTTTTGTTGGTGCCTCCTTGTATTAACAAGTTTTATATCCTCGATTTACAACCGGCCAACTCGTTTATTCGCCATGTGGTCGAGCAAGGGCATCGCACTTTTGTGGTGAGTTGGCGCAATCCTGATGCGAGTATGAATCACACCCACTGGGATGATTATGTGGAAAAAGGGGTGATGCAAGCCATTGAAGTGGTGCGGCAAATCAGCAATATGCCGCAAATCAATGCCTTGGGTTTTTGTGTCGGTGGCACTTTATTGACCAGTGCGCTGTCTGTGCTGGCCGCGCGCGGCGAGGATCCGGTAGCCAGTGCCACGTTGTTGACCACGTTGGTAGATTTCAGTGATGTAGGAGTTTTAGACGTATTCATTGATGAAGCTTTTGTGCAGTACCGCGAAGCCCAGTTTTCTCAAGGCGGTTTGATGACCGGTCGGGACATGGCATCCACATTCAGTTTTTTACGCCCTAATGATTTGGTGTGGAGCTATGTGGTGGGCAATTACCTCAAAGGCGAAACGCCACCCCCCTTTGATTTGCTTTATTGGAACAGCGACGCAACCAACTTACCAGGTCCCATGTACGCATGGTATTTGCGAAATACCTACCTTGAAAATAATTTGATCAAACCGGGACAGTCAGCGATTTGCGGCGAAAAAGTAGATTTGCGTAAGCTAGATCTGCCCATTTATATTTATGGTTCGCGCGAAGATCATATTGTCCCGATCACCGCGGCCTATGCTTCTACCCATGTATTTAACGGGCCCAAACGATTCGTGATGGGTGCATCAGGTCATATTGCCGGCGTCATCAACCCGCCTGCAGCCGGTAAACGCAGTCACTGGATAGCAAACTCAGCAGAGTTTCCTGCTTCTATTGACGATTGGATCGACAATGCCACTGAACATGCGGGTAGCTGGTGGACTGACTGGTATGCATGGTTGAAAAAACATGCAGGGCAGAAAATCGCTGCTCCCAAAAGTTACGGCAGAGGAAAATACAAAGCCATGGAACCTGCACCCGGCAGGTTTGTGAAAGCCAAAGCAAACTGAGCATCCCTTTTCAAAATCATCTGAGGAAAACAAACCATGAGTCAAAAAATCGCTTACGTCACTGGTGGTATGGGCGGCATTGGAACCGCTATTTGCCAACGCTTACACAAAATGGGCTACAAGGTCATTGCGGGCTGTGGCCCTAGCAGAGACTTTGACAAATGGTTGGGTCAGCAAGAAGCGCTTGGGTATTCATTCCATGCGTCTGTGGGTAATGTGGCAGATTGGGAGTCGACTAAACAAGCATTCACCAAAGCCGTGGATCAGCATGGTGTGATTGATGTATTGGTGAATAACGCCGGTATCACGCGTGACCGTATGTTCTTGAAGATGACACCGGATGACTGGAAGTCCGTGATTGACACCAATTTGAATGCCATGTTCAACGTGACCAAGCAAGTGGTACCTGGCATGGTGGAAAAGGGGTGGGGTCGAATCATCCAAATTTCGTCTGTGAATGGTGAAAAAGGCCAATCGGGTCAAACCAATTATTCTGCTGCCAAGGCTGGTATGCACGGATTCACCATGGCCTTGGCGCAGGAAATGGCCAGCAAAGGTGTGACTGTGAATACCGTGAGCCCTGGTTATATCGGTACCGACATGGTGAAAGCCATCAAGCCTGAAATCCTGGACAAAATTGTCGCGACTATTCCCGTTAAGCGCTTAGGCACGCCTGAAGAAATCGGTTCTATCGTTGGCTGGTTGGCAGGAGAAGAATCCGGATTCACCACGGGTGCAGATTTCTCCTGCAACGGTGGCCTACACATGGGATGATGAACATGCAGTCTGCTTGGTACGAGAGAAATGGTCCTGCTGCAGAGGTGATGGTGGTTGGTGAGCAGCCAACACCTCAGCCTGAGGCAGGTGAGGTCAGGGTTAAATTGCATTGCAGCGGAGTGAATCCGTCCGATGTGAAGTCACGCATGGCGCGCCCCTTGGGTGGACCGCTGATCATTCCTCACAGCGATGGCGCAGGGGTTATTGACGCTGTTGGTCATGGCGTCGATACGGCGCGTTTAGGTGAGCGCGTCTGGACTTGGAACGCACAATGGCAAAGACCTCTGGGTACTGCTGCTGAATTTGTTTGTTTGCCCAGTGCACAAGCGGTGTCATTGCCAGAAGATGTGTCATACCAAGCAGGTGCCTGTATGGGTATTCCTGGCCTGACCGCGTTGCAGGCTGTGCGACTGGCGGGCGATGTCAGTCAACAAACAGTGCTGGTCACTGGGGCTTCCTCTGCGGTTGGCCACTATGTCACGCAAATGCTCAAACGACAGGGTGCCAAAGTGATTGGAACTGTCGGCTCCGAAATAAAAGCTAAGCACGCCAAAGCCGCTGGTGTCGATCACTGTGTGTTTTATAAAACCGAAGATGTGGTGACAAAGGTCAAAGAATTGACTGATGGTAAAGGTGTTGACAGCATCATCGACATGGATTTTTCCACCACCATCCAATGGATGGGGCAAGGTGTTATGAGGCCTCACGGCCACCTGGTGTGTTACGGTTCAAACCAGCCAGCAGAAGTTTCACTGAGCTTTCGGCCCATGCTTTTTAACTCATTCACATTGAGTTTTTTTCTGGTCTACGATTTGACACCTACAGATCGCTCGGTATGCCTGTCGCAATTAGGAGAAATGTTGAAACAACACCAGTTAACGCACTCCATTGGCGCTGAATTCAAACTTGATCAAGTTGCGCTAGCCCATGAAACCGTTGAGACCGGCAAACTCGTGGGTAATGTGGTGATCAATTTATGTGATTGAGCAACCGTTTTTTCATAACTACTTTTCTGGGTCGATTCCGCACATGGCATTGGCATAAGCAACTGCATCATCTTGGCTTAAGAAAACCAATCCCATTTTCAAGTGATGCTGATCGGCTATTTCTTGGCAGTTGGTAGTTTGCAAATATTTTTTAGGCAGATCTGGACGCGCCACATAGTACTTGCATTTTGGTGGCAATGCGGTTTCAGGTGCTCTCACGACAAACCCATTGATCTCTTTTGTCAGCGGTTGGCGAATCTCGCTGTGTAAATTCGCCTCTTTTAAAAATTCCTCTAAAAGAACCTTTAAGTCGTGGGCATTTTTTGGTACCAGGGAAATGTCTAGCTTTGTGTAGTTGGCATCGTTGGCCCGCGCAATTAAAAATTCCGCATATTGTTGCAATACGTTTTTTTGGGCAAGTTCAAGTGATTGAAGCATGATGTTCACTCCTGAAAAATGGTTGGTAATCTATTGCGCTCTCAGCAATATGCTTTTGTTTTTTTCCAAGTGTCTCACTTAAATATCTATTCTGTACTAGGAAGAGACCTAAATATTTAAAATAATATCATTTGATGTATAAATTCATATCAAAAAAATCTATGCGCCATTGTGTTTACAAGCTTGCTGTTTGTAGTGCATGAGCATCCGATTGACTGATGAATTTATATACGTGTTGTTGGATCAATTCCGCACATCGCTTTTGCGTATGCAATTGCATCATCAGGATTTAAAAATACCAATCCCATTTTCAAATAATGCTCATCAGTTACTTCTTGGCAGTTGGCGGTTTGCAAATATTTTTTGGGTAAATCCGGGCGAGCAACATAGTACTTGCCTTTCGAAGGTAACGATGTTTCAGGCGCCTTCACCTCAAAGCCGTTGACTTTTTTGAATTCTTGTTTATGTACTAATTTGGGAAGTGTTCCTTCATTAAAAAGTCCACCTAAGAGTACTTTCAAATCTGGTGATTTACCAACTGCAGATGAAGAATGAAGATTTTCAATGTCGGCACCATTGGCAAGTTCTAATAAAAATTCTGCATATTGATGCAATGCATTTTTTTGAGGGGGATAGATAGGCTGCAACATGTTTTATTTCTTTCAAAAAAAGTGTGTACGGATTGCCTCAGCAATGTGCTTTTTCGAGATGATTGCTTGGTTGAAAAACTTTTTGGGGAAATACCTTTGATACAGATTTAAATTTCTTTTTTTATTACTCTTTGATGAATGTTTCAATCAATGGACGGTGAAATATCTATCGCATATATAGATAATTTCTATCTATATTCAATGAACCATTCATGTGTCAAATAGTAACTTACACTTCCAAAAAATATCATGACATACCAAGATTCATAGCCTATAGTAGAAATACTTTAAAAAATGAATGCTGTAAAAAATAATGCTAAATAAGCACAATATTTTATCTTAAAGTTTATAAAAATAATATAAATATACAAATATCAATTACTTACATCATAAAGTTAATGTATTGAACATCAAAAACCAACTAATGCGAGAATAAGACAGCGAATTTGGAAAAGCATGACCAGAGTAATTGCTTTGAGTAATGTCGTGAACTTTCTTTTTTAGCCAGCTTTGTCCATCCGCATACATTCAATGACAAAACTAACTTCCGCTCATCAGCCCGTCAGTAGACTCAGAGTAGCTCCTATGATGGACTGGACAGATAGACACTGCCGTTACTTTCACAGACTCTTAACCCAACGTGCGTTGCTTTATACCGAAATGGTGACCACTGGCGCCCTGATGTATGGTGATCAAGCCCGACATTTGGACTTCAATCAAGAAGAACATCCAGTGGCTTTACAACTCGGGGGCAGTGAGCCAGCTGACTTGGCAAAAGCCGCACGTCTGGGCGAGCAGTGGGGGTATGACGAAATCAATCTGAACTGTGGTTGCCCTTCTGAACGGGTTCAGCGCGGCGCATTTGGCGCTTGTCTGATGGCTGAGCCGAAATTGGTTGCTGAGGGCGTGAAAGCCATGCTGGATGTGGTGTCTGTGCCGGTCACTGTGAAACATCGCATCGGAATAGATCGCATCGAAAGCTATGAATTTGTGCGCGACTTCGTGGGGACGGTGGCCAGCGTCGGCTGCCGTACATTCATTGTTCATGCTCGTAATGCTTGGTTAAATGGCATTTCTCCCAAAGATAATCGTCTGTTGCCGCCACTTAAACCTGACTGGGTGTTGCAGTTAAAAAAAGATTTTCCTGCTCTATTTTTTGTGCTGAATGGCGGCATCACCTCCATGCCAGAAATCAGGTTGCATTTGCAGCAAAATGACGGCGTCATGGTGGGACGTGAGGCCTATCACAATCCTTGGATATTGAGCCAGTGGGACGAGGCTTTAGGCGATAAACCATTGGGACTGACACACAACAAAGTTGAAGCGCAGATGGTGGATTACATGGAAAAGCAAGCAAAGTCAGGCGTGCCCTGGTTTGCTATTTCCCGTCATATGTTGGGCTTGCGTCATGGACAAACAGGAGCACGCAAATGGCGACAAGTATGGAGTGATCACAAGTTAAAGCATTTACCAGCTCGTGATGTCGCCACCCTGGCTGGTGAAGCACTGGCACAAAGCAGCCATCGCTAACCCAATGCTTGCGTTACCAGCGCTGAATAAATCCCAAGCCAATGACAGATTCGGCTTGTTTTGTCACTCTGCTATGCCAGGCACCACTTGACTGAAGCCGCCGTCAACATACGTGATTTCTGCAGACACGCCAGCGGCCAAGTCTGAGAGCAAAAATGCTGCCACATTACCTACATCTTCAATCGTCACGTTGCGACGAATAGGGGACTGAGACGCCACCACCTCCAGTATTTTGCCGAAGCCTTTGATACCCGATGCCGCCAAGGTTTTGATGGGGCCTGCGCTGATGCCGTTGACACGCATGCCGCGTTTTTTGCTGCCTAATGATTCTGCAAGATACCGTACCGAGGCTTCCAATGAGGCCTTGGCCAAACCCATGGTGTTGTAATTGGGGACATTGCGCAGTGCGCCAAGGTAGGACAGTGTCAACAGCGAAGCATTGTCATTGAGATGAGGCAAAAACGCTTTGGCCATGGCGGGGAAACTGTAAGCGCTGATGTCGTGGGCAATCGCAAAGGCTTCACGGCTCAGGCCGTCCAGAAAATCGCCAGCGATGGCTTCTCGCGGTGCAAAGCCGATAGCGTGAACAAATCCGTCAAACTGGGGCCATACAGCGGTGAGGCCGCTGACCAGCGCGGCAATTTGCTCGTCGCTGGACACATCGCAATCAAACACCAAAGAAGAACCGAAATCGGCGGCGAATTCGGTGATCCGCTCTTTGAATCGCTCGCCTTGGTAGCTAAACGCCAACTCAGCACCTTGCGCATGGCAGGCCTTGGCAATCCCGTACGCTATGGAACGGTTAGACAAAACGCCGGTGATTAATAATTTTTTGCCTGCCAAAAACCCTGATTTTGAATGCACGTGGAAGCTCCTGAAAAATCTTGCAGAATTGTCGCATGCGAATTTTCCTGATCATCACCCTTTTCCTGTTCAGCCTACCGGTGCAGGCGGGCCATGCCTACGCTCAATTTGGCGACATCAAATATCCACCAGGTTTTAAACATTTCTCCTATGTCAACCCGGTTGCGCCCAAAGGAGGTCATATCGATATGGTGTCCCCTTCCAGAGCATCCAGTTTTGACAAATACAACCCCTTCACCCTCAAAGGAACGGCGCCTCCAGCCCTCAGCAGTTTGATGATTGAGACCTTGTTGGTGGGTAATTTCGATGAGCCAACTACCGCTTATGGTTTGATTGCCGAGGATGTGACTGTGGCCGCAGACAAACTCTCTGTGTCTTTCAAGATCAACCCCTTGGCGCGGTTTCACAATGGCGACCCGGTGTTGGCCGCTGATGTCAAATATTCTTTTGATCGATTGACCAGCAAGCAGGCTGCACCTCAATTTCGCACTTATTTCAATGAAGTCAAAAGCATAGCCGTCATCAATGATCGAGAAGTGCGGTTTGATTTCAAAAGAGCCAACGCTGAATTGCCGTTGATCGTTGGTGGCATGCCTGTTTTCAGCCAAAAATGGGGGGCTGACAAACCCTTGGATCAAGTCATTACAGATATTCCTATTGGCTCAGGCCCTTACAAAATAGGCAAGGTTGATTTCGGCAAAGACATTGAATATGTGCGCGACCCCAATTACTGGGCGCGTGACTTGGGTGTGCGCAAAGGCATGTTCAATTTCGACCGCATCACTTACAAGATGTACAAGGACACGACGGCACAGTTTGAAGGATTCAAAGCGGGTGAATTCGATTACATACAAGCATTTGTGGCCCGCGAATGGGCACGCGGCTACAAAGGCAAATTGTTTGACAACGGCACACTCATCAAAAAAGAACTCAAGCATGGCAATGCCGGAGACTTTCAAGGCTTTATGTTCAACACGCGCCTGCCCAAGTTCCAAGACAAAAGGGTACGCCAAGCCATCGCGTTGGCCATGGATTACGAATGGATGAACCGCCAGTTGTTCTACATGGCTTACACGCGTGTGCGCGGGTATTTCGTGGGTAGTGATTTCGAAGCCAAAGGTCTGCCTGAGTCAGATGAACTGAATTTACTGGAACCATTGCGTAGCAAACTATCCCCCGAAATATTCAATGAAACAGTGCCACTGCCGCCACAAACCAGCCTAGATTCCGCGTCGGGCCACACGTTACGAGACCACTTGCGTCAAGCCCGCGATTTGCTGGCACAGGCCGGTTGGACATACAAGGAAGGTGCGTTGCGCAATGTCAAAGGCGAGCCTTTTACGCTTGAGTTTTTGGACAACTCTGGGTCCATGGGGCGGGTAGTCACACCCTATGCAAAAAATCTTGAAAAACTTGGATTCAAGGTGAATTACAAAGTCATTGACTTTGCGGTTTTGCAAAAACGCATGGATGTGTTTGATTTTGAAATTATCAGCAACCGCATAGGCGGCAGTGAAGCCCCTGGCACTGAATTGCTTGAGCGTTTTGGTTCTAAGGCGGCTGACACCGAGGGTTCAAGTAACGTCATTGGTGTGAAAGATCCCGCTGTGGATGCCTTGCTCGATAAAGTGGTAGCCGCTCAATCTCGGCCCCAATTGGTGGCTTCTTTGAAGGCCTTGGACAGGGTGCTGCGTCATGGCCATTACGCGGTGCCGCATTGGTATGGCAGTGTGCACCGTGTTTCTTGGCGCCAAGGTCGTTTTGAGCAGCCCGACATCACGCCGCGTTATTACCAACCCGAGTTTTGGGTCACTTCCACTTGGTGGGGAAGCACCGCCAACCTTGTAGGACACGAATGACATGCTAAGTTACATACTGAAACGATTGCTGCTCATGATTCCCACGCTGTTTGGCATACTCTTATTGACCTTTGTGGTGATTCAATTTGTACCTGGTGGCCCTGTGGAGCAAATGGTGGCGCAACTGCAAGGCCGCGACTCAGGCGGCGAGGGCGCGACAGTCAGCGGCGCTGGTTACCGCGGTCGCCAAGGCGTGGACGCAGAGCGTATTGCTGAAATCAAAGCGCTTTATGGATTTGACAAACCACCGCTTGAGCGCTTTATGCAAATGCTGGGGCAATTTGCGCGTTTCGACCTTGGAAAGAGTTTTTTCTATCCTAAGGATGTCTGGCAACTGGTGAAAGAAAAATTACCGGTATCCATCAGTTTGGGTTTGTGGACATTCTTTCTCAGCTATTTGGTGTCTGTGCCTTTGGGTATTGCCAAAGCGGTTCGCGCAGGCACCCGGTTTGACACCTTGACCAGCCTGGTGGTGTTGGTTGGTTATGCGATACCAGGCTTTGTGCTCGGCGTGGCCTTGCTGGTTGTGTTTGGCGGGCAGTTGCAATGGTTTCCCTTGCGTGGTCTGACCTCCAGCAATTGGGACACGTTGAGCTTAGGCGCCAAAATCGTGGATTATCTGTGGCATATCGCCATGCCTGTGACGGCGAGTATGTTGGGTGCGTTTGCGGTGACCACCATGCTGACAAAAAATGCTTTTTTGGAAGAAATCGGCAAGCAATATGTCCTGACTGCACGTGCTAAAGGACTGTCTGAGCGCAAAGTGCTGTGGAAGCATGTGATGCGCAATGCGCTTATTCCTTTGGTGACTGGTTTTCCAGCTGCGTTCATCGGCGCCTTTTTCACGGGCTCTCTCTTGATAGAAACCCTTTTTTCACTAGATGGTCTGGGGCTACTCAGTTATGAAAGCGTGATGCGTCGTGACTATCCGGTGGTACTGGGCACTTTGTATTTATTTACCCTGATTGGCTTGGTCACCAAGTTGATCAGTGACCTTTGTTACGTGTGGGTGGACCCGCGCGTGAAATTCGATTGAACCCCATGGCAACAGTTTCACTTTCACCCTCGCAGTTGGCGTGGCGACGTTTCAAGCGAAACCGCTTGGGTTTTGTCAGTCTGATTCTTTTTGCAATTTTGGTTGTCGTCAGCCTGGCGGCAGAGTTGGTCAGCAATGACAAACCCTTGGTGGCCAGTTACCAGGGCAAGTTGTATTTCCCCATACTGAAAAACCCACCTGAAACGGTGTTTGGCGGCGACTTTGAAACCCCGACCGATTATTTCGATCCCTTCATCCGCCAGCAATTCAAGCAACCCGGCAATTGGGCGATTTACCCCATCAATCCTTACCATCACAGCACCCTCAATTACTTTGCCAAAGAACCCAACCCGGCCCCGCCTTCTGAAGACAACTGGCTGGGCACCGATGACCGAGGTCGTGATTTGCTCGCCAGATTACTTTACGGTTTTCGCATCTCGGTGTTGTTCGCGTTGGCATTGACGGTCACGGGTACCCTTTTGGGTGTAGTCACAGGTGCGGTTCAAGGCTTTTTTGTCGGCAAGACTGACTTGGCCATGCAGCGATTCATAGAAATATGGGGTGCCATGCCAGAGCTTTATTTGCTGATCATTTTTTCGGCGGTTTTCGAGCCTAGCGTCAGCTTGTTACTGATCTTGCTCAGTTTGTTCGGTTGGATGGGCTTGTCAGACTATGTACGCGCTGAGTTTTTACGCAACCGCCAGTTAGATTACGTACGTGCTGCGCGTGCTTTAGGCTTGTCCAACTGGTCCATTATTTGGCGTCATGTGTTGCCCAACAGCATGACACCCGTGGTGACGTTTCTTCCGTTTCGTATGAGTGCGGCTATTTTGTCTTTGACCAGTCTGGATTTTCTTGGTTTAGGCGTGCCGCCCGGCACACCCAGCTTGGGCGAATTGCTGTCCCAAGGCAAAACCAATATCGATGCCTGGTGGATTTCCATCTCTACTTTTGGTGTGCTGGTGCTGTCACTGCTGCTCTTGACATTCATGGGGGATGCGTTGCGTGACGCTTTGGATCCACGCAAATTGCACCAGGAGAGTAGCTCATGAAAACTCTTTTGAAAGTGCATAACTTGAATATGTCTTTCCAAGGACGTGAAGTGGTCCACGGCGTCTCATTTGATATTCATGCAGGTGAAAAGTTGGCGCTGGTGGGCGAATCCGGTTCGGGAAAAACCGTGACAGCGCTGAGTCTTCTTGGACTCGCCCGTGGTGCATGGGTTCGCGGTGAAATTCGCTTTCAAGAGCGCGATCTTTTGAAGTTCATGGAACACGAATGGCTGGGCATACGAGGCAGCGATATCGCCATGGTGTTTCAAGAGCCCATGACTGCGTTAAACCCCTTGTTTACCATTGGCGACCAAATTGCGGAAGTGTTGGGGCTTAAAAAAGGCTTAAGCCGCCAACAAGCCTGGTCTCGCGCCATAGAACTGTTGAATGACACCGGCATCCCCGAGCCTGAGCGTCGTGTCAACAGTTACCCGCATCAACTCTCCGGCGGACAACGGCAACGCGCCATGATTGCCATGGCCTTGGCGGGCGAACCCAAACTGTTGCTTGCCGACGAGCCCACCACGGCGCTTGACGTTTCTTTGCGCGGTCAAATACTCGATTTGCTTGACAGCTTGCAACAAAAGCACGGCATGGCGATTTTGCTCATCACACACGACTTGAACATGGTGAGGCGATTTGCTGACCGCGTGTTGGTGATGGAAAACGGTTATTTGGTTGAGCATGGGGATGTCAGCAAAGTCTTGAGTCACCCACAACATGCGTACACGCGCCGTCTGGTTGACAGCCAACCCGAGCGAAATGTGTTTGAGCCCGCAGAGGATGCCGAGGTGCGCATGCATGCCCAAGGTCTGAAAGTGGTTTACCCGGTGCCGCGCCCTGGCTGGCGTGGCTGGTTTGGCCAAGCTCAGTTCGTCGCTTTACAAGGTGCTGATTTCACCCTCAAGGCGGGACAAACTTTGGGCGTGATTGGTGAATCAGGTTCAGGAAAGTCTTCTTTGGCACTGGCCGCGCTTGGCTTGATCCCCTTCCAAGGCGAGCTGCAGATCGAAAAGCAGCAATGGCAGTCAAAAGCCACTGCCGATTTGCCCTTGCGCCGCGCTATACAAGTGGTATTTCAAGACCCTTTTTCTTCGCTGTCGCCGCGCATGACAGTCGAAGAAGTTGTGGGTGAAGGTTTATGGGTGCATGCGCCCGAGCTCAATGCGGCGGACAGGCAGGTCAAGGTGCTGACAGCCTTGCGCGAAGTCGGCATGGACGAGGAACAGTTCCCGGGCTTGTTGGCGCGTTATCCGCACGAATTCTCTGGTGGCCAAAGACAACGGCTGGCGATAGCCCGTGCCTTGATTGTGCAGCCGCGCATGCTGGTATTGGACGAACCCACCAGCGCTTTGGATGTATCGATTCAAAAACAAGTGCTCGGACTGCTACAAAGCTTGCAGCGCGAGCGGGGTTTAAGTTATTTGCTGATTACCCATGACATTGAAGTGATTCAGGCGATGGCGCACCATGTGCTTGTGCTTAAAGACGGTGTGGTGGTTGAGTCAGGCAGTATCGACAACCTGACCCGCTTCCCGCAGTCCGATTACACACGCAGTCTTTTGGCGTCTTCATACCCAACGGCTGGCCAGACGGTCTGATTAGCGGTTACAATAGCAGGCAAATGAACGATAACGGGCGGACATCCCAACCGCCCGTTTTTTTTGGTCGGGTGAAAAGCCGTGGCATTGCAAGACATCATTGAACAAACCGTCAGCGGGCTGGGTTACCAGTTGGTCGAGGTTGAGAGATCAGTTGGCGGGTTGTTGCGCGTCACTATCGATGTGCCTTGGCAAGCCGGTCTGCCTGAGCAGTTTGTTCAGGTCGAGGATTGCGAAAAAGTCACACGGCAACTGCAGTTCGTGCTTGAAGTAGAAGGCACCACCTACAGTCGTCTGGAGGTTTCTTCTCCCGGCATTGACCGTCCATTGCGTTCAGAACAAGATTTTTTGCGTTTTGTCGGTGAGCAAATCGACTTGACGTTGAAAGCGCCCATGGGGGCAGCGGCAGGTGGCTTGGTGGCTGCTAACCGAAAAAAATTCCGGGGTGTATTGGAAATCACTGATACCCCTTTGACATGGCAAATCACTTGGCGTGATGAGCCGCCGAGCAAGCCGGGTATGCGGCCAGCGCGGGCCTCTAAAAACTTGCCAGTGCAAGCGTTGCAGTTCACCTTGAGTGAACTGCGTGACGCCAGACTGGTGCCGATTGTGAATTTCAAGGGCCGCAGGTCCGCTGAGAACAGGAGTAATGAATCATGAACCGCGAAATGCTGATGCTGGTAGATGCCATCTCCCGCGAAAAAAATGTCGAGCGTGACCTGGTATTCGGTGCGGTGGAATCCGCGCTGGCGCAAGCAACCAAAAAATTACTGCAAGCAGACAAAGAAAATACAGTGGAAGACGCAGATATTCGCGTTTCTATCGACCGCGATTCTGGCGAATACGAAACATTTCGCCGTTGGATGGTGGTCTCAGATGAGTCTGGTTTGCAAAATCCGGATGCTGAAGAAATGCTGATGGACGCGAAGGAGCGTCTGGCTGACATCGAAGTCGGCGAATACATCGAAGAGAGCATTCCTTCCTTACCGATTGGCCGCATTGGTGCCATGGCTGCCAAGCAGGTCATTCTGCAAAAAATCCGTGATGCCGAAAGGGAAATGCTGTTGTCCGACTTTTTGGCACGCGGTGACAAAATTTTTGTCGGCAGCGTCAAGCGCATGGACAAGGGTGACATCATTGTCGAAAGCGGTCGGGTAGAAGGCCGTTTGCGCCGCACCGAAATGATCCCTAAAGAAAATCTACGCAATGCAGACCGTGTGCGTGCCATGATCATGGAAGTCGACACTACTTTACGCGGTGCGCCCATTATTTTGTCTCGTTCAGCACCCGAATTCATGATCGAGTTGTTCCGTCAGGAAGTGCCTGAAATCGAACAAGGCTTGCTTGAAATCAAATCCTGTGCCCGCGACCCAGGCTCACGCGCCAAGATCGCCGTTCTTTCCCACGATAAACGTGTTGACCCCATCGGTACTTGTGTCGGTGTGCGCGGAACGCGTGTGAACGCAGTCACCAACGAACTCGCTGGTGAACGCGTTGATATCGTGCTGTGGAGCGAAGACCCGGCTCAGTTTGTGATTGGCGCTTTGGCACCAGCCAACGTCTCCTCTATCGTGGTGGATGAAGAAAAACACGCCATGGATGTGGTGGTTGACGACGAAAACTTGGCGATGGCCATTGGCCGTGGCGGACAAAATGTTCGTTTGGCATCCGATTTGACCGGTTGGAAAATCAACATCATGGATGAAGCCGAGTCTGCACAAAAATCTGCCAATGAAACAGAAGGCTTGCGAGCGTTGTTTGTCGCCAAGCTGGATGTGGACCAAGAAGTCGCCGACATCCTTATTGAAGAAGGTTTCACCAGTCTGGAAGAAGTGGCCTATGTGCCCTTGCAGGAGATGCTGGAAATTGAAAGTTTTGACGAAGACACAGTCAATGAATTGCGGGCCCGTGCCAAAGATGCTTTATTGACCATGGAAATTGCCATGGAAGAAAGTGTTGAGGAAGTCTCTCAGGATCTGAGAGACCTGGAAGGCCTGGATGCCGAGTTGATTGCCAAGTTGGCCGTGGGTGGTGTGCATACCCGTGACGATTTGGCCGATTTGGCGGTGGACGAACTGGTGGATATCACTGGTCAGTCTGAAGATGAAGCAAAAACTTTGATCCTGAAGGCGCGCGAACATTGGTTCGCGGGTCAAGCGTAACGGTCATGAAGAGGAACACCACAGATGACCATCACAACGGTTGCCGAGTTTGCCAAGGAACTCAAAAAATCTCCCGATACGTTGCTTGAACAGCTGACATCAGCTGGCGTGTCCAAATCGTCCATTGACGACCCACTGACAGACGCAGACAAGCAGAAATTGCTGGGCTTTCTCAAAGCAAGCCATGGCACAGACACGTCAGAGCGTAAAAAAATCACGCTGGTGAAAAAATCCACGTCTGAAATCAAGCAAGCCGATGCCACTGGCAAAGCCCGCACGATTCAGGTGGAGGTCCGTAAAAAGCGTACCTTCGTCAAGCGTGATGAGGCTGATTCCACCGACGCTGAAGACCCACCGCAAGTTGTGACGCCAGCCGCACCTATTCTGGATCAGGCCGAGCTGGCCCGACGCGAAGAGGAAGCCCGCCGGCAGGCTGAATTTATCCGCCGTCAGGAAGAAGAACTGGCTGAAAAACGTCGCTTACGTGAAGCACAAGAAGCCAAAGAACGAGAGTCGCTGGCTGCTACGCCTGTGCTTAGCCATGACACAGACCTAGCAGCCGAGCAAGCAGCGCAGGCACAAGCTGCAGCGGCTGCACGCGAAGCAGTTGCCAAGGCCAGTGCAGAGGAGGACGCGGTTCGAGCCAAAGATTTGGATTCACGCCGTCGTACCGCCTTGGCTGAAGCCGAAGCCATTCGCACCATGATGAGTACACCTAAAAAGGTGTTGGTCACTAAAAAACCTGTGGTCGCTGAAAAAGCAGCCACGCCAGACCCCAAAGCCATCAAAGGCACGTTGCACAAACCCGCGGCAGGTTCAACCGCTCCTGCACGTGCGCCAGGCAGTGCGACCACCACCAAGGAAGGTCAAAAGGAAGTTAAGAGTGCCAAGTTGTCATCCAGTTGGGCTGACGAACAGGCCAAGAAGAAAGAAATCAAAACCCGTGGTGACGCCAGCGGTGGTGTAGGTCGCAACAGTTGGCGTGGCGGTCCTCGCGGCAAGCGCGAGCGTGACCGCGAAGAAACCCCTGTGCAAGCCGCACCTGTAGAGGCGCGCATTATCGAAGTGCACGTACCCGAAACCATCACCGTGGCTGAACTTGCCCACAAAATGGCAGTGAAAGCGTCTGAGGTCATCAAGCAATTGATGAAACTGGGCCAAATGGTGACCATCAATCAGCCCTTGGACCAAGACACCGCCATGATTGTGGTGGAGGAGATGGGGCACAAAGCCATCATCGCTTCACTAGACGATCCCGAGGCCTTCACTGAAGAAGAAGCATCCGCACACCACGGTGAGTCGTTGACGCGCGCGCCAGTGGTCACCGTCATGGGCCACGTCGACCATGGCAAAACCTCTTTGCTCGATTACATACGTCGTGCCAAAGTGGCCTCAGGCGAAGCCGGTGGTATCACACAGCACATCGGCGCTTACCACGTCGAAACACCGCGCGGCATGATTTCATTTTTGGACACACCTGGTCACGAGGCGTTCACCGCCATGCGTGCGCGTGGCGCCCAAGCGACCGATATTGTGATTTTGGTGGTGGCTGCAGACGATGGCGTCATGCCGCAGACCAAAGAAGCCATCAAGCATGCCAAGGCGGCAGGGGTTCCTATTGTGGTGGCGATCAACAAGATCGATAAGCCCGATGCCAATTCTGATCGCGTGAAAAGTGAACTGGTGGCAGAAGAAGTTATCCCCGAGGAATTCGGTGGAGATGCGCCTTTTGTTCCCGTGTCAGCCAAAACGGGTCAGGGCATTGATGAATTGCTCGAGCAAGTGCTGTTGCAAGCCGAGGTGCTGGAACTCAAAGCACCTATAGATGCGATGGCAAAAGGACTGGTGATTGAAGCCAGTTTGGACAAAGGTCGCGGTCCGGTTGCTACCATTTTGGTTCAGTCCGGCACATTGAAAACTGGTGACGTGGTGTTGGCGGGTCAAACCTTTGGTCGCGTTCGCGCCATGTTGGATGAAAACGGTAAAACCATCAAATCGGCTGGCCCTTCCATTCCTGTAGAAATTCAAGGTCTGACTGAAGTGCCACAAGCGGGTGATGAATTCATGGTGCTGTCAGATGAACGTCGCGCCCGTGAAATTGCCACTTACCGTGCCGGTAAATTTCGCAATACCAAACTGGCTAAACAACAAGCCGCCAAACTGGAAAACATGTTCACCGACATGGGCTCCGGCGAAGTCAAAAATCTGCCCATCATCATCAAGGCCGATGTACAGGGCTCGCAAGAAGCGCTGGCGACTTCGTTGCTCAAACTCACCAACGAAGAAATCCGGGTGCAATTGGTTTATGGTGCGGTAGGCGGCATCAGCGAATCCGATGTCAATTTAGCCATCGCCTCCAAGGCCGTCATCATTGGTTTCAATACCCGTGCTGATGCAGGTGCGCGTAAATTGGCTGAGAACAACGGCGTCGAAATTCGTTACTACAACATCATTTATGACGCTGTAGACGAACTCAAAGCAGCCATGTCAGGCATGTTGACGCCAGACAAAAAAGAAGAAGTCATTGGCATGGCCGAAATTCGCCAAGTCTTCCGTATCAGCAAAATCGGTGCGATCGCAGGCTGTATGGTCACCAATGGTGTGGTGCGTCGAAATGCGCGTCTGCGCTTATTGCGTGACAACGTGGTGGTGTTCACCGGCGAACTGGAGAGCCTTAAACGGTTCAAGGATGACGTGCGCGAAGTCAAGGAAAGTTTCGAGTGCGGCTTGAACCTCAAAGGCTATAACGACATCCAAGAGGGTGACCAACTTGAGTTCTTTGAAATCAAGGAAATCGCCCGCACGATTTAATTTTTTCGCATGCCAGCCAAGAAGTCGTCCACAGCCCACCGCGGTTTTCGCGTCGCCGACCAAATCCAGCGCGATTTGTCGGAGTTGATCCGCGAACTCAAAGATCCGCGCCTGGGTATGGTGACTATCCAATCGGTTGAAGTCACACCAGATTACGCGCATGCCAAAGTGTTTTTCAGTGTGTTGTTAGGAGACGCCGAAGCCTGCGCCGAAGGTCTGAACCAAGCGGCAGGTTTTTTGCGCAATGGTTTGTTCAAACGCTTGCATATTCACACCGTTCCTACTTTGCATTTTCAATACGACCGCACCCCCGAGCGCGCCGCCGATATGAACGCGCTGATCGCCCGTGCCGTCGCCTCCCGCGCCAAAGAAACCGACTGACCATGAACTCGCCACGCACACGGGTGCAACGGCGTCCCGTGCATGGGGTGTTGTTGCTCGATAAACCGCTGGGACTCTCCAGCAACCAGGCTTTGCAAAAAGCCAAGTGGTTGTTGCGTGCAGAAAAAGCCGGCCATACCGGCACGCTCGATCCCTTGGCCACTGGCGTGTTGCCCTTGTGCTTTGGAGCAGCCACCAAATTCAGTCAACTGCACTTGGACGCTGACAAAACTTACGAGGCCGTGCTGCGCTTGGGTCAGCGCACAACAACGGCTGACGCTGAAGGCGAAGTCATCGCCGAGGCCACTGTCGATTTCACGCCTGACAAATTGCAGCAAGTACAAGCGCTGTTCACGGGTGAACTTATGCAGTTGCCGCCCATGCACAGCGCATTGAAAAAAGACGGCAAGGCCTTGTACGAATATGCGCGTGAAGGTGTGGACGTAGAGCGCACACCACGTCGTGTCACAGTTTATGCGTTGCATTTGAGCGAACTGCCGATTGTGGACGGCGTACGCAGCGTCGCTTTGCACGCGCGTTGTAGCAAAGGCACATACATACGCACCTTAGGCGAAGACATTGGCATTGCTCTGGGTTGCGGCGCATTTTTGTCGTCTCTAAGGCGAGTTCAAAGCGGCGTTTTTTTAGCCAAAGATTGTGTCACGCTGACTGATCTTGAGAGCTTTGCAGAAGACAAGCGCCACGCTTCTTTACTGCCTGTCGATGCCTTGCTGGACAGTCATCAAGCCATCACATTGCCAAGCGAAGATGCAGGACGTTTTCTCAGCGGCCTGCGCCGCCGTGGTGATTGGCCTGACCATGCGCAGGTGGCTGTGTATGGCAGCAACCCGCATTCATTGCTCGGCACCGCCCATGTGCATGCCGGTGAACTGATACCAGAACGCTTACTGAACCCCCAAGAAATCCAATCCTTACTCGAGAGTGCCGCATGACTTTACAAATTAGAAACATCGCCATCATTGCCCACGTTGACCATGGCAAAACCACCATGGTTGACCAGTTGCTGCGCCAGTCCGGCACGTTTGCTGAACATGAAAAAGTGGTGGATACCGTGATGGACAACAACGCGATTGAACGCGAACGCGGCATCACTATCTTGGCAAAAAACTGCGCGGTCAGCTGGAAAGGCACCCATATCAACATTGTGGACACCCCTGGACACGCGGACTTCGGCGGTGAAGTCGAGCGTGCATTGTCCATGGTTGACGGTGTGGTGTTGCTCATCGATGCACAAGAAGGCCCGATGCCACAAACCCGCTTCGTCACGAAAAAAGCTTTGGCGCTGGGCTTGAAGCCCATCGTTGTGGTCAACAAAGTGGACAAACCTGGTTCACGCCCCAGCGTTGTGATTAACCAAGCGTTTGAGTTGTTTGACAAGCTCGGTGCCAACGATGAGCAACTCGATTTCCCCGTGGTTTACGCCTCTGGTATCAACGGATGGTCATCGCTGGTCGAAGGCGAACAGGGCGAGCAGTGGGGCCCTGACATGTCGGCCTTGTTTGAAACTGTGTTGAAACATGTGCCACCTCAAAGCGGCGACCCGACTGCACCTTTGCAATTACAGATCTCCGCACTGGACTTTTCCACTTTTGTGGGTCGTATTGGTGTAGGCCGCATAAGCGCAGGCACCATCAAACCGAATATGGACGTGGTGGTCGTCGCAGGCCTGGATGGCACGCCAGTCAAGGGTCGCGTCAACCAAGTGTTGAAGTTCCAAGGTTTGGACCGTATTCAAGCCACCGAGGCCGGTCCTGGAGATATTGTGCTGATCAACGGCATTGCCGAGATAGGCATTGGTGTGACTATCACCGATCCGCTCAATCCCAAACCCCTGCCCATGTTGAAAGTGGACGAGCCTACGTTGACCATGAATTTTTGTGTCAACACTTCCCCGTTGGCGGGTCGTGAAGGCAAGTACGTGACCAGCCGCCAAATCTGGGACCGTTTGCAAAAAGAACTGCAAGCCAACGTCGCGTTGAAAGTGAAAGAAACCGACGAAGACGGTATTTTTGAAGTCTCGGGTCGCGGTGAATTGCACTTGATTATTTTGTTGGAAAACATGCGCCGCGAAGGCTATGAGTTGGCCGTGTCAAAACCGCGCGTGGTGTACCGTGAGATTGATGGCGAACGTTGCGAACCCATTGAGTTGGTGACCGCCGATATCGAGGAACAACACCAAGGGGGCGTCATGCAAGCCTTGGGCGAGCGCAAAGGCGATTTGGTCAACATGGAGTCTGACGGACGTGGTCGTGTGCGATTGGAATACCGTATACCTGCGCGTGGTTTGATTGGTTTCACGACTGAGTTTTTGAATTTGACGCGTGGCTCAGGTCTGATCTCAAATATTTTTGACCGCTACGAAGCCCACAAAGGTGAGATTGGCGGACGCAAAAACGGCGTGCTGATTTCCATGGATGACGGTGAAATTTTCACCTACGCCTTGGGCAAACTCGACGACCGTGGCCGTATGTTTGTCAAACCTAATGATCCTGTGTACGAAGGCATGATTGTCGGTATACACAGCCGCGACAACGACTTGGTGGTAAACGCCACGCGTACCAAGCAGTTGACCAACTTCCGCGTCTCAGGCAAGGAAGACGCGATCAAAATCACGCCGCCCATTCAACTGACATTGGAGTATGGCGTGCAGTTCATTGAAGACGACGAGTTGGTCGAAATCACGCCTAAGAGCGTGCGACTGCGTAAACGTCACTTGAAAGAGCACGAGCGCAAACGCGCCAGCCGCGAAGCCTGAGTTTTTGCAATGAACTTCAAGCTGAGCCATGCACAAGCTTTGGGGTTGATGGTGTTGGCCACTTTATTGTGGTCAATGGCTGGCATTGTGTCTCGACAAATCACACAGGCACAGGGTTTTGAAGTCACGTTCTGGCGCAGTTTTTTCACCTTGCTCGCATTGGCCTTGGGTTTGACATGGGCCACTCAAGGCAAGGTGTGGCGATTGGCTCAGTTTTATTCACGCACACTCTGGCTGTCGGGGCTGTGCTGGTCGGTCATGTTCACCGCCTTCATGCTTGCCATGACCATGACCACGGTCGCCAATGTGCTCATCACTTTGTCACTCGGCCCCTTGCTGACCGCTTTGCTGCACCGATTGTTAGGCGGACAGACTTTGTCTCGCCAAACCTGGGGCGCAATCACGTTAGCCGCTGTGGGCATAGGCTATATGTTCTTGTCGCAAATCCAGTTGGATGGCGGTCAACATTTAAAGGGTATGTTGGTGGCTGTGTGCGTACCCATGGCTGGTTCGGTGCAATGGAATCTGATGAAAACGCGCCAACAAGACGCAGCACAAATGAATATGCTGCCAGCTATTTTGATTGGCGCGGTCTTGTCGTGTTTATTCACCGCCCCTCTGGCTTTTCCTGCCACCGCTAACGCCTCTGATATGCAATGGTTGGCTATGTTGGGCGTGTTTCAATTGGCGTTGCCATGTACTTTGGCCGTCTTGAGTTCGCAGGTCTTGAAGCCGCACGAAGTGGCTTTGCTGGCTTTGCTTGAGGTGTTGTTCGGCATCAGTTGGGCGTGGTGGGGTGCGAATGAAGCGCCTGGCTTGCCCGTGATGTTGGGCGGTAGTCTGGTGCTGATGGCGCTGGCTGGAAATGAATATGCAAGTTGGAGGCAGCGCAATGGATAAATTACATGTTGAATTGCCAAGCGGCGATGTGTTGGCGCAGGTCGATGGACACGTAGGTTTGATCACACTCAACCGCGCCAAGGCATTGAACGCTTTGTCTTTGACGATGGTGCGCGACATCACACAGGTCTTGCTGGCCTGGCAATCTGATGACACAGTGAAAGCTGTGGCCATGCGCGGTATGGGTCGAGAGGGCGAGTTCGGTGCGTTTTGCGCGGGTGGTGACATACGTTTTTTTCACCAAGCCGCATTGGCTGGTGACCCGCAACTGGAAGATTTTTTCACCGAAGAATATGCGCTGAACCATTTGATTCATCGCTACACCAAGCCCTGCATGGTGTTCATGGATGGCGTGGTCATGGGTGGCGGCATGGGCTTGGCACAGGGCGCGAGACTGCGCATTGCCACCGACAAAACCAAAATGGCCATGCCCGAGACCACGATCGGTTTGTTCCCCGATGTAGGCGGCGGTTTTTTCCTCAGCCGTTGCCAAGGCGCATTGGGTGAGTATTTGGGTTTAAGCGGGCAGATGTTGAACGGCGCAGAAGCTGTGTTCGCAGGCTTGGCCGATGTGTTGTGCCCGAGTTCTGATTTGCCCGCCATGTGGGACAGCTTGCCCATGCTTGATTGGCAGCACCCCGATAAGGCCTTGCAACAACTGACGCAGCCTTATACAGCCGCTACTGCATCTGCCCAAACTCACACACCTGCTTGGTGGAACGCGCAGTTGAATAACGTGTTTGCACTCGCAGACGTACACGCTATTGCCAACGCGTTGGCTGCTGCCGCTGATGAATTGTCGGCAGCAGCATTGCAAGCCTTGCACAAACGTTCACCGCTGATGCTGTCCGTGACGCTAGAACAAATCAGGCGTGCTCGCCACATGGGTTTGGCTGATGAGTTGCGTATGGAGCGCGACATGGTGCGACACAGTTTTCACCCCGTGCATTTGCAGCGTGCCGCCGCGCACAGCGACACGGTCGAGGGCATTCGTGCGCTGGCGGTGGACAAAGACCATGCGCCAAAGTGGCAACCACCGCGCTTGGAAGACATCAGCGCAGACATGGTGCAAGCATTTTTTGACAGCGCATGGCCAGTGCATGCGCACCCGCTAAGGCATTTGGCAGACCCAGTGGCCTAAGGCATTAAGCTAAAGACTAAATCCCCCCAAAGTTGAGTGAATCGATGTGTATCCTTTAAATGCACACCCAAAGAAAGTAGTGAATGGCCTCCAGCCCTAAAGTATTGTTTGGTTTTCATGCGGTCGGTGTGCGACTGAAAACCACGCCTGCGTCAGTGATTGAGGTGTTCTTCGATCCTAGCCGTCGTGATGCACGCATGCGGCAGTTTCAAGAACGCGCCAAAGAAGCCAAAGTGAAACTGGTGGAGGCCGACGGCATGCGACTGGCGCAACTGGCGGGTAACCACGGCCACCAAGGCGTGGTAGCGCGGGTGCATGCGATTGACATTGCCAAGTCGCTGGATGAATGTCTGGAGGCATTGCCCGAGGATGAACCGGCGTTGATTTTGGTGCTGGATGGCATCACCGATCCGCATAACCTAGGTGCTTGTTTGCGTGTGGCTGATGGTGCCGGCGTACACGCGGTGATTGCGCCCAAAGACCATGCCGTAGGCATCAACGCCACTGTCGCCAAAGTCGCCAGTGGTGCCGCAGAAACCGTGCCGTATTTCATGGTGACCAATTTGGCGCGCACCTTGAATGAACTGAAAGAACGCAACATCTGGATCACCGGTACAAGCGATGACGCGGACAAAACGCTTTATGACGTGGATTTGAAAATATCGACTGCCTGGGTGTTGGGCGCTGAAGGCAGCGGTCTGCGTCAACTGACACGCAAGACCTGCGATCAACTCGTCCGTATTCCCATGGCGGGCGGCGTCGAGAGTTTGAACGTGTCGGTGGCAAGTGGCATATGTCTTTACGAGACAGTCAGGCAGCGCATAGGTTGACCTCTGTCGATGTGCTTGACATTGACACACGCAATTTTTCAATACGAACTGGTGGGTTTAATCCGCAAGCAGCGCCCAGCGCTCATGGTCACGCCACTGACCGTTCTTTTTTAAAAAGCGTGGACTCAAGCCTTCTTTGCTGAAACCGCAAGCCCGCACCAAAGCGATAGACGCCAGATTTTCTGGTTGTATGTTGGCTTCGAGTCGGTGCAATTTCAATCGATCAAAAGCGATAGGTATTACCAGTGACACGGCTTGACGCATCAAACCCTGTTTGAAATGCGGCTGAAATCCGTAATAAATCAGGTAGGCGTTTTGAAAGTCGCCGTGGAAAATATCGCGCAATTCCACCACACCTGCCAGTGCTTGGCTGTCCGTTCTGATCACAGCAAATGCCTTGTCTTCACTGGTGTTCATTTCTTTCACGTAGCGCTGAAATGCGGGGCGCGATAAAGGTACTTGAACCCAGGGTTTAAGGAATTCGCGACTGATGCGAACAGCTTGCATGAAGGCGTCTTCATCGGCGGCTTTGAGCGGGCGCAATCGAACACCAACCGTATGGTTTGTGGTGAGTCTTTGGTCGTTCACTTTGTCACAACCCGAACACGCCTGCTGCCAATGCGCCCACCAACATCAGCCAAAGCAAATGAATCCGCGTGAACAACACCAACAAGGTGCTGATGCCACACATCACCATCAGTCGCCAATCCATGATCGGGTTGCTGGCAGACTCGAGCAGCCAACCGGTAGACAACATCAGTCCTGTGACCAGCGGCAACATGCCCGTCTTGAAGGCACGCACACCCAAGGCGTGTTGATGTTTTTGCAGCCAAGTGCTCATGGTGAACGTCAATAAAGACGAGGGGATGACGGTGCACAGCAGCAACAACCCTGCGGTGAATAAACCGACCAACACTACAGGCACGCCTTGGGCAATAGACGCTGCATGTTGAGTGCCAATGTTCCAACCCATGACTGCGACCAACAAAATATTTGGGCCTGGTGCAATTTGCGACAGGGTCAGCGATTGACTGAACAATGGCTCAGACATCAAGAAATGTTCGTTGACCAGATACCTGTGCATTTCAGGCACGATGGACAAAGCACCACCCACAGCCAGCACGGACAGCATGGCGAAATGCGACAACAAATCCAACCACTCATAGGCAGTCATGCTGGGCTACCTTGGTAAAGCCGCCAGCCACAAGCCACACACGACAGCAAGCCGACGCTAGAGATGACTTGCAGCAAAGGCCAGTGCCACACTGCCGCCAAAAACGCGCTCAAACCTGCCAAAGCAAAAGCCATTGGCCAGCCCAGCACATGTCGTCGCAACAAAGGAAAAAATCGACACCCTGCCGCTACGACCATGCCCGCAGCGGTGACACCCATGCCATGCAACGCATGTTGAACAAAGGCAAAGCTGCTCAGGGATTGAAAAACATAAACCACTAACAGCATGAGCAATCCGGGCGCCAGTAACAAACCTGATGCGGCCACCACCGAACCCCAAGGGCCGAAAAATCGGTTGCCCAACATGACCGAGAGGTTCACCACATTCGGCCCTGGCAAGGTTTGCGCCAGTGCCCATTCCTCGGCAAACGTAGCCAGACTCAGCCATTGGCGTTTGTCCACCAGTTCGCGTTGAACCACCGTCAGCACGCCCCCGAAACCTTGCAAACCAAGCAGAGTGAAAGAGAGAAACAACTCCCACAGGGACTTTGGACGATGGCTGGCGTTGATCATCAGGTCAGTTTAAGCCCTGAATTACGCGCGTTTTCGTGTATTTTCGAATCAATGCCATTGCAATGTATGCGGCAATGATGCCTGCCGAGAGTGAAAAATACCTGAACGCCTAGAATCAAGGGCTCATGAACGCCCCTATAGACGTCTCTTTTTTCAATCGCGCCGCCAAGCCACTGAGCAGTTACCGCAAGTACTGGGCGGCGCGTTTCGGCACAGCCCCGTATTTACCCATGAGCCGTGCAGAAATGACGCAGCTCGGCTGGGACAGTTGCGACATCATTTTGGTCACTGGCGACGCGTATGTAGATCACCCAAGTTTTGGTATGGCAGTCATCGGCCGCATGTTGGAAGCGCAAGGCTTTCGCGTTGGCATCATTGCCCAGCCCGAATGGCACAGCGCCGAGCCGTTTCAAGCATTAGGTCAACCCAATTTGTTTTTTGGTGTGACCGCAGGCAATATGGACTCGATGATCAACCGCTATACCGCGGACCGCAAAATCCGAAGCGACGATGCGTACACGGCTGGCGGCATCGGCGGTAAGCGACCTGACCGCAGCGTGTTGGTTTATACCCAGCGGTGTCGTGAAGCTTATCCCCAAGTACCCATCATCATTGGCGGCATCGAAGCCTCATTGCGCCGTATCGCGCATTACGATTATTGGCAAGACAAAGTGCGGCGATCCATACTGGTTGATGCCAAAGCCGATTTGCTGCTCTACGGCAACGCTGAACGTGCGCTGGTAGAGGTGGCGCATCGCATCGCCGCCAAAGAACCCATCACGCAAATCACCGATGTGCGCGGCACGGCTTTTCTGGTGCGCGAAGCGCCATCAGACTGGTTTGAAATTGATTCCACCGAAGTGGATACGCCCGGGCGCATAGAAGCGCATGTGAATCCTTATCTGATGGTGAGTGACCAAGCCAAAGCGCAAGGCGAAAGCTGTGCGCGTGAAGACGAGGCGCAGGCGGTCGCTGATGCGGCCAACCAACAAGTCAGCCTTCATGGTGTATCCCCCACTGACGGTGCCCTGTCAACAAAGCCTGTTAGCTCATCAATCAGCAACATAAAATCAAGCACTGTTTCAAGTGCAGGCTTCACCACTTCTCCTTTGCAATTCGTACCCAACCCTGCGCTGCAAGGCAAAGGCAAACTCAAAGTACCGCCGCGTGAGCGCTCAGTCATCCGCTTGCCGTCTTATGAGCAAATCAAATCAGATCCGGTCTTGTACGCGCATGCCAACCGCGTATTGCATTTAGAAACCAACCCCGGTAACGCGCGTGCCTTGGTGCAAGCGCACGGCGAGGGGCGCACCGCGCGGGATGTGTGGATCAACCCGCCGCCCATTCCGCTGACCACCGCAGAGATGGACCATGTGTTCGATTTACCGTATGCGCGAAGCCCGCACCCTGCGTATGCAGACAAGCAAGGTGGGCACGACGGCGAAACCAAAATCCCCGCATGGGAAATGATTCGCTTCAGCGTCAACATCATGCGCGGCTGCTTTGGCGGTTGCACGTTTTGTTCCATCACAGAGCACGAAGGCCGCATCATCCAAAGTCGAAGCGAGGAATCTATCCTGCGGGAAATTGAAGACATACGCGACAAAGTGCCGGGCTTTACCGGCGTGGTCAGCGACTTGGGTGGTCCCACCGCCAACATGTACCGCATCGGTTGCAAAACACCTGAGATTGAAGCGGCGTGCCGCAAACCGAGTTGCGTCTTCCCCGGTATATGCCAAAACCTCAACACCAGCCATGCGCCGCTGATACAGCTTTACCGTAAAGCGCGTGCGCTGCGTGGCGTGAAAAAAATCCTCATTGGTTCTGGCTTGCGCTATGACTTGGCGGTCGAAAGCCCCGAGTACGTGAAAGAACTGGTGACCCACCATGTGGGCGGTTATTTGAAGATCGCGCCCGAGCACACCGAGGGCAGCCCCTTGTCGATGATGATGAAACCGGGCATAGGTAGCTATGAGCGGTTCAAGCAAATGTTTGATAAATACAGCGCAGAGGCGGGCAAGAAACAATATTTGATTCCATACTTCATCGCCGCCCACCCTGGCACACGCGACGAAGACATGATGCACTTGGCCGTGTGGCTCAAGAAAAATGGTTTTCGCGCAGATCAGGTACAAACCTTTTATCCCAGCCCTATGGCCACGGCGACTGCCATGTACCACTCAGGCAAAAATCCGCTCAAGCGGGTAGGGCGCGATAGTGAAGCGGTGGATATTGTGCGCGGCGACAAACGCCGCAGGCTGCACAAAGCGTTTTTGCGCTACCACGACGCAAACAACTGGCCGCTGTTGCGCGAAGCACTCAAAGCCATGGGTCGTGCCGATTTGATAGGCAACGGGAAACAACATTTGATACCGCGTTTTCAGCCGCTCAACACCGAAGGCTATACCAGCAGCCGACGCAAAAACAGCACTGCTGCAACAGCTAAAACCTCACCTGTCACTACAGGAAGAGTGAAAGCAGCACCCGGAAAAATACTGACGCAGCACACAGGGTTGCCGCCGCGCAAAAAGTGAGCAAGCTTGGGGCTCATTCCTGATCTAAAGCGGCGATGGCAACACCATGTTTTTTTGCTGCTTTGCGCAAATCCTTGTCAAGAGTGGCTAAAGGACAGGACAAGTGTTCAGCCAGCAATAAATAAGTTGCGTCGTAAGCCGATAGATCAAGCTCACACGCTCTCAATGTAAAAAACATCACTTCTTGTGTGCCTTGGGTAGGAGGCACCACTTGTGCTTGCATATGGTTGATCAGCTCAAAGAAAGTCTGAGCATGAACGCGTGAGATAACTTCTACTTTCAAGGCCTTGGAAATGACATTGGCGGCTTCTGCTATGAACAATGCAGGAACAAACACCTCGCTGGTTTCCACAAGCTGAGCTACTCTGGTTGCGTACAAGCGGTCTAGGTCTGAACCGTCTTTGAACAACCATCGCATGACTACAGAGTTATCAACGACCAGTTTCACCTACGCCCCTCCAGCAACGCTGACTGAACGTCAAAAACTGGCAAGGATTCGCTCTCCATATGGGTTTGTACGCGTTTGGCAAAACCGGTTTTACTGACATTTGCTGACATAGGCATCAGTTGCGCCACAGGCACCCCTCTGACAGTGATTTCAAAGCTTTGTCCTTGTTGTACAGCTTTCACGTATTCGGACAGTTTGTTTTTGATTTCAGCAAGTTGTACCTGCATAGCTATTGCCCATTGTTTGTTAATCTGGGCATTATTTTACACGCAATTTCTTTAGATGTCTAGAAACATGTCTAGATGTAACTTTAAAAAACCCCGTTGAAGTGCCAGTAAACATGCTAAGCACTATTCAGCGCGGAGATATTTACGCCCTTATTCAGTTTTTTTTGCAACCGAATTGAGCCACTGAGTCAATTCTTCCTGCGATATGTTTCCCGCGGCCAGTTCCCAGAATATGGCGTAAAGCGTTTCTTGGCTTGCAACCACTTTATGTTGATTTAACTTCTGAAATAGCATACAAACCACGAAAGCCACACGTTTATTGCCATCTACAAAGGGATGATTTTTTGCAATAGCGTATGCATAGCTTGCGGCCAGACTTTTTATATTTGCTAGACCTTTTGAGAAGTAGTAGGCATTTTTCGGACTGGCTAAAGCAGATTCAAAAAGCCCTTCATCACGAATTCCTGTTCCACCGCCATGTTCAGCGAGTTGCCTTTGATGGATGGCTTTTACAGTTTCTGTCAATACCCAACTCGGTTCAGACATTTACTGTGACAATTTTTTCAGCACATCGCGGTTTTCGCGCATGATTTCCTCGGCGGCATCCATTTGTGATGCAAAGTCCGGGCGATATGAAGTGAGTTCAATCCCGCTAGATGTTTCCACCACGTACAAGGTGTCGCCTTTTTCAACTCTGAGCTTGCTCAAAAGCTCTTTGGGAAGAATGACGCCAACAGAGTTTCCTACGTTAGTGAGTTTGAGGGTGTTGATCATGAATTCACCTGCGCATAATTTGTATAACGCTTGTTA
>NZ_JAVLFQ010000017.1:0-4521 GCF_046052765.1 Limnohabitans sp. | reverse complement strand
AGCTACTTTGCGCAATTGAGAGACTCTTTAAGGTATTTTAATTGTTATGTTAATTCATACGGTGCAAAAATTTTTTGATAACTATATAACTATTTTTAGCTTTTGAGTTTTTTTCTACATAGGGAATGTACGGCCCCAAGCAAGGAGTACATCCCCTAGCTACTAAACTCAAAAAGGCTTAACTGATGCCCAGTGTTTAACTCAAGCGCGCGGCTTCTGCACGCCACACTAGGACAGATTCGCTATTACATGGGGAGATTTCCAACATGCTTGGTCGAAAGTTAAGTACACCACACCAGTTCTCGAGGACTGTCTAACCGTTTTGCCGCCTGTACCGGACATTGAGCGCCTCCGCGACTATGGAATCGAGGCCATGCACTTGATGCAAATTTGCATTGCTCTCGCGAATCATCACCAACCTGAACCATTTTTTCTTGCCTGTCGAAAAGCCAGCGAATTGATTGGGCTGACTCATTACGACTCCGCAAAACTCCTCCGCCTTTTTGTGGACGAGGGCTGGATTCATGTGGTCAAAGCACACACGACAGCGCGGGCAGCGCGTTATCGGCTAAACCTGTTTCCACAACTTACTTGAAAGTACATCATGCTCCCTATCCCTATCGAAACAATCATCACGCAAATTAATAATCATCATCTACTTGCATTCCGGCAAGCAAATGACGCCGTAGCAAACGCCAAAGCTGCTGGGCAACTGCTGCTTCAAGTCAAGGCATCCATGCCTCACGGACAATGGACTGCTTGGGTCAAGACAAATCTTGAAGTTTCAGACCGACAGGCACAGCGCTACATGGCAGTTGCGCAAGGTAAATCTGTTCAGCTTCTTCTGTTAGCCGACAAAACCGACACGGTGTCGGTTTTACAAACAACAGCGCAAAGCAAAGGCATATGGAAAAATGGAAAGTGGGAGCCTGAGCCTGGATGCATCTATCTATTTAAAGAAGATGGTGGCAATTACTGGGTTTTACCAAGCACACTTAACGATCGGTGGTTTCATGTATGCAAACATTATCATGGACCACGAATGAGTACAGATGGGTTTTATAGACATTACACAATATTTAGCGTTGTCAATGATCCAGACCTAACCTCGAAGTTTTACGTAGGAACAACTACCCCTTTAGGATGGATTGGCGTTGGAAATGTTCTCAAGTCCTACGGCCTCAAAGATATCGAGAAATCCCTGATAAATGGCAAATCTGCTAAGCATAGGTATGAGCGCCCATTTGGTGAACAGTCGCCAGAAAATTGGTACTGGGGAAATGACGGCGACTAGGATGATCGCGAAGCTTACGCAGACTTAATGCTTAAGAGTAAGAATAGTGAGGATTAATGCAAATATGCAGGCACCTCACTTCTGGGGCCGGGGTCAACTTTCTCATGAAACGGATGCATATGGAAACATGCATCTGTTGCATCCATCAACCACTTCCATTTGAGCTCAATGGCTATTCGACACATTTATTGCGTTGTGATGCTTTCATGAGGAAGCGAAAACTTTTGCAAAGATAAATGCGATAACGTCAAAACATCGTATTCCGCTACCTCCGCTTTGGTTCAATCATTCCAAGCTGAATCAGCAAAGCCTCCAAGTACTTGATGTAGGCATTGCCTTCGGCGGTCAGCCTGCGAGTCTCTTTAGTGCAATGACCATGCTGATAATTCCAATGATCTTTTCCTGCTAGCGACTTCCCACCATGAAGACGGCAGCGCGTCTTTCCCAGAAGGGGTGGCTTCTGGCAAGGGGTACCAGTCCGAGTCTTAGCCCCGCACCTCACTTCCTTGACTTTCTAATCAATCCCAAGCGCTCCATGATTTTCATTCGCCGTCGGATCTCTTTGCGCAACTCTACAGTGGAAACGTTTCTTGGCAAACTAGGAAATAAGGGCTTAGGCTGCATGGTAAATCCGTATGAATTAAGCTGCCTATATTTTAATCAATCCCACTTTTTTTGCTTAGGCGTAGGAGCTAAATTTTTCTAGTGGAATGGGAATTTGTTGGGGTAATGTTTAATACTCTTTAAATCAAATCTTTAAAGAAAAAATGGACTGGAAAACTTTAAAATAATTTTTGACTTTGTTCCTGCATTCCATGGAGCGATTACTGAGTAACAGTACCCGGAAAGCCGGGCACACACCCACCAACACAAACAGCTTGTCCATTACTTAAAACCGCACCTCCACCTGCAACTGATGAACACATAACGCGATTTGAATTATCGATTACACATTGACCCTTCCCTACCAAAACTTGGCCAGTATTATCTTGTAACGCCCCCCCACCGGGTGGAGCACAAATTATTTGCCCAAAGGAATTTGTTGCGCATGATTGAGCAAATACGGAGCTAGAGAATATTAAAAAAGAAATGACCAATAAGATCGGGTTAATCATAAAACCTCTAAAGTGAATCGGTGTTAGTAACAGTCAGATAATGTCGTCAGTGGATCATAACGGCAAGTATCCACTTGTTTTTCGCCCCCTTGTCCTGGGTGCCGTGGTCATTTTGAGTAAGTGCATCGCATCCTCTAGCTTGCTCAGCGTAGCCGACGCTCTTGAATACTCAGCCCTCGCTGCATTGGTCGACTCACCGTGTTTATAGTGTGCGGCAGCAATGCGGCTTCGTCCTTCCTCAGTCTGCTTTCCGCTCGTCTGTCCACCACCATGGAACTGGCATTTCTGGGTCTTGCTAGTCTTCAAAGCTGGCCGACCACATTGAAGCTTGGTTCTTGAAGACTGTGCCGTACAACGTGCGCAGCATATGCGCCCACCGGCAGTGGATAAAAGAAGCTGAGGATTGGTGATTGACATCTTTAAATTATTTTAAACAACCGGCCCTAAGACACACCATAAAATTCACAACGCTGTGGCGAAGCTTTTCGGTGATTGCTTCAGGTGCTTGACATCGCCAAGGGTCTGCCCTGCCAGGTGAGGCATGTTGGCAGGTCGGGTAAACCAAATTACCAGCGATAACCCAATCCTAAGTTGACTACTGGGTAATATTTCAAAGCTTTAATTTTATCCTCGATCTTGATCTTTTCTTTATCGATATCGGCTTTTGAAACAGTCCCAGTTGACTCATATATGTTGACCTTTGCGTTGCCTACGCGAACACCCAGGTCAGTGAAAAAAGTGAGTCCTGCGTCTTTGTCAGACCTGGTTGAGTAGCCAATACCGACGTAGGGAGCAGTGTTGCCCAAGTCAATCGAAGCAGAAAATTTCACGTTGTTATAAGTGGTGTTACCAATGGTCACACTGCCCGTGGGACGGGCAGCAAGAGTGAGTTTGTTGGTGCCGGTTTGCACACCTGCAGTAATACGAAAACCACTGTCCTCACTTGGGAACCAATCTGCCAAGATGCTTAGATTTTCCAATTTCAGGTCTAAGGAACTGGTTGTAGAAGAAGAATTGTTTCCTGTCTTGTTCAAGTTCGCTGAACTGTAAACAACGCGTGCGTCAAAAGACTTATCCATTTGAAAAGCAGAGCCCATCAGTAGCCCTTGGGAACCCGCCCCCACAAAAATACGGGGAGTTTCGATTAAAAGCTTTTCAGCGGCAGTGGATGTTTGCGCATGGGTAGAACTGAAAGCCCCCGCAATGACCGATGTCAAGCAGCAGCGAAAAAAAAGGGGGGACAAATAGGCCATAGCAATTTCCCAAATAATTGGTTAATGTCTAATTATATTTATAATTTTGGTTGAATAGGAGGAGTCAAGCATGAAGTGCAACTCGCTTGAGTGATTGATCAAACACCTAATATGAAATGTTTAAGTGCTGCGATGTTTTAATGAAGACCGCCTGCTGGTTAAGCACTGTCTCCAAGTACTTTATGTAGGCATTACCTCGTGCGGTCAGCCGGCGAGTCTCTTTGGTGCAATGACCGTGCTTGTAATTTGGATGATCTTTTCCTGACAAGGACAGCCTGCCATGAAGACGGCAGCGCGTTTTTTCTTGAAGTGGTGGTTTCTGGCAGGTAAAGCCTAATCGAGTTTTAGCCCCACAGCTCACTTCTTTGGCTTCTTGATCAACCCCAACCTATCCATGATTTCGATTCGTCGGCGGATTTCCTTTCGCAAATCTGATGTGGGAATGTTTCTTGGCAAAATTGGAAATAATGGCTTACGCTGCATGGGGAAATCCTTATAAAAGATAGTACCCATATTTTAAGCAAATTGACTTTTTTTAATTAATTAAATTCGCGGAAATTTACAAACTTAAGTACCATTTAAGCAAAACAATGTGTAACCCCCCCGGATGGAACCATTCTGCAAGACATGGGTGTGGGGGTACGGTGGGGGTCGATCTGGCTGGAAATTGAAAGGGGGTACCCCTATACAACTAACTAAGCATTGCCGCCCGTGATCCCGATGCTAGATCCAAGTCCAACGCTTGACATACGTTTTTGTAAATTTTTATTTGCTTGTGGGCAATAGTGATTGATACAAGCCTGTCTCTTATACACATCTGACGCTGCCGACGAAGCTAGAAGTGTAGATCTCGGTGGTC
>NZ_JAVLFQ010000016.1:0-53480 GCF_046052765.1 Limnohabitans sp. | reverse complement strand
TACACGAACAAGCAACATCAGCTTGGCACTTCGCGGCGCGTGTTGCCTGCCGGTGCCTTCCAACGGTATCCCTCAACTCCGGCGCCAACAGCGGGTCTACACCTTGAGCGGTAGACTTGAGTTTCCACTAGGAGATCACTATGGCTAACTTCATTGAAGAACTCAGCTCACAAGCTCGAAAACTGCCTGCGGCAGACAGGGTTCGATTGGCCGAGGAACTTCTTGCGTCGGTGCACGAACCAGACGAAGAAATCGAGGCGGCTTGGGAGGAGGAGATTCGAATTCGAATCGCCGATATCGACGCTGGTACGGCCAAGCTCATTCCCGCTGAAGAAGTATTTGCACAAGTTCGACGTCTGCTGAATTGATGCGTGTCCGATTTCACGAGGCCGCATTGGCCGAGTTAGCCTTGGTGCCCGTCATCTTCACGTTAGCCCCCAGAAATCCGACCCTCAATGCGTCAAGCGCTAAACTCATTTACTTGGAGGTGCTTATGGACTCTGCAATTGTCACGCGAGACCCTGAAATCATGAGTGGGGCCCTGTGCTTCGCGGGCACCCGCGTCCCCGTGAAGAACTTGTTCGACTATTTGGAAGGCTCCTCCTCGCTAGAGGAATTCCTTGAGGACTTTCCCGCTGTGTCCCGCGAGCGTGCTGTCGCTTTACTAGAGGCTGCGCATAAGAGCTTGGCTGCAGATGCGTCTGCTGCTTGACGAGTGCGTGCCCGCACGCTTGCAGAAGGCACTTCCATCGCACCAGGTATCCACGGTTACGCAGGAAGGCTGGTCCGGCGTCAAGAATGGGAAGCTGTTGGCGCTCGCAGCCGCAAGATTTGATGCCTTCATAACAGTCGACAAGAATCTCCCGTATCAGCAGAACACATCAACTCTGCCACTTTCGGTCTTCGTGCTGGACGCGCTATCAAATGAGCTGCCATACTTGCTGCCTCTTGTTCCGGAACTTGAGGCTGCTTTGTCGAGACACAAGCAAGGCAGCTATGTGTTGCTGCGCACTGAAGCCTAACCCCTCGCTCATGCGGATTCCAAAAGTAGTCGCCCTTGTCGCCACCGACGCCCCAAAGCGCATCAAGCCTTCCAATTACCCGCAGCCTTTCGCCTACCAAATGGATGGTCGCGAGAAGCGCCCGCTGGGTGACCTTTTCGGGCTGACCAACTTCGGCGTCAACCTGACCCAGCTTGCACCTGGCGCAGTCTCATCTCTGCGCCATGCCCACACCACACAAGACGAATTTGTGTACGTTCTGCAAGGTCACCCGAGCTTGCACACCGATGAGGGCCGCACCCGCTTGTCGCCCGGCATGTGTGCGGGCTTTTAGGCGGTCACGGGCAATGGACACCGGCTGGTCAACGAAACATCAGAAACCGTTGTCTACCTGGAGGTGGGGGACCGAAGCCCTGGGGATGAAGGGATTTACCCCGATGACGACCTCAAAGCCGTGTTGCTGGATGGCCAATGGACTATTCAGCACAAGGACGGGACGCCGTACTGAATTTGAAGAACTCCTCTTCAATGCCCATGTCAACGCAGCTGCTTGCTGCTAGGCACGCGCCGCGTTATCATTGTCGCCCGTGCCTATCCGAAACTTCAAATGCAAAGATACCCAAGCCCTCTTTGAGGGTAAGCGCGTGAAGCCCTGGGTGAACATCGAACGACCCGCCTTGCGCAAACTCGCCCAACTGGACTGGTCGGCAGTTCTTGACGATCTGAAGGTGCCGCCCGGCAATGCGCTTGAGGCGCTGAAAGATGACCGGAAAGGGCAGCACATCATTCGCATCAATCAGCAGTGGCGCGTTTGTTTTGTTTGGACCCGTGAACGGGCTACTGAAGTAGAGATCGTCGACTATCACTAAGGGAAACGCCATGCGTACCGTTCAACCTGTCTCCCCCGGCGAGATGCTGGAAGAAGAATTCCTCAAGCCTCTGGGCCTGACGAAGTACCGCCTCGCCAAGGACATCGGCGTACCTGCACAGAGGATTGGTGAGATCGTGGCTGGCAGGCGCTCTGTCACGGCTGACACCGATCTTCGGCTTTGCCGCTACTTCGGCCTGAGCGATGGTTGGTGGTTACGCGGGCAGGCTGCTTACGACACCGCTATTGCCAAGGAAGTCCTGCAAAAGGAGTTGGCTTCTATACAAAGGTGCTCGCTTTTGGCCGCGTAGATGAACCCCTAACACCGACAAAGGCGCAGTCGCCAGCATTCGCAAATGGCTGGACCAACACGGAGTACAACCATGAAAACCATGACAGTTGACGGCTTTCACGCCAAGATCGAATACGACGAAGAGCTTGACCTGTTGCGCGGGGAAATTCTCGGTTTCAACGGTGGCGCAGATTTCGATGGAAAGAATCCCAAGGAGTTACGTGCAGAGTTCAAAAAATCTTTGCAAGTTTTCCTAGATGTGTGCAAAGAAAAAGGCATCGATCCCAAAAGAAATTTCTCGGGCAAATTCAACCTGCGCATTTCACCAGAGCTGCATGAGCAGCTGGCATTGGCGGCTCAAGCGGAAGGTAAAAGCATCAACATGGTGGCGCAAGAAGCTTTGCTATTGCGCGTCGCGTCTTGATTTCGGATCAAAGAGGCTTGTAGTTTGTTAGCGTTTTTGCTAACATTTGTAAATGTCATACAAAGTCGAATACTTCCATCCGAAGATTCTTGCCGAGATTGAGGCGTGGCCGGTGGATGTGTTGGCTGACTATGCCCGCCTTGTTGAATTGCTGATTGATTACGGACCGAGTTTGCGACTGCCTCACTCGCGTGCGTTTGGCGAGGGTTTGTTTGAACTGCGACCACGTGGAAAATCAAATATCGGACGGGCTTTTTACTGTTTTCTGGTTGGTCGTCGAGTTGTCGTGGCTCATGCCTTTGTCAAAAAGACACAACAAACCCCAGACAAAGAATTAAAGCTTGCTCGCAAACGCATAAAGGAAATTGACCATGGCTGAACTCAAACACAAGCCTGTCCCTCATGATCACGCCACTTTTTTGGCGCGCGCACGAACAAAAAAAGGTTTTTCGCAAGCTTACGACGCGCTTGCACCCGAGTACGAAGTCACCGCGCAGTTGTTAAAAGCGCGCACCCGGGCAGGACTGACGCAGGACGCGGTTGCGCAGTTGATGGGTACGACCAAGAGCGCAGTGTCCCGGTTGGAGGGCTCCGGCAAGCACGCCCCCTCAATCGCTACCTTGCGCAAATACGCACTCGCTGTAGGTTGCGATTTGCAACTAAGGCTCGTTCCGCAAAAGTAAAGAGTTTCTTAAAGCCCCAATAATCAAAGTAGGCAGGCGTCACCGCTTGTATAGCTTCCGAGCTTGCACCTTCTAAAAACAAACCTTGCAATTGCTGTCTCGTTTGGTCCTTGCGGATCAACACATGAAAATACTCACTGCTGGTGTTGAAGCCGCGCTGGCTGACTCAATCGTGGCAATAAAAGCCATTCGATCCGCTTTTGTCTGACTACTTATCCTCAACAAGCGCTGCCCTTAACATCTCCACCTATGAATTGGCTTGATCACATCAAATGGGACGCGCAAGGTCTGGTGCCCGTCATCGCGCAAGAACAGGGCAGCAAAGACGTGCTGATGTTCGCTTGGATGAACCGTGAGGCGCTACAACTCACCGCCGAGCAGGGCCGAGCTGTCTATTTCAGCCGCTCGCGCAACAAACTCTGGTTCAAGGGCGAAGAATCAGGCCATGTGCAACTGGTGCACGACATCCGCCTCGACTGCGACAATGATGTGGTGCTGCTCAGCGTGACACAAACTGGCCACGACCCAGGCATCGCTTGCCACACTGGCCGCCACAGTTGCTTTTACCAGTGCTGGCAGACCGGCCCAGACGGCGGTCAATGGCTGAGTACCGAGCCTGTGTTGCAAGACCCCGCCCTCATTTACAAGAAAACACCATGAACACCATTGACAGTCTGATGCGCCTGGCCGCCGTGATCGAGAGCCGCAAACCGGCTAACGGCGGCAACCCAGATTCCAGCTACGTGGCACGCCTGCTGCACAAAGGGCCAGACGCGTTTTTAAAGAAAATCGGCGAAGAAGCCACCGAAACCGTGATGGCCGCCAAAGACTTGAGCCACGGCAGTGATCCGCAACATTTGGTCAATGAAATGGCCGATTTATGGTTTCACTGTATGGTGGCGCTGGCGCATTACGGCCTCAGCCCGGCTGATGTGATCAACGAATTGTCGCGCCGCGAGGGCTTGAGTGGCTTGGAAGAAAAAGCTTTGCGCAAAGCCTTGCAGCGCGAATCAGGAGAAGATTGAATGAGTGAAACGCAAGACCCGAACTGCATTTTTTGCAAAATCATTCAGGGCAAGATTCCTTCGCGCAAGGTCTATGAAGACGACGATATCTTCGCTTTTCACGACATCAACCCGTGGGCACCGGTACATTTTCTGGTCATCCCTAAACTGCATATCCCTTCGATGGCGCAGGTTACCGAGGCGCACGCAGCCTTGCTTGGACGCTTGCTGATCAAGGTGCCGCAACTCGCATTGCAAGAGGGCGTCAACCCGTATCCCGAGGGCGGTTTCCGTCTGCTGACCAACACCGGCGCCGAAGGCGGACAAGAGGTTCATCACCTGCATTGGCATGTCATGGGCGGTCCTCGCCCATGGTTGCGCGGCTAAGACTAGAATTCTTTCAGTTCATTGAGGAGCATCCCATGGGGTCATTTTCTGTTTGGCATTGGTTAATTGTTTTATTGATAGTGGTTTTGGTGTTCGGCACCAAGAAGTTGAAAAATTTGGGCGGCGACCTCGGCGGCGCTGTCAAAGGCTTCAAAGACGGTATGAAGGATGGCGCTGCCACGCCTACTGAAGAAAAACCTGCCGCTGCTGCGCAGCAAGTCGCCGGCACTGCGCCAGCGCACTCGGCTGACAAGGCACCCATTGATGTTGAAGCTAAAAACAAGTCTTGATACATGTTTGATTTAGATGTCTCCAAACTGGCGGTGATCGGCGCAGTCGCGCTGGTCGTCATCGGGCCGGAGAAAATGCCGCGCGTGGCCCGCACTGTGGGCACTTTGCTCGGCAAGGCGCAGCGTTACATCTCAGACGTGAAAGCCGAGGTCAACCGTTCCATGGACATGGAAGACCTGAAAAAAATGAAGGAAACCATGGATTCAGCCATGACTGATGTGCAGTCAAGTGTGCTCAACGCCACCACGCAGTTGAACCAAGGCATTGAAAACCTGGGTAATGAGGCCAGCGGAAACAACGACTACACGCTTTCATGGACCCCGCCGCAACCTGAATACAAACACCCTGGCAAGAACTGGCGCCTCAAGCGCTCTGCCATGCCGCAGTGGTACAAGGCTCGCCAGGGAGTCAGAACCAAGGCCTTATCCGGCGCAGCGCGTGTGGCCCGCTTCCGGCCTGTCGGTTCGAACAGAGTTTGATGCCGAATGTCTGATACAGGTTCCCAAGATAAAGACCCACTTGCAGGCACTGAACAACCTTTTGTTCAACACCTCAAGGAATTGCGCGACCGTTTGGTCAAGTCGGTCATTGCTATCGCGGTGATGTGCGCCATCCTCAGCGTTTTTCCAGGCCCTGCTCAACTGTATGACTTGCTGGCAGCACCGTTGGTGGCGCAATTGCCCCAAGGTGCTACCTTGATTGCTACGTCTGTCATTTCGCCATTTCTGGTGCCGCTCAAAATCATGCTGATGGCAGGTTTTTTATTGGCTTTACCCGTGGTGCTTTACCAGGCGTGGGCTTTTGTCGCGCCAGGTTTGTATGCCCACGAAAAACGCTTGGTGTTGCCCTTGGTCATGTCCAGCACCATTTTGTTTTTTATCGGCGTGGCCTTTTGTTATTTCTTTGTGTTTGGGCAGGTGTTCAAATTCATACAAAGTTTTGCGCCCAAGAGCATCACCGCTGCCCCTGATATTGAAGCCTATTTGAGTTTTGTCATGACCATGTTCATCGCCTTTGGCTTGGCTTTTGAGGTGCCGATTGTGGTGATTGTGTTGGCGAGAATGGGTTTTGTCAGCATTGAAAAACTCAAAGCGTTCCGCTCTTATTTCATTGTGCTGGCCTTCATCATCGCCGCCATTGTGACGCCGCCGGATGTAGTCTCTCAATTGGCTTTGGCTATACCGATGGTTATTCTTTATGAAATCGGTATTTGGGCGGCGCAAATTTTCCTCAAACACACCCAAGCGCCGGAAGACTCAGACGCTGGCGCAAACAACTGACCATGCGCCGACTGTGGCTTTTGTTTGCGCAAACTGTCACCATTTTGGTGGCGATTTGGTTTGTGTTGATCACGCTCAAACCTGAATGGTTGCAACACCCCTCCTTGTGGGATGCGCAAGTCCAAGTCTTGCAAGCACCCGTGTCTGCATCAGGCAGCAGTGCCGGGAGTTTGAGTGGAGCCGCCAAAAAAGCTTCGCCGTCTGTGGTCAGTATCAATACGTCCTCGCACAAGCAAACCCTGCCAGATCACGCCAAAGATCCTTGGTTTCGCTATTTTTTCGGTGAACAGGATGAAGCCTCACCGAGTGCAGGTCTGGGAAGCGGGGTGATTGTCAGCGCCGACGGCTATATTCTGACCAACAACCACGTGGTCGAGGCCGCAGATGAAATCACCGTCATATTGAACGACGGCAGGCGCACACAGGCCAAACTGGTGGGCACCGATCCGGACACCGATTTAGCGGTATTGAAAATCAAGTTGGATAAATTGCCTGTCATGGTGTTGAGTAATTCAGATCAATTGCAAGTCGGTGACATTGTGCTGGCCATTGGCAACCCATTCGGTGTTGGACAGACCGTGACCAGTGGCATTGTGTCTGCGCTGGGACGAAATCAACTCGGTATCAATACCTTTGAAAACTTCATTCAAACCGATGCCGCGATCAACCCGGGTAATTCCGGCGGCGCACTGGTGGATGTGCAGGGCAATTTGTTGGGAATCAACACGGCCATTTATTCACGTTCCGGCGGCAGCATGGGCATAGGTTTTGCCATACCAGTCAACACTGCGCGTCAAGTGTTGGAAGGCATTGTCAAACAAGGCCAAGTGGTGCGAGGCTGGATAGGTGTAGAGCCCACTGAAATCACACCTGATCTGGTCAAAACATTCAATGTGCAAAAAAGCAGTGGTGTGATCATCACTGGCGTGTTGCAAACTGGACCTGCATTCAAGGCCGGGGTTCGACCGGGAGACGTGTTGCTCAGTGTGCAAGGTGAACCAGTGCGTAACGTGGCTGAATTGCTTTCCCGTGTCTCCGCCCTCAAACCTGGCCAACCTGCACGCATGAAAGTGTTACGCCAAAGCGATGAAATCGAATTGACCGTGACGCCTGCGCAACGGCCTAAGGCTAAAACTGTGCCCCGCTGACATGGCGCAACGACATCAACTTCTTGGTTTGTGCAACGAGTTGCTGCAACCGCAATTGTTCAAAGACTACTGTCCCAACGGGTTGCAGGTAGAGGGCCGTACCGAGGTTAAAAAAATCGTCTCGGGGGTGACGGCCAGCTTGGCCTTCATCCAAGCCGCCCTTGATGATGGCGCTGACACTCTGCTGGTTCACCACGGCCTGTTTTGGCGCGGCCACGATGGCAGCGTCACCGGTTGGCTCAAGCAACGACTGGCATTGCTGCTGGCGCATGACATCAATTTGCTGGCCTATCACTTGCCCTTGGACGCCCATGAGACCTGGGGTAACAATGCGCAACTAGGGATGCACATGGGTTGGCAACCGGAGGGTCGATTTGGCGACCAGCGCATTGGTTGGCTGGGCACGCCTACGAACGGTTTGACAGACCCACTGCGACTTAAAAATGATTTGGAAGTCAAACTTGGCAGGGCAGTGGTTGCAGTGGTTCCCGATCCATCGCATCCCATCAAACGCATCGCCTGGTGCACTGGCGGCGCTCAATCTTGGTTCGAAGATGCCATCGCTGTCGGCGTAGATGCATTCGTTACCGGTGAAATTTCAGAGCCTCAGGCGCATTTAGCGAATGAAACCGGAGTCGCTTTTTTTGCCTGTGGGCATCACGCCACCGAGCGCTACGGCGCGCCCGCACTGGCGCAATATGTCGCTGCAGAATTGGGCGTGGCGCACCGCTTTATAGATATCAACAATCCTGCATAGCTCAGACAAATCCATGGCCGCGCGAGACGACTCATTGCCGATTGCACTGACCATGGGTGACCCGGCCGGTATAGGGCCAGAAATCATTTGGAAAGCTTTCGCCAGCCACAGCCAACAGATGAAGGCTTGTTGCGTGATCGGCAACTTGACGCAGATGCGCCGACAACTTGACATACTCGCTCCACAACTGCCACAGGGAATAGCTTGCTCAGAGGTTTTTCATGTCAGCGATGCGCTCAAATTGCCGCCTGGACAACTCGCTGTGATGAATGTGTCACCAGATGCTGAGGTAGAAATGGGGTTGGTCAGTGCCGCCGCTGGACGCATGGCGGCCGATGCAGTCACTTGGGCGGCGATGGCGGCGCTGCGTGGTGAAGTCCGCGCGGTGGTGACTGCCCCATTGAATAAAAAAGCGCTCTCTTTAGCGGGTGTGGACTATCCCGGACATACCGAAATGCTGCAAGCATTGGCTGCCCAACACCTGGGTATTCCTGTGGATGAACTGCCTGTGCGAATGATGCTCAGCAGTCCCACTCTGCGGGTGGTATTGGTCAGCATCCATGTCTCACTGCGTCAAGCCATTGAAGCGGTAACGACAGCCAATGTGCTGCAGACCTTGCAAATCACTCACCGCAGCTGGCCAACCATGTTTGGACGTTCACCGCGTATTTGGGTGGCAGGCTTGAACCCGCATGCAGGTGAACAAGGACTGTTCGGAGCGGAAGAGATCAGCGACATCGCACCCGCGATAGACAAGGCTCGCGCACAAGGAATTGATGTCCAAGGCCCGTTTCCCCCGGACACAGTTTTCATGCAAGCGCATCTGACCACAGGACCTTCAGCGCCAGATGTTGTGCTGGCCATGTACCACGACCAAGGGCTGATTCCGGTGAAGTATTCGGGCTTGGAGTTGGGGGTCAACCAAACGCTGGGCTTGCCGTTCATTCGCACCAGTCCAGACCATGGAACCGCATTTGATATTGCCGGCAAAGGGCAGGCTGATCCGTCCAGCCTGCTTGCAGCCTTGACAGCTGCCAACTTCAAAACACCCAATCACTGAGTACCTTAGAAGTATATTTCTATGCTTTCTCACTTTGCCTTGTAAAACCCTTTGAAATACGACCTCTGGTTTTTACCTAAACCGCTCGGTTAGAATTGAGGGTTTTCGATATTCGCAATGGAACTTAGAGGCCTTTCATGAGTGAAACCACTGTAGACACCGGTAAGCGCACCTGGCTGATCGCCTCAGGTTGCGCCGGAGCAGTTGGGGGAGCGGCAGTCGCTATCCCTTTTGTCAGCACTTTCAGCCCCTCCGAGCGTGCCAAAGCCGCCGGTGCCGCGGTGGAGGTTGATATCTCAGCTATCAAACCAGGAGAAAAACTCACCGTCGAGTGGCGTGGCAAACCGGTGTGGATCATCCGCCGCACGCCCGAGCAATTGGAAGCCTTGAAAAAGGTCGAAGCCCAATTGGCCGACCCTGAATCGAAACGTAAACCAGATGAACTCACGCCAACATACGCGCGCAACCAAGCCCGTTCCATCAAACCTGAGTTTTTTGTCGGCGTTGGTATTTGTTCACATCTAGGCTGCTCTCCCAGCGATAAATTCCAAATGGGACCGCAAGCTTCATTACCGGACGACTGGCAGGGCGGTTTTCTTTGCCCCTGTCATGGTTCCACATTCGATATGGCAGGTCGCGTGTTTAAAAACAAACCTGCTCCAGACAATCTCGAAGTTCCTCCCCACATGTATCTATCAGACAGTCGTTTGGTAATTGGCGAAGACAAAAAGGCTTAAAGGCAACCACCATGGCTGAATTCAAAGAGATTTCCCCTAACGCTCCTCTGGCGGAGCAAGCACTCAATTGGGTTGACAACCGCTTTCCGTTGTCCAAGATGTACAGAGAGCATTTGAGCGAGTACTACGCGCCGAAAAATTTCAACTTCTTGTACTTTTTTGGCGTGTTGTCCTTGCTGGTATTGGTGATTCAAATCGTCACAGGTATATTTTTGGTCATGCACTACAAACCAGACGCAGCCATGGCTTTTGCGTCTGTTGAATACATCATGCGTGACGTTCCTTGGGGCTGGTTGATACGCTATATGCACTCCACTGGCGCATCGGCATTTTTTATCGTGGTCTACATGCACATGTTCCGCGGCCTCATTTACGGTTCATACCGCAAACCGCGCGAACTGGTGTGGCTGTTCGGTTGCGCCATTTTTCTGGCTTTGATGGGTGAAGCTTTCATGGGCTATTTGCTGCCTTGGGGCCAGATGTCTTATTGGGGCGCACAAGTGATCGTGAATTTGTTCTCAGCCATTCCTTTCATCGGACCTGATTTGGCTTTGCTGATACGCGGTGACTATGTGGTCGGAGACGCTACGCTCAACCGCTTCTTCAGCTTCCATGTGATCGCTGTTCCCTTGGTGTTGTTGGGCTTGGTGGTCGCACACATCATCGCTTTGCACGAAGTCGGTTCTAACAACCCTGACGGTATTGAAATCAAAGCCACCAAAGATGCCAGCGGCAAGCCTTTGGACGGCATTCCTTTTCACCCTTATTACACCGTGCACGACATCATGGGCGTGATGGGCTTTTTGCTGGTTTTTTCAGCCATCATCTTTTTTGCCCCTGAGTTTGGCGGTTACTTCTTGGAATACAACAACTTTATTCCTGCTGACCCGTTAAAAACACCGTTGCACATCGCACCCGTTTGGTATTTCACGCCTTACTACTCCATGCTGCGTGCCATCACCAGCGAAATGATGTATGCGCTCATCGTCTGTGTGATTGCTGCTGCTTACCTCGGTGCCACGCGCGCCGCCATCAGCAACACACTCAAGTCGGTGATCATTGGAGGTGCTGTGGTGTTGGTTGGCGCCATGTTTGCTATTGACGCCAAATTCTGGGGCGTGGTGGTCATGGGTGGCGCTGTCGTCATTTTGTTCTTCTTGCCATGGCTGGACAATTGCGCGGTCAAATCCATCCGTTTCCGTCCAGATTGGCACAAATACCTTTACGTTGTGTTTGTGATTGACTTCTTTATCTTGGGCTACCTGGGTATGCAACCGCCGTCTGCCATTGGTGAACGTGTTTCTCAGGTGGGCTCACTGTTTTACTTTGGCTTCTTTCTGCTGATGCCTTGGTGGAGCCGACTAGGTGAGACCAGGCCAGTACCGGCTCGCGTCAACTTTGTCGCACACTGAAACAGCACGGAGCACACCATCATGAAAAAATTCATTCTCAGCGTGTTGGTCAGCTTGGCTGTCAGCTTGCCTGCTTTTGCAAATACCGACACCATTGCCTGGGACAAAGCACCCAACAAACTCAATGATTTGGGTTCTCTGCAACATGGCGCCAAATTATTTGTTAACTATTGCTTGAATTGCCATGCGGCTGCGTACATGCGCTTTAACCGCTTGACCGACATTGGCTTGACCGAGCAGCAAATCAAAGACAACCTGTTGTTCACGACCGATAAGGTAGGCGAGACCATGAAAATCGCCATGGACCCCAAACAAGGCAAAGACTGGTTTGGCGGCAATCCACCCGATTTGACTGTGATCGCTCGTTCAAGGTCGGGTCATGGTGGCACCGGCGCAGATTACTTGTATACCTATTTGCGCAGCTATTACAGAGATCCTGCCAAGGCCACAGGATGGAATAACTTGGCATATCCGAATGTAGGCATGCCCCATGTGTTGTGGGAACTGCAAGGCGAGCGTCAACCGGTATACGACACCATAGAGTCTCATGGCCACGAAACCCATGTTTTCACAGGCTGGAAACAGGTCACGCCCGGCAAGATGAGCCCGACAGAGTACGATGAGGCTGTCGGTGACTTGGTCAACTACATGCAATGGATGTCTGAACCCGCTCAAAGCACCCGCGTGAAAATCGGGGTCTGGGTCATGATTTTTCTGTTGATTTTCATGTTCATTGCCTGGCGATTGAATGCTGCGTTCTGGAAAGATATTCGCTAAAACGAATCAACTTCAACCCGCTTTGGCGGGTTCTTACAATGGGTCTACTTAGGCCTGTTAAACCTTTTATATTTCAGGAGCCACGCTCATGATGGTCTTGTACTCTGGGACAGTTTGTCCTTTTTCCCACCGTTGCCGGTTTGTATTGTTTGAAAAAGGCATGGATTTTGAAATCCGTGATGTAGATCTCTACAACAAGCCTGAAGACATCAACGTGATGAATCCCTATGGGCAGGTACCCATCTTGGTTGAGCGAGACCTCATTTTGTATGAATCCAACATCATTAATGAATACATCGATGAGCGTTTTCCGCACCCCCAGCTGATGCCCGGCGACCCAGTGGACCGTGCCAGAGTGCGTTTGTTTTTGCTGAACTTTGAAAAAGAGTTGTTCACGCATGTCACTTTGCTGGAGTCTCGTGTCCAGAAAAGCAATGAAAAAGTGCTGGAGAAAGCGCGTTCACATATCCGTGATCGCTTGACACAACTCGCGCCCGTATTTCTGAAAAATAAATTCATGTTGGGAGACAATTTCTCTATGCTGGATGTGGCTATCGCTCCCTTGTTGTGGCGCTTGGATCACTATGGCATTGAGTTGTCTAAGAACGCTGCTCCGTTACTGAAATATGCCGAGCGTATTTTCTCCAGACCGGCCTACATCGAGGCGCTGACGCCATCTGAAAAGGTGATGCGTAAATAAATCGCATGATCAATATTTCTCAGTCAACCTCTACCCGACCTTATTTGGTCCGGGCACTGCATCAATGGTGTACTGATAACGGCTACACCCCCTATGTTGCTGTGACGGTGGATCAAACGGTTCAGGTGCCGCGTGATTACGTGAATAACGGCGAGATTGTTCTGAATGTGAGTTTTGATGCCACCAGTGGGTTGGAGTTAAGCAACGAATTCATAGAATTCAAAGCCCGGTTTGGCGGCGTGGCCAGAGAAATTGTCGTGCCAATGGACAGGGTGCTTGCCATTTATGCGCGTGAAAATGGCCAGGGAATGGCGTTTCCTGCGCCTTCTGCCTCTGACATTGACCATGCAAAACAAACGGCGCAGTCAGATGAATCCCCGACTCCCCCGTCCCCTGCGTCGACCCGTCCTCAACTGAAACGGATTAAATAATCTGTTGGCCGGTTTTTACGCCCTTGGCCTTGGGTAGAATATAGATATTGCCGATTTAGCTCAGTTGGTAGAGCAACCGCCTTGTAAGCGGTAGGTCATCAGTTCGAATCCGATAATCGGCACCAATTAAAAAGCCAGCACCTTCTAAAGAGGTCTGGCTTTTTTCACTCCACGCCGAACTGATGGGGGTGCTTGCCTGTGAAACTCGCATAAAAAAGTTTGATCTTTTTCATGTCGGCTTCAATATCGCCGGTCAATACAAAGGCGGGACCCAAGCCCAGGCGTTTATTGCCAAAATCCAAATACCCTGGAATCACTGGAACTTCTGCGCCTAGCGCCACATAATAAAAACCGGTTTTCCAATAGTTCACTTTGCTACGCGTGCCTTCGGGCGGTATGACAATGTGCAAATCCGTTGGCGAATGGCGAAGCAGTGAGATGCAGTTTTCAACCGTGTGATTTGAGCTTTCCCTGTTCACAGAAATACCGCCCAGCCAACGCATGAGCGGGCCGAATGGAAATCTGAACAATTGGTGCTTGCCCATCCAATGGATATGCATCTTCAGTGCAAAAGCAGCCAGCAAGGTAAAAGGAAAATCCCAATTGCTGGTATGCGGCGCGGCAATCACCACACTTTGGCGTACATCAGCAGGCATGCTTCCGTGCAATGTCCAGCCCAATCGATGCAATAACCACGATGAAAAATGCTCAAGTGCAGACGCCACAATGGGCGTAGTGAAAATAGTACGACGCATACAAAACCTGTTTTATTTATGTCACAAAGATAACACCGGATTGTGGCGTCTACGACAACACAAAAAATCAGCGTGACATCACTTTGATACGTATGCGTTGAACGTTATGCCCCTTGCTGCGTAAATGCGCGCAAAGCGAAGGCAACAATTGGCGCAGCTTGGCTGCTGCCGCATTGTGCGCGACCAACAAACACCAGCAATCTTCATCTATGGGTCCGGCCTTGATGTGCAGTGATAAGCCAGCAGGCAAAACCGTTTCAATCGTATGCAAGTAAAGCGAGGACTTTTGTTGCAAAGCCAGCATCCCGGACAGCGTGTCAGACTGTGCAATGGCATCCATCACACCATTACGTTGGGGCAGGGTTGGGGGAGGACGGCTCATACCGAATTATGGACTCACACACAGGTAAAATGGCTGACTTCTACAAAGGAACCTGCGTCCATAGCTCACCATCCGGTCAGGCGTGGACAAATAGCTTGTATGGCCTTCAATCCACTGACCTATATTTTTGGCAGCCGCAATGACCGGTTGCTCAAGACTTACCGTAAAACCTTAGAGCGCATCAACGCCTTAGAAATTCCGTTGGAATCATTGAGCGATGAAGCTTTAAAAGCCAAAACCACTGAACTCAAACAACGCCATAAGCAAGGCGAAAGCCTGGACAATTTATTGCCAGAAGCTTTTGCTGTCGTGCGTGAAGGTTCTAAACGCGTGATGAAGATGCGTCACTTCGATGTGCAGATGCTCGGCGGCATTGCTTTGCATCAAGGGAAAATTGCCGAAATGAGAACCGGTGAAGGTAAGACGCTGACGGCAACCTTGGCAGTCTACCTCAATGCCTTGAGTGGACGCGGCGTACATGTTGTGACCGTCAATGACTATTTGGCAAACCGTGATGCGCAATGGATGGGACGTCTTTATAACTTTCTGGGTTTATCGGTGGGTGTCAATCTCGCGCAACTGACCAGAGAGGAAAAGCAAAATGCTTACCTCAGTGACATCACATACGGCACCAATAACGAGTACGGCTTTGATTACCTGCGCGACAACATGGTGTATGAATTTGCCGATAGAGTGCAACGAAAACTCAATTACGCCATTGTTGACGAGGTTGACTCTATTTTGATTGACGAGGCGCGCACGCCATTGATCATCAGTGGCCAAGCCGAAGACCATACGCAAACCTACTTGGCCATGAACAAAGTCGTTCCCCATCTGACCCGCCAGGAAGGCGAGTTGGATTTGCGAACAGGTGAAGGTGTCATCACCCCGGGCGACTTCACGCTTGACGAAAAATCTCACCAGGTGTACCTGACAGAACTCGGTCACGAGAAGGCGGAAAAAATTCTCTCGGACATGGGGTTATTGCCTGCTGGTGCGTCTTTGTATGACCCGATGCACATCGGTTTGGTTCACCATTTGTATGCGGCATTGCGTGCTCAGCACCTTTATCACTTAGACCAGCATTACGTGAATCAGGGTGGCGAAATCATCATTGTCGATGAGTTCACTGGTCGCTTAATGTCAGGTCGTCGTTGGAGCGATGGATTGCATCAAGCGGTTGAGGCCAAGGAAGGCGTCGCCATCCAGGCTGAAAACCAGACCATGGCGTCCATCACTTTCCAAAACTATTTTCGCTTGTATGAAAAACTCAGTGGTATGACCGGTACTGCGGATACCGAGGCCTATGAGTTTCAGGAAATCTACGGCTTGGAAACTGTCATCATTCCACCGAACAAACAAAGCAGTCGTGAAGATCAATTAGATCGCGTCTATAAAACCACCGAGGAAAAATACAAAGCGGCGATTGACGATATCAAAGAATGTCATGGTCGAGGCCAACCAGTGCTGGTGGGCACCACGTCCATCGAATTATCAGAATTGCTCTCTGGCATGCTCGACGCTGCCGGGTTAAAGCATCAAGTACTCAACGCCAAACAACACGCTAGCGAAGCCGATATCGTGGCGCAGGCAGGCGCTCCCAAATCCATCACCATTGCTACCAACATGGCCGGGCGCGGAACCGATATTGTGTTGGGCGGCAATGTGGAAAAAGCCATCGATAAATTAATGGCAGAAGACCAATTAAGTGAAAGCGACAAAACTGTCCAAGCGCAGCAGTTGCGGCAAGCTTGGCTTAAAGACCATGAATTCGTCAAGTCGGTCGGCGGCTTGCGCATCATCGCGACCGAACGTCACGAATCAAGACGCATCGACAACCAATTGCGCGGTCGCTCAGGCCGTCAGGGCGACCCTGGCTCTTCACGCTTTTACCTCAGCCTTGACGACTCGTTGATGCGTATTTTTGCTGGCGAGCGCGTCAAAGCCATCATGGACAGGCTGAAGATGCCAGAAGGTGAGGCTATTGAGGCTGGCATGGTCACGCGCAGCATTGAAAGCGCACAGCGCAAAGTAGAAGCCCGTAACTTTGATATCCGCAAGCAATTGTTGGAATATGACGATGTTTCCAACGACCAGCGCAAAGTGATTTACCAGCAACGCAATGACATTTTGGATGCCAGCAACCTGACCGCACAAATTGCCAGTTTGCGCGAAGGTTGCTTTGATGATTTGGTGCGCCAGTTTGTACCTGTTGAGTCGGTGGAAGAACAATGGGACATAGCTGGGTTACAACATGTGTTGCGCAATGACTGGCATATTGAATTACCGTTAATGCAACACATTGAAAACGCGCAGGCCATCACTGACGAGGATATTTTGCACATGGTCGTGCAAGCCGCGCATGAAGCATTCCATAGCAAAATCAACTTGGTAGGGGTAGAGCAATTCACACCGTTCATGCGTGCTGTGCTGCTGCAAAATATCGATAGCCATTGGCGCGAGCATTTGTCTTCGTTGGATTATTTGCGCCAAGGTATCCATTTGCGTGGCTATGCGCAAAAACAGCCCAAGCAAGAATACAAGCGCGAAGCCTTTGAGCTGTTCGGTCAGTTGTTGGACATGGTGAAAAATGAAGTCACCCGTATTCTGATGACTGTGCAAATTGAAACGGCCAGCCAGGTCGAGGACGCAGCGCAGGCCATAGAACAACGTGCGGACGCCGTGACCAATCTCACATATTCAGCGCCGGATGAAACGGGTCAGCCTCAGTTATTTGGCGTGACTGCTTCGGCGGATGCTGCTTCTGAACAAGTTGCCGTGGTCGGGCGCAATGAGCCATGTCCTTGCGGCAGCGGTAAAAAATACAAGCAATGCCACGGTAAATTGGTCTGACGCATGGCTGTCAATCTACATATATCTCTACCCGAAGAATTACACGCGGTCACCGGCGTAGAAATTGGCATCACTGAGGCAGGCGTGCGCAAAGCCAACCGCAAAGATCTGACCGTCATCACTTTAGAGGCGGGTACATCGGTCGGTGCAGTGTTCACCCAAAACCGCTTTTGTGCCGCTCCAGTGCAATTGTGCAAACAGCATCTTGCAACGGGTACTGGCATACGTGCATTGGTGATCAACACAGGCGTGGCGAATGCAGGCACAGGAGAGAGCGGCTTACAAAATGCTTTCGCTGTATGCGAGGCGGTTGCCGCGCAACTGGGTGTCAAGCCGCAACAAATTCTTCCGTTTTCAACCGGCGTCATCATGGAGCCTTTACCCGTGCAACGCATAGTCGATGGGTTACCCCAAGCCATTGCCGCGCGATCTGCTGATCACTGGTCACAGGCCTCTCACGCCATCATGACCACCGACACCTTGCCCAAAGCCATCAGTCGGCAAGTAACTATCGATGGCCATACTGTCACCATCACGGGTATCTCTAAGGGCGCAGGCATGATTCGTCCGAACATGGCCACCATGTTAAGTTTCATTGCTACCGATGCTGACATTGCGCCTGGTTTGATGAACGCGTTGGCTCATGATTTGGCAGAAGCGTCGTTCAATCGCATCACCATCGATGGCGATACATCGACCAATGACTCCTTTGTGGTCATGGCCACCGGCAAAGCGGGCAATACCCAAGTCACCCACTGGCAAAGCCCTGGCGCAATTGCTTTGAAACAACATTTGACAGAGATTGCCCGCTGGCTGGCGCAGGCGATTGTGCGTGATGGTGAGGGTGCGACCAAGTTCATCACCGTCCATATCGAAGGCGGACGCGACGCCGCTGAATGCCGACAGGTGGCCTATGCGATTGCACATTCACCTTTGGTCAAAACCGCTTTCTTTGCCAGCGACCCGAACCTCGGGCGTATTCTGGCTGCCGTTGGTTATGCAGGTATTGCCGATTTGGACCAAGGTCAAATTGATTTGTATTTGGATAACGTACATGTGGCCACTCGTGGCGGCCGTCATCCCGACTACCTGGAAGAAGACGCGCAACGCGTGATGAAACAGGACGAAATCACTGTGCGTGTATTGCTTGGTCGAGGACAAGCGCATGATCAAGTGTGGACTTGCGACCTGAGCCACGAGTATGTCACCATCAATGCGGATTACCGCAGCTAAGCCATGAACGAATCTCTGGATCGCTTGCTGCACCGCGCTGAATTGCTGATGGCGCGCATAGAGCGTGTCTTGCCTCAACCCCTTCATGCCCCGGACTGGCACGCAGGCATAGCCTTTCGCTATCGCAAGCGCAGCAGCGGCCATGGTGTACTTGAACCAGTGCGACATATCGGTCAGATGTCGTTGAACGATTTGAAAGAAATCGATCAACAAAAAGAAAAAATCCAGCGCAATACTGTGCAATTTATCGAAGGCAAGCCAGCCAACAACGTACTGCTGACCGGCGCGCGCGGAACAGGTAAATCCTCGCTGGTCAAAGCCTGTCTCCATACTTATGCGGCTCGCGGCTTGCGCTTGATAGAAGTCGACAAACAAGACATGATTGATTTGCCCGACATCATTGAAGTGGTGGCTGATCGGCCTGAAAAATTCATTATTTTTTGCGATGACTTGAGTTTTGACGAAGGTGAACCCGGCTACAAAGCACTCAAGTCCATACTTGACGGCACTGTCGCTGCAGCCACTGCCAATGTGCTCATCTACGCCACCAGCAACCGTCGCCATTTACTGCCGGAGTACATGAAGGACAACCTCAGCTACACGCATACCGACGATGGTGAGGTTCATCCGGGTGAAGTGATTGAAGAAAAAATTTCCTTGTCCGAACGTTTTGGTTTATGGGTGAGTTTTTATCCTTTCAGCCAAGACGAGTATTTGCATATCGTTGACCAGTGGCTTGCCTCATTGCAGGTCCCGCCAAACTTATGGGCCCAGGCTCATCCCGAATCGCTGGTGTGGGCGCTGGAGCGGGGGTCGCGCAGTGGCAGAGTGGCGTATCAGTTCGCACGCGATTTCGCTGGTCGTTTAAGTTAGTTGGGCGCATGACATCACCTGTACCTACAAGCGTTCGCATAGTGGATGCCAATCTGCCGCGCACGGGTGGTGCTGAACGTCCACTGACGCAAGTGGCCGTGGGTGTGTTGTTCCGCAAAGATGGTCGCTTTCTTTTGACCACCCGTCCTGCAGGCAAAGCCTACGCAGGTCACTGGGAATTTCCGGGCGGAAAAATTGAACCTGGTGAAACGGTTGCCCAAGCCTTGGTTCGCGAGTTAGAAGAAGAATTAGGCATCACAGCCACTGAGCTGTTACCTTGGAGGACCGAGCGAATTGACTATCCACACGCATGGGTTGAATTGCATTTTTGTAAGGTCTTTCAGTGGCAAGGTGAATTGCAAATGAAAGAAGGCCAGCAGTTTTCGTGGGAATATTTGCCCGTCAGCGTGACACCGTTGTTAGCCGGTACGGTACCGGTATTGGCGTGGCTGGATCAGGCGCAAAGCTCTATTTCAAATTCCGCGTTTCCTACAGCGGTTTGAGTTTTACCTTCCCAGTTCTGGTGTACCAGACGCACCCAGACCATCATTCGATTGCCGCTGATCTCGGGCACCAGACCTAGAGTCTCATCGATGAATAAACGCATCATTTGAAAACGCCCTTGAGGAAGCGCTTGTTGGAATTGGCCTTGTTGCGCAATCACGCGTTGCGGCGATCCGCTTTCACGAAGAAGGCGCATCAGCAAGCTGACACTTTCGTGCAAGGCTTTCAAGGGTTCTGACCATTTCAAAATATCTTGTCGGCGCAAATCCGGATCGCGTTGCTGCCAGGCGTGATAACCGGGCAAATCGAATGCACAAGTGCCGCCTGGCACGGCCACACGGTTGCGCAAACTGCTGAGAAAATCACTTTCGGTCACACATTGGCTGATGCGCGCACCTTGCGTATTGAAACCTTGCAGACATTTATCAATGTTCGATAGCAATTCATCCAGCACATTTTCAGACACAGACGGGTTGCCGCGGTAACTGTTGAATTGGTGTTTATGTCGCTCAAGTTCTTTTAAGATGTCCGACTTCAAGTCAGAGCGGCCACCGACATCGACGATTTCAAACAATGTGGTGAGTGCGAAATGGTGGTCAATCTCTGATGAACGAAGCAGCAGGTGCTCAAATCGCCCAAGCAAATATTCCAAACGCAGATAAGTGCGAATTCGTTCGTTAAATGGATGTTCGTAGAGAATCACAAAACGCGCAGACCCAAGGTTTTTGAAAACAACAGAAATGATAACCGCTAGTCAAGCCTGAAATCGGCTTGTCTGGCCTAAAAATACAGTTGGATGTTGTCAGCACAATCTGCCAAGTATTGCAAATTGTCCGAGTCATTGAAAACGACCCAGTCCGCTGCTGACAAACGCTGTGCACGGGAAGCTTGGGTTTCCATGATTTGTTTCACCATCGCAGGAGCCAAATGACTTCTCTTTGTTACTCGCCGGATTTGAGTCTCTGCTGAGCAATCGATGACGAGTACACGGTCGAGTTTTTGGCGCCAATGGGCAGATTCAACCAGCAAGGGAATATCCAGGACAACCAAGGGTTTACCCTCTTTTTTGATTTGAATTTCAGATGCGTTGATCAAATCAAGAACCATAGGGTGCAACAGCGATTGAAGTTGTAGCTTGGCTTGGGGCTGGTTAAACACCAACTCGCGCATACGTTCACGCTGGAGGCTGCCATCCTCTGCTACAAATTGATCACCAAACAGTCGTTGAATTTCTGGCATGGCCGCGCCATGGGGAGCCGTCAATTGGCGTGACAACGCGTCAGCATCGATGACATCCCAACCTCTTTGTTTTAACAAGCCCGCCATGGTTGATTTGCCGCTGCCAATGCCGCCAGTCAGTCCAATGCGTTTGAATACTGTGTGAGCCATAGGTCGGAGTCTATAAGACCCAGAGGCTACATGATCTGCCCCAGTTGGAACACAGGCAAATACAAAGCCACCACCATGCCTCCCACCAGACCACCGAGCACCACGACGAGCACGGGTTCAATCAGTTGCGTAAGAGATTGCACTTGGTGTGCCAGTGCCTCGTCTTGTGCATCTGCCGCCTTGTTCAACAATGCAGACAAGGTACCCGATTGTTCGCCGATATCGATCAACTGAACCAATATAGGTGGATAAAGACCAGAAAAAATGACTGGGTAAGCGTATGTAGCTACGCTCAATTGTCGCAAGGCTTCAGACAGACTGATGCCTTGCAATACTTTGTCGTGTACCGCCAGCGTTGACAGGGCATACATTCGGTTGCTACATGTGCTGGCAACAATATGCAGTGTGTCCAGCAGCGGAAGACCTGACTGCACCAACATAGCCATACAGCGTGTCCAGACAACCAGATTGGCGCTGCTGAGCAAAGTTGAAAGCACCGGCACGCGCAAGGACCAGACCGCCCATTGCCATTGCCAGCGCTCATTTTTTTGATATTGCCAACGTAAGAAAAAAATGATCACCAACAAAGCCATGACAGTGGGGCCCCCCCAACGCAGCAAATGACGACTCATGCCGAGAATCAGTTGGGTTGCTAAAGGTAAGTCAGCCCCAAAGGAAGCAAAAATAGATTGAAAGACAGGCACCACCCAAATCAGAACGACCGCCACGACGCCCAAGGCAATCAGCAATACAGCGGCCGGATAAACCAATGCCATGCGGACTTGACGCTTAAGTTGTTGTTGCCTTTCGGTATGCATGGCCAGTCGGTTGAGCACATCGTCCAAATTGCCAGACAACTCGCCTGCAGCTACCATTTGGCAATACACATGGTCAAACACCCCATGTTCTTGCAAAGCCTGTTGCAATGACCAACCCGCTTGAATACGCGATATCAGCTGGCCCACAACCACAGCCATGCTTGGACTGCCCAATCCCTTGTGGATCGCTTCAAGAGACTCCAGCAAAGGAACGCCAGAGGACACCAGTGTGGCTAATTGGCGGGTGAAAGCCGTTAATTGCCGTGTGTCAACGGAGGATGCAGACAACTTGTGAATGGATTTGGGCTGCACTTGTGAATCCGCAGTCTCAAAAATATTATTCATGGGTGGCCGCAAACACTTCTTCCGTCGTGGTTTCACCGGCGGCGACCTTGCGCATGCCGGCTTCGCGCAGGCTGCACATGCCTTCGTGTGTTGCTTGAAGTCCGAGTTCGAGGGCACTGGCTTGTTGCACCATCAGGCTTTGCAAAGCATGCGTGATGGGCATGACTTGGTGGATAGCCAAGCGCCCCTTGTACCCATCCAAACATAAGTGACATCCCACGGCGCGGTAAGCGGTGTCATTTGACAATCGTTGTTTGCAAGCAATACATAAGCGTCGCAACAAGCGTTGGGCACAGATCAGGGTGACGCTGCTGGCGAGGTTAAAACCAGCAATGCCCATGTGACTTAGACGTGCAAGCGTTGAAGGTGCGTCATTGGTGTGCAAAGTAGACAAAACCAAATGACCGGTTTGCGAGGCTTTGATGGCAATATCGGCAGTCGCCAGATCACGAATTTCCCCCACCATCAAAATGTCTGGATCCTGACGCAGCAGCGATCGCAGAGCAACTTCAAAGCTCAGTCCAATTCGGTCATTGACATTCACTTGATTCGCGCCAGCCAGCACAATCTCAGACGGGTCTTCTACCGTGGCAATATTGACACCAGGCGTATTCAAGTGGTTTAAGCAGGTATACAAAGTGACGGTTTTGCCTGAACCCGTCGGACCAGTGATCAACACCATACCGTTCGGGCGGTGAATGGCTTGAAGCAATAGGGCGAGTTCCTTTTCAGGCATACCTAAGGCTTCAAAGCTCAGCTGCTGAGATTGCATATCCAGAATACGTAACACCAGTTTTTCGCCATGCAAGGTGGGTAGGCTGCTGACACGCATGTCTACCAAGCGATGGTTGACCGCCAGTTGCATCCGACCGTCTTGCGGCAATCGCTTTTCGGCAATATCTAATCGAGATTGCACCTTGATACGCGAAATGATTTGTTCTCGCAGACTTGCTGCGGGTGCTGGCATTTCGTACAACTTGCCGTCGCGTCGAACACGCACGCGAAGCAAGTTATCAAACGGCTCAAGATGGATATCTGACGCTTGCAATTCCAGGCTGTGTTGAAGAAGTTGCGACAACCATTCAACGGCTTGCAAGTCTGGCGGCGCTTGGCGTTCAGTCGTCGTTAGGCGTGTATTCATAGCTACTACTTTAAACATCAAAGCGTTGAACTGAGTCAGTTTCGATGACTGAATAAGCCATAGCTACTTAAACATCTGGCAGTTCAGTCAATGCACTGCTGACCACGTGATGGTCGCAAGACGGTGAGTCATGGACTGACTAACACAATGATGCACTGGTGATCACCACCCATATTCCATCAGACAGCTATGTGTCGCTGGGCAAAAAAAAATGCAGCATGCACAGCATGGCGTCTTGTGATGTTCATGCGGTGGAGTAAGTTCCAATATGCAATCAGCCAGTTAAGATGGCACAGCGAAATCAGGTCAAGTGAACATCAACGCCAAATAAGCGGGGTCATCCAGCAGGCTGTTATTGACAAAGTGAGCCAATCGCAGCATCAGGTAGTAGGCAGTGGTTAACCACTCTTGCAGATTCATTGACGGCATTATCTTGTGTTAATTTACCGATTCAGAATGATTTATTTACGCTAAAGTGTTCATCATTTAAAAAGGGAACCCCATGAAATTGACCATCAAAATAATTGCGCTTGTGTTGTTGTTGGGGGCGGTGAGTTTGCAATTAACTGGGCATGGTTATGTGTGGAGGGCGCTGACCAGCACATATTTACAAGGACATAGAACAGCAAATATTGACGACGCCAAAAATTTTGATCAGCGCATTATTGCCAAGGGAAACTCTACGCCGTGGCCCAAAGATCCGCGCTACAACCAAACGCCTTTGGCTGCCGATACGCTGGATTATTTGAAAAAATATGGCAGTGCCGCCTTTATCGTGGCACAAAAAGGCGCTTTGGTGCATGAGGAATATTTCGCGCCCTACAACGCCCAAAGTCTGACCAATGCCTTTTCCATGGCTAAAACCATCACCACATTGCAGGTCGGGATGGCCGTCAAACAGGGGTTCATCAGCAGTTTTGATGCGCCTTTGACCGAGCAAATCAAGGAATATGCGCAGGACCCGCGCGGACAAAAAGCCACCATTGCCCAACTCTCGGCCATGAAATCTGGCCATGAATGGGATGAAAGCTACTATTTGCCATTGAACATGACCACCGATTTGTACTATGGTAAAAATGCCGAGGCGTTAGTGCTTTCACATGGTTTTGAGCGCGATCCCGGCACCGCATACGAATACAGCAGTGGCAGTACCCAGTTGCTGGGTGTGTTTCTTAAACGTGCTTTGCAGGCCAAAGAGCCGGAGCTTTCCATCAGTGAGCATTTGTCGCGCAGCCTGTGGCAACCCTTGGGAATGGAAAACGATGCGGCCTATACGCTTGACCGTCCGGGCAGTGAAGGCGGCATGGAGCGAACCTACTGTTGTGTGTTTGCCAGTGCCCGTGATTTCGCTCGCGTTGGACAGGTGTTGTTACAAGATGGTCAGTGGCAAGGAAAACAACTGTGGGACAAAGCGTTCATAGAACGCATGCGTCAACCTGATTTACAACCCTATTATGGGCATTCTTTGTGGATGGACTGGAAATACAAACATCCTTTTTACTTGCTACAAGGACATGAGGGGCAGTACGTCATTGTTGTTCCTTCACACGACTTAGTGATAGTGAGAACTGGTCAGCACCGGGATAAAAAAACACTCGGCCCCAACGGCCAGCTGACGCTGGACATTTACCGCTTTGTAGACCAGGCGGTGGCGTTGGTGCAATAAATTAACGTGCCACTATCTTGATGGCGCGGCCCGACCTTTTGAGAAATGATTAAGCTATTGGCTTTTCTAGGAGATGTTCATGCGTTTAGCCCATAAAACTGTTCTCGTCACCGCTGCGTGTCAGGGCATTGGACATGCCTCCGTCTTGGCCATGGCTGCCGAAGGTGCGACGGTCTGGGCCACAGATATCAACTCTCAAATCCAAAGCACTTTTGCCGGTCACGCCAATATTCAAACCGCTGTGTTGGATGTGATGGACAAAGCGGCCATACATGCACTGGTTAAACGCATAGAAAAAATTGACGCGGTCTTTAATTGTGCGGGTTATGTTCACAGCAATACTGCGCTTGATGCGACCGATGAGCAATGGGATTTCGCCATGAACCTGAATGCGCGTGCCCAGTTTTGGATGATCCAAGCGGTGTTGCCAAAGATGCTGTCTCAAGGTGGCGGCAGCATCATCAATATGTCTAGCGTTGCGTCAAGCATCAAAGGATTGCCCAACCGTTTTGTCTATGGCGTGAGCAAAGCAGCGGTTGTCGGCCTGACCAAGGCCGTGGCCGCAGACTATGTGTCACAAGGCATTCGTTGCAATGCCATTTGCCCCGGCACAGTGGACACGCCTTCACTGCAGGACCGAATCAACAGTCAGTCAGATCCGGTTCAGGCACGCGCTAACTTCATCGCCAGACAACCCATGGGTCGCTTGGCACAAGCGCATGAAATAGCACCTTTTGTCGTTTTTTTGGCCAGTGATGAATCTCGCTTTTCCACCGGCAACACATATTCGGTGGACGGCGGCATGACGATTTAATCTTTACTGCCACTTGAAATCCCCCATCTGAACCAAAAGTAAGTTCTACCAGAGTGCCTAAGGGGCTCTGGTATTTCATTCACTTGCTTGTTATCAAGGAGATTTCAAATGGCTTATGCATTCGGACGTAATTTGCTTTTAAATTCTGTGGGTTTTGATCGCTTGATTGATGCGTTCCAACAATTCGAAACCGGCGACCCTCCCTCACGGGCACAAACTTACCCACCCTACAACATAGTCAAACAAAGCGAAAATCACTATGTGGTGGAAGTCGCTGTGGCTGGCTTCAAACAAGAAGACATTGACATCACCATAGAGGGCAACAAACTAAGCATTGTTGGCAAGGTACAAGGCAACGCCCAGGGTGATTATTTGCATAAAGGTATTGCCGCGCGGGACTTCAGTCACCAATTCACATTGGCAGAAACTGTGGTGGTCAGGTCAGCTGACCTGGTCAATGGTTTGCTGGTGATACGTTTGGAAAATGTCATTCCAGAAGAAAAGTTGCCACGCAAAATCATGATTGGCGGTACAGACAAACACGTGGTTGAGGCGCGTTTAGCCGCCTGATAAGGACTCACGCAGTCGCCACAGCCCTCGGCCATCACAAGCCGAGGGCTGTTTTTATTTTTGGCAGACATTTGCAACGACAATGTTTGCATGACTTCGAATTTTTCACAGTTGCTCGCGCAGCGTCAGTTCATGCGTTTCTGGCTTGCGCGCATTTTTGGTATTTCGGCCCATCAAATGCTGATGCTGGCAATCAGTTGGCACATGTATGAGTTGACGGGCAGCGCCTGGGATCTGGGCTTGGTAGGCTTGTTTCAATTCATCCCTGCCTTGGTCATGGCCTTGCCCGCAGGGCATGTGATTGATCGCTTGCACAGAGGGCGTATTTTTGCCACTTGCATGTTGGTATTGGCCTCGGTTGCTGTGGTGTTGGGTTGGGCCACGTGGCATGGGCAGGCCAGTCGGGAATTGATTTTTCTGGTCGCCTGGATTTTGGGACTGACCAGAGCCTTTCAAATGCCGGCGCAGCAAGCGATCACCCCGTTGTTGGTACCCAAGGAATTGTTTCAACGCGCCATTGCACTCAGCTCCACAGGCGTAGAAGTCGCAGTGATTTGTGGTCCTGCTTTGGGCGGTTTTCTTTACCTCAACGGCGCCTTAACGGTGTACAGCGTCTGCGCTGTGTTGTTTACTTTGTCAATGATGTTGACTCTGTGGGTGCACTATATGCATGTGGTGCGCCACAACAGTTTGAGTTGGGTATCTTTGTTTGCTGGCGTGGCTTTTGTGTGGGAGCGCAAGGTATTGCTTGGGGCAATTTCTTTGGACTTATTCGCGGTGTTGCTCGGTGGCGCCACCGCCTTGCTGCCAATTTTTGCGCGTGATATTTTGCATGTCGGACCCGATGGGCTGGGTCTTTTGCGGTCGGCACCAGCGGTGGGTGCTTTGTGCATGTCAGTCATCATCACCCGTTGGCCCATTGAACGGCAAATGGGTTACAAACTGTTGGCGGCAGTGGCAGTGTTCGGACTGGCATCTGTCGTGTTCGGTCTCTCTGATCATTTCTTGCTGTCTCTTGTGGCATTGGCGGCCACCGGTGCGGCTGACAACATCAGTGTGGTGACCCGACTCACCCTGATGCAACTGGAAACACCGGATGAGATGCGTGGGCGCGTTGCCGCTGTCAATGGCGTGTTCATCGGTGCATCCAACGAATTGGGTGAATTTGAATCCGGCTTGACGGCAGCCTTGTGGGGCCCGGTGGCTTCCGTGGTGCTTGGTGGCATGGGTACTTTATTGATCGCTATCAGTTGGCTCAAGCTGTTTCCCGCCTTGGCCAGGCGCGACAAACTTTGAGGTTGAAAGTACCTTGCAACTGATAGGGGATTGCCGAGCAAGCTGTCCAACTATTTCTTCATGGTGCTAACTTTGTCCCAGCTTCAAAGGTTTAGGTATGCGGTTCAATTCTTTTTTATCAGCGCTGTCGTGCGTTTGTTTGTCATGCACAGCCATGGCGGCCAGTGAGTTTCAGCAAATTGAATATACGCCTCCTGACATTGACTATGACGTGATCAGCCGAATGTGGGACTTCGTCAAGCTCACTACGCACGCACCTCAAGATTTACCGCCCCCTAGGTTGGTGCTGGACTGGCATGTGCCACCTTTTGCTCGCATGGGGTTTCAGTACCCGACAGAGAAATTCCCCGAATACCAAATGCAGATTAGCATCGCCCCGCGCACCATAGAGCAGTACAGCAAGGAGATGATCTCGTGGGGCGTCGGTCACGAATTGGTGCATTACGCGTTTATCTTGAGAGAAAACCATTGGCAGCGCGGCAGGCTCACTTTTCAAGACCAACTTAAACACCATTGCAACCTCGAGTTCAAAGACATTACGCGTGCTATAGCGGATGAAATTTGGAAGATTTACCATAGCGACACGCAACGCGCCGCCATGTATGACGAGGTAGAAAAAAGTTGCTTCAATGAGCCAAACCAATGAGCCAAACCAATGAGCCTGGCACAGACCGATAGCCTTGATCGTCACCAACCCATTTGCCTTTAAGAAGCAGGAAATGTTTGAAGTAAGTTTGTTTACTGCAACATCGCCGCAATGTCTGAATGACCTGCTTCTTTCGCTATCTCCCACGCGATGAGACCGCGTTCGTCTTTCAAGATTTTATTGGCGCCTTTGGACAAGAGTAAGCGCACAGTTTCCGAGTGACCTTGGCCCGCCGCCCACATCAGTGGCGTGAGTCCATCTATGTAAGCCGCATCAATCAAAGCACCCGCATTGAGCAGTTGCTCCACCACCTTGGTATGTCCCATGCCTGCCGCATAAACCAAGGCTGATTTGTGCAATCTGTCTTCTTCTTCAAGCTTGGCACCTTTTTCAATCAAAAGCGCAACCATGGTGGGATTGCCTGCATAAGCAGCAGCAATCAAAGGCGTGACTTTTTCCAGCGAAGGCAAGTTCACATCAGCACCCACTGCCAGCATCTGTTTGAAAATAGGCAAGTTGTTTTTTTCAATAGCGATATACAACGAGGTTTTCCCGAGACGGTTGCGTGAGTTTGGTGCAGCACCCCGCTCCAGGCTTTGAATCACGCCTTCGAGATTGCTTTCACGTGCGGCCACAAGCAATTGGGCATTCACACTGGGATTGGATGCATTCTGTCCCCAGGCGCTCAGGCTATAACTGCCAAAAAGCAAAGCCAAAGCTATCAATTTGGATATAAAAATCGTTTTTGTCATGATGAATGGTCTGTCATGGTTCAAGGTTTAGGTTGTCAAAATCCTAAGGGTTTTCCCTTGGAAGTGTTGCAACCTAGTGCAATTTAACAGTGCGTGGTTAAGATGGCTCCATGGGAAATTTTCCTTGACGGCGATTATTGTGCTCACAGCACAAGGTTACCCCAAGTCAAATCCCCAGACCTCTGGACAAGGATTGAAGCAGAAATCATCTCCATCTTTCCTTTCTGGTTTATCAAACATGGCCGCAAGGCTGAAGGAGCACAAATGCATAAATTTGGTCGGAAAATTACCCAAACCATCGCCTGCGTCGCAGTCGGTGTGATGGCAGCTGGGTTCGCCCAAGCGGAAGTCAGCCAAGCACAATTGACAGGCGCAGACAAAGACGGCAACAACTTTTTGCATTCCAATGCAAATTACGCCAACAGCCGTTACTACCCAGCCAAGCAAATCAACGCATCCAACGTAGCTACCCTGCGTCCTGCATTCACTTTCCAAACGGAAGTGCTGGAGTCCATGGAAACTGCGCCTATCGTTGTTGATGGCACGATGTACCTGACCACGTCTTACAACCATGTGTATGCCATTGACCCCGTCACCGGCAAACAAAAATGGCACTACAAGCACAAGATGGGTCCTGTGACCACTTACTGCTGCGGCCCTAACAACCGCGGTGTTGCCATCATGGGCGGCCATGTGTTCATGGGTACCTTGGATGCCAAATTGGTTGCTATCGATGCCAAAACAGGCAAGTTGGCTTGGGAAACACAAATTGCTGACCCAGAGTTGGGCTACTCAGAAACCATGGCGCCAGTGGCTGTCAATGGTCGTATTTTGATCGGTACCAACGGTGGCGAATACGGCATCCGCGGTTTCGTCAAATCCTTTGATGCCAAAGACGGCAAGTTGCAGTGGACATTCCACACCATTCCTGAAAAAGGCCATGAAGGCGTTTGGGCAGCCAACGACTCTACCGGTCGCAACATGAAGCGTGACATTGCTGCAGAGAAAGCGCAATTGGCCAAGCAAGGTGGCGATTTCTACAAAACCCTTGGCGGTGGCGTTTGGATGGCTCCTGCTGTTGACACAGAAACCAACTCTGTCATCTTTGTTGTTGGTAACCCCAGCCCTGACCTGTACGGCACTGAGCGTCCCGGCGACAACCTGTACACAGACTCTATTGTTTCGATTGATCTGAACACCGGCAAATACAAATGGCACCACCAGTACGTGGCGCACGATGTATGGGATTTGGATGCCGTGTCTCCTGTTATCTTGACAGAAGCTGCTGGCAAAGACGGCAAGATGACCAAAGTGGCCATCCATGCAGGCAAAACCGGCCACGTGTATGTGCATGACCGCAACACCGGCGAACTGATCCGCTTCTCAGAAGCCATGGTTCCCCAAGATGGTCTGTGGACTCTGCCTACCAAAGACGGCGCCAAGATGATGTTGGGTGCTAACGGTGGTGTTGAGTGGAGCCCTATGGCTATCAACCCTGAAACTCGTTTGGCTTATGCAGCCAACCTGTTGCAGCCTATGACATACCATGTCGAAGCTTCCAAGTACCCTGGCGGCAAGCTGTGGTTAGGCGGTGCGTTCAAAACCATCCCTAGCGAAAAGCAATCCGGTCGTTTGTCTGCTGTCAATCTTGACACCGGCAAAGTGGCATGGAAATTTGACACTGACGAGCCTTTGATCGGTGGCGTTCTGGCAACTGCCGGTGGCTTGGTGTTCAACGGCGAAGCCAATGGCTTGTTCCGTGCATTCGATGCCAAGAGCGGTAAGAAACTGTGGGAATACCAGACTGGCGCAGGCGTGAATGCACCTGCTGTGTCATACACAGTGGGCGGAAAGCAGTACATTGCAGTGGCAGCTGGTGGTAACAACCAGATCGATGCCAAGCGCGGTAACTCAGTCGTTGTGTTCGCACTCCCCTGAGCTGACTGACCGTTAGCCGAGGCCTGGGTGCATGCAAGTGCACCCAGGCCTTTTTAACATCTGATGAATGAAACTTGTATGAAAACCTTTTCTTCTTTTTTTGCCGTGACAGTTGCTTTGTTGATGGGTTTGTTTTCCATGTCTGTCAAGGCTGAGGCGCCCGCAAAGGCTGGGGCTTGCTTTGCCTGCCATGGGGTAAACGGCAATTCCTCCATGCCCAACACCCCAAGTTTGGCAGGGCAAAACGCCCGTTATATTTATTTGCAATTGCGTGATTTCCAAGAAGGACGTCGTGACAACGCGATGATGACGCCCATGACCGCAGGTTTGAGTCGCGACGATATGCGCGAATTGGCAGATTACTTTTCCAAGCAAAAACTCACCAGTAAAAATTTCAAGGCTGATCCTGTGAAAGCTGGAAAAGGCTTGGCCAAAGCAGATGAAACCTTGTGTGCTATGTGCCACCTGGGAGAGTTCAGTGGACAAAATGAAATTCCCAAAGTAGCAGGTCAAAATTACGATTACGTGATCAAAACCTTGAAAGATTTCAAAGCCAAAAACCGCACCAATGATGCAGGTAATATGACCAGTGTCGCCAGCACGTTGAGCGACGAAGACATTGAAAACCTGGGTCATTACATCGCCGGTTTGAATTGAAAGCATCCTCATTTCCAGCACCCATACCCATTCGCCCCAACCTGAGATTTACCGCGACCCTTGGCGCTGGGTGTGGACGCTTTCTTTGCTCTCGCCCGCGCTGGTAGCAGCTGGGCCACTGTTGATGCTTTGGACCGCCGAGGTGACGGCCTTGTGGTGGCCTTTGCTGTTTTTGTACGGATTCGTGCCTGTGGCTGATTGGCTGATTCCACCATCTCGCAGCAACCCACCCGAATCAGCCGTGCCCCAGTTGGAAAATGATGCGTACTACCGCTTAATCACTTTTGCGTTGGTGCCGGTTTTATGGGCTGCGTTTATTTTTTCTGCCTGGTTTGTCGCGCGTCATGACTTGCCGTGGCATGGTTGCTTGGCCATGGTGTTGGCAACCGGCGCAGTCGGTGGTTTCGGCATCAACTTGGCACACGAGATGGGTCACAAGCACAACCGACTTGAACGCATGCTTGCTTTGTGGGTGCTGGCGCCGAGTTTATATGGCCATTTTTGTATAGAACATAACCGTGGTCATCACGTAGAGGTCGCGACTCCGCATGACACAGCATCTTCTCGCATGGGTGAATCCATTTGGCGATTTTTGTTGCGTGAGATGCCTGGCGGTTGGTGGCGAGCTTGGGCTTATGAGAAACAGCGGTTGCAGCAATTGAACATTCCTGCTTTTTCCCTGCACAACGTCATAGTGCAAGGGCTGACCATCGGTTTGGGTTTATGGCTGTGTCTGGGGCTGTGGTTGGGGCCGAAAATTGGGGTTTTTTTAGTGTTCGTAGCCTTATGGACCAATTTCCAATTGACCTCTGCCAATTATGTGGAGCATTACGGATTGAAGCGACTGCAACTGGAGGACGGTTCCTTTGAGCGTTGTCAGCCGCGTCATTCATGGAACAGCAACCATGTGTTGTCCAACTGGATGTTGTTTCATCTGCAACGCCATGCGGATCACCATGCCCATGCCGCAAGACGTTACCAAGCCTTGAGACATTTCGATGATGCACCCCAGTTACCCAGTGGCTATGCGGGTATGTTTTTGGTGGCTTATGTGCCGCCCTTATGGTTTGCTTTGATGGACCCAAGGTTGCTAGCGGCAGTTGACAGAAACACGGCACGCATCAATTTCCAACCCAGTCAAAAGAATGCGCTGTGCGAACGTTATGGATTGGTGTAGACCCGCTTTGGGGGTGCTGGGCTTACAGCCCAGCTGCAGCACGGAGTGCTTGGGCTTTGCCCGTTGTTTGGTCTTCGTTCACATGGGCTGCGCCCATATGAACTGCGCCCAAAAACCGATACCTTGCTAACGCAAGGTGGGCTTACAGCCCAGCTGCAGCACGGAGTGCTGCAGCTTTATCGGTTTTTTCCCAAGTGAACTCGGGTTCATCACGACCGAAGTGACCATAAGCGGCGGTTTTTTCATAAATAGGACGCAACAGATCCAGCATTTGAATAATGCCTTTAGGGCGCAAGTCAAAATGCTCATTCACCAATGCTGCAATTTTTTCGTCGCTGATGATGCCTGTACCCTGTGTGTTGACCGTCACGTTCATTGGCTTGGCAACCCCAATGGCGTAAGCCACTTGCACCTGACATTGCGTGGCCAGACCGGCGGCCACCACATTTTTCGCTACATAACGCGCCGCATAAGCTGCAGAGCGATCTACCTTGCTCGGGTCTTTGCCGCTGAAAGCGCCGCCGCCGTGGGGGCAGGCGCCGCCGTAAGTGTCAACAATGATTTTGCGGCCCGTTAACCCGCAGTCGCCTTGCGGGCCGCCGACGACAAATCGACCAGTGGGGTTGATCAGGTAACGGGTGTCTTTCAACCACTCTTTGGGCAACACAGGCTTGATGATTTCCTCTATCACAGCCTCGATGAATGAGGCTTTCATCTTGGTCGGCGTTTCGCTTTGGTCAGGACTGTGCTGTGAAGACAGCACAACGGTGTCAATGCTGTGCGGCTTGCCATCAACATAACGCATGGTCACTTGGCTTTTTGCATCAGGACGCAAAAAAGGCATGCGACCGTCGCGACGCAATTGCGCCTGACGCTCAACCAAGCGGTGAGCATAGTAAATGGGAGCGGGCATCAAATCAGGGGTTTCTTTGACTGCATAGCCAAACATCAAACCCTGGTCGCCAGCGCCAGTGTTCAAGTGGTCATCAGAAGCATGGTTCACGCCTTGCGCAATGTCGTTGGACTGCTTGTCATAGCACACCATGACAGCGCAACCTTTGTAGTCGATGCCATATTCTGTGTTGTCATAGCCAATACGCTGAATCGTGTCTCGTGCCACTTGTATGTAGTCGACATGCGCGTTGGTGGTGATCTCTCCAGCGAGCACCACCAAACCGGTGTTGGTCAATGTCTCTGCGGCAACCCGGCTGCGCGGGTCTTGCTTGAAGATGGCGTCCAAAATAGCGTCTGAAATTTGGTCAGCGACTTTATCGGGGTGGCCTTCAGAGACAGATTCGGATGTAAAAAGATAATCGTTCGCCATTAAAAAACTCCTGTTGATTGATGAGGCGTTGCCATCACATGCGAGTCTGGCGAACGCTTTAGCAGATGACTGACAAACAGCCGACTCTTTCGAGTGTGTCGCCCTGCAAGTTGCTTCATTAACTCAGCGACAATAGCTATTCTATTCAAAATCAAACGCTATGACTTTTTTGATCCGTTGGCTGTCAAATTTGTCGCTGCCTTGGATGCAGCGAATCGGTTGGTTGCTCGGATGGTTGACTTGGGTTTTGTCACCTCGTTATAGAAAGCATTTTCAAGAGCAATCTCGCCAGGCCGGATATTCCTTCCAACAGGTCCGCGGCGCCGTGGGTGCGGCAGGTTGTCAAGCGCTTGAATCATTTCGCGTCTGGTTTGGGGCCCCTATGCCCGTGCAATGGAACGGTAAGCACCACATCACGCAAGCCTATGCGCGCGGTAAAGGTGTGCTGTTTTTGACACCGCATCTGGGTTGTTTTGAAATCACTGCACCCAGCGGGGCATCTCAATTCGGTCAAGCACACGGACCCATGACGGTCTTGTACCGACCAGCCAGACAAGCATGGCTCAAAAACTTGCTGTTACATGCCAGAGAAAAACCTTTTTTGAAAGCGGTACCCGCTAGCATGGACGGGGTGCGTCAACTGCTCAAAGCCTTGCGTCGAGGCCATTCGGTGGGGTTGTTGCCTGATCAGGTACCACCACATGGCATGGGTATGTGGTCCAGCATGTGGGGTCAACCGGCTTACACCATGACGTTGGGCGCGAAATTAGCCTTACAGACGGGCGCCAAGATACTGTTAGCTTGGGGTGAGCGACTACCGGGCGCTAGCGGTTATTGCATACATGTGCAACCGATGGATGAAGAGCTGTCTGACGATTTAGCAACAGCTGTTTTGCAAATCAACACGGCCATGGAGAGTTTGATCCGGCAATGCCCAGATCAATACTTGTGGGGCTATGCCCGATTCAAACAACCTCGTCGTGAGGCAATGCTTTGAATCCCTTGACATTGTTGATGGCTGTGGTTGGTCAATTGCCTTTGTCATGGCTCAGGGCACTGGGTCGCCTCACTGGTTGGGTGTTTTATAGGGTGTCGGCGCGCCGGCGCCATGTGGTGTTGACCAATCTCTCATTGTGTTTTCCTGATTTGAATCGCGCCGATAGACAGAAGTTGGCTCAATCGCATTTTGTGTTGTTAGGGCAGTCATTGTGGGACCGCGCTTGGCTTTGGCATGCTTCCCAGTCTGTCCTTGAAAAGCGTATTCAATTCACTGGAGATTTTGATATTTTTGATGACGCGTCGCCGTTGATTGTGCTGGCACCGCATTTTGTCGGATTGGATGCCGGCGGCGTCGCCATGACCTTGTTAAAGCGCATACCTATGGCATGTGTGTATGTGCCGTTGCGCAATGCTTATGTTGAAGATTGGGTGATGAAGGGACGCAACCGTTCAGGGCATGTGCGGTCTGTGCCGCGCAATGCTGGCGCCCAACCTTTGCTGAAAATATTGCGACAAGGCATGCGCTTGCACTATTCACCGGACATGGACTTTGGCATGCAAGGTGCTGTTTGGGCAGATTTTTTGGGTGTGGCTACCGCCACCTCCACTACCTTAGCGCGTATGGCCAAGTTATCAGGTGCCAGGGTGTGCACCTTGGTCACACGATTGACCACGCAAGGGTATGTGGTTGATGTAGGAGGTGTTTGGCCCTCTTATCCAAGCGATGATGTGCAATTGGATACCCGCTTGATGAACCTGGAAATTGAAAAGCAAGTGCTGAAATCAGCCGATCAATATTATTGGGTACACAAGCGATTTAAGACGCGGCCTGAGGGTCAAGCACCGGTATACGAGCAGCAGTGATGTTGTCTGGAAAGTGAGACAACGCTAAATTCTGCAGATCGGTTTCTTGAAGTTTGATTTTGCTAGCCAAAACCCACAAGTCAAAGGCTGCCGGACGTCTGGCTGATGCAATCGAAACAAAGCCAGCTGCTTTGAGTGTAGCCACCAGCACTTTTTGAGTGAAACCACAGCGATGAGCCATGTAATGGTTTCCTTTGGCAATAGCGGTTTGTAAACCGAACACCATGTCCAGCGGACTGATAGGGCCAGCAGCCGAGTTGTAGGCGGGTTGCATCAATTTATCGCGTGCGATCAATTCAGCAACGGCTTGCAAGTCAGGGCAGGTCAGCACCAAAAAGCCTTCTGGATTGAGCACGCGTACAAATTCCGACAGTGCTGCAGGAACTTCAAAAGCATGAAGATGTTCAATATTGTGGCTGGAATAAATCGCATCTATGCTTGCAGTCTTCACTGTTTGCATATGGGTGATGCTGCCAACAACGTCAGGTTTGACCTTGGGGTCAATATCCAGCCTGAGTTCATTCCACTGCGGCGTATTAAAGCCTCGTGTGGTGGCATTTTTGTACTTTGAACCGCAGCCTACATGAAGAAAAGTAGCCATGATGTATGTAGACGAAGTGATCAACCCCGCCAAAATAAATATGGCAAGTTTTACAACATGTCAGCGGATCCAATTTCCGATAATTTGGATGACAAGTTGTGGTTGCTCGTGAACCAGCCAATGTGTTCCTTCATTGACACGGTGTAACGCTAAGTCAGGCACATAGTCTTGCAGTCCATCGATCAATCCCGGCGAAAGGGCGGTGTCTTGCATACCCCAAATCACCAAGGTCGGCACCAAAATACGCAACATGTCCAACGGCAAGTCGATGGCGGATGCGCCAGGGTCATTCAATCCTGCAGGCCTCAGAGGAGAGGCGCGGTAATAGTTCAGTGCGCCGTCCAGGCCTTGACGCCATACTTGGCGGTATTTCTCTTTGGTGGATTCATCCAACCACGCATACGGGCCACTCACAGCCCCCATATTGGTGAAAAAAGCCCACAAACGCCGGAAATCGTCTTCGCTGAGCAACTGGGCGGCATCATCGCGAATCAAAAAATTCATGTAATTGCTTGACGCTTGTTGCTTGGCATCGTTTTTCAGATCGCGCAAAAAAGTACCGGGGTGCGGTGAATTGATGATGGCCAGTCGCTTCATCAACGATGGTTGCTGGTTGGCCGTGTTCCAGGCGACTGCACCACCCCAGTCATGCGCAACCAAACAGGCCAAGGGGTCGACTGGTGAAAAATGCTGTTTCAAGGCGACGATGTCTTTGACCAACTCCTTGGCTCGGTAGGCTTTGATATCTTGCGGTGCAGATGAGCCCGCATAGCCGCGCATATCAGGCGCTACGCACAAATAGCCGCCATGAGACGGTTGACTGAAGTGCAAAAGTAAATCGTCCCAGGCAAAAGCGGCTTCAGGAAAACCATGTAAAAAAAGCATCACAGGTTGACCAACCTCGCCGCAGACCCGGCAATCCAGGTCAATGCTGTGGGCTACAGAAATGCGTTCAATGCGAATCATAGGTCGTTAGGTGTTGGCTGGTGTGTCCATTCCCAGAGTTTGAGACTGACGTCTTCGACGCCTTGTTTTTTCAGCGAGGAAAACAAATGTGCTTCACCGCCGCCAGATTGCAATTTGGCAATTGACAAAGCTTTGGCGGCTTCGCTGCGGTTGAGTTTGTCGGCTTTGGTCAACAGCATCAGAAATTTCAAGCCTTCCTCGACTTTGGGGCGTATGACTTCAAGCAAAATTTCATCCAACTCGGTGACGCCAAGCCGCGGGTCGCACATCAGCACCACCCCCTTGAGGTTATCTCGGGTCATCAGGTAATTCGCCATGACACGCTGCCAGCGGATTTTGTCCGATTTGGGCACCGCAGCGTAACCATAGCCGGGTAGATCAGCCAGCACGGTATCGGTCTGGTTTTGGCGACCTAAGGCAAATAAATTGATGTGCTGTGTACGTCCCGGGGTTTTGGAGGCGTAGGCCAGCTGGCGCTGCTGCGTCAATACATTGATACAGGTAGATTTACCCGCATTGGAGCGACCTACAAAAGCAATTTCTGGTTGGTCGTAAGCGGGTAAATGGTGAAGCTGGGCAGCCGTGGTTAAAAAACGCGCCGTATGTAGCCAGCCGACAGCTTGTTTGACGCGTTCAGTATGAATTGCATCAACTGCAATAGGGGGATGGGCCATGGTTATTCTTTGTGCGCAACCCGGTGGGTGCAGGACTGCATTGTAGAATGAGGGATTGACTATTTCCTATTCAAACACCATGACTTTTTTTGTCCGACTGCTGTTGTCCGTCAGTGTGACGGGCTTTTTTTTAACCGCACACGCTGAAGGTGCTGCGCCTGCCAAAGCCGATCCCGCCAAAGGTTCTGCTATTTTCAATGGTGTTTGCGTCAGCTGCCATGGTGCCGAGGGCAATTCAGCCATTCCTGTGAACCCCAAATTGGCGCAACAACATCCTGAATACATTGCCAAACAACTGGCCGAATTCAAATCAGGCAAGCGTGCGAACGCCGTCATGCTTGGTTTTGCATCAGCCCTCAGTGAAGACGACATGAAAAATGTCGGCGCTTACCTGTCCAGCACCAAAGCCAAACCCGGCTTTGCCAAGGACAAAGAGCTGGCTGCGCTGGGAGAAAAAATCTACCGTGGTGGCATTGCGGACAGACAAATTCCTGCGTGTGCGGGTTGTCACAGTCCCAATGGCGCTGGTATTCCTTCTCAATATCCGCGAATGAGTGGACAACACGCTGACTACACCGTGTCGCAATTGACCCAGTTCCGTGATGGGATTCGCAAGAACAGTCTGCAAATGGGACAGGTTGCTGCTAAATTGAATGACCGCGAAATCAAAGCCGTGGCTGATTACATCGCCGGATTGAACTGATCAGCTATCTTTTCAATCCCTCAAGGCTGGCCGCTTGCCAGCCTTTTTTATTTCAGGAGATCATCGCATGCGTTTTCGTTCAGATGAGGGTTTCAACCATAAGCAGGCCAGCGACATCACGCCTTTGTCCATCTATGAACAGCGCAGGGTGTTTCTTCAACAATTGCTGGCGGCTGGATGGGTCGGCGCCGCAGGCAGCGTCAATGCGCAAGCCGGTCAACGACCTGGCAAACTCGCGCCGCTCAACAGCACCTCGTCAACACTTGCGGGGGTTCAGGCCACTGACACAGTCACCCCTTACAAAAACGCCAGCACCTACAACAATTTTTATGAATTTGGCACGGACAAAGCCGATCCGGCTGAAAACGCACACACTTTGAAAACACGCCCTTGGTCGGTGGAGATTGAAGGGCTGGTTAAAAAGCCGGGTGTGCTTAATTTGGAAGATATGCTCAAGCTCAGTCCCATGGAAGATCGCATCTACCGCATGCGCTGTGTCGAAGGCTGGTCCATGGTGATTCCCTGGGTGGGCTACTCGCTGTCTGAACTCATTAAAAAGGTCGAGCCTTTAGGCAGCGCCAAATTCGTGGAATTCGTCACGTTGGCAGATCCCAAGACCATGCCCTTTGTCGGCTCTCGCGTATTGAGTTGGCCTTATGTGGAGGGATTGCGCATGGACGAAGCCATGCATCCGTTGGCCTTGCTGACATTCGGCATGTACGGCGAAGTGCTGCCCAATCAAAACGGTGCACCGGTGCGTATCACCGTGCCTTGGAAGTACGGCTTCAAGAGCGGCAAAAGCATTGTGAAAATCCGTTTTACCGATAAACAACCGCAAACCGCTTGGAACAAAGCCGCCGCCAACGAATATGGGTTTTATTCAAATGTGAATCCGAACGTTGACCATCCGCGTTGGAGTCAGGCCAGCGAACGGCGCATCGGCGACGGTGGTTTTCTGGCAAAAAAAATCAAAACCTTGATGTTCAATGGGTATGAGGCACAGGTTGGGCAGTTGTATGCCGGCATGGATCTCACAAAGAATTTCTAAGCAAACCCGAATCGTGAATGAGTTTGTAATCGTTGACGCGAAAATGAAAATGCATGCACGTGGTTTTGACGCAGTCTCTTGACCATCATGCCCGTACGACAACTTTTACTTTTGCCGCAAACCAAATACCTGCTTCACGGTGTGTTGGCATTGCCTTTCGTTTGGCTGATATGGGCTTTGTTTCATGATGCACTGGGCGCCAATCCTGCTGAAGCATTGAGCCGCGCCACGGGTGATTGGACCTTGCGTTTGTTGTGTGTGGTGTTGGCAGTCACACCACTGCGACGCCTCACGGGTCTGTCAGAGTTGATTCGGTTCCGCCGCAGCATTGGGTTGGCATGTTTTTATTACGCCTGCTTGCATTTGCTGTGTTACGCGTGGTTTGACCAAAGCTTTGAGGTCAATGAAATGGCCAAAGACTTGGTGAAGCGACCGTTTATTTGGCTGGGAATGATTTGCTTTGTGCTGATGTTGCCACTGGCACTGACATCCCACAACGCGGCTGTGCGTTGGCTAGGCGGTAAACGCTGGCAACAATTACACAAATGGGTTTATGTGTTGCCAGTGTTCGCGTTGTTGCATTTTTACTGGATGCGGGCGGGCAAAAATAATTTTGCCGAGGTCTGGGTTTATCTGGCTATCTTGTCTGGGCTGTTGCTCTCAAGACTCTGGTTCAAGCTGAATAATATTCGCGTCGGATGAGTGGTTTAGAGCACAGACTCGCCACGCATTTGATCGGCCACAGTTTCACGGGTGCGAATCACATGTGCTTTGTCACCATCCACCAGCACCTCGGCGGGTTTGCCGCGCGTGTTGTAGTTGCTGGCCATGCTCATGCAATACGCGCCTGCTGACAATACTGCCAGTGTGTCACCCGCTTGCACATTAAGCGCTCTGTCACGGCCAATCCAGTCGCCGCTTTCACACACAGGTCCGACCACGTCGTACACCTGAGTAGCTGTGTCAGTCAGCGTCAAGGGCACGATCTGGTGAAACGCTTCGTACATGGCCGGGCGCGGCAAATCATTCATGGCCGCGTCGATGATGCAAAAGTTTTTCTGCTCGCCGGGTTTGATGAATTGCACTTCGCTCAAACACACACCAGCGTTGCCCACCAGCGAGCGCCCAGGCTCAATCATCAATTGACGGTCACCGAAACCGCGTTCATCCAGACGCGCCAATAACTTTCTCCATAAATCATCTGCCGCAGGCGGCGTGTCGCCGTTGTAATCGATGCCTAGGCCACCACCAAAATCCAAATGGTGAATCGGTATGCCGGCTGCTTCAATCTGCACGACCAGATCCAGCACCTTGTCCAAGGCATCCAGATAAGGTTCGGTGGTCGTGATTTGCGAACCGATATGGCAATCAATACCAGTGACCTTCAAACCGGGCAGCGACGCGGCGTGTTGGTACGCCTGCAGCGTGCGTTCGTGGGCAATACCGAATTTATTGCCTTTAAGTCCTGTGGAAATATAAGGATGGGTCTTCGGGTCTACGTTCGGGTTGACGCGAATACTGACTGGCGCGATCTTGCCCATAGAGACAGCGACTTCGCTCAACACATCCAATTCGGGTTCGCTCTCCACATTGAAACAAGAGATGCCAGCTTGCAATGCGGTTTGCATTTCTGCGCGGGTTTTGCCCACGCCGGAAAAAATCACATCGGACGGTCGCCCGCCTGCTGCCAGCACCCGCGCGAGTTCACCTGCGGACACGATGTCAAAACCGCAACCGGCCTGGGCAAAGACTTGCAACACCCCGAGGCTGGAATTGGCCTTCATGGCGTAATGCACTCTGGCATTGCGACCCGCAAAAGCGCGTTGGTAGGCCGCCAGCGCGTGCAGCATGGCCGCTTTGGAGTAGACAAACAAGGGCGTGCCGTGGGCTGCGGCCAGATCCTGCAAACGTAACTGTTCAACATACAGTTGTTGGTCACGGTAAGCCAGAAACGGCGAGCCAGGCAAGGAGTTAGAAGTCATAAATATGGGTCAACCCATCTCAGGGTTTGGATGAGGGCAACAATACCTCGGGAAACTTGGCCCTGTCCTTTGACTCGGGGTCAGACGGAATCACCAGTTCACCTTTCATGCCACAGCCGATGACCATGGCGGCCACAAGGACGAGCAGGCTACCTAGAATGGGAGTTTTCATGGGGAAATTGTAATAGCCCCGTTTGTGTCACATGCTGCTGTAAGCAGCAACCCTTTTTTTGAACCACAGACAAATGACAGACAGTGAATTCATGGACCAAGCGGAAAGCCTGTTGCAACAACTGGAAACCGCATGCGATCGTCTGAACGAACAGGCCGATATCGATATTGACAACCAGCGTGTCGGCGGCATGGTGACGATTACTTTCCCCAACCGCAGCCAACTGATCGTCAATTTACAAAAACCATTGCACGAAGTCTGGCTGGCGGCACAAAGCGGTGGATACCATTACCGTTTTGATGGATCGGCTTGGCAAGACACCAAAGGGCAGGGCGAGTTTTGGCAGCAATTCACCTCGGATGCTGGCCGTCAGTTTGGTGCTGCTTTGAATTTCAATAGATGAAGTCAGGCGTTACTGAAGATACCTGAGTTGCTTGGTCCTTGGATGTCAGGTTTTCAATCTTTGAACATATCCAGTATTTTTTTCTTTTCCGGATCCATGGTTGAACCGTCTGCCTCAGGTGTTTTACCCTCTATGCCCAGACTGGTGACGCCCGAGCTATGGGTGAATTCGGTAAAGAACCAGTCGTTGCCTTCGTAAACCACGCCACTGGGAACAGGCATGCCGCCGACGGGGGTATTTCTCAGCGCGTGTTGCATATAGCTGATCCACACCGGAAGACTCAAGCCGCCGCCAGTTTCGCGGTCGCCCAATTTTCGTGGTGTGTCATACCCAATCCAAGTCACGGCAGTCAGCGTTTGGTGATAGCCGGCAAACCAGGCATCCATGGAGTCATTGGTGGTACCTGTTTTGCCGTAGATGTCATTGCGCTTGAGGACGGCTTGTGCACGCATGGCGGTGCCTGAACGGGTCACTTCTTGAAGCAAATGGCTGATCACAAAAGCGTTGCGCGGTTCTATGGCGCGCGAGCGTTCATCTAATTCAATCGGTGTGTAGGTGGATAAAACTTTGCCCAAAGGATCGGTGACCTTGGTGATCAAGTAAGGCTTGACCAGGTAACCGCCATTGGCAAACACCGAATACCCCAACGCGACTTGCATGGGCGTGACCGAACCAGCGCCCAATGCCATGGTCAGATAGGGCGGGTGTTTTTCCGGATCAAAACCAAAGCGGCTGATCCAGTGTTGCGCATTTTGCGGGCCGACTGCTTGCAATATGCGGATGGAGACCATGTTTTTAGATTTGGCTAACGCGGTTTTCAAACTCATGATGCCTTCAAACTTACCGTCGTAGTTTTTCGGTTCCCAGGCTTGGCTGCCCGTGGCAGTCGCATCGAAAAACAAGGGCGCATCGTTGACCTGTGTTGCCGGTGTAAATCCTTTTTCCAAAGCCGCAGAATAAATAAACGGCTTAAAGCTAGAACCGGGCTGGCGCCAAGCTTGAATCACGTGATTGAATTTGTTTTTGTCAAAATCAAAACCACCGACCAAAGAACGGATGGCACCGTCGACAGGATCTAACGCCACAAAAGCGCCTTCAACCTCGGGTAGCTGAGTCAGTCCCCAATCGCCTTTGGCGTTTTTGGAGATGCGAACCACTGCGCCTGCCCGTAACTTGATATTCGGTGGTGCTTTGTCTGACAGGCCTGAAGTCACTGGCTTCAAGCCTTCGCCCGTGATATCAATCACTTCACTGTTTTGTCGAACCACACGGACTTTTTTCGGTGTGGCTTCTAGCACCACAGCGCTGAGCAAATCACCTTTGTCTCCTGCCTCGATCAAAGCGTCGTCAATCGCATCATCAAGTTCGCGTCCCTCTGCTGGCAGGGTGATGAATTTTTCAGGGCCTCGGTAGACCTGACGCAATTCGTAATCCAAGATACCTCGGCGCAGCGCTTGGTAGGCCACTTCCTGGTCTTCAGCCTTGATGGTGGTGTAAACATTGAGGCCGCGCGTGTAAATGTCAGTACCGTATTGCGCAAACATCAATTGGCGTGCCATCTCTGCCACATACTCGGCATGGGTGTTGTTAGGGGTTGTAATGTTGCGGATCTTCAATTCCTCGGCCTTGGCCGCTTTGGCTTGAGCCGAGGTGATAAAGCCGTTGTCTTCCATGCGCTCGATGATGTAGAGCTGTCGAGAACGTGCGCGTTTGGGGTTATTGATGGGGTTGTAGGCCGAGGGTGCCTTGGGTAAACCGGCGAGCATGGCGGCTTCGGCAATGCTCAAAGATTGAATAGGTTTACCAAAATAGGTTTCAGCCGCCGCAGCGAACCCGTAGGCACGGTGACCCAAATAAATCTGGTTCAAATAAATTTCAAAAATCTGGTCTTTGCTCAGCAAGTGTTCCAGCTTATAAGTCAACAGCAGTTCGTAAATTTTGCGTGTGAATGTTTTCTCTGAAGATAAATACACATTGCGTGCGACTTGCATGGTGATGGTTGACGCACCCTGGCTTTTAGCACGCCCGATGTTGGCCAGACTGGCACGCGCCAGACCGATGTAGTCCACACCGCCATGCTGGTAAAAGCGCGCATCTTCAATGGACAACACCGCTTGTTTGACGACATCTGGAATGTCTTTGAAAGGAATCAGTTTGCGCCGTTCCTCTCCAAATTCGCCGATGACTTTTCCCTCGGCAGAAAAAACCCGCATAGACAATTTAGGGCGGTAATCAGCCAAATCTGAAATATCAGGCAGCTGCGGGTATGCCATGACCAAGGCCACACCGACCAGCAGCAATAAGGTCAATCCAGCAGCCACAGCAAAGCCCATAGCCCAACCGAAAAAAGTACCCAGCACCCGCAAAAGATTGTTCGCGGGCTGTATTTTCGAATCGCTGTCAGAGCGATCTTTGGCGGTAGGCGCAGGGGACATGAGCTAAGTCTGGCGCTGAGCCAGTTTGGATAAAGAAAGTGCATTGTAAAAAAATCGCAAGTACAGCTTAACTTATCCACGCTTCACAGGTTTTACAACCCAATGCAAGACTAACTGCACAAGGAAATGCCATGCTCAAGCTCAGACATTCTCAACAGCAGCGCCATGGGCTGGGGGTATGGGTCAACCGGCAAGGTCTGGCGTTGTCGCAGACAGCCCATGGCGCAGACGCATGTTCTCGCCATCCTTCCTGCTATTGGCAGGCTGTTCCAGGGTCAAATACGAATGAGCGTCCGTGGCCAGATCCGCAGTTGCTGCGTGTTGCCAAGCAGCGCAGCGGTTTTCAGGGCTTGTATGCGGCCATGGCTTTGCCGCCAGACCAGTTGCTGCGGTTTTCTTTTGCTATTCCTCATGGGCTGAATCAAAGACAAACCCATGGACGTATTCAGGATCAACTCGCTCCCCTGCTGCCGTGGTCTCTAGCAGATACCTTGTGGGATTACCAAGTCATTCAGGGGGCAAAGTCAGACCCAACACAAGTGCACACCATCAACCGTCCTGCATGGCTAAATGCGGCATTACAGGCACAACCCGCCCAGCATGCGGACGTCATTGCCATGCCTAAACACTATGCGCATGAGTGTGAGCAATGGTGCAGCAAGGGAGGTTTAAAGCTGGTCAAGCTTGAACCGGTATGGCAAGCAAGCATGCGTTGGCAGCTACATATTCAATCCAGCCCCGTAGGGGTGTTGCAAGAAACTGCGTTGGCAGAACCCTCTTCTTTGACAACCGAGGAGTTGGCCACGCTTTATGGCTTGGCCTTGGGTGTGGTGACACCATGAGTCAATTCAATTTGCTGCCTTGGCGCGAACAAAAGCGCGCGTTACATATGCGCAGTTGGCAGATCGGCGCAAGCTTGTGTGTCTGTGCCACGGTCAGCGCTGTGTGTTACCTTGATTACTTATGGGACGGTTGGCTGACTGACTACCAAGCCCAACAACAACAGGTTCAACAAACCCTGTCGGACTTGAAAGCCGAATTAAAGGACAGCGCTGTCTGGCAGGCCAGAGAACACCAGACGCAGCAAGTACAAACCGAATGGCAAATGCGTCAACAACAGCAAGGCAAAGCTTGGCATGTGTTGCAACAACTGTTGTCGGTGCCGCCGCGCGGTGTGCAAATTGAACGAATCCTGTGGCGTGAGCAATACATACAACTGAGCGGCTGGGCACTGAGCACAGGCCATTGGCAAGCTTGGCTGACGGGTTTGGCATTGGCAGGATTCTCTACCCCTGTAGACAAGGCCCAGTGGGAAGAATCAAGTTGGCGAAATGCGCAAGGATTGGCTGCCAAACAACACCGCTTCAGCATGCAAGTCAGCTTGTCACCACAGACAACAGATAAACCATGAGGCAGCTTATTGTTTTTGCAGGTAAACATCGTTGGCCCCAATGGCGTACCCATTGGAATGTGTTGCATGCCTGGCCACCGGGCGCACAGGCCTTGGCTCTGGGATTTTTGACGCTGTGCTTGACAGTGGCAGGCAGTTGGCATGTATCGTCTTTAGCTTGGCAAACTTGGTGGGAACAAGACGAGCAACATGCGCAATGGCAACAAGAAACAGATGCGCTTTCGCTTCAAGTGGCGCAGCAGCGCAAACTGATAGCGCGTCTTACTGCGTTGCCTCATCCGAGTGGCATAAGGGCGGCGGCATGGCAATCTTGGCCTGAAGAATTGACACAAGATGACAAACAAATGCTCAAGCAATGGATGCAATGGGGGCAGGCCCACGGACTGAATGTTTATTCTGCTTATGTCTTGGCCGATCACAGTGAGGGTATATGGCGTGGCACCTTGCCTCAACTGCTGGCCGCATGGCATGGACTGCAACAAGCCTTACCTCGCATGCGTATGACAGGATTTGATTTACGCACCGCAGCAGAGGATGCGTCAGTTGCGACTTTGGTGTTGCATATGCAGTGGGTCAATGAGAAAAACAATGCCTTGGCTTCACCGGATGCGCTCAAAATCAACACATTGACACCCAATTTCATCAAGGGTTCTTCAGTAACCAGTGAACTTCGTGACACAAGTCGGGTAGATGCACCATTGATGTCTAAGACGGCGTTCATACACAACCCCTTCAGCATCAACGGGCTGAAGGCTGGACTGCCATTGGGCGTGACGACTTCCATGGGCAAAGGCTGGGCTCAGTTACAACACCGTCCACTGTCGCACATGCGCTGGGCAGGTTCATTGGTGGCAGCAGACAAGCGACAGGCATTGCTGACGTTAGAAGGTTTGATTTACAGCGTATCCTTGGGTGACCGCTTAGGGCAAGATTGGGGTGAAGTAACGCGCATTCATACAGACCATTTGTGGCTGCGTGAATGGTTTGCCGACGCCAGTGGCACATGGCTCAGCCGTGAAAAGCGGTTTCCCACTGGTGAATCACCATGAGTACATCATCCAGATGGGTCACGGGCAGGTACTTGGTTGGATGGCTTTCCTGGGGTGTCTTGTCGTGTGTGCATGCCGAGGAGTCAATCCCGGAACTCAGTAAAAAAAGCCCACCTGTTTTTTCTGGCGCACCCATGACCATGCAATTTCAAAACATTGAATTGCGAACTGCGTTGCAACTCGTCAGTGAATTCAGTGGTGTCAACATCATCATGACTGACAGCGTGACAGGCAACCTCAGCATGAGACTCAAAGATGTACCTTGGGACCAAGTGTTGCATACGCTATTGCAAACCCGTGGTTTGGGGCAACAGCAAGAGGGGAATGTGATTTGGGTCGCCCCCTTGGCAGAGCTCGCTGCCCGTGAAAAAAACGTACTCGAGACGCGTCACGCCATTCAAGTCGTCGAGCCTTTGCAAACCCGATCGTTTTCACTCAATTACGCCAAGGCGACCGACATGCTGGCGCCGCTACTCAATCAGGGGTCAGGGCCAACTGCGACGGCCAGCCCGCGCTTGTTGACCAGTCGCGGCAGCGCCATGGCCGATGCCCGAACCAATCAGTTGTTTGTCACCGATATCCCAGATCGGCTCGAGCAAGTGGCCCGTCTGGTTCAAAGGGTAGACGTACCACAACGTCAGGTGTTGATCGAAGCCAGAATTGTCGAAGCCTTAGATAACTTTGCGTCCACACTGGGGGTCAGGTTATCGGCGCACGCAGATGGCTCTAATGTCAATTTCCCTGCGGCGCGTGCGCTCGGTGCAGATGCAGCTTATGCAGGATTCACTTTTTTCAATCCAGCCCATAGTCAACGACTCGGTGTTGAACTCTCGGCACTTGAAGCTGATGGCATGGGGCGTGTGGTCGCCAGCCCACGCTTGGTCACTGCCAACCAATCCAAGGCCATCATCGAGCAAGGTACCGAATTGCCCTACCAGCTCTCTGGGCCCAACGGCAGCACTTCCATCGCTTTTCGCAAAGCCAATTTACGCTTGGAAGTCACACCCCACATCACGCCCGATGGCAGCATCACCATGTACTTGGAGGTACACAAAGACAGCGTGGGTCAAAGCACACCTGCCGGTTTTGCAATAGACACCAAGCATGTCAGCACACAGGTGCGCGTTGAGGATGGCGGCACTGTCATGATTGGCGGCATTTACGAAACCAGCGATAACATCAATCGCGCCGGTGTTCCCGGCGTGCGCGACAGCGAATGGTTGGGCTGGTTGTTCGGTAACCGCACCACCAAGCGCAACAAACAGGAGTTGCTGATATTTCTAAGCCCTAAAATGCTGGAGCAACGTGCCTTCGCACCTTGAGGGAATATTTATTGTGTTGGCATTGGTAGGCATGCCGGGCAGCGGCAAATCGACAGTCGGTCGTCAATTGGCCCGCAAATTAGGCGTGGGTTTTGTCGACTGTGATCAGGTCATAGAGCTGCGCATTGGATGCCCCATCAAAGATTATTTCGCCAGCCACGGTGAAGCCGAATTCAGAGACAAAGAAACCCAAGTCATTGACGACATGACACGCACCGGCTGCGGCGTCTTGGCCACCGGCGGCGGAGCCGTATTGCGCGAGACCAACCGATGGATGCTGCGTGAGCGAGCCCACGTGATTTACCTGCGGGTGCAACCTGAAGAAATTTACCGTCGCTTGCGCCACGACAACCAGCGCCCCTTGCTACAAGTCGACGACCCTAAATTCAAAATCAAACAACTGTTTGAAGAACGCGATCCGCATTACCAAGCGGCGGCCCATTTCGTCATTGAAACCAACCGTCCTCGCATCCCGACCATGATCACGATGATCATTACCCAACTCGAATTGGCCGGTTTGTTACCGATAGAAACCGACTCAGCATGAACCCACATACCACGCAAGTACACATAGACCTTGGCGAACGCAGTTACGACATCGCCATAGCTGCAGGTTTGTTAGGCAGCGAAACTGCGTGGCAAGGTTTGCCCAAAGCAGGCGCTGCACTCATTGTCACCAATGACACCGTGGCTCCTTTGTATTTGGCACGTTTGCAGCACAGTTTGTCAGCGCATTACCCGGTGATTCATGTGTGTAGCTTGCCTGATGGCGAAAGCCATAAAACCTGGGACAGCCTGAACCAGATTTTTGATGTGCTGCTGGGCAAAGCCTGTGACCGCAAAACCGTGTTGTTCGCGCTCGGCGGCGGTGTCATTGGCGACATCACCGGGTTTGCCGCCGCTTGTTACATGCGCGGTGTGCCTTTTGTGCAAGTGCCCACCACCTTGTTGGCACAAGTCGATTCTTCTGTCGGCGGCAAAACGGCCATCAATCACCCGATAGGTAAAAACATGATCGGTGCTTTTTACCAACCCGAGCGTGTCGTATGTGATCTGGGGACATTGCAAACCTTGCCGCCACGCGAGCTGAGCGCCGGTTTGGCTGAGGTCATCAAATACGGACCTATCGCCGACATGGTGTTTCTCGATTGGATAGAGCAGCATATTGACGATTTGTCGGCGCGCGATCCGCAAGCATTGGCGTATGCGGTCCAACGCAGTTGCGAAATCAAAGCCTGGGTGGTGGGACAGGACGAGCGCGAGTCCGGTATCCGCGCCATCCTCAATTTCGGCCATACCTTTGGCCATGCGATCGAAGCCGGTTTGGGTTTCGGCGTCTGGTTACACGGCGAAGCGGTTGGCTGCGGCATGGTCATGGCCGCGCATTTGTCACAACGTCTGGGGTTGGTAGATGCCGCGTTTGTGGATCGGCTCACTGGTTTGATCGCCAAAGCGGGCTTGCCCGTCACCGGCCCCGCGCTCGGTGCTGATATGTATTTGCACCATATGCGGGTTGATAAAAAGGCCGAGGCTGGCGACATACGCTTTGTGCTGATAGACCCGCCCGGCAAAGCCTTGGTGCGCGGTGCACCGGATGCGCTGGTGGCAGAAGTAGTGCAGGCCTGCTGCCGCGCATGAGCCAAGTGTTTGCTGCTGACATAGCCCCTGCCGCCATCCGTTTGGCGGAGTATGCCTGCCTGCCTTCACAGAGCCGCGGCAGGCGTTTCGCCGAACCCGAAGCGCCCACGCGCAATGTGTTTCAGCGTGACCGTGACCGCATCGTGCATTCCACCGCGTTTCGCCGCTTGGTCTACAAAACCCAAGTGTTTCTCAATCACGAAGGCGATTTGTTTCGCACCCGTTTGACGCATTCGCTGGAGGTCGCGCAACTCGGACGATCGCTCGCTAGGGCTTTGGGTTTGCATGAGGATTTGGTGGAAGCTATTGCACTGGCGCATGATTTGGGTCACACACCGTTCGGTCACGCTGGACAGGATGCGTTGAACGAATGCATGGCGCCCTACGGCGGCTTTGAACACAACTTACAAAGCCTGCGTGTCGTGGATAAGTTGGAAGAGCGTTACCCGCAGTTTGATGGCTTGAATTTGTGCTTTGAAACCCGCGAAGGCATATTAAAACATTGCTCGCTACGCAATGCGCAGATGTTGGAAGAAGCCGAACCCAGTGGTGTGGGTGCGCGGTTTTTACTTCGCCAACAACCATCGCTGGAAGCACAGTTATGCAACCTGGCCGACGAGATGGCTTACAACGCACACGATATAGACGACGGCGTGCGCTCTGGGCTGATCAGCATGGAGCAATTGCAGGAAGTGGTGTTGTTCAACGCTTACCGTCTGCGCGTGCAAGATGAATTTCCAAAACTATCAGGCAGACGTTTGCTGTATGAAACCATACGCCGCATGCTGAGTGATCAGGTGTATGACGTGATGGAAACCACACGCGCCGCGTTGAAAGAGTACGCACCCGAAACTGCAGATGAGGTGCGCCGCATGCCACCTTTGGTGCGCTTCAGTCTGGGCATGCGGGAGTCCAGTAGCGAGTTGAAATTATTTTTAATGCACAGCTTGTATAAACATCCACAGGTGTTGCAAACCACCGAATGGGCAAGACAGGTAGTGCGCGAGTTGTTTGAAGCGTATTTGCACCAGCCTTCTGCCATGCCCAAGGGACACGCCACCCGCAGCGATTTGCCGCGCGCCGTTGCCGATTACATCGCTGGCATGACCGATAGGTTTGCCACCAAAGAGCATGCGCGATTGACTGGCAAAGTCTTTTCAGCATGAGTATCGAATCGCTGGTTGTCTCAGACACGCAGCAATGGCTGGACAAAGCAGTGATTGGTTTGAACTTGTGTCCTTTCGCCAAAGCCGTGGTCGCCAAACAGCAAGTGCGTATGGTGGTGTGCATGGACAGCGAACCCGAGCAGGTGTTGCACATGTTGCAACAGGAGATGCAGTTGTTGGTGGATACCGACGCCGCGGTGCTAGACACCACGTTATTGATCGCACCCAAGCTGCTGCCAGACTTTTTGGCGTTCAATGAATTTTTGTTTGACTGCGAATCGGTGTTGCAGTCGATGGAATTAGAGGGCGTGCTGCAAATCGCCGACTTTCACCCGCGCTACCAGTTTGCGGGCACACAGTCGGACGACATCAGCAACTTCACCAACCGCTCGCCTTACCCCACGCTGCATTTGCTGCGTGAGCAAAGTATCGATAAGGCTGTGGCTGCATTCCCTGATGCGTCGCTGATTTATGAGCGTAATGTGGAAGTGTTGGAGGCGTTGGGCAGACAGGGGTGGGAGGCTTTGGGGCTTAAACAAGCTTGAGTGGGGTAGCCTGTGGCGATGCATGCGAAAGCAAAGCCTTTCGCAAGGGGCTACTGGCACTACCAAACAGTGATCAATTCATTGAAAGTTGGTTACAAACTGAAGTTGATGCGGCTTATGACGCGCTCAAGTCCCATCGGTCGCGGTCGGTCACTGTTTTTCAAGTACGCGCGTGTTGCGATTGATAATGCCAAAGCCAGATAAAACATCGCATAGACGACCCGCTCCATTGAAGCCTACAAGGGCACAATCTCCCCATGCCCAAAGCCAAACACACCGCCCCCAAGGGCCAAACTCCTAGCGAACAGCTCGACCTGCGCCCTGGTCAGTCTTTGGAATTGCTGAAAGAACTGCACATACTCACACGCGACGGCAAGCTGAATCAGGACTCGCGCCGCAAGCTTAAACAGGTCAACCACTTGTTTCAGTTCATCGAAAAAATTCTCCAAGAATTACCCGCTAGCGATACAGGCCCTACGCTGGCCGACCACGGCGCGGGCAAGTCTTACTTGGGTTTCATCGTTTACGACTTGTTTTTCAAGGCATTGGGTAGCGGCCATATTTACGGCATAGAAGCTCGCGGCGAATTGGTGGACTCGTCCTCTTTGTTGGCCAAGCGCCTGGGCTTTGAGCGCATGCAGTTTCTCAATACCAGCGTGGCCGATTCTGTGCAAAGCAACGCTATGCCCGCGCAGATCGATGTGGTCACTGCGCTGCACGCTTGTGACACGGCCACGGATGACGCCATCGCCTTTGGTTTACAAAAGAAAGCCAAACACATGGTCTTGGTGCCTTGTTGTCAGGCGGAGTTGGCGCGGGTATTGAATAAAAACAAGGCGCTGAATTTGCAGCGCACGCCGCTGTCTGAGTTATGGCGGCATCCACTGCACACGCGTGAAATGGGCAGTCAACTGACCAATGTGTTGCGCTGTTTGTATTTAGAGGCGCATGGCTACCATGTGACGGTGACCGAGTTGGTTGGCTGGGAACACAGCATGAAAAACGAACTCATACTGGCTAAATTCACCGGGCAACGCAAACAGGCGTCGGCGGATCGCTTGAAGGCCTTGTTGCAGGAATTCGGTTTGTTGGAAATTGGTGGAAATTGGGGTCAGGG
>NZ_JAVLFQ010000015.1:0-7872 GCF_046052765.1 Limnohabitans sp. | reverse complement strand
GTTCAGAGATTTCTGCGGGATTGAGTTGCATGACTCTTTCCTTCTTCCTATGTAAGGCTGATGTGCAAGAGCGGGATTGCTCAGGCGGTCAGCGCGACTTTCATTTGTTCAAGACGGGCTTTGACAGAGGTGTCGAGCACCTCGTCGCCGACCACCACGCGTACGCCCCCAATGAGCTCGGGCTCGAGCGCCACTTGCACATTGAGTTTGTGGCCAAAGCGCTTTTCAAACACCTTGGTCAATTCGTCAAGGGCCGCGCCCTCGATGGGAAAGGCACTGTGCACCACGGCCTTGCGGACACCGCTTTGGGCATCTACCAGCGCATGGAACTGCACGGCGATTTCAGGCAGCACAGACAAGCGACCGTTTTCTACCAACGCGCTCAAAAAGTTAACCGCTGCCGCAGGCAAGTTTTTCGGACCAACATGCGCGATCAATTCCAGCACCTGACGGTGACTGACTTTGGGGTCATGGGCAAATTGCTGCAAACCAGAGTCAGCAGCAACCACAGCCAGAGCATCCAGCCATTCCACAGCTTGCGCAGCCTGATCATGCACAACCTTGAACAAGGCTTCGGCATAAGGGCGGGCAATGGTTGCGATTTCAGCCATGGGGTCGTGTCCTCAAAGTTCAGTTTTGAGGCGGCTCAACAAATCTGCGTGCACAGAAGCATTGACTTCTTTGCGCAGGATTTGTTCGGCACCTTTGACCGCCAATACTGCCACATGGTCACGCAACAGTTCTTTGCTTTTGAGCATGGCTTGTTCAGCCTCCATGTGCGCGCCAGCAATGATTTTGTTGGCTTCTTCAGTGGCTTTGTGTTTGGCTTCTTCGATGATGACTGAAGCGCGGTGCTCAGCATCAGCAATGCGGGCCGCCGCATCTGAACGATTTTTCGCCAACTCCACTTCCACATGCTTGTGGGCATTGGTCAGTTCAATGTGCGCGTGCTCCGCAGCTTTGAGGCCATGGGCGATTTTTTCAGCACGTTCATCCAGCGCATTTGCTATCGGCGGCCACACGAATTTCATCGTGAACCAGACCAGAATCGCAAAAACAATCGCTTGAACAAACAGGGTTGCGTTGATACTCACGTCAACACCTCTCTATGGGCGGTTGGAAGGATTACTTGAGGACGAAGGGATTCGCGAAGGCGAACATCATGGCGATACCTACGCCAATCAGGAAAGCCGCGTCAATCAAACCAGCCAGCAAGAACATTTTGGTTTGCAGCTCGTTCATCAGCTCGGGCTGACGTGCAGCAGCTTCGAGGTATTTGCTACCCATAATGCCAATACCAATACAAGCACCGATGGCACCCAGGCCAATGATCAGACCTGAGGCAAGTGCAACTAAACCAAGTACGTGTTCCATGAAAAGCTCCTAAGCAAGGTGATGGAAGGTTGAGAAAAAAATCAATGAGCGTCGTGTGCTTGCCCGATGTAGACCAAAGTCAACATCATGAAAATAAAGGCTTGCAACGCAACAATCAGTATGTGGAAGATGGCCCAGATGGAGCCGGCGATGATGTGGCCAATGGGCAGCAATATGCCGCTCAGGCTCATGGCAGCGGCGCTGCCCATGAGAGCAATCAGCATGAAGATGAGTTCGCCTGCGTACATATTGCCAAAGAGTCGCATACCGTGGGACACGGTTTTAGCGACAAATTCAATCATTTGAAAACCGAAATTGATCGGCCAAAGCACAGGATGCGCACCAAATGGCGCGGTGGTGAGTTCGTGTAACCAACCGCCCACGCCTTTGATCTTGATGTTGTAGAACAAGCAAATCAGCAACACAGAAACAGACATGCCCAAGGTGGTAGATAAATCAGCTGTAGGGACCACCCGGAAATAATGGATGCTGTGATCTAAGCCGGTCCACTCAAACACCTTGTGAAACAAATCGACAGGCAAAAAGTCCATGCTATTGAGCAAAAAGATCCACACAAACACGGTCAAGGCCAGCGGTGACACCAGCTTGCGGCTGTGGGCGTTGTGCACAATGCCCTTGGCCTGGGTGTCGACCATTTCAAACAGTATTTCTACTGCGGCCTGAAATCGCCCGGGTACACCGGACGTGGCCGCACGAGCGGCACGCCACAGGAAAAAAGAACCCGTCAAACCAAGCAGCACAGACCAAAAAATCGAGTCCAGATTGACCACTGAAAAGTCAATCACGCCGCCCATGGGCTTGCTTTGAAGATGGGTCAGGTGATGACCTATGTAATCTCCAGCAGTCAGCGTACTTGTTTCCGACATTTTCAACTCTTTACAAAGCGGTGTCAGTGGCACCTACAGACTTGGGTTTGTCCCAAATCAACGCCAACCAATACACCTTCATCGTCACAATCAAGCCCGCCAACAAGGCAGGCCAACTTAATTCGGGCAGCAGTCTCGGTGCAAGCACCAAAAGCAGCACAGCCAACACCCATTTCACTCCCTGCCAAGCCGCAAAACTCATCGCTGCCGTCATGGCATTGAGAGAAGCCGCTGGGGAAGTCAAACCTCGGGCAAACAACGCAGCGGGAACAACCACCGTCAAAGCGCCATACAACCAAGACAACCCAAGCGAAACGCTTGTGAACCAAAGCGCGACGGTAGTTGACAGTAAAACAGCCACCAACATTTGCGCCGCCAACACCCGCCAGACTGACATCGCGGGTTGACTTTGTCGCCAAGCCTGCGCTTGTTGCGCACTCCAGGGTTGAAATTCCTGCTCCTGAAGCACATCATCACCGTCTGCGGATGAATGCGTTTTGCTGGCTAAAGAAGAATCTGTCGCGGTCATCCTCAACGGAACCCTTTTGCAGCAAAGCCACTGATTGTAGGGTATCTTATAGGGCTTTCCCGAATTACCCTTAAAAAAACCCTAGCCATGGCCGGAACCAACGACAGTTTGATTGAATACCCCTGTGATTTTCCAATCAAAGTCATGGGGTTGAATGTGGACGGCTTCATTCCTGCGATCAGCTTTGTGGCCCGTCAATTCGACCCGTCTTGGCTGGAAAGTTCGATTGAAACGCGGGAAAGCAAAGGCGGTAAATACCTTGGGCTGACCCTGACCGTGCGCATGCATAACCGCGAGCAACTCGATGAGCTTTACCGCACCTTGAGCAGCCACCCCATGGTGAAAGTGGTGCTTTAGTGGGCAATTCTGATTTGCCCTTGGTCATACACAAAGGTCGGCAGGATTACGCCAGCAGCCTGCTTGCGATGCAAGATTTCACCGCTCGACGCAATGAGCACACGCCTGACGAAATCTGGTTGTGCGAGCATCCGCCGGTGTTCACCCAAGGTCAAGCCGGCAAACCCGAGCACTTGCTGCAAACCACTGATATTCCCTTGGTGGCAAGTAACCGAGGCGGACAGATCACCTACCACGGGCCGGGTCAGGTGGTGGCCTATGCGCTGATCGATTTGAAACGCGCTGGTTATTTCGTCAAGGAATACGTGTACCGCATTGAGGACGCCGTGTTGAAGACGCTGGCACATGTTGGCGTCACTGGCCACCGCGTGGCTGGCGCTCCGGGCATTTATGTCAGGCCTGACGCGCCTTTTGACCATGCGCTGCTGCCCTCCAGACCACAGCACGGTTTTCCAACAAAGGCACCTGACTTCAGCGGTTTGGCCAAAATAGCGGCGCTTGGCGTCAAAGTCAGCCGGCATTGCGCCTACCATGGCGTGGCGCTCAATGTACACATGGACTTGTCGCCCTTTTCGCGTATCAACCCCTGTGGTTATGCAGGACTCGCAACCACCGATCTTTTTACAATCGGCGTAGCCGTCAGTTGGCAAGACGTGGCAGATATGCTGGGAAGCAAATTGTCCAATTCCTTCATGCCTTAACCCCAAGGTCACCATGACAGCACCCAAAGCACACGACACCGCACCGACTTATGACCCCAGCACCAAGCAAAAGTCATCTGACAAGGTGTCGCGCATACCAGTGAAAGTAGTTCACAGCGGTGAAGCATTGAAAAAACCAGACTGGATTCGCGTCAAAGCCAGTTCGCCGAATTCACGCTTTGGCGAAATCAAAGACATACTGCGCGCCAACAAACTCGTGACCGTTTGCGAGGAAGCGTCGTGCCCGAATATCGGCGAATGCTTTGGCAATGGCACAGCGACCTTCATGATCATGGGCGATAAATGCACGCGCCGCTGCCCATTTTGCGATGTCGGTCACGGCCGCCCGGACCCGCTGGACGCGAACGAACCGGTCAACCTGGCCAACACGATTGCCGCGCTGAAACTGCGCTATGTGGTCATCACCAGCGTGGACCGCGACGATTTGCGTGACGGCGGGGCGGCGCATTTTGTCGACTGTATACGCCAGACCCGCGCACTTTCGCCGCTGACACAAATTGAAGTATTGGTGCCCGACTTTCGCGGCCGCGACGACCGTGCATTGGACATTTTGAAAGAAGCGCCGCCGGACGTGATGAACCACAACCTGGAAACCGTGCCGCGTTTGTACAAAGAAGCGCGCCCAGGCAGCGACTATGCGTTCAGCCTTAACCTGTTGAAAAAATTCAAAGCGCTGTTTCCCAATGTGCCGACCAAAAGCGGCATGATGGTAGGACTGGGTGAAACGGATGAAGAAATACTCACCAGCATGCAAGACATGCGCGACCACGGCATCGACATGTTGACGCTGGGTCAGTACTTAGCGCCGAGCAGCCACCATTTACAGGTCAAGCGCTATGTGCATCCTGATACGTTCAAAATGTTTGAAGACCGCGCTTACGCCATGGGATTTACTCACGCTGCTGTCGGGCCCATGGTGCGCTCAAGTTACCACGCGGATCAACAGGCGCATGCGGCCATGAGTCTTTCGGATTGATATGCACAACGACTCCCTCTCCGACTGGCTTCACGAACACGTGTTTGACGAAGGCAGTCAGGCGGCAGAGCGTGGCACGCGCTTGGTGATGTGGATCACACTGGCCATGATGTTTGTTGAAATTGTCGCCGGTTGGTGGTTCAACTCCATGGCGCTGCTGGCCGATGGTTGGCACATGAGTTCGCACGCGCTGGCCATCGGTTTGTCAGCCACGGCTTATGTGACGGCGCGCAAGTACGCACGCGACCCGCGGTTTGCTTTTGGCAGTTGGAAAATAGAAATTCTGGCGGGGTTTGCCAGCGCTATTGTGTTGCTAGGCGTGGCGCTGATGATGGTGTTCGGTTCGCTAGAACGCATCTGGTCGCCGCAACCCATCCAATACGCAGAGGCGATTGCGGTGGCTGTGCTCGGTTTGGTGGTGAATGTGGTGTGCGCATTGATTTTGGGACGCGCGCACCATCTGCCGCAACAAACAGCGCAAACTATCGCGCAACCTGCACACTTTGACACCAACCAGCACAGCTCTACGCAAGCAAGGCATAAAGCACACGCTGTGCAGGAAAAGCCACCCATAGCAATCACTCGCGACCAACACCATGGTCACGCTCACGGCGGTCATCACCACGATCTGAATTTGAAATCTGCATATGTGCACGTGATGGCAGACGCGTTCACATCGGTGCTGGCCATTGTTGCCTTGCTCGGCGGTTGGTGGTACGGCTGGTCCTGTTTAGATCCGGTCATGGGTTTGGTCGGCGCGGTGCTGGTAGCAGTCTGGGCGCGCGGCTTGCTGGGCGACACTGGCAAGGTGTTGCTCGACCGTGAAATGGACCACCCCGTAGTGGAAGAAATCCGCGAGGCGGTGGAAACCAGCCCGCAAACCCGGGTCACCGATTTGCATGTGTGGCGTGTCGGCAAGCAGGTATTTTCTTGTGCGCTGACCGTGGTCACGCAAGAAACTGAGTTGACGCCTGAACGGGTGCGCCAGCGTTTGTCTGTGCACGAAGAAATCGTGCACTCGACCATAGAAATACACCGCTACCAACGTAAAAGTTAAAGCAACCTGCTGTCAGCGGGCGTTCTTGTCGGCTAAGCGCAATTAAGGGCTGTATGGCCTTTGTTCCCCAGCAGCCTGTGGTCTGCCGGTGTCCACACCCCCAAACGCCTGTCCGTCATCTCCAAGCGTACTCAATGTTTCATTGCTTACATAGCGAATGCTTTATGGCATCAAGCACGCCAAGCATGCAATAAGCCATCCCATTGTTCTCGTGCGGCTTTCAAGTGACGTTCTTTCACATGGCCGTAGCCTTTGATTTTTTCGGGAATACGTGCGATTTCCAATGCCAGCGAATGCTTGTCTGGCGAAAACGTCGCCATCAATTCGCTGATGCTGGCTTTGTATTCATCAATCAGCGCTCTCTCGGTGCGGCGCTCTTCGGTATAACCGAACACGTCAAACGCACCGCCTCGCAAAAAGCGCAAGCGTGACAACAGCTTGAAGCCGAGCAACATAGACGGGCCAAATTTTTGTTTGACCAGTTCACCCTTGTCATTTTTCTTGGCCAGCAACGGCGGAGCCAAATGGTAATTGAGGGTGAAGTCGCCTTCAAACTGATCGGCTATGCGCTTTAAAAACACCGGGTCTGCATGCAAGCGCGCGACTTCGTATTCGTCTTTGTACGCCATCAATTTATACAGATTACGCGCCACCGCCTCGGCCACTTGTGGCGAGGTTTTTTGCTGCACATCCTGCACAAACGCCATGTACTGTTTGGCGTAAGCCTTGTCTTGGTATTGCTCCAGCCAGCCCATGCGTTTTTGCAAAATGGCTTGCAGCGACTCGCGCGCTTTGAAGTTCACCACTTGCATAGGTTGCGTCAAAGCCAGCACTTTGTCCAGGTCGTGCGCGCACCAACGGCCCCACCAAAACGCCAGGCGGTTGGATTCCACTTGCACGCCGTTGAGTTCAATCGCACGCATGATGGCATCTTGCGAGAGCGGTATCCAGCCGCGTTGCCAGGCATAGCCCATGACCATGGGGTTGATGAAGATGCTGTCGCCGAGCAACTGGGTAGCCACTTGGTTGGCGTCGAACGATCCCATGTTGCGTGGTTCGTTACCCACCGCTTGCAGAATGTCTTCCAGGCAACTGTCGCTGGGGTTGGCCCAAGCGCCGTTTTTCACAAACGCCGCTGTCGGTGTGGCCAAACCATTGATGGCCACGCGGGTGCGCCCGGGGCGCATGCGCACCATGGTTTCCTTGCCTGCAGTGACGATAGGGTCGCAGCCCAATATCAAATCGGCGGCGGCGGTGGACACGCGCGTGGTGCGAATCTCGTCTTGCTGCTGTGCAATCAACACATGGCTCCAAGTGGCGCCGCCTTTTTGCGCCAGACCTGCCGAGTCCTGCGTGACGATGCCTTTGCCTTCAATGTGCGCGGCCATGCCCAGCAACTGCCCGATGGTGATGACACCCGTGCCACCGACTCCCGCAACCACGATACCGTAGCCGCCAGGGTAAACACCGCGGGTCAGCGACGGCAGTTCAGGCTCCGGCAATTCACCGAGCTGCGCTGGATCGCGGCGGTTGTCGGCTTTGTTTTTCTTGCGCAACTGCCCGCCTTCGACGGTGACAAAGCTAGGGCAAAAGCCTTTGACACAACTTTGGTCTTTGTTGCAAGTGCTTTGGTTGATGGTGCGTTTGCGACCGAAGTCGGTCTCCAAGGGCTCGACGCTCAAGCAATTGCTTTGCGTACTGCAGTCGCCGCAACCCTCGCACACCGCCTCATTGATAACCACACGAACAGCTGGATCGACCATGGTGCCGCGCTTTCTGCGTCGGCGTTTTTCGGTGGCGCAGGTTTGGTCGTAAATAATGACCGTACAGCCTGTGATCTCGCGCATCATGCGTTGCACTGCATCAAGTTCATCACGGTGTTCAATAGCGACGCCCTCGGGCAAACCCAAGATGGTTCCGGGCACGCCGTTTTGGCCCTGTCTCTTATACACATCTGACGCTGCCGACGA
>NZ_JAVLFQ010000014.1:0-62544 GCF_046052765.1 Limnohabitans sp. | reverse complement strand
CTTTCATGCCACAATACACACCAGTTGACGCCACCAGTTGCTTCAACATCAGCGCTTCTGCTGGGGCCGGATCAAACCAAGCGTTTGTTACCTACCTGCCCAAATGTGTTTCCTCGGTCTTTAGCTGGCTGCCGCTCTTTTTGGCAGAACAGATCGACACTCCAAGCGTTGCCCAACCGCGCGCTCCTTTATGAATTTTGATGAATTGAACCTGGCTCCGGCCATTTTGAAAGCTGTGAGCGAGCAAGGCTACGACACACCTACCCCTATCCAAGCCCAAGCCATTCCCGCCGTTCTGGCCGGACAAGACTTGTTGGCAGGTGCCCAAACCGGCACTGGCAAAACAGCGGCCTTTACCTTGCCCATGCTGCATAAACTCAGCATGTCGCGCAGCGCCACCAACCGCTTTGGCGTCTTCGGGGTTCGCGCTTTGGTGCTGACACCTACCCGCGAACTTGCTGCGCAAGTCGAAGAGTCTGTGCGTACTTATGGCAAATACCTGCAACTGCAATCTGCCGTTATCTTTGGCGGTGTTGGCATGGCCGCGCAAATCAAGGCCTTGAAAAAAGGCGTGGACATTTTGGTGGCCACCCCCGGTCGGTTGCTGGATTTACAGCAACAAGGTTTCTTGGATTTATCCACCGTGCAAATTCTGGTGCTGGATGAAGCCGACCGCATGCTCGACATGGGCTTTGTCCATGACGTGAAAAAAGTGCTGGCGCTGGTACCTAAGGACAAACAAAGCCTGTTGTTCTCAGCCACCTTCAGCCAAGAGATCCGCGACCTGGCCGCGCAACTGCTGCACAACCCTCAAAGCATTCAAGTCACCCCCGAAAACACCACGGTGCAATTGATCACGCAAGTGATTCATCCGGTGGGCCGCAGCCAGAAAAAAGCGCTGCTCGCGCACATCATCGAGCGCAAGCAATGGAGCCAGGTGCTGGTGTTTTGCCGTACCAAGTTCGGCGCTAACCACGTGGCCGAGTTTTTGAACAAACAAGGCATCACCGCCATGGCGCTGCACGGCAACAAAAGCCAAACGGCTCGCACGCAGGCGCTAGCGGGTTTCAAGAGCGGCGACATCCGTGTGCTGGTGGCCACCGACATCGCGGCGCGCGGCATCGACATAGACGATTTGCCGCATGTGGTCAATTACGAAATTCCGAATATCAGCGAAGACTATGTGCACCGCATCGGCCGCACAGGTCGCGCCGGTGCCAGTGGGGAAGCAGTCAGTTTGGTGTCCTTGGACGAGGAAGGTTTTATGGAAGAAATTGAAAAATTCACACGTCAGACCATCGCGGTTGAGAAGGTCGAGGGCTTTGGTCCGGCGCCGGATGAACGCGCCGAACCCATTGCCATGGGTCGCCAGACTTTGTGGGGCGGTGTCGGCAAACCGCCTAGCCGTGACGTGATGGCTTCCGCTGCCCGCGCCGCCCGCCAGGAAATGATGGAACGCATTCGCGAGAAAAAAGGCAGCGCCCCGCGCCAAGAACAACGCAGCGAAGGCCCGCGTTCAGAGCCACGCGCCGACCGTGGCGACCGCCCTGCTCGTCCACCGCAAGCGGCCAAGCCGCAAGGCGCTCACCCTGGTTCGCGCCCGCCCCAGCCTCGGCGCGATCGCAACGACCGTGGCCCACGTCCTGCGGCGCCAGCGCATGCGCAAGGCCACGATGACCATGATTCACAGCCTCCTCGCCATTTTGAGGATGACTTTCAACCTCGCGCCAATGCCCATTTGGGTACCCAAAGCGGTGTGAATGCCTTCGGCCACAAGTCAGGAGGCGGCGCAGGCCGTCAACCCGACCCAACCATGACGTCGGTAGATGTGCTCAGTCGCAACAACCGTGGTGGTGGTGGTGGTGGTGCCAAACGCCGCAGCGGCGGCGGTGGTGGCAGCGGCAAACCAGGCGGTTTTAGCGGCGGCCCCAAGCGCAGCGGTGGTGGCGGTGGTGGCTACGGCCGATGAAAGCTCATTGACAATTGAACAGTGGCTGCGGTCACGGCCACTGAATCCAATCAAACAGTCAAATTGTGATTCAAAAAAAGAACTGATCCAGTCCTCGTTCATTCAACACTGCATCTTCATGCGCACTCCGGCACCAGCGCTGGAATGGGTTGATTGTCGAAATAAGCGGCCATATTGGCCATACACAAATCCGCCATGGCTTTGCGGGTCTGATGGGTAGCGCTGCCTATATGCGGAGTCAACACGGTGTTTTTGTCCAGGCGCAATTCCCCGGGCACACGCGGTTCATCGGCAAACACATCCAAAGCGGCACCTGCAATGGTTTTCTTTTGCAAGGCCTCTATCAAAGCGTTTTGATCGACCACTGAACCGCGAGCCACATTGATCAAATAACCCTTGGGACCCAAAGCCGCCAGCACCTCGGCATTCACCAGATGCTTGGTCGCCGCACCACCTGGTGTGATGACGACGAGGTAATCCACATTCGCTGCCAATTCTTTGGCTGAAGCGAAATACGTGAACGGCACGCTTGGTGCGATGTTGCGCGAGGTGTAGGCAATAGACATTTCAAACGCCAATGCACGTTTGGCAATGGCCTGACCGATGCGCCCCATACCAATCAAACCCAGCCGCGCACCACTCATTTTGCTGCTGAGCGGGAACGGGCCTTCGACCCAATCGCTGTTGCGTACAAATTTGTCGGCTTGCGGTAAACGACGCGCCATCGACAACATCAAGCCCAGGGCCAGATCAGCCACATCGTCATTCAACACACCCGGTGTATGCGCCACTTTAATGCCGCGCTCCTTGGCAGCTGCCACATCCACGCCGTCGTAACCGACGCCGCAAATGGAGATGAACTCCAGTGCTGGAAACAAGGTCATGAATTTTTTATCAATCACTGCGTCGCCACCGCCAACCATGGCACGGATGCGCTGCAAAGCATTGGGGTCGGTGATGTGCTCGCGGTCATGCACCAAGTAATTGGCTTGCAAATCTGCCATCAATGTGGCGGCCAAGTTGGTGACCCTCAGTACTTCGATCATGGTGACTCCTTTTTGTGCCTGGCTCCGTGTAAACACCACGCTTCATCTGGCTTCGGCGAAGGTAGTATAGGCACACTCACATTTTTTGACACAGGCAATTTCAATGACGACCTCTCCTCCCCGCAAAAAACCCGAAGAACTCCGCAGCCAGCAATGGTTCGGACGTCAAGACCGCGACGGTTTTGCCTACCGCAGCTGGGTCAAGGGAAAGGGTGTTCCACACGACCAGTTCGATGGACGCCCAGTCATTGGTATTTGCAATACTTTCAGCGAGCTCACGCCTTGCAATTCTCATTTCCGCACTTTGGCCGAACAGGTCAAGATTGGTGTTTACGAAGCGGGTGGTTTTCCGCTGGAGTTTCCGGTGATGTCGCTGGGCGAAACCCTGTTGCGCCCCACCGCCATGCTTTACCGCAACCTAGCGAGCATGGACGTTGAAGAAAGCATTCGCGGCAACCCCATAGACGGGGTGGTGTTGCTCATGGGCTGCGACAAAACCACCCCGTCACTCATCATGGGTGCAGCCAGTGTCGATTTGCCCACCATCGGTGTCAGCGGCGGCCCCATGCTCAACGGCAAATGGCGCGGTCAAGAACTCGGCTCCGGCACCGGCATGTGGAGCATGAGCGAACAAGTGCGTGCAGGCACCTTGAAACTGGCAGACTTTTTTGAAGCCGAGAGTTGTATGCACCGCAGCCATGGCCACTGCATGACCATGGGCACTGCCTCCACCATGGCATGCATGGTTGAAGCACTGGGCGTGGGATTGCCAGGAAACGCGGCTTACCCGGCGGTGGACGGACGGCGCAATGTGCTGGCACGCAACGCCGGACGGCGTATTGTGGAGATGGTGCATACCGACCAAAAGTTGTCCAGCGTGTTGACACGCGAAGCATTCGAGAACGCCATCAAAACCTTGGCAGCCATTGGCGGTTCAACCAATGCCGTGGTGCACTTGATCGCTATTGCAGGCCGCTTGGGCGTGCCGCTGAGCGTTGACGACTTTGACCGTCTGGCCTCCGAGTTGCCTTGTTTGCTCAACCTACAACCCTCGGGCGACCATTTGATGGAAGACTTTTGCTATGCCGGCGGCTTGCAAGTGGTGATGAAAGAAATCGCGCATTTGCTGCACACCAGCATCGTCACAACCAGCGGTCACAGCGTGGCTGACAACATGGCAGATGCTGTGAATTACGACGAACGCGTCATCAAACCGTTTGACAAACCGTTCAAAGACAAAGCGGGTATTGCCATATTGCGCGGCAACTTGGCCGAGCGCGGCGCGGTCATCAAACCCAGCGCGGCCTCACCCCACTTGATGGTGCACACCGGACGCGCCGTGGTGTTTGAAAACATCGACGACTTCCACGCCCGCATCGACGACGAAAACCTGGACGTGGATGAAAACTGCGTGCTGGTTTTGAAGAACTGCGGCCCCAAAGGCTATCCCGGCATGGCCGAGGTGGGCAATATGCCGCTGCCGCCGAAAGTGCTGCGCAAAGGTATCACCGATATGGTGCGTATCAGCGACGCGCGCATGAGTGGTACGGCTTATGGAACGGTCGTTTTACATGCGGTGCCCGAGGCAGCAGCAGGCGGCACCTTGGCGTTGGTGCACAACGGCGACATGATCGAGTTGAATGTGCCTGAACGCCGCATTCAATTGCTGGTCAGTGATGAGGAATTGGCCAAGCGGCGTGCGTCATGGAAAGCGCCCGCTCCGGCCTTGGATTCGGGTTATTGGAAGCTGTACATAGACCACGTAACGCAGGCAGACGAAGGTGCTGACTTGGACTTTTTGCGCGGTAAGCGCGGGTCTTTTGTGCCGAAGGATAACCATTAAAAAGCGAAGCTTTTGAATGGTTGGGGGACTGCTCATATTGCGCAGCAATGTGGGCAGTCACCACAATCACTGAAAGGGACTGCTTCAACGGCTCACGTCACACCCCGGCCTCGCCTCCACGCTTGCGCAACGTCGGCTACGGCCGGGCTGTGACATTCGCCTAATGTGGAATTTACTGTCGCCGGCAATTACATTCGCGCCATCGCAATATCGCCAGTGCGGCAATAGAGGCCCCTGGGCGTTGGCAGGCTTAGGCTAGCGCTTCTCGCACGACCTCAGGGTGCTTGCGAGCGATACGAATGAGCGCTTGAGCCGCGCCAGATGGAGCCCGACGCCCTTGTTCCCATTCTTGGAGCGTGCGCTTCGAGATGCTAAGAGCGGAGGCGAACTCAGACTGGGACAAACCTGTGCCCTGCCTCGCTTGAACAACTTCGTTGACTTCCATTTCGGTCTTACGAGCGAATGTTCGCGCCTTCATTTCCCGGACCGATTGCAGTAGCTTGAGGCCCAGTTCCTCGCCTGACGGCGTTGTTGTCTTGGTCTTACGAGCGGTCATCTTCAATCTCCTTGCGAATTTCTTTCAGGATATGGCCTGGGATGTCGTCCTTAGCCGCCTTGGGATACACGAGGAGCATGCACAGCTCACTTGCAATCCACGCGAAGAACTCCAGCCTCTCTTCCATGCTCCAGATCTTCGCCGCTACTGCGACGAAGGTAGGTGTTTCAAAGATCGTGAGCATGCGGGAGTGTACGTCAGGGACGTATTCCGTGCAAGTTGGGCCGACGAAAGTATCGGTTGTGGGGCCTAACGAGGTTTTAAAAAAACACGATTTCGATACACAACGTTATGAAGAAGGTGCAGATTTGGACTTTTTACGCGGTAAGAGTGGGTCTTTTGTGCCAAAAGACAACCATTAAAAAGCGAAGCTTTTAAATGGTTGGGTGACTGCTCATATTGCGTAGCAATGTGAGCAGTCACCACAATCACTGAAGGCTCACGTCCCACCCTGGCCTCGCCCCCACGCTTGCACAACGTCGGCTAAGACCGGGCTGTGACATTCGCCTAATGTGGAATTAACTATCTCCGGCAATGACATTCACGCCATCGCAATGTCAGATGAAGCAATATTTGTAGGGCGAGCGCTGTAGCCCGGCCTTAGCCGACGTTGCGCAAGTGTGGAGGCGAGGCCGGGCTATGGCGCCCGCCGACCCAGAAAACGCAAGTGGCTTTAAAACTTACAAACCTTCAAAGCTATCTTCTGCAAATTTGCAAAGCGGGAGGTATAGACCGGCCGTAGTCGACGTTGCGTAAGCGTGGAGGCGAGGCCGGGCTGCAGCGCTCGCACAGTCAACCTTTGGCACTTTAATAGCCGACGTTGCGTAAGCGTGAAGGCAAGGCCGGGCTATAGCACCCGTCAACCTAAAAAAAGCAAATGGCTATGAAGCTCACAAACCTTTGAGCGCCGTCTTCTCCAAACCAGCCGCCTTGCAATCGTCTATGTACTGACGAATCACATCTTGGAAATTCGCATCCGGTTGCAAACCCAAACGGGGCGCACGCAACGCCTTGGCACCCTTAGGCCAATTGGCAACGATGCCCGCGATCCGTTCATCTCGCTGAAACTTGACACGCGCTCTGACCGCAGGCCCCGCCACGGCCTCAAGAGCATCCAACATTTCTTGCACCGTCACATTCAAAGCCGGCAGATTCATGGCGCTGCGGCCTTGGAACTCTTCAGCGCTGGCTTCAAAAATAGCAATCAAACTGCGCACCGTCACGCTGGGTGAAGACACCGGATGAGAGACGCTGGCGTCCACCGGACAAACCGATTCTTCACCCGCCAACGGCTCGCGCAATATGCCGCTGAAAAATGAGGAAGCAGCACCGTTGGGTTTGCCAGGTCGCACACTCACGGTCATCAAGCGTGCGCTGCGGCCATCGATATAGCCCTTGCGGCTGTAGTCGGCCACCAAGTATTCACACATCAGTTTTTGCGAACCGTAAGAAGTTTGCGGCGTGGTGAAGGTGTCATCCGTCACAACATCAGGCAGTGGGTGAGCAGGATCAGGTCCATATACCGCCACGGAGCTGCTGAACAGCAAGCGGGGTTTGTTGCCTGCGGCACGCAGTGCGTCTAAAAGAGCGCGGGTGCTGTCTAGGTTGGATCGCATCCCCAAGTCAAAGTCTGCCTCACATTCGCCAGAGACTGCAGATGCCAAATGAAAAACTCCATCGAATTGGGCTTGTGCAAAACCTGCGCATTGCTCCAGCAAGGGGCCAGTCAATACTTGTACTCGGGGATCAGCAGCCAAGTCAGCAGGGGCAGGAAATTGGTCTGCCAACACCAACTGTGAAAGCTTGCTACCCGCCAATTCGCCTTTGGACAGCAAAACACGCGCCAATCGGGCGCCCAAAAATCCTGCGCCGCCGGTAATCAATAACTTCATTTCAATTTCCCTGTTTGGATCAAGTTGAAAGCATAGCGTGTTCATGCCGGTAATCTTTGGTGATTTTTAAGGGGTATCACCTGATATACCCTTAATGCATAAACAGCTTATGCTCGTCTGATTGCAGTGCGCTGAGTACTGCCCCATTCGGAGTGTGACATGGCAAGCGTGACCATTGGTCGGGTAGAAAAATACTTTGGCCGAACCCACATCATCAAAGGTGTCAGCATCGATATCGCAGATGGTGAATTTTGTGTACTTGTCGGTCCCTCTGGCTGCGGTAAGTCCACCTTGTTGCGCATGATTGCCGGTTTAGAGGAGATCTCAGCCGGCGAGATTCACATCGGCGACAAACTCGTCAACCAGATGCCTCCCAAAGAGCGTGACATTGCCATGGTTTTCCAAAACTATGCGCTTTATCCGCACATGACGGTGCGAGACAACATGGCTTTTTCTTTGCTGTTGGCCAAACAAGCCGCCAATAAAATCGCCGAACGTGTAGACATAGCAGCTGGCATCTTAGGTTTACATGCCCTGCTCGACCGTTATCCACGCCAACTGTCTGGCGGCCAGCGCCAGCGCGTGGCCATGGGACGCGCCATCGTGCGCGACCCGCAAGTCTTCTTGTTTGATGAACCGCTGTCCAACTTGGATGCCAAGTTGCGTGTGTCTATGCGGACCGAGATCAAAGAGTTACACCAGCGATTGAAAACCACCTCCATTTATGTCACGCACGACCAAATCGAAGCCATGACCATGGCCGACAAAATCGTGGTCATGCGCGACGGCGTGGTCGAACAAATCGGTAGCCCGCTAGAGCTGTACGACCATCCCGCCAACCAATTTGTGGCTGGTTTCATTGGCTCGCCATCGATGAATTTCCTGCCCGGCGTCATTCGTGGCAAGCAGATCGCCTTGAGCGATGGCAACCTACTGCCCATGCCTTTGCATGCACATGCCGCAGAAGGTCACAGTGTGATTTACGGTATCCGCCCCGAGCATTTAGACATCACTGGCGACGGTAACGGTTTAGCGACTGAAGTCATCGTGGTCGAGCCCACGGGCGCGGACACCCAAGTTTTCACCAAAATCGCAGGTGTTGAAGTCACATCCGTGTTTCGCGAGCGCCATGCGTTCACCCCTGGTAGCACCATTCGTTTACAGGCTGATGCCAGCCGCGCCCATTTATTCGATGCCGCCAGCGGCCAAGCGCTGACAGCCTGAAAAAACCATTGAATCTGGAGACAACCTCATGACCGGCACTACACGTCGACAATTCATCCAATCTACCGGTTTGGCCACTGGCGCTGCTGCTGTTGCACCCGCTTTGTGGACCTCGAAAGCGCAGGCGCAATGGAACAATGTTCCCGAAAAAGACGCCAAGCTGCGCGTGCTGCGCTGGAGTCGTTTTGTCCAAGGCGAGCTAGATGCCTATATGGCGAATGTCAAAAAATTCACTGAAAAAACCGGCATCGAAGTAAGGGTCGATACCGAAGGCTGGGAAGACGTGCGACCCAAGGCGGCGGTAGCGGCCAACACAGGTGCCGGACCAGACATTATTTTGTCGACCAATGACGATGCCAACCTCTACCCCGACAAGTTACTCGATGTCACCGATCTTTGCACTTACCTTGGCAGTAAGTACGGGGGTTGGTACCCTGCATGTGAAACCTATATGCGTCCAGACGGAAAAAAATGGATTGGTGTGCCTTTGGGCGCCAGCGGCGCCATCATCGTGTACCGGCAAAGCATGTTGAAAGCGGCGGGGTTCAATACCTTTCCCAAAGACGTAGACAGTTTTTTAAAAATGTTCCAAGCGCTTCACGCCAAGGGTACGCCCGGCGGCATGGCATTAGGCAATGCCACCGGTGACAGCGGTTGGACGCATTGGCTGATGTGGGCTTTCGGCGGCTCCATCGTTGACAAAAACAACAAGGTCGTGATCAACAGTCCGCAAACCATCAAGGCGCTGGAGTATGGTCGTGAACTCTACAAAACCTTCATTCCCGGCACCCTGTCATGGTTGGACCCGAACAACAACAAAGCATTTTTAGACAACCAAATCAGCGTCACCAACAACGGCATTTCTATTTACTATGCTGCTAAAAACTCAGACAACCCAGCTGTCAAAGCCATTGCCGCAGACATTCAACACGCACCCTTTCCCGTGGGTCCGGTCGGTGTGCCCACTGAATACCATTTGTTCTTTAACCAAATGATTTTCAAGTACACCAAATACCCGAACGCGGCCAAAGAATTTTTACGCTTCATGATGGAAGCCGAGCAATACGATGCCTGGCTGCAAGGCGGCGGCGGCTATGTGTCGCACCCACTGGCGGCCTATGCTAAAAACCCGATATGGAGCGTGGACCCCAAGCACACGCCCTACCGTGACTCTGCCAAAAACATGCGCCCCTCGGGCTACGCTGGACAACTGGGCTACGCATCCGCGGGTGCAATGGCCGACTTCATTGTCAGCAACATGGTGGCTGAGGCGGCCTCAGGCTCTCAATCGCCTGCTGAGGCGGCTCAACGTGCGCAAAAACGCGCCGAGCGTTACTACAAATCCTGATGCTGCAAAAACTTCAAAACAGCCGCAATGGTTTGGGCTTGGTGTTCATGGCACCGGCCACCATCTTGCTGGTACTTTTTCTCACCTACCCGCTGGGTCTGGGAGTATGGCTGGGCTTCACAGACACCAAAATCGGACGCGGCGGCGAATTCATCGGCTTGGAAAATTATGAGTTTTTATGGGAAGACTCGGTCACCCGCTTGGCCTTGTTTAACACCCTTTTTTACACCTTCATCGCCAGCGTGCTGAAGTTTTTTCTGGGCCTGTGGCTGGCAGTGCTGCTGAATGAAAAACTGCCTTTCAAAACCTTTTTCCGTTCGGTCATTTTGTTGCCATACATCGTGCCTACCGCCTTGTCTGCATTGGCCTTTTGGTGGTTGTACGACGCGCAGTTTTCCATCATCAGCTGGATGCTCATCAAGTTAGGGTGGATTGACCATTACATCGATTTTTTGGGTGACCCATGGAATGCGCGTTTGTCTGTGCTGGCCGCCAATGTCTGGCGCGGCGTGCCTTTTGTTGCGATCACGTTGTTGGCCGGTTTGCAGACCATTTCGCCTTCTCTGTACGAGGCCGCAGCGATTGACGGCGCCACCGCTTGGCAACGTTTCAGACACATTACGCTGCCACTGCTCACACCCATGATCGCCGTGGTCATGACTTTTTCTGTGCTCTTTACTTTCACCGACTTTCAGCTGATTTACGTCATCACCCGCGGCGGTCCGCTGAACGCCACGCATTTGATGGCAACACTGTCTTTTCAGCGGGCCATTTCGGGCGGGGCTTTGGGTGAAGGCGCTGCTATTGCGATTGCCATGGTGCCGTTTTTACTGGCCGCCATTTTGTTCAGTTATTTCGGGTTGCAACGCCGCGCCTGGCAACAAGGAGGCAGCGACGCATGAGCGCTACAGCAGAAGACGACAGCCAAGGCATGTCCTATCTGGACACGGTACGCAGTCGCTGGGTTACTGTTTACATCCCGTTGGGTATTTTTGTGTTCGTGTTGCTGTTTCCGTTTTACTGGATGGTCATCACTTCGGTGAAACCCAACAACGAACTGCTTTCACGCGACGGTAATCCGTTCTGGGTGATTCAACCCACCCTAGAGCATTTCCAAAAACTGTTATTCAAAACCGCCTACCCAGAGTGGTTGTGGAACACGGTCATCATCTCGGTCGTCTCCACTGTGGTGTCTTTGTTGTGCGCGGTACTGGCAGCCTACGCCATCGAACGCTTGCGTTTCAAAGGTGCGCGGCAAATGGGACTGGGTATTTTTTTGGCTTACTTGGTGCCTCCGTCTATTTTGTTTATCCCCCTGTCCACCATCGTATTCAAGCTCGGATTGTTTGATACCCGATGGGCTTTGATCCTTACCTACCCCACATTTTTGATTCCTTTTTGCACTTGGTTGCTGATGGGCTATTTCCGCTCCATACCTTTTGAGTTGGAAGAATGCGCGTTGATTGACGGTGCTACTCGGTTTGAAATTCTTTGGAAAATCATTCTGCCCCTGTCTGTGCCTGGTTTGATATCAGCAGGTATTTTTGCTTTCACCTTATCGTGGAATGAGTTCATTTATGCGCTCACATTTATCTCTTCATCAGAAGTGAAAACCGTACCTGTAGGCGTGGTCACCGAATTGGTCGAAGGCGATGTTTACCATTGGGGCTCACTGATGGCGGGCGCTTTGTTTGGCTCGCTGCCGGTGGCTGTGTTGTACTCATTTTTCGTCGATCACTATGTTTCCGGCATGACCGGTGCGGTCAAGGAATAAGATCAAGGCCTGTTTTTCAACTCTCAGGCTTTATGAAAACTCCTTCACTGGCCGGTATGCGCAAAAACTACCAGCAAGCTGAACTGCTGGAATCTAGCGCGGCCAAGCATCCTTTAGAACAATTCACGCTATGGTTGAACCAGGCACTGCAAGCACAAATTCCCGAGCCGAACGCGATGACGCTGGCTACCGTGTCCTCCCAAATGCGGCCAAGTACACGTGTGGTGTTGATCAAAGGGTTTGACGAACAAGGCATCGTCTGGTTCACCAATTACGACAGCCGCAAAGGTCAAGAGTTAGCTGGCAACCCTTATGCCGCGTTGCAATTTCATTGGGTCGAGTTGGAGCGTGTGGTGCGTATCGAAGGGCGTGTGGAAAAAATCAGCGCGACTGACAGCGATGCCTACTTCCATTCACGCCCGCTGGAGTCGCGCATTGGCGCTTGGGCCAGCCCGCAAAGCCAATCGATTACCTCACGGGAATGGTTGCAGGAGGAATTGACAACCTATGCGAATAAGTTTCAAACAGACCCGCCTCGTCCGCCGCACTGGGGCGGCTACCGGTTGGTGCCGGACAACTGGGAATTCTGGCAAGGCGGCAGCGCACGCCTGCACGATCGCCTGCACTACCGCAAGCATGATGACCAATGGGTGATTCAGCGCTTAGCGCCTTAAGTGGCAACTCAGGTCTTGAGCCATTCGCTGTAATGTTGTCCTAATTTGCGCACTTTGGGAGCAACCACAAAGGTGCAATAGCCTTGGTCGGGGTTATTGACAAAATAATTCTGATGGTAGTCCTCGGCCGGCCAGTAGTGCGTGAGAGGTAGCACCTCGGTGACTATATTGCGGTCGTAGTCGCCCCGACTGGTGACTTCAGAGATGAATTGAATAGCCACCATTTGCTCGGCTTTGTCGGTGTAATAAATGCCACTGCGGTATTGGGTGCCCGTGTCGTTGCCTTGGCGGTTCAAACTGGTCGGGTCGTGGATATCAAAAAAGATTTCAAGCAGTTGACGCAAAGTGATCACTTCGCTGTCGTAGCTGATTTGCACCACTTCGTTAAAGCCAGTGTCTCCACGACACACCTGCTCGTAGCTTGGACGCGTTGGCTTCAATCCGTTGCAATAAGCGGACTCGACGCTGATGACGCCGCGCACGCGCTGAAATACGGCTTCGGTACACCAAAAGCAACCGCCGCCCAAAGTAATGCTCGAATGGTTCATCGCACCATCTTATCGGCTCCCTATCAACACAGACCAACGAGCAAATAAATCACCTTATGTAAACCCCTGTTTTTCTATGGGACACTTGCTCACCATGCTTTCCATTGGACCTCTCAAACCTGTACTTACTGCTTTGCTTTTGCCGCCCGGCGGGCTATTGTTATTGATATTTTTAGGCTGTTTGCTGGCCCGTACTTACCGCCGACTGGCATGGGGCATTGTCATGCTGGCAAGCGCCACGATGTGGATTTTGGCCTGTGACGCCACTGCTTCCGGATTGAGCCGTTTACTGTTGAAAAGCTATGCCCCGATCAGCGCCCAGGACTTGAACAAGGCACAGGCCATCGTCGTGCTGGGCGGTGGGGTTGATAAATTTGCACCAGAGTTCGGCAGCGAAGAACTGTCAAGCACTGCCTACAAGCGACTGGCGTTCGCAGCGCATCTGACAAAGCAGACCCACCTGCCGGTGCTGTTTGCGGGAGGCAAAGGTTGGGCTGCTTCGGGCAATCAATACGGCAGCGAAGCAGAGATTGCCGAACACACCATGGCAAGAGATTTTGGTTTGCAGTTGAAATGGCTGGACAAGACATCACGGGACACCCGCGAGAACGCATCAAGTGCCTACGAGGTTTTGTCACCGCTGGGGATTAAACGCATTGCGCTGGTGACGAACGACTGGCACATGCAGCGCAGCCTGCGCAATTTCGAGCAAGCTGGTTTCGAGGTTCTTCCTGCCCCGATGGGCTATTTGCAACCACCGCTCAATACCCCAACCGACTTTGTCCCCACTGTAAGCGGGCTTAGCCAAAGCTACTTGGTTTTGCGGGAGTGGCTTGGTTTATTGCTCACCTAAATACCCATATCAGTTGACCTCGAAATCTTGGCAGGTTACATTACTAACCAGTCGGTCATTAATATGCTCATCACCTTTCCCACCACATCTCACGCGTCCCCACCCAACAAGCGCGAGCGTCGCAAACAAGCACGACCGCAGGAGTTATTGGATGCGGCCTTGAGTTTGTTCGTAGAAAAAGGTTTTGCTGCAACCAAAGTTGAAGAAATCGCCTTGCTTGCCGGTGTGTCTAAAGGAACGCTTTTTCTTTACTTCAACTCCAAAGAAGATTTATTCAAGGCCGTCATTCGCGCGAACCTGTCTGATCATTTCCCAATCTGGAACAAAGAATTTGCGGATTTCAAAGGCAGCACAGAAGACATGGTGAACTACGCCATGCAATCATGGTGGCAACGCATAGGCAACACCAACGCCAGCGGCATCACCAAACTGGTGACCAGCGAAGCTCGTAATTTTCCGGATGTGGTGCAGTTTTACGAAACCGAGGTCATGCGCCCTGGCCAGGAACTGTTCAAAAAAATCCTGCAACGCGGGATTGACAACGGCGAATTTAAAAAGATAGATACCGACAAAGCGGTTTACAGCTTAGTAGCCGTCATCTTATTTCTCAGCATGTGGAAGCATTCCTTGTCCGCCTGCGTTGATTCATTTTCTTTCAGTCCTGAAGCCTTTTTGCAAACCCATGTAGAGGCGTTGATGCATGGATGGTTAAGCAAATAAATGGCACATTTAAAAACCCGGAGCTTATCCACATGAAATTGCGTTCCAAAATCACTTGGACATTACTCATTGCTATCGTTCTTGGGGGAGTGGGCTATTGGCAAACTCGAAAAAATACTGCTGCAAGCCCGGCTGCATCAACGCCTGCGCCACCTGCAGCCAACAGCAACACCGCCATCAGTCAATTGCAGGCTTCCCATATTTTGACGCTGGAATTGCAAACCCTCTCGCATACCTTGCCTGTGTCTGGCAACCTTAAAGCACTGAACACGGTCGCCATCAAATCGCGTGTGTCGGGTGAATTGTTGATGCTGAACGGGCGCGAGGGGGATAACGTCAAAGCCGGTCAAACCATTGCCAAAATCGATCCAGCGGAATTCCAACGCAAGCTTCGTCAAGCTGAGCAACAAGCCGATGCCGCCAAAACACAAATCGATATTGCGCAAAGACAGTTCGACAACAACAAAGCCTTGGTCGATCAAGGTTTCATTTCAAAAACCGCACTGGAAGTTTCAGAGGCCACACTTTTAGGTGCCAAAGCTACTTACAACGCAGCATCAGCTGGTGCTGACCTAGCACGTAAAACGCTTGACGACACCGTATTGATTTCGCCTATCAGTGGCCAAATCTCAGCGCGTCTGGCCCAACCCGGTGAGCGAGTAGCCATTGATCAAAAACTGCTCGACATTGTCGATTTAAGCAGCCTAGAGCTTGAAGCCACCCTCAGTCCTGCAGACTCTATGGACGTGCGTATCGGGCAGTCTGCCGTTATTCATCTGGAGGGGACAGATTTGCCAGTGAATGCACTGGTGCAGCGCATCAATCCGAATGTGCAGTCAAACAGTCGCAGTGTGCTTGTGTATTTGCGTCTGCAACCCACCCCTGGCCTTCGCCAAGGTTTGTATGGACAAGGGCTGTTGGAACTAGGCCGTCAACAGGTGCTAGCTCTACCCTTAGAAATGGTTCGCACGGATAAACCGCTGCCTTATGTGCAATTGCTGGTCAACGGTCAAGTGGTCCATCAGAATGTCAGCTTAGGCAAGCGCGGCAATGTCAACAAAGCCGATGCATCGGTTTGGGTAGAGGTCAAAGGCTTAGAAAAAGGAGCGCAAGTGTTGTCTTCTCGTGCTGGCTTTATGCGCGAGGGACTGCGTTTGAATATTGTGTCAACCAACACTCCCGCCACAACAGCGAAGCCTTAAGCCATGTGGTTCACCCAAGTCAGCCTTCGCAATCCTGTGTTTGCCACCATGGTCATGCTGGCCTTGGTTGTTCTTGGACTGTTTTCATTGCAGTCCTTGAAAATTGATCAATTCCCTAATATCGACTTGCCGGTGGTGGTGGTCACGACCGAATACCCTGGTGCTTCACCTGAAATTGTCGAGAGCGAAGTCAGTAAAAAAATTGAAGAAGCTGTCAATTCCACTGCAGGCATCAGTGCGCTGACTTCCCGCAGTTACGAAGGTCTTTCAGTCGTCATCGTTGAGTTTGATTTGAATATCAACGGTCGCAAGGCTGCGGATGACGTACGCGAGAAAGTCTCCAACGTCCATCCGTTTTTACGCACCGAGGTCAAGGAATCACGCATTTTGCGGTTTGACCCTTCAAGTCGCCCTATCTGGTCATTGGCAGTGGTCACCGATTTGAAATCGCTGCCCGCTGGTGTCAAACCACTGTCGCAAGTTGAGATGACCAACTGGGCCGACCAGGTTCTCAAAAAGCGTCTTGAGAATGTGCGCGGTGTGGGCTCAGTAGCTTTGGTCGGCGGCACCAAACGTGAAATCAATCTGTACCTGAACCACCAAGCCATGGAGTCTCTGGGCATCACAGCGCAGCAAGTGGTGGATGCAGTCAGCAATGAAAACCAAGACTTGCCCGTGGGCTCGATTCGCTCGAAACAACAAGATCGGGTTGTGCAAGTTCAAGGACGGATGCAACGGCCAGAGGACTTTGGCAACATCATCGTGGCGCGTAAGGCTGGCAGTATTGTGCGACTCTCGCAGGTTGCGCGAGTGAACGACGGTGCACAGGAGTTGGAGAATCTGGCGCTCTACAACGGCGAACGAACTTTGCTTTTATCGGTGCAAAAATCCCAAGACGACAACACCATCGAAGTGGTGGATGGTTTGATGAAAACTGTCAATGAACTGCAAGCACAGTTGCCGCCAGGGGTCAAATTGCAAAACATTTACGATGGCTCGCGACAAATCCGTGTGGGCGTCAACAATGTACGAAAAACATTGATCGAAGGCTCATTGCTGACAGTATTGATCGTGTTTTTATTTCTCAATTCATGGCGCTCAACCGTGATTACCGGCTTGGCTTTACCGATTGCCATCATCGGTACTTTTTTGTTCATGGGCATGCTGGGCTTCACGATCAACATGATTACTTTGATGGCCTTGTCCCTGTGTATAGGCCTCTTGATTGATGATGCCATTGTGGTACGCGAAAACATTGTGCGTCATGTACAAATGGGTAAATCAGCCTTTGATGCAGCCATGGAGGGTACGCGTGAAATTGGCCTTGCTGTGCTGGCCACCACGTTTTCCATCGTGGCAGTTTTTCTTCCCATCGGTTTCATGCAAGGCATCATTGGAAAATTCTTTCATGAGTTTGGATTGACCATTGTTGCTGCTGTGCTCATATCGATGTTTGTCAGTTTCACACTCGACCCTATGCTGTCTAGCATCTGGCACGATCCGAGTATTCATCGCGATGGCGCCCACGCAGACAAGAAAAACTGGTATGACAAAACCATTGGGCGGGTAACGCAATGGTTTGAAGATGGCACCCACCGGCTTGGCATGGTTTACCAAAAACTGTTGCGACTGGCGTTGAAGCACAAATTGGCTACGGTGCTATTGGCCTTGGGTGTCTTTATCAGCAGCATATTCATGGTTCGATTTCTGGGTACGGAATTTGTTCCCAAAGCAGATTTCTCTGAAGCCAGTGTGACTTTTTATGTCCCTGTTGGGTCTTCTTTGGAAGTCACAGAGGCCAAAGCACGCGAAGTAGAAAGCATGTTGCGCAGTTTTCCTGAGGTGCGCTATACCTTGAGCACCATCAATACAGGCAATGCCAACGGAAAAATTTACGCCAGCATCTATTACCGATTGATTGATCGCAATATGCGTCAATTGAATGTGAATGACTTCACGCCCATCATCCGCGAACGCTTGCAAAACATGGGCGGACTCACCGTCACCCATGTCGGCCTGCTGGACTCTGTGGGTGGCAGCAAGCAAATAGAGTTCTACCTGCTGGGTCCGGACCAGGCCGAACTTGAAAGATTGGCCGCCGTGGTGATGAACAAACTCAGTGGCATCAAGGGTTTGGTTGATATCGAGTCCAGTGTCAAACCCAATAAACCTACCATTGATATTTCGGTCAAGCGCGAGGCTGCTGCCGACTTTGGCCTCGGTGTTGGCAGCATTGCCAACCAAATGCGTACCTTGGTCGCCGGACAAAACGTGGGTGTGTGGCGAGCTGGCAATGACCAAACCTATGATGTGTTGGTGCGCCTCGATCCTGCTTTGCGGACCTATCCCCATGACTTGGAAAGACTTCCATTCAACATCGCTCAGGCAGCGGATGGCAGCAGTCGGACTGTGCGATTGAACCAAGTTGCTCAAATCAAAGAGAGCGTTGGACCTAACCAGATCAACCGGCGCGAGTTGTCTCGTGAAGTGGCTTTCAGCGCTAACGCCTATGGCCGTGCGACAGGTGAAATTTCAAAAGACATTCAGGCCGTGATGGCGGAAATTGCCATGCCAGACGGTTACCGTTATCAATTTGGCGGCTCCACCAAAAACATGAAGGAATCATTTCAGTATGCCTTGGTTGCTCTTGCCATGGGCGTCATCTTCATTTACATGATTTTGGCCAGCCAATTCAAAAGTTTTCTGCAACCGCTTGCGCTGATGACGGCCTTGCCTTTGACTCTGATTGGCGTTGTGGCAGCTTTGATGGCTTTTCACTCAACCTTGTCCATGTTCTCAGTCATTGGTGTGATCATGCTCATGGGCTTGGTGACGAAAAATGCCATCTTGTTGCTGGACTTTGCGATTCGCGCCCAAGAAGGGTTGGACCGAGGCGACGGCACGCGTGAAGCGCCGCTCGACAGAACCAGTGCCTTGTTGATGGCCGCCCAAGTCAGACTGCGCCCGATTTTGATGACCACATTGGCCATGATTTTTGGCATGGTGCCATTGGCTTTCTCAGTCACAGAAGGATCAGAGCAGCGTGCACCATTGGGACAGGCTGTGATTGGTGGAGTCATCACCTCATCCCTACTGACGTTGGTGGTGGTGCCGGTGGTGTATTGCTATATCGATGACTTGAGTCAATGGTTGCAAAAACGTTGGCATGGCAAGCCAAGGCCTTTGCAAGATGGCACTGTATAGAATGGCAGAGTCTATGAATTCTCACCCGACCATGAATCCGCAAGTTGCACGCTTCAACATGATTGAACAGCAAATCCGTACCTGGCAGGTGCTGGATAAGCATGTTTTAGCGTTGCTCGATCGCCTGGATCGGCGTATGTTTGTCCCTGATGCCTACCAATCGCTGGCCTATAGCGATATTGAAATTCCCATCGGTCATGGTGAGCACATGCTGGCGCCCAAGGTAGATGCACGATTGCTGCAGGACCTCGGATTGCAAGCGCATGAAAATGTGCTGGAAATAGGCACAGGTACGGGCTATCTAACGGCTTTGCTTGCCATGTCTTGCGCACACGTCACCAGTGTGGAATGCCATGCAGATTTCATCCCTGTGGCACGCCAGCGTCTTGAAAAAAACGGCATCTCCAATTTTCATATGGCCCACAGTCAAGGCTTACCTGACAATGCACAAGGTGCACCTTTTGATGCCATCTTGCTCGGCGGCTCCGTGGCGACTGTTCCCACGGGTTTACTGCAACTTCTCAAACCGACAGGACGGATGTTGGCTGTCATTGGTGAAGAACCAATGATGCAAACAACCCTTGTTCAACGTCAAGCTGACGGCAGCAGCCATGACCATATCCTGTGGGATGTGGTCATTCCTCGCTTACATGGTTTTACTGAAAAAACTGCTTTTCATTTTTAATATGTTGTCACAAAGGAAGACCATGAAATTGTTTTGCACTCTGCCCTTGATCGCCGCCATGTCAGTGGCTTTTTCAGGTGCCGCCCGCAGTCAAAGTTTGGTTGAACTTTACGAAGTTGCTAAGAACTACGACGCCACTTTCAAATCTGTTCAATTGCAAGCCCAAGCCACACGACTCAAAGTAGATCAGGCTCAAGCCAAGCTTGGACCCACTGCCACTGCGTCCGCCAATCTGAGTTTGAACAACGGCGGTTTTTATTCGCCTACTTCTTCGGCTTACCAAACAGTTCACTCCTACGGCACACAAACCGGCACCTTGCTGGGTTCACAGCCTTTGTTTCGACCAGGGGACAGGGCTGAGGTTTCTCAAGCCAATCTGCAATTGCAAATCGCAGATGCTCAATTACTGGCCGCAGAACAAGATCTCATGGTTCGTATCAGCCAAGCTTATTTCGATGTTTTGGCCAGTCAAGACACGCTGACATTTATACAGGCGCAAATGACTGCAGTTGCCGAGCAACTGGCCTTTGCCAAACGCAATTTCGAAGTAGGTACAGCAACCATCACAGATACACGTGAAGCGCAAGCCAGTTATGACCTGGCAGTGGCGCAAGAGATTGCTGCCCAAAACGATTTACGGGTTAAGAAAATGGCGCTTGACCAACTGGTGGGCAAATCAGACACCAGCCCCAAACCTATTTCTTTGACGGTTGAACCTCAAGGCCCTGTGCCTGAGCGGGTGGAAGAATGGGTGTCACTGAGTGAGCAAAAAAATCCAAGCATCAAGCAATACCGTATCGCCAGCGATGTGGCACGCTTGGAGACCGACAAGGCACAGTCTGCACTGCTGCCCACTGTCGACTTGCAATTGAGTTATTCCTACACCAACAACAGCAGCGGCTCCTACACTAGCAGTAAAGATTCAAGCCTTGGTATTGCCACCGGCGCTGTGGTTGTCAGTGTGCCTTTGTTCAATGGCAATGCCCTGAACAACCGTGTGAAAGAAACCGTTTCCTTGCGGCAAAAAGCTGAATCGGATGTGGACACAGCTGTTCGCAACATCTCTCAAAACACCCGCAGTGCTTTCTATGGACTGGTGTCCGGTGTCAGTCAGATCAAAGCCTTGAAAGCCGCTGAAGATTCAAGCCAGGTAGCGTTGGATGCAAACAAGCTGGGCTATAGCGTTGGCGTTCGCATCAACATCAACGTCTTGGATGCGCAAAGCAAACTCTTTGACACCAAAGCGAAGTTGGCCAAGGCCCGTTATGACGTGTTGGTAGGTCAGTTGAAATTACGTCAACTCAGTGGCGTACTGCAAGTGGAAGACTTGCAAAACATCAACAACCAACTGAGTCCTTAAGCAAACTCATTAAGCAAACTCACATCAGGGGCTTGATAAGCTCGACACATCGAGCGACTGCCCCTTGGTGCTGGGTTGCAAATTGTCTTGCTAATTCCGCCTTGTTGGCGCATTCTTGTTTATCCAAAGCTAGCCGGTAAGCAACGTCTACCGCTTCATTCAAATGCTTGACTCGCACGGCTGCGCCGGCCTGTTGAGCTAACGTTGCTGCTTGCGCGAAATTGAAGGTATGCGGACCCATCACTACCGGACACGCGCAGGCGCAGGACTCGATCAAATTTTGACCGCCTAGCGGCTCAAAGCTTCCACCAAGCAAACACACACTGGCCGCGCTGAAATAAAACGCCATTTCCCCCATGCTGTCACCCAGAACCATTGCATCGGTAGACTGCACATCGTTGGCTTGAGGATGGGCTCCCCATTCACTGCGTTTGATCAAGGTCAAGCCTTTGGCTTTGACCAAAGCAGCCACATCTTCAAACCGTTGAGGATGCCTGGGTACCAGCCACCATTGCACATCTTTCAAATACGCAGGTTGTTGCATCAACACGTCGAGTAAAGCGGCTTCCTCACCTTCACGGGAAATTGCCAGAAGAATCACCGGCCGCTGCATGTGGGCGCGTAAATCATGTCCTTGCTGAACCTGAACTGCGTCAGGCACCGCGTCAAACTTTAAATTACCCATGACAGCCTGCACTGGTACGCCCAGGCTTTGAAACCGTTTGGCATCTTGCTCAGACTGCGCCCAAATGGCTTTTAAACTGCCAAAGGCAGGCTTTGCCAGCGCAGACCATTGCATCGCCTTGCGCAAGGACCGCGCACTCAATCGGGCATTGAGCAACACCACAGGCACACCATGTTTGGCTGCTTGTGAGACCGTGACAGGCCAAACCTCGGTATCTACCAAAAACCCAAGCTTGGGCTGAAAGTGACGGAAAAATCTTTTGACTGCCTGCGGCGAATCCCAAGCCTGCCACACCTGAATATCGCCAGCTTGGAGCAAACTCAATCCTTGTTGGCGACCGGTTGCAGTGCCATGTGTGAATACAAATCTCACATTGGGATAATGATGACGCAAAGTTTCCACCAAAGATTGAATGGCGCGTGTTTCACCCAAAGACACTGCGTGTATCCAAATACCTCCCGAAGTGGCAGGCATGCGGTAAAAACCAAAACGCTCGGCCACCGCTTGCGCATACAAAGGCTCCTTGCGTGAACGCGCATACAACTTGAGCAATAGCAATGGCGACAACAAGTACATGAAGCAACCATACGCAAACAGCATCATGGTTGAATTCCAGCTTTATTTTCATGCGCGTGTAAGCAGTCCAGCCAAGTGTGCATCACCACTTCAGGCGAGGGTTGCGGTTGTGCGAAAACACTTTGTTGCCAATCACAATGTTGTGGTCCAGTGCGCCACGCGGTATCAAAGTTATAGATTTGTACATGGGGCAATCCCAGTGCCACCGCCATATGACTGGGTCCGCTGTCAACACCGATCACACCTACACAAGCAGCCAATCGCCTGCTTAATTGAAAAATATCAGAACGCGGCCACACCACCGAACCAGCGCAGGATTGCGCCACCTGCATGGCGACACGCTCCTCAGCATCATTTGAATGCGGCAAAGCCAATTGAAATCCCATGGATGTCAATTGACGCGCCAGCGTCATCCAGTGATTTAACGGCCAGCATTTATCTGCTCGAGAGGTTCCGTGCACCAAAGCCAGTGTGCGTGGCGCCACCGACGGGTCGGGCTCAATGAACATGGTTTGTATGCCTTGATACGATTCGTTGTAACCCAAAGCATGAGAACACACATGACGGGCACGCTGAACGGCATGGCTGTCCCATGGGCATTCAATCAATTCATCAGCCACCCATCGGGTCGGCCTTTCATAGGCGGAACCACGGGTACGGTTGGCCATGGCGTAGCGTTTGCCCTGCTCGCTCAAGCTTGTGAGGCGGGAGATGAGTGCTGATTTACTCAAGCCTTGCAAGTCAATCACAGCGTCATACTTGACAGCATGAAGTTCGCTCATGAATGTCCGCCATTCTTGTCGCGTATCAGCGGTCCACCACTGTTTGCGCCAACGACGCAATCTGCAAGGGATAACGCGATCGACTGCCGGACAAGTTTGTAACAGTGGGGCGAATCCATCTTCTACCACCCAATCGATACTGGCATCAGGCATGGCTTGACGCATATCCATGACACTGGCCAAACTGTGAACCACATCGCCAAGTGAGGACAGTTTGACAACCAATACCCTCAATGCGCAGCCTCTTGAACCTGGGCATCCGGTTTGATTTGTCGCAACAAGGCCATCATGTCTGCTTGAATACGCTGCAGGGCTTTTGTGTTTTGACCTTCAAAACGCAACACCAGCACTGGCGTGGTGTTCGAAGCACGCACCAGTCCAAACCCATCATCCCAATCTATGCGTAATCCGTCTATGTCGCATAAAACGGGATGATGGTCAACCGACGGCAAACCCTGGGTTTGGGCCAATGTGAGCAACTCAGCGGTGACACGGTGAGGTTCACCTTCTTGGCAAGACACATTCAACTCAGGCGTAGATTCGCTTTGAGGTAAATCATGCAAAACCGTGTTGGCATCCGATGAACGGCTAAGTATTTCCAGCAGACGACACCCTGCATAGGTGCCGTCATCAAAACCATACCAACGCTCTTTGAAAAACACATGGCCGCTCATCTCACCACCTAAAGGCGAGTCAATGGCTTTCATTTTGGCTTTGATTAACGAGTGACCTGTCTTAAACATCAAGGGTACGCCACCAGCAGCACGAATAAATGGAGCAAGTTGTTGCGAACATTTCACATCAAAAACAATGGTGCCACCCGGTTGGCGAGACAACACATCACGGGCAAACAACATCATCTGGCGATCCGGATAAATGGTTTGACCGTCTCGCGTGACTATGCCTAACCGGTCGCCGTCTCCATCAAAAGCCAAGCCCAGTTCAGCATCATTTTCTTGTAATGCCCTAATCAAATCACGAAGGTTTTCTGGTTTGCTGGGGTCAGGGTGGTGGTTGGGGAAATTGCCATCTACGTCACTGAACAACTCGATCACATCACAGCCTATGTCTCGCAAAATCTGTGGCGCACTCGCACCGGCAACGCCATTTCCAGAATCAACCACGACGCGCATGGGCCGTGACAGGTGAATGTCGCTGGTGATGCGTTGTTGGTACTCGTGTTGTATGGAAACGGATGTCACGCTGCCGCCAGCGTGCAATTGCCAGCTGTCTTGCTCGATCATCCGGCGTAATGCTTGAATATCCTCTCCGTAAATGGCACGTCCGTCCAATACCATTTTGAAACCGTTGTAGTCTTTGGGGTTGTGGCTGCCCGTGATTTGTATGCCGCTTTGGCATAAGGTATTTGCAGCGAAATAAAGCTGGGGCGTGGTCACCATGCCGACATCCATCACTTCTATACCTGCATCCATCAAACCTTGTATCAACGCTTGCGCCAGAGTTGGCCCGCTCAGTCGTCCATCACGACCCACGGCTACTCGGGTTTGACCGCATGCGCGTGCCTGCGTACCGAAACTACGACCCAGCGCTGTGGCCATTTCTGTATGCAATGCGCTTGGCACAACGCCGCGAATGTCATACGCTTTGAAAATAGAGGATTCAATATTCATGAAAACGCATTGTAGGCGTGAGCGAATGAGCACTGAGTAAGCTGAAAGAGTCGAGCGATCCATAGAATCTGCCACGCATCCATGCCAATAACAACCCATAATATCCGTATGAATTCAGACAATTTTTATTTAAAAACCCCTTCTGATCATTGGCAGATGCCCATACATACCCCATTGGGTCGAATGACACTGTTGGCCAACGAACAAGGGCTCAGCGGTGCCTGGTTTGATCAACAAAAGCATGTGCCCGATCTTCAACACCTGCCATGGGGACCAGGACAATGTTGGTTACTGAAAGCCAAACAACAGTTGAATGAATATTTTTCCGGCCAACGACAACAATTTGAACTGCCGCTGTCACCTTTTGGAGGCAGCGATTTTCAACATGCAGTGTGGCATGCGCTGGCCATGATTCCTTTCGGTCGCTATGCGACCTATGCTGACATTGCACGCTATTTAGGTAAGCCTCAATCAGCCCGTGCAGTTGGCGCCGCCGTTGGACGCAACCCCTTAAGTATTTTTCTCCCCTGCCATCGCGTGGTCGCCAGCACCGGCGCATTGACCGGTTATGCAGGCGGATTGAACCGCAAAGTCGCTTTGTTGGACATTGAAGGTATGTTGTTGTGACGGCGGGTTTACGCTGGCAACACTGGCTACCCGAGTTCGTTTTATTAGGCATGATTTGGGGATCCTCTTTTGTATTTATGCGCCTGGCAGCACAGCAATTTGGTCCATGTGCCACGGCTTGGATGCGTGTAAGTATTGCTTTGTTGGTGCTTTTACCCTTGCTTATGATGAAGGGTCAGGTGGACGATCTGAAAAAAAATTGGCGTCCTGTGTTTGCCATGGGTGTGGTTAACTCCGCCATACCGTTCAGTTGTTATGCCTATGCTGTTTTGTCGCTCACTACCGGCATGTCAGCCATACTCAACGCCACCTCACCATTGTTTGGTGCGCTGATTGCTTGGCTGTGGTTATCTGAACGCCCAGGAGGATGGCGTGCCTTGGGATTGTTTCTGGGATTTTGTGGCGTCGCCCTGCTTGCCATGGGTATGCCTGGTGGCTTGTCTTTCAAAGCTGATGCCAACGGCTGGGCTGTTCTCAGTTGTCTGTTGGCCACTTCTTGCTACGGTTTCGCAACCACTTTTTCACAACAATATTTAAAAGGTGTGCCACCGCTTGCTATCGCTACCGGAAGTCAAATCGGTGCGTGTATGGCGCTCACAGTGCCTGGTATATGGTTTTGGCCTGCGACCTGGCCGAACCCATGGGCATGGCTTGGTCTGCTGATTGTTGGCGCCATTTGCACAGGCTTGGCTTATGTGCTGTATTTCAGACTGATTGCTAAAACAGGTGGGGCTCGTACGCTGAGTGTGACTTACCTTATTCCATTGATTGCTAACCTGATCGGTGTGTTGATACTGGGTGAAACAATCACTTTGCATATGCTGATGTACGGCATGTTGATTCTGTTGGGTACCGCATTGGCCGCGGGCTTGTTACCACTTTCTACACGCAAGTAATCATTGCGCAAAGCACATATCTAATGCCATCTGATGTAAGCGATGGTCAGATTGTGACAAAGCGCTCAAAATACTGAAGTGGTGCAAGTCAGGTAGTTCTTGGTACAACGGCACACGCTGCTCACCCCAAGACTGGCGAATCAATGTGTTGTGTCGCAAGAACTCTTCACTCTCCAACGCCCCCACCACACTCAACAAAGCCCCATGAAGAGGTGCGGGCATCCAAGCAGGACTGCATTGAACGGCCTGCGCATCGTCGAGACGCAAGTCTGCTTGCAGCATGGGCGAGCGACGCACGGATTCAAGTTCAAACAAACCTGAAATCGCCAATGCGGATTTCACCAAGTCCGGGGGTAAATCCTTGGCATACCGCGACCATTCACACGCCATCATCATGGCCGCCAAATGCCCGCCAGCCGAATGACCTGCCACATGAATTCGACCAGGGTCACCGCCCCAATGTGAGATGTAGCGCCACACCCAAGTCAAGGCCTTTACCATTTGCATGACTATGTCCTTGATGCTGACGGCTGGACACAGTGCGTAATTGGGTACCACCACACACACACCTTCTTTGGTCAATGCCGGGGCTATAAAAGAATGGTCAGACTTGTCTAGTGCACGCCAATAGCCGCCATGGAGAAATACCAACACAGGCGCTTTGGCAGAAGCGGTGGTGAAAATATCCAATGTTTCATTCAAACCTTCACCATAACTCAGGTCAAAAAGGCCATTGGAGTGCTCTCGTGCATGCTTGGATTCATCAGCCCATCGCTGTAGGTGCTCAGCGAAATCCGGCACCAAGGCGCGGTTGTTATACATCCGGTCAAACCATTCTGGAGAGCCCCGCATGTTTTGAACCGTTTATTTACTGGATTGCGCCTGACGAATGGCGGAATTGGCCTCGGCACCTGCATTGGCGCCACCCACTGGGTTTTGAATGACCAGTCCAAGTAAACGAGCGCCATGTTCGACAGCAATAGAGCCGTAGGATATGTCGCCGTGAACGATAGAGTCTTTATGAAACTCTACACGCTCAGATGCATAAATATTGCCTTCTACTTTGCCTGCCACCATCACTCGGTGCGCAGTGACGTCACCAGAAACTTCACCACTGGCACCAATGGCAACCGTGACTTTGCTTTCCTTGGCGGTTTCAATATTTCCAACAACCTTACCGTCAATGCGCACAGAGTCGACCAGTACCAGTCGACCATAAATTTGGGTGGTACGTCCAATCAAGGTTTCAAAACGCTCTTGCGAACTCGCAAGAGGTTTATCGCGCAATTTTTCAAACATATGTCACTCCGGTGAACGGGGGGTTAGCTAGAGCTAAGGGGAAGTACTTGCACAGGATTGATCACCCTGTCTTTGATAAACACTTCGTAATGCAAATGGGGGCCGGTTGAGCGCCCGGTACTGCCTACTTCACCCAAAACGCCGCCACGATCAACCCGGTCCCCGACTTGCGCAATGCGCTTGCTTAAATGGGCATAGCGGGTGGAGAAACCCTCGGCGTGCTGAACCTCAATCACATTTCCGTAACCGAAATCCCAGCCAGAACGTGTCACAGTGCCTTTGGCCGTGGCAACCACATGCGTACCGGTATTGGCTGTGAAATCCAAACCCTCGTGCATGGCCAAACCACCTGTGAAAGGATCATTGCGAATACCAAATCCGCTGCTTACCCTGAAATCACCGTGAACCGGAATGCCTGTGGGCAGGGTATTGAGCCAATCAAGTTGCTTCTCCCAGCGACTGCGTAACTCAGCCACGGCAGTTTGCGTTTGGACAAAGTCTTGCAGTGTTTGGTCAAACTCCATGCCTAAGGGCTGTCTAAACAAACTGGAGAATGGTTTGGGCGCGATCAAAGGCCCACCCTTGTTATCGTCTTTGCGGTTGATTTTGTCTCGCACTACATTGGGGGTCGCCATTTCCATGAAACGGTTTTTCATGGTTTCAAGTTGGCGAATTTCGTTCACCGTGTTGTGCATGGACTCACGCAGTTGAGTCAAGTGGTCTCGGTAAACCGATTCCATGCGCTTTTGTTCAGCCTCGGTGGTAACGCCACCAATGCTTCGCGCCAAGTCAGGGTTGTATTCAACAGCAATTTTGAATCCGACAAAGTGGAGCAAGAAACCAGAAGTGACCAGAAAAAAACCAATCACCACCGCAGCGGTTGACACTGTGCGGGTTGTGATTGAAATGGTCCTGACATTACCGGTCGGCCCTGATAGCCACATTAACTGCATGAATCATCCTGACTTAAAAGCCCTATAGAGAAGAGGGATCGTCATTCTATGCAGTTAGCTGAAGTGCGCAAAGCATATAAATCGGCAAAAAATCATATAAAGAACTGTATTTCACGACTTAATTAATAAAAAAGTATTGTTTCAATGGAAGAAAAATAATGTCCCAGAAAAAAAACACTGCTCAAATTGGTCGCCCAAGCCCAGAAAAACCTGTTTAAGCCAAAGAACCAAAACACCAAAAAGTGAAAAAGCAAGGCCAAAGCAACAAAACCTCCAATCCATGGCGGATACATCACAACCAAAGCAAACAAACCTTCCCAAAGGATGAAGGTCCAACTGCATAGCCTCGCCAGCATCGGCTGGCGAAAGACACTGTTCAGTGGCAAGGGACCGTACAAGCCCCCGTTTAAAAATACCGTCAGTGCCTCACCGCTGCGCCATTCGGGTCGTTTCAATTTGATCCAACCAGACACAAAATACGAACTCAAGGTCTGAATAGCGATGTATCCCAGACCAGCTGACCATCCCGTTTGAGCATCAGTAAAGAGTGCCACCAGTTGCGCGATCAACAAACCGCTGACTGTGATGAGGGTCATGAAATCGCTGCCGCCATTGAATGCCCCCCGCCAACGGATCAACAAAAGCAATGTGCCCGTGAACAAAACCAGTGCGGTCAACAGTTGGTTGCCCCAAATCATCAATGCCAGCGCAGCCAACAACCTGACCATCAATTGCAAACGGTAGAGGGTTGGCTTGTACATCTGGTCGAGTAACAATTTGATCCACATCGGTGAATCAGGTATGTCAGCTCTTTGGACACGCCAAGCCCAAATGCCGTTTGGGTCCAAGGAAACAGCAATGCGCCAGTACTCGATACATTGCAAGGCGATGCTAAAACCACCCAGTACTTCCAACCAGCGCACCACCAGATCGCCACTCATAAAGTCATTGACGGACTGCGAAGCACCGTGTCTGTACTGATGAGGCCTTGCGGGCCGGAACGCTCAAGTCTGATTTCCAGTTGGTAATGACTGGCTGTTGCTTGCAGTTGATGGATTCGGATGGCATGCGCCGCCAACCGACATACCAACTGGTAACTCACCAATTGGCTGGCATCTGCGCCTTCTCCCAACTCTTTGATATCGCTGGACAAATGCTCTACCAGATTTTGCTGAGCAAGGTCTCTGTTGCCCCACGGGTTATGAAACAGTCGCCACGTACTGCGTTGGTGCCTTGGATAAACCATCCGCCAATCGGACCATGGTCCCTGTGCTTCTTGCGAACGCACATACAAATGAGGCACGGAGCCGACCTGGTGATAAAACTGCCAATTAGGGAAAAAAGCACGCAGTAAATACAACCAAGGCCCTCGAACCGTTTGGCTTTGCCAAAACATTCCTAGCGCAAGTACACCAAAATACGCCGCAAATAAGCCCGCCAATACGTACATATCCAGCCTTTCAAACATAGGGCGCATTGTGCAAAATTTCAAATTGGCTGGAAAAAACCAGCCGGTTTGCCTGAACGTGTAAAGTGTGTGCCTTTCATGCAAGGCTTCATGCCTGCCGTTATCCGGATCCCCTATGAGTTCGCGTACATCTTCTCAATCATTGTCTTTTGAAATCAAAAATGTCCATCTGCCCTTGATGTCGGTGTTGGTCAAGTCCGCCGATTTGCAACGCTTGAGCGCCGATCTGCAAAACCGCTTTGGTGAGACCCCCGATTTTTTTGACAACGATCCAGTATTGATTGACCTGCAAGCCGTGGATGCCCAAGCCGGCCCGATCGACCTCAATGCATTGCTGCAATTGCTGCGCCAATTCAAAATGAACCCGGTCGCATTACGCGCAGGAACCGACCTACAAGCAGCCGCCGCCACTTTGGCTGGCTTGTTTGTGGCACAGGAACTTCGAGCATTGCCATCGCCCGTCAGTGAGCCGCATGAAACCATACGTGAAGTCGTGCGTGAAATTGAAGTGGTGCGAGAAGTTCACATGGCTTCTCAAACAGCGATGGTCATCGACAAACCGCTTCGCTCAGGTCAGCACGTTTATGCCCGCGGGCGCGATCTGGTCGTGCTGGCCATGGTCAACCCCGGCGCTGAAATCATGTCTGATGGGCATATCCACGTTTACGCACCGCTGCGCGGTAAAGCGATTGCAGGCGCCAAAGGAGACACCAGCGCTCGCATCTTTGCATCCAGTCTGGAGGCCGAATTGGTATCGATTGCAGGCGTTTACCGCACCAGCGACACCGCGTTGCCATCGGATGTTCTAGGTAAAGCTGCACAGGTTTGGTTGGCTGATGACAAACTGAATATGCGAGCCTTGTAAACTCAAGGCATTTAGCGATGTTTAAGGTGCTTGCCTTTTTTCATCTGCCGTTGTTTTTTTTACTTAGGATTTTTTTCAATGACAAAAATAGTCGTCGTGACATCTGGCAAAGGCGGAGTCGGTAAAACAACCACCAGTGCCAGTTTTGCTTCCGGATTGGCACTGCGTGGTCACAAAACCGTGGTGATTGATTTTGACGTGGGCTTGCGAAACTTGGATCTGATCATGGGGTGTGAACGTCGTGTCGTCTATGACTTTGTCAATGTCATCAACGGTGAAGCCACGCTGAACCAGGCGCTCATCAAGGACAAGCATTCAGAACATCTGTTTGTACTCGCCGCTTCGCAAACCCGCGACAAGGAAGCGCTTACCCAAGACGGTGTTGAACGCGTACTGCGCGAACTTGCCGGCATGGACTTTGAATTCATTGTTTGCGACTCGCCTGCCGGTATTGAAACCGGCGCCATGATGGCCATGCATTTTGCAGATGAGGCTGTGGTTGTCACCAACCCCGAGGTTTCATCGGTGCGCGATTCGGATCGCATACTGGGCATGCTTGGCAGCAAAACCTTGAGAGCCATTCAAGGACAGGAACCTATCAAGGAACACTTGTTGATCACCCGCTACAACCCGAACCGGGTGCAAGAAGGGCAGATGTTGTCTTTAGAAGATATTCAAGACATTCTTCGTATTCCGCTGATTGGTGTCATTCCAGAATCTGAAGATGTCTTGCAAGCTTCCAACCAAGGCGTGCCAGCGGTCTTGCTTGAAAAAAGCGATGTGGCTGAGGCCTATAAAGACGTGGTCGATCGCTTCCTCGGCAAAGACATACCGTTGAGATTTACCGAAGCCAGCAAACCTGGACTGCTGCAACGCGTGTTCGGTCGGAGATAAACCACATGTCTTTGTTGTCCTTTCTGATCGGCGAAAAGAAAAAAACCGCCAGCGTCGCCAAAGAACGATTGCAAATCATTCTGGCGCACGAACGCTCTGGCAAGTCTGCGCACCAGCCGGACTATTTGCCAGACTTGCAACGCGACCTGATTGCGGTGTTGTCTAAATACGTGAATATCAATCCCAGTGATATCAAGGTCAACCTGGAGCGACAGGACAACCTTGAAGTGCTGGAGGTCAAAATAGAGTTACCCGACGCACGTTGATGCGATGTTCTCAGCATGACCGTATGCGGGTATGCGAGCATGACTTGAAGTTGCGTCTGTGTTGCGCTTGGTCTAGCGCTGTTATGCCCAGCTGACCCTCATCAGGGTCAGCCAATGGCTACTTTATTTAGGTAATTTACCGCCACTTTTTAAGCATTCATCCACAGTTTTGAATTCAGTGAATTTTTTGGTGCGTTCATAGCTTGGGCTTTTGCTGTCATGGCAAATACCGCTGTCAGATTTTTTAACAACAGGCGTGGCAGCTGCCGCCGCAGGTTGTCCAGCAGGCAATTTCCCGCCGCTTTTCACACATTCATCCACACTGTTGAAAGCAGTGAATTTTTTGGTGTTGGCAAATGAAGGGCTGGATTTATCGTGGCAAATACCACTGTCAGATTTTTTCACTACGGGGTCCGCGGCCTTGTCTGCGGCTGTGACAGCGGACATACCGATCAAACCCCAACCAACTAAAACACTGACTCTTAAAAATGTTGTACCCATCAAAATTCCCTCCGTCAAATATGCTGATCATCTTAACGGCGCTCAATCTCATCGCTATGACTTTCATTTTTCTAAGCAGACAACCGGCAATAGATCCGGCTATTTTCATTGGGGATTCATTGAATTTATGAATATTTTTTTACTAAAATTTCAAGCGTTGAATTTTAATATTCAATCATTTTAATAACAGTTATTAACAATAAAATATTCTTTTGTAAGGAAAAATGGTAGAGTTTTCAGCAAATGATGGGCTCAAACTCGGATTGAAGATTTATGACTTTGGCATTTTCTACCGTGAATATGGTGCTCGTGTCAGCGGACGCCGCGCAGGCTGTGCTTTTGCAAAGGACGCAAGAGGCATTCTGTCTGTTAAAGCACTGCATGACTGCCACAGAGTGCCTGGAAATCTTGGCCAATACAGCGTCGGCGATTTACTTACTGGATCTGAGAAAGCCAGACGATGCTTTGTTTTCGCTGTTGCAGCAATTGCAACAGCACCCCACAACCTTAGGTAGCGTGTGCATGACCCAGGCAGGCGATTTGTCAACCAAACTGCGTGCATTGCGCTTGGGTGCAGACCATGTGCTGACCTCCCCCTGGGAAGCCGATGAATTGAATGCCTTGGTCGACAATCTGGAGCAACGTGCGCTGTATCGCGCCACACATACCAATGACAAATTTGTTGAAACCAGCAGTTTGCAATTGAATACCAGGTTCCGAGTCATGCGCGGCAATTTGTCAGAGCAGGCGTTATCACGGTCTGAATTTCTTTTACTGATGGCGTTTCTCCAATCAGACCAACAACAACTTGAACTTTGGGAAATTTATGAAGTACTTGAAAAAAACGAGGATCAGTTACCCAAGCAAGCTTTAGAGGCCCAAATTTACAGATTGCGGAAAAAAATGAGAGATTGCGGTGCCGGTAAGCAGGTCCTCAGAGCCAACCGTTTGCAAGGTTATCAGCTCTGTTGCGCTGTTAAAATTGATTAAATTATCAATAAATACCAAATATCTATACAAAATACACACAAAATTATCAGTTTTCGTCAGTTTTTATACAAAAACATTATTACCATTCGGTCACCAAACTTCAGGATAACCGAAATGAAAACTGATTCCGATCCGCAATTCAATACCAAACTCCTCCAAGTCATTTGCCAACTGCACGAATGGGAAAACCAGCACTTGCATCTGGTGCAAAGTCAGGCTGGCCGTTATCTCTACCTGAGTCTGGTCAAACAATTGATTGAAGAGAAACGCGATAAACCAAGCGCCCTCCTTAAAGGCATTTATAGCAACCAAGATTTGAGCGAAAGGGCTCTGCGCTACAAGATACGTGAATTTGAAGAAGAAGGCTTGGTCAAGTTTGAGGCCAGTCAAGTGGATAAACGATCCAAAAAAATTGTGCCTACGGAAGACTTATTGCAAACCCTCGAATCTCACAGCCATGAATTTGGCCGCATCCTTGGAACAAAATTCTTGGTATTTGCTAAGAAATAATATATTGCGAATGTAATGAAACCAGCGAGTGCTTTATGAACACGAACGACATTATCCAAATTGCATTACTGAGTTTGTTGTTATGTCTGTCCATTGCTTGGGCGATGACCATCCAGCGAAGTCGGCAACTCCAATCCGAGCTAACGCAGCAAATGCACAGTCTGCAACACATGCAAAGCTTCATGGCGTCTATGTCTCACCACTTGCGCACGCCGCTCAACGGCATCATGGGATACGCAGAGTACATAAACAGCAGTTCCAAGGAACCGATGATCCATTTCACCTCGAAAATCATTCTGGAAAACAGCTTGGAAATGCTGAATCTGGTCAATGGCATGCTGGATATCCACAAGATCAAAGAGGGCCGCTTACAACTCGCTGAATCGGAGTTCGATGTTTACGATCTGTTGGAGTCCGTGCGTAAGTTACACCAACCCCGCGCTAGCCGGCTGAACATTGCACTTGAACTCAGCACCGATCAGCACGTCACATTGAAGATGACTGCCGACCCCTACCGTTTGCGCCTGGTGCTCAATAACCTGATTGACAACGCCATCGCCTACAACCGGCCACAAGGGCAAGTGAGCTTAGAAATCTCACACAATGAAGCGGATGGCAATCTGACATTCACGGTCGCTGACACCGGACTGGGCATACCAGAGGAGGTGCAACAACGTCTGTTCATGGGTCTTTTTGAGCCGTCCTCTGACTTCACGTTAAAGCGAAAAGAAGGGGCCGGACTGGGTCTGATGCTCAGTCACCAATTGGTACAACTGATGGGCGGACAACTGAATTACCGCACGCAAGCCGGTGTCGGTAGTTCATTCTTTTTCACCCTGCCCCTTCGTCAAACAGAAACGGCTACCGCATGAATACGCGCCATGTGATTGTGGTTGACGATAACGACACCAACCGCCTGCTGCCCGGTTTGTTCTTACGCCCGCTGGGCTACACCGTGCATGAATGCGACAGCGCGACGCAAGCGTTAGATATGCTGCAAGACACAGTCTGCGATGTGTTGCTACTGGATATTTCCATGCCCACCGTGAGCGGCCTGCAACTGTGTCAGCAGCTTCGTTCAGATGCCCGCTTTTCCGACATGAAAATCATTGCGTATACAGCGCATGCCATGCCCGATGAAATCCAACAACTTGAAGCAGCCGGTTTCAACAAGGTATTACTCAAACCCATACGTAGCCACGAGTTGCTGAGTGCGCTCAATATATAAGCAGCGCCTCGGTCAACAACGTGGGCTGCATCCAAGACTATGCACTAGACCACGGGTATGGACTGCCAATCGGTGGTGTAGTCAGGTGATTTGTTGTCCTGCTTCATCTGCCACCCTTGGTATGCGCCTTGCGTTGACACTTTGACCGTGCCACGCCCATAACGTTTGTTCAAACCATCCAGCGTATCCATCAAACGCGTGTCCACCGCTTGCGGCGGTTCCAGCCAATCGGTTTGATAACGCCCTTGCGGCGAAATACCGCTGAGCATGACACCGGCTTTCTTGTACTGATAGCCAGGGCGGAACATGCGCCCGACCAAATAGTCTGCCCAGCGGTTGACCACCAGGCTATCGTTAGTCGGTTGCGGCAGTGGCACCACCAGCGAAGGCATGTACTGTGGCAAATCTTTGCGGAAACGGTTTGTCATCAAAAACACCTGAATAACCGATGCATGCGAGCCCTGGGCCCGCAATTTGGCGCAGGCGTTGGCCACAAAAACGCTGACCGCATCTTTCAGCATATCCACTGTTTCAACCATGGAACCGAACGAACGGCTGGCGATGATTTGCTGTTTATCGGGTTCGACCTCTTGCAAATCGATGCAAGCCAAGCCGTTCAATTCGCGCTGGGTTTTTTCCATCACCACACCAAACTCGGCGCGTAAACTGGGCACATGCGCGAGTCGCAAGTCCTGCACGCTGTGTATGCCGTGTGCTGTCAAACGGGTAGTGAGGCGCCTGCCTACGCCCCATACCTCATCGACGGCAATGCGCGACAACAAGTGCGTTTGTTGCGTGTCTGTGAGGTCGTTGTAATTGAATACACCGCGCGAACGCGGGTGTTTTTTGGCAATGTGATTGGCCAGCTTGGCCAAGGTTTTGGTCGGGCCTATGCCAACGCACACTGGAATGCCAGTCCATTTCAATACCGTTTCTCGGATGCGGTAGCTGACCGTCCGCAAATCGGGCGTACCGCTGAGGTCGACAAAGCATTCGTCAATGGAATACACCTCGGTGCGCGGTGAAAAATCAGCCAGTATGCGCATGACGCGGTTGGACAAATCAGCGTACAGCGCGTAGTTGGAACTAAGCGCCAAAATGCCATGTTGCTCGGCCAGTTCCTTGCACTCAAACCAGGGTTGCCCCATGCGTATACCCAGTGCCTTGGCCTCGTTAGAGCGCGACACCACGCAGCCGTCGTTGTTGGACAACACCACCAGCGGCACATTCTTGAGATCGGGGCGAAACAGCCGTTCACAGGAGACGTAAAAGTTGTTGCAGTCCACCAAGGCCAACTGCGGCAATGCGGCAACCATGGCTTCAGTACAGCTTGTGCAGGTTGTAGGTGACCACACCCCAGACAGTGAAATCGTCCTCGTCTTTGATGAGGCGCGGCGGGTAAATGCTGTTCTCGGCCAGTAACTTGACAACGCCACCTCGCCGGTAAAACCGCTTGACCGTGAATTCGTTGTTCAGCAATGCAAGCACGATGCACTGATGCTTCGGGTCTAGGCTGCGGTCGACCAACAAGGTGTCTCCTTCGTAAATGCCTGCGCCGGTCATGGAGTCACCCTTGACGCGGAATAAAAACGTGGCCTCTTTGTTGCCTATCAGGTGCTCGTTCAGATCGATGCGCCGGCGCGTGTGGTCCGCTGCCGGCGAGGGAAAACCGGCGGGCACGGCCCAGCTGCAGATGTCCAACCACATCGGCGGCGCATCCAGCGGCACGGGGGAAGAAAAGGGTAAGTCAGACGCATGCATAGCTAGATAATACTGTTTATTTGTACAGTATATGGAATGTGTATTGGTGATGCCCCCCAACATTTCGTCATGTGTGTGCACTTCAACCCTACCCGCCAGTCTGCTTGGGTTAACGCCCACTTCGGTGTAGATCTACCAGACAGCGCGACTTTCCCTGCGGATACCTACCCGGGCTATGCAGCACCTATCTTGGTACAAAGCCGCAGCAGCGAAGATGATGCGCGGGCGCGACATGCCAGTATTGCACACGCGCAGCAACATCCCATCAGGAGAACTGCCCTGCCCATCCATGCAATCAAGCACCAATCACGCCAATCATTAGGCTATTCAATATGAACAGGGACAAATAATTTGTAGCCCATGCGGGTGACTGCCTTGATAGCCGGCTGACCTTGTAAGACCGCGTCTAGCTTGCGACGCACGCGACTCACAATTTGTTCAATACGCAGCTTATTGGTCGCCTCTGGTAAATCAATGTCTCCGAAGAGTTCGATCAATCGGGACATGCTCAATAAATCCCCAGACAATGCCAGCTCATAGACCAAGTTGGCTTCGCTGACAGTCAGCAATATGGGGGGATGGCCGGGCGGCTCGATTTGCAAAGAAGACATACGCAATAGCCAGGCTGGGGTGGCGGCGGCAGGCGCCATGCGTCGACACAAGGTCTGCAGCACGGTGGTCAGCTCCATCGGTTTAACCGGCTTGGTCAAATAAATATCGGCGCCCGACTCATACCCCTCATGCCTATCAATACTTCGTACCCTGGCGGTCAACATCACAATGCCGATCTGTGGAAATGCCTTACGCAAGCGTTTGGCGATTGACAAGCCATCTTCCTCGGGTAAGTTCAAGTCCAAGACCACTACATGCGGGACAGCCGATGCCAGCGCGAGGTTTAACTCGTTGCCATCGCCCACGCCTTGCACATCAAAGCCAGAATTCGTTAAATGGTCTTCCAAGGCTTCCCGCAATGCAATATTGTCTTCAACAAGCACGATGCGATTGATGGTCTTTGGCATAAATATTTGTTATTCTAATAATAATTCATGATAATTTTAGTGTATCTTTCACTTTTATCAAATCTCAGGATTTCTCAGACTTTTAACCTGCCCTGACTTAGATTCTGCACACACAACCCATCAGACCTTTTCATTGCCATACATGACGTCCTCTAGCCTTTTAAAAGCAACTGCCGCAGGCAGTGCAACGGCGTGGATCAAGTGTTTACTGTCGTTGGTAATGACCTTCAGCGGGGTATGCGTATGCGCTGACCAAATCACTCATAAGCAATTTTTGTATGACGCAGACAACCGGTTGACATTCCAGGAGGTCGCCAGTGAAACGTTCGAAGAGTTTGACGGCACTATCCAGCGCCGATTTGAAACTGGCACGCTATGGATAAAACTTCATATCCATAGGCGCGGCTCAGAAGAATTGCATTTGAAATTCGATACGCCGACTTCAGACAAAGTCAGTGTGATCACGTTAAATACCGTGTCACAAGGTGGGTGGACCGAGACCGCTTTGCACAACGCCGATCTTGCAGGCTCGCATGTTTTGAAACTGAACAACAACATTGAACTATCGCAAGATAGCGTGGTGTACTTGCGCATTCAACCACAGGGCATCAGCGAATTCGCAGTCAGCGTCTGGCCTGAATCAGAGTGGCAAAACAGGCAACATAGTGAATCGCAATTAAAAGTATTTCAAATAGGTGTCGCCACCACTTTGCTGGTCTGGAGTTTGGTTCAATGGACGCTTTCTCGACAGCGTCTATACGCCGTCATCGGCTTTACTCTGGTATTTTTTTTAGGAAGACTGTTAACCCAGAGCGATCAACTAGCGAGCTATTTACATTTAAGCATCAAACAAAATCATCTTTTGCTACTGGTTTTTTCAATCGGTTATGCAATGAATGCTTTGTATCTGCTTCACCTGCTATTAATCAAACCAGACAAACAAACACAGAGAAAAAAGATTTTTTATGCGGCCTATTCAGCAACCGTACTGATTGAAATTTATACCCTTTTACTCTCCAGCAGTGAGTTAATACCTGCAACGGTAATGCTGTTTTTTGCTTTGTTAGCGCTGATCAGTTGGGATTTCATACATTCACTCCAAGACCAGTCTGTCCCACCCAGTGTCATGCGTTTACGCTGGGTAGTCTTGGCTGTGGCATTCAGCATTTTTGTCTTCAATGTGCTGTATGCGTTCAACCTGTCAGTCTTTGTTTCCCAAAATCAATTGCTACGCGACATTTTTGAATTGCTGTGGATTTTTTCATCCATATTGACCATACATTTGCTGACCTTGATTGATCGACATTCATTCACACAGCGTTGCAATGAAGCAAGCGAAGCCAAAAAAATTGCAGCACAAGAAACAAAGCTAAGAATGAATCAGCAAAGGTTTTTATCTATGCTGATGCACGAGATACGCACCCCCCTGAGTGTGATCAAAATAAGTACTGACATGATCATTCAAGATGCCCCTGCCATCAACGAAAAGCAAATATGGGTAGAACGCATTGATGTGGCGATAGACAATATCACCCAAGTTATTGAAAACTGTGTACAAGCAGAAAAACACGAAGAAGGATTGATAAAACCTCAAATCACCAGATTTCTGGTTGAACAAGAATTAGCAGATATGTCTAGCCAATACGCCCAAGCCAATACCGAATATGCCTCACGCATTGAAGTAGGCATGGACGCAAGCGACAGAAACTGGCTTCAAACCGACAAGCATTACCTTCGATCTATGCTTCTTAATTTATTGAGCAATGCTGTGAAGTACTCGCCACCATTCACAAAAATTTATCTGCGTATTTATAAAGTGCAACAACAATCATCAGCAAAAATGCTTTTCGAAATCGAAAACGAAATCGGTAAAGCCGGTGCACCAGACGAATCCCAGGTTTTCCAGCGTTATTACCGTGCGGAAACCGCAAAAAAATACGCTGGAACCGGCTTAGGTTTATGGCTTTCACAAATCATGGCCAAGCAACTAGGAACACGCATCAATATGGACTTGACCCCGCAAAAAACCATTCGTTTCCATTTCACACTCCCCATCATTCACCCGCAATAACCCATAAGGACAATTGACATGAAGTTACTTAACAAGGTATTTAGTGGCGCTCCCGCAGACAAAGGTCCCGCCAAAGACTTGCCATTACACAATATGCTTAATTTAAAAGATGATTTAGATCTCATCCCTCTGGATGAAATTGCTGCGGGCGATCAGAAAAACGATTCTCAAAAAAATGTACCCCCCGTTTTATTGAAACAGCATTTTGATGACAACTCTATAGAAAGTGAACTGGCTTATTTAGAGAAATATGAAAGAATACAAAATAATATAGATACGACTGAGCTCTATGATATTTTCAATGCCTTGCAAAGCATATCGACGTCCATCGCCAGTATGAATGAAACCAAAGGTAAACCAGACGATTTTTTAGAAACTTGGAAGCCTTTGCTTACCAATATTGAAAATTTCACAACAAAAAAGAAATTGCTGGAGTCCATCGAAGCTCAAATGAATCAAACGATCAACGAATTACGTGAAATACATCAAAAAATGTTTGATTCAATTGGTGTAGTCAGAGCCTACAACAGTGAAAGAGAAACCATGTATGCAGCCAGAAGAAAACTGGCTGATGATCTTGAGAAAAAACTGCGACTCTTTGAGGATCCCCACTGATTGAACACTTGGCCGCTTAGCGCATCAAAACATAAGAGCGCTGTACGACCCTTCTTTGATCAGCGGGTATTTCAAGTAATTTCTCCTTGAATCTGGTCATGTCATAGGCAGGCAACCAGGTGATTGGCTTTTGGGTGGCGACCACAATGATCCATTCAACCATGGAGTCTTTATCAAATTCTGCAGGTGCTATCCATTCAAGTTCCAATTTGTAACCAGGAGAAGGTGTGAGTGGTGGAACAGTCAAGGGTTGAGTCAAATAATTATTTTTATCAATTTCATTTGGGTATAAGCGAATGACATTGTTATTGAGAAAAGCTGTTCGCCAATTAAAAATACTGATGTACATGGGAGCAGTGGGTTGAATGCTGATCGACAATGCATCCCCTGGTCTGTAACTCATGTGATTGAGTTCAAGTTTCAAATCAAAATTAGGATCTGCAGTCAACGCAGGTGGATCTACATCAATAACCATCGAAACGGTACACACTTGTGCACCTTGAACTGATTTAACCACTTCTGAAATCACTTCGCTTTTACTGATTCTGCCCTCAACCAAGTTCCATGTTTGCCGTTTAAGCTCGCATCGTTTGTCGTCAGAGTTTTTGGAATTTTGGGAACAATACATGTGCTGATCAATAGACACTTTTTCGCCAGTGACTAAGGCTATGGCCTTGGCTTTGGCAGCCTCGCGTGCATTCTCACAAGCTTGGTTGCGTGACAAATCCGGGCCAAATAAAAAATCCGCTTTCACATCTACCGGAAAAGCAACAACACACTGCCATTGAAATAACAGTGTGAAAAATAACGCCGAACGTGTCATTGGCTTCATCATTAGGTAGATCATTTCATGACCACATTATGTTGACGGTCGCCAGTAAATTGAGGCTCCTGAATCTTATGAATACCCAGCGCATAGTGGGAAGTTTCCACAGACACAAAATCAGCCAACTCGCCCATCGTAATTCTCTTGTCATGGTTAGTATCTGCAGCCCCGCTCAAACCTTTCAAAAGATAGAAGCTGAAAATACCATGTTTCAACGCATCATCGCCGTACGCAGTTTGCGTTCGTGTTCCAGCTGACAAAATATTGATGCCTCCAGGTACCGCATCAGTCGTCATTTTCAATGTCACCCCGCGTTGATTCTGTACCAGTGATTGACCTGAGCGGTTGGTACCACTGAAACAGGCGTCGAGGAATACAGTCACAGATTTTGCGCCTATGCGTCCCACTTGGCTGAGTATGGTTTTTTGATTGATGGCGGTATCTTCAAGTAAATCAGTGTTTACATCAAATGGTAACCAGTATGAATATTTAGCGGGTTCTTGCATGACACCGTGCCCACTGAAATATATATATACATCCGTGCGCCCTGCGTTCAAATGAGCGGGTAACCAATATTTAAAAGCCAACAAAACCTCAGCTCGTTGGGCTTCAGAATCGATCAATATTTTGATATTACCCGGCGATATGCCAAGGTGACGAATCGCATGCTCTCGAAATTCAGTTGCATCATTTGCAGCATAACTGGCAGCAGGTAATTTCTTATAGTTTTCAACACCCAGAATAATGGCAACTGCGTCTCGGTACTTGGATGTGACAACTGATTCTTGCGCGTTCTTGTTGGAGGTTAAGGAGATATTTTCCTGCTGCGTACCTACAGTCTCATTTTTTTTTTTTGAGTTTCAGCTATTGCTATCTGAGTAGATTTATCAGTGGATTTGGATTCTTGGTTAGCTGCTGATTTACCTAAGAATTGGTTATTTGACCAAAAACCTGACAGGGCTGTACGTCCATCTGGGTACGAATACGTCCCTTTTCCACTGCGCTTGCCGAACTGGTATTGCCCCACATACTTCTCACCGTTGGCAAAGAAATAAATACCAAACCCGTGCTTCATGCCATTTTTAAATTCACCCTTGTAATAATCACCTTGGTATTTATCGGCAGTGAACTCTAAGATGCCTCTGCCTTCAAATTTTCCACGAACAAAATCACCTGCATATGAATAATCCGATTCGTCCACAATACCCCTGCACTCATGCCACTGACTGGTATCGCTTCCCTTGCAAGTGGGCAATGCTGATTGCGCTTGGGTCACTCCATATGGAAGCAATATCGCAGCAATAAAAATATAAAAGGGAACAAGAAATCTCTTCATGGATTGCTACCCAATGCGGAATTCTTGATTGATTTGGCGTGGGCCTGGTTTTGAAGATTGAGCAGCGCAAATTCCTTCTCTAATTTGCGTTTATCTTCATCCAGTGCCAGTTGCTGTGATGACAGCTTTTTACGAACTTCAACCAACTCAGCTTTGCGAGCCATGATTTCAGATGTTGTTTTAGAGGTATCCGTATGTGATACCTGGATAGCAGGCGGCGCTGGATTAGGTGGAGGTGAATATGGCGCCTCCCCGAATTGATCCGCGCCCCTTAATACGACTGGTGCATCAGAGACAGGTTTGGTATTGACAGGTGGTTGGGCTGAAGCTATGGCATTGAGCTTCTTTTGAACTCGGCTCTCCACCACAGAAGTCAAGATTTCCAAATCCAGCAACTTATCGTCAGCTTCAACTTGTCTTTTTGAAGCATCAATCTGTTGCTGTACAGCTTGAATACGCGATTTTTCAGCTTTCAACTTTTCATTCCATTTTGACAATCGCACTGTTTCTTGCTGTAGTGCCATTTGTTTGGCACGATCTTCACGCAACTGAGATTGAATGGCAACGGATTGAACCGCAGGATCAGGTTGGGCCTGCTGGATGACGGCCAATTGTTGACTGACTTGTTCCAACCGTGACTGAGCCAGTGCCAGTTTCTCATCCTGTTGCCTCAACTGCTCAGTCAATACCTCAGTTGTTTCAACCATGGCATGTGTTGTATGCGTTGATTTTTCAACCAGTAATGAGCCCAGGAATGCAATAAATGCAGTCATCAACAAACCGACAAGCCAGACCAACTTCATGGCCATACTCCTTAAAGCGATTATTTTGTATCGTTTCCAGATGATTGATTGGCCGCTTTCAATTCACGCGCGGCTTCAATCTCTTTTTCCAATTCTTCAAACGCTTTGGTCTTTCGTACTTTGGCTGCCATGATGGCGTTCTTTTTAATCTCTTTAGCCATGATCTTTTTCAATTCTTCTGTGGGATAACGCAAGCGAACATAAGTTTGGTACTCTTTCCCATTAGGAATGACAAGAATGCGATCACGCGTGTAACCACTGAGCGTGACTTCTGCAATCATGGTCTTGGTTACTCGCTCTATCTCTTTGCTCAAGGTCAGGTCATCGCCACCGTTAGTTTGAGACGCAATTTCAGTCATGCGTGATGAAATAACTTCACCCAAACTGTTAGTCAATAAGCGTTTGGCTGACATCATTGCCATATCAATGGACAACTGCATATCTACAGAACCCTCAGTAGCGGTCACATAAACGGCATCTGATCCTGAGTAATCCTGCAAAAACCATTCCGGTGATTTGCTGATATTGATCTCAACCATTTTGCGTCGCTCAGCTTCTTTGGCTGCTTCTAAGCGTTGTGCTGCTCCTTGGTCAGGTATAGATCTGGCAATAGCAGCGGTTAACATTTCCGATTCTGACTTGGCTGTTGACGCACAACCGGCCAGAAGACTTAATGAAACAACGCCCAACGTCAATATATTTGTTTTCAACATACAACTGCTCCGTGAATTGGTTTTGGATATTTACTGGAGAGTAATTTAATAAGCTGTTTTTAAAAAACCTGAGATTTCCTGATACTTTGATATATTTTTGACACAGCTAATTTTTATTATTTTTTTAATTTTTTGAATATGATTTATTTCAAATCAGGAATGCCATGATTCTGCAGGCCAAGGCCTCAAAGGTATTGAATGGTCTGATTCGGTGTTTATGTATCGATAAGGAATGCTTCGGCTTGAATATTGCTCCCTTTTCTCGAGTGTCGATATTTCGTTGACACCACAACCATGCCCAAGGCATGCTAAAGAGGTGATGCAATGCGTAAACAGAACGCTTTATTGTTTGTTTTATCTTTCTTGATATTTCCTGTCCACGCAGAAAATTGGCGATATTGCGCGGCCAATGCCCCATTGAATACGCCATGCAAAGCTTGGGTGTCCGCCTATTTGGCCGGACATGCACCCGAAATTGATCACCAAGAAATTCCCAAGTATGTGTCAGAGTCAACACTGTCGCAAACATTGAACCCGGTAAGCAGGGGCGATATGCCAAGCTTTGGAACCCCCTTACAAAACGCACTCCAACCATTTACCAAAGTGTCTTTGAACGTGATTGTCAGATAGAGATAATGCCCCAGTGAATAAACCTGACATTCAACCTCGATTTGGCAGACTGCTATTGGCTTGTTTTGCAGTGGCAGTGTTTTGCGGCGTACTGGTGTGGTTCACCAGTACTTATATGTTTGATTGCTGCGGTCCCTAAGCCACTCTGGCTTGCTGTTGTCGAGAGCTTATTGCAAACCTCAAGCTAAGCCAGATAGCTTGAAATTAACCCGTTTTAATATTTGAAATGATGAAATCTGCAGCCGCTTGTATGTGTTCTCTGGCTTGTATTTCTGCGTTGATGCCATCTCCGTTGATGATGAGTTGCAACAGTTTCTCATGTTGATCCCAGATATCTCTGGGTTTTTCATCTCGCATGAACACTTCTCCCATCACACGCTGTGTATATGTCCAATGCGCATCCATGGTGGGTGCCACCAATAAATTTTCTGACAAAGAATACACAAAATGATGAAATGCCATGTCAGCCGCAATGAGATCGCTTACCGTCCCGTTTTTCAACGCAGCTCTGCCCTTGTCAATCAAAGCCGGGCCTTTTTGAGCTGCTGCCACTGAATTACCCAATGCTGCTTGACGAAACGCCAAGCCCTCAATCACTGCGCGTATGTCATACATTTGCTTGATATGGTCAGGGTCTAACGGCGCCACAATCAATCCGCGTCCGGGGGCATCGCTAAGTAATCCTTGGTTACGCAGCAGCAGCAATGCTTGTTGAACGGGTTGCCTAGATACCCCCAACTCAGAGGCTATTTGCTCCTGAATGATTCGGACTCCTGGCTCCAATCTGCCTGATGCAATTTCCTGAAGTATGGCTTCATGCACCTGCTCGACGAGATTGGGTTGGACAGTCAAAATTTTCACAACGTTTACCTGTTTTTCTTGTCATTTTGAGTTTGGAGTTGCAGTGCGCCATTGCCTCTCGGCATCATCCCATGCACTCAGAGCTTGTAAATCGGGCACCCAAGCCAAGCCCGATTTTGCATCAGACGAAACAGCCTCCGGGGTAACAAGGACATCCAAAAGAGCTGGACGATTTTGCAAGGCCTTTTCAATCGCTTCTGGCAATTCCTCTACAGATGTCACCCGTTGCGAATGCATACCAAAACTTTTTGCCATGCCCGCATAGTCGGCAAACTGCAAACGTGTACCAACGACCTTGCCATGGGTTTCTTGTTGATCTCGAACTTCTATGGCCCAAGATCCATTGTTGGCCACAACAATCAAGACGGGGGCATGGTGTCGAACCGCTGTGTCTATTTCCATGGCATTGAAGCCAAATGCCCCGTCCCCTGTGGCAACCACCACAGTTCGTTCAGGGTGTATCAGGCTTGCAGCCACGCCAAAAGGTGTACCCACACCGATGCAACCCAAAGAACCTGGATCAAGGTAAGTGCTTGCTGGCAAACCCACGCGGGCAAACGAAAGGAAATCTCCGCCATCGGCCACCACGATGCTGTCCTGCGGTAAGGCATGTCGCAATGCCGCCAACAAGCGATTGGGATGCATCAAGCCATCTGTGCCAATCGGTGCCTCTTGCATGCTTTGAACCAATTTGTTGGCGCGAACCACATGCTGCTCTCTCAAACCAGTTACCCAAGCCACATCGGTTGCAGGCTTTTTGTCTTTGGCAGCAAGCATGATGGCGCGTAGGGACTGGTCGACATCGGCGAATATTTCGACCTCACCTCGTCTGTTGTCTCTTAGTTCTTGAGCGTTATCTGCCAAGCGTAAAAATTTGGCTTGGCCAAAAATAGCTGGAGAACCAAATGCAAGTTGGAAATCCAGTTTTCTACCTAGCGTGACTACCAGATCAGCCTGACCCATGACATTTCCTCGCATGGCGGCAACCACTGCAGGATGGTGCTCTGGAACCAATCCTTTGCTTTCACTGGTGTCCAGATAAACGGCTCCCAGCATCGTCAGTAATTGCTGCAAAGCAGGCCCTGCATTTCTTGCCCCTCTTCCTGAAATAAACAACGGGCGCTTGGCTTGCCACAGCAAGTCAACCGCAGCTTGTACGTCTAGCGGATGAGGTAAACAACTCTCTGCTTTGATGGGATTGAAAAATTCAGGAAGCATAGTCGCCGCTGCGGGTATTGCTCTGAGAACGTCTACCGGAAAATCCAAAAATACAGGACCGCTTTCTCCTCCTTGACCCATTGCACAAGCCAAAGCCTCGTTCAAGTTACCCAGCACCAAATCGGGATGTCTCACAGTCCTGGCCAAGCGGGTGATGCTCTTGAGAATCTCTGTGTGCGCCATGTCTTGCAAGCCACCTCGGTTTTCCTGCGCAGCTGGTGTGGTGCCCGAAAGCACCAACACACTGGCTCGCGCCACATGTGCATTTGCAATACCGGTGATGGCATTGGTCACACCCGGACCGGCGGTCACCAAGGCCACGCCTAACTTGCCCGTCAATTCAGCCTCGGCGTGGGCCATGTAGACAGCAGCCCGCTCATCGCGTGTGTCAATGATTTGTATGCCATGGGCATCCAAACGCATCCAAATAGGCATGATGTGCCCTCCGCAAAGTCCATAAACCCTTTGAATTCCTTGACTTTTCAGGAATCGGGCTATCAGGTCGGCAGTGTTGGCGTCTTTGAAATCAGTCATAGTTAGGTCAGGGTTAATACTATTCGCATTCTGAATTCAGAATACTATATTCCATATCTGGTCAGTATCAAACACCAAAACCTTTTTTTATTTTTCTAAAAGTGAGAAAACTACACAACATTTCAGACATGGTTGCCCACCATGCCCGTTTGCGACCTCAACAAATAGGTGCAGCGGACAGCCGCCGCCAACTCACCTATGCCCAATGGAGCGACCGAGCCAGTGGATTAGCTAGCGCTTTGCTGGCTCAAGGACTCAAGCCTGGTGAGCGCGTGGCGATATTGGCTTACAACCGCATAGAGTGGCTGGAAATATATGTGGCATTGGCACGCGCCGGCTTGGTAGCGTTGCCGCTCAATTTTCGTTTGGTCAGCACTGAAATTGCCTATATTTTGAAAGATGCACAAGTCAGTGCCTTGGTATGTGCGCAATCGTTACAAGACAAAGCCCCCAACCCCAATGAATTACCCGATGTTCGTTTGCGCATACAAATGGATGGTGAGCAGAGCAACGGTTGGCTGGACTATGAATCCCTGATTCAAAACGCCAGCCGTGCTGTTGCATGGCCTCATGTGGATATCAAAAGCATATGTGCATTGATGTACACATCAGGCACGACTGGTAAACCCAAAGGCGCTGTTCGAAGTCATGAAGCAAGCACGCTGATGGCGTATGCCACTGCCATGGAGATGGGCTTTACACGCAACGACAAGGCCTTGCTTGTCATGCCTTTGTGTCATGCCAATTCTTTGTACTTTGCCAACACATTCATCCATTTAGCTGCGTGCATCATCATTGATGACAACGCCAGTTTTGATCCAAAGAATCTTTTGATGCTTTTGTCAAAACACGAAATTACTTTTACGTCCTTGGTGCCTACGCATTACACCTTGCTGCTGGCATTGCCCGAAGATGTCAAGCAACAGTTCGCACCTCGCAGTGTGGCTCGCTTGCTGGTCTCTTCAGCACCGGCAAACGCGAGTTTGAAAAACGCCATTTTGGGTTTGTTCCCAAATGGCCAGTTGTATGAGTTGTACGGTTCCACCGAAGCCGGTTGGGTCACCTTGTTACGCCCTGAAGACCAACTTACCAAACTCGGATCTGTCGGTCGAGAATGGGCCGGCAGTGGTCCGATCAAACTGTTAGATATGCAAAGACAAGAAGTTGCAGACGGCGAAACAGGCGAATTGTTTTCATGCACCTCATATGCATTTGAAGGCTATTGGGGAGCACCCGAAAAAACCGCTGAAGCATTTGCACACGAGTGGTGTTCAGTAGGCGACATGGCCATGCGTGACGCCGATGGCTACATCTGGCTCAAAGACCGCAAGAGCAATATGATCATCAGCGGCGGTGAAAACATTTACCCCTCAGAAGTTGAAGGGGTTTTATGTTCTCACCCTGCGGTACAAGAAGCTGCAGCTATTGGTGTTACAGATGAAAAATGGGGCGAGACTGTGGTTGCTGTTGTGGTGTTGAAATCCGGCGCCGAGTGCAATGAAGACGAACTCAAGCAATGGTGTAAGTCACGGCTTGCTGGCTACAAACAACCTCGCCATTATGTTTATAAATGCAGTGATGACCTGCCACGCACTGCAACTGGAAAAGTCATGCACCGACGCTTGCGAGAAGTTATTCAACTTCCCACCAATGAACTGTCTATGACTTAAGTGAAAACCCGCTATCAACCCTTGTGATAAATCCTACAGAATTCAATTCATGTTTATGAAAACCACTGACCAAGTCAACGCAACTTGCCAACAATGCAATGTCAATAGCGATTGCGTTGACACGGTGCGCCGTCAAACCATCCAATGGGTGACTTGGGGAGGCTTGACCTCGCTTCCTTTCATGTCATCTGTTTCTCAAGCGCAAACTTCGCCCATCCTGTTGGTGGATGCAGATGCAGAAAAAGATTTCAAACCTTTGCGTCCAGCGGATTTAGCTAACGGCAAACCGATGCTTGTTTTTCCTTTTGACAGCAAGACAGGAACACCCCAAAACGAATCACGCTTGAACAAGTTGGTTGTCATCCGTTTGCCAGAAGATCAAATGACAGCTGAGACACGCGCACGATCTGCCTCGGGTGTTCTTGCCTATTCAGGCATATGCACACACCAAGGCTGTGAAGTCAAAACCTGGATGTCTAAAGAAAACGTATTGGTTTGTTACTGCCATTCATCCAAATTTGCATTGCTTGATAACGCCAAAGTGCTTGGCGGTCCGGCTTCTAAACCCTTGCCTGCCGTTTCTCTGGCGATGGACGGTGAGTTTTTGTCTGTTGTTGCCAGTTCCCCCGTTAGTCAAGGCTAATCACCTTGGTTTTTGCAAGACTCACTTACAGGAGATAAACCATGAGTCCTTTGTTAAAGAAGATGTCGATAGCAGTGATAGGAGCGTGTGCCTTGATGGCGCACGCCGATACCAAACTTGGCGCATATTCGCCAGTCACGGATGCCAGGTTAACCAACCCTGAGGCCAGCAACTGGTTGATGTACCGCGGAAATTACCAAGGCTGGGGTTACAGTCCGCTAGAAAAAATCAACGCTGGTAATGTGAAAAACCTGAGCCTGGCCTGGTCTTTTGCAACCGGAGTCACTGAAGGACACCAATCTCCCCCCATTGTCAACAATGGCTATATGTACGTCACCACACCCAACGGTCAGGTGATTGGATTGAACGCCATCACAGGTGAAGAGCTCTGGCGTTACAAGAAAGAAATCCCCGCAGATTTGCTGATGCTGCACAACACCAACCGCGGTGTGGCTTTGTATGGCGACAAAGTTTACGTGGCCACTGTTGACTCGCACCTGATTGCGCTGGACGCCAAAACAGGTAAGGTGGTTTGGGATGCCACCGTAGGCGATGTCAAGGCTTTGTCCTACATCACATTGGCTCCGCTAGCCGCCAAGGGTAAGATTTTGGTCGGCTCATCCGGCGGCGAGACCGGCGTGCGTGGTTTTGTGGCTGCATTTGATGCAGCTTCTGGTAAGGAAGCCTGGCGTACATTCATGACGGCTGCTCCAGGTGAACCCGGCGGCGACACTTGGCCTGGCGACACCCACAAAAATGGCGGCGCAAGCGTCTGGATCACCGGCACCTACGATGCCGCAAACAACATTGCTTACTGGGGTACAGGTAACCCCGCACCTTGGCCAACCGAAGGACGTCCTGGCGATAACCTCTACAGCACCTCAGTGGTTGCGCTGGATTTGGACACCGGCAAAATCAAAGGTCACCATCAGTACCACCAAAACGACGCATGGGACTGGGATGAGGTCAGTGCGCCTGTATTGATTGACACAGAAATCAATGGCCGCAAAGTCAAAGGCGCAGTTCATGCAGGCCGCAATGGCTACCTGTGGATGCTGGATCGTCAATCCAACGGCAAAATCGACTTTGTGAACGGTGTCCCTTACGTCTACAACGATGTGTTTAAAAGCATCGACAAGAAGACCGGACGACCCACCTATGACATGAGCAAAAAGCCAGGTATGGGTAAAGCAGTCAGCTTCTGCCCCTCATTGTGGGGTGGTAAAGACTGGCCTCCAGAGGCTTGGAACCCCAAGACCAAGCTGTTCTATATCCCTGCAAACAACCATCTGTGCTCCGAATTGCCAGCCGCTGACACGGCTCAATACAAAAAAGGTGACCTCTACATTGGTTACCCGATTGAGGGTGTGTTGGGCAGCTTGCGTTACCAAGGCGGCAAAAAACCCGACAGCATTGGCGAACTTCAAGCTTGGGATTTGAACACCGGAAAAATGGCTTGGTCACACAAGTATGACCGCGCTATTTGGGCACCGCTCTTGACCACAGGTGGCAACCTGTTGTTTACTGGTGGAACGAACGATCGCCTCTTCCGTGCGTTTGATGCGACCAGCGGCAAAGTGCTGTGGCAGTACAAAATGCCATCAGGTGTCACAGCCGTTCCTTCATCATTTGAAGTCAATGGCGAACAGTACATTGCGGTGCAAGCCGGTTGGGGTATCGATGCAGAGCGTATGCAATCCGGTATCAATACGCTTGACGGCTCTGCCACTGCTGTGCCTCAAGGCGGAACAGTCATGGTGTTCAAATTACCTAAAAATTAATTTGTTTACTTTGATGAGCTGAAAACTAAAACGCCCCGAAAGGGGCGTTTTTTTATGGCTTACAGACAATAGAATGTTCAAGTGGATAACATCAGATGCGCCAAAACCATAGTACGCTTTGTGCTAGCTTGGTTTGTCATGTCTGTCAGTGTTGCCATAGCCTCCCCTCTGGTTGCGCCAAAGGCCATGGATCTGGTCTGTACCACAGGTGGAACGATGAAGATCGTATCTTCTGACGATGCTGACAAGGCAGAGTCAACAGTCCACACCATGGACTGCGCCTTATGCATGACAGTGGGTATTCCTGTTGCACTTGCAGCAAATCCTTTTATCAAGCCCTCCCCCTTAGCCCATGCCCTGCACCCTATAGCGGCGGCTCATATCGCTTCGGCCACTGCGCCGCCTTTACCTTCTCGCGGACCACCCTTACTCTGAACTTCATCTGAGTTGATGGCTGAGCATTGATCAGCCATTGTTTTCATTTGCTGTATGCGCATACCGATGGGGTATGGGTTTGGAGAATTGATGTTGAGTTCAAAAAGAAATGAATATTTGAATTGGAAGCTTGGGTTTAGTCTGCTGTTGATGACAACACATGTGTTTGCTTTAGATGAGAATGCATTGGATGAAATAGTTGTGAAAGGTAAAAGAACCAACGACATCATGCCAACTTTTCCGTCTACTGCCATTGGCATTGATGCCAAAGAAATCACTGACACGGTTAATGCGGTAGACACCCCAGATGCATTGAAATATTTCCCCGGCTTGTTTGTCAGGAAAAGAGACGGCGCAGATTACAACGGTGCGCCTATTTCTTCACGAGTTTGGGGTAATGCTTACAGCGCAAAAAGTACCGTGACGGTGGATGGCGTGCCCATCACCAATCAAATTTTTCAAAATAACAGCTATGGCTCGCCCAAATGGTGGATCACGTCACCTGACAGTATTGACAATATCGAAGTGATGTACGGCCCATTTTCTGCGGCATACCCCGGTAACTCTGTAGGTGCGACTGTCAACATAGCCACGGCCATGCCCGAAACATTCACTGGTTCAGCCAATGTGACTCAAGCGATTCAGCATTTCAATTTGATGGGCACCAGTGATGACTACAGCACCACCGTAGCAAACGCTATGTTGGGAAATACCAATGGTGATTTATCCTGGCGAATGTCGCTGAGCAGAGAGGATGCGTATACCCAACCTAGGTCATTCATTTACAGCACGACAACAAGCAGTTCCTACAGATACCAGTCAAAAACAGACAGCAGTCCATCTGGGTACTATCAGGGTGCAGGCGGAATCACCCACGGCATATCAGACAGTTTGAGTGTGAAACTTGCCTACAAAATCCAGCCTGCATTAACGCTTGGCATTCTTTCCTCGCTATGGAATGGAAACTCTGATGCACATGCGCAGACCTACCTGAGCAGTTTTGCATCCACCAGTTCTGCAAATTGGCAAAACAGCAGTAATGCATCAGCCTATTACCTAGATCAAAAGCATTGGATGCATGCTGTGAGCTTGAAGACAAATGCAGATCAACCATCGTCTTGGGAATGGATGATCAGCAAATATGAATATGCCAACGACAAGCAAAGATGGTCGGGCGGTACAGCAAGCAACAGTGGGAGTAGCTCATGGTTTAACAGTGACGGCAGCATGAAAACATCCGCCACAGGTTTTATTGCAGACTATGGTGGCACTGGTTGGGTGAACACCGATTTCAGAGGTAATTACAAAATAGACAATGGAGAACATACGCTCAGCTACGGGCTGCATTACGATCAAAATAATTACAACTATCTCTTGACCTATGGTTATAACTGGTCAACCGCAAACAGCTTAGCAACCAAGCATACGATCGCACGCGGATCAAGTAAAACCAGCGCCATCTGGCTACAAGACTTTTGGAAAAAATCAGACTATCTGACGCTGACAGCAGGTATTCGATTAGAGGAATGGAAAGCCTATGACGGATACAACTATGCTTCAACGGGGGCATATTCGAACCAAACCAGTCAGAGCGCCACTGGTGCTTCTCCCAAATTGTCAGCCATGATCGACGGTCCGAACAATTGGCTGACCACCGCATCATTGGCCAGAACCACCCGCTTCCCTACGCTGACGGAGTTATATGGCATGACAAATTGTTTGACAACTGTTTCCACCTGCGCAGACACAGCTTATAAAACTACTGCAACCGCAAACTTAGATCCAGAAATAATCACTTCAGCAGAATTGAGTTTTGAAAAGAGTGAATTATTGAGAACTGTGCGTGTTACTTTGTTTGGCGAATCAGTCAAAGACGCGATATTGCAGCAATATGGAAAACTTTATCCATCAGTCAATCCCAACGGTTTATATCAATACTGGCAAAACACCGAAAAAGTCCATGCCTACGGCATAGAGTTAGCCGGAAAACTCAAGAACGCAGGCACAGACGGGCTTGATTTAAGTGGTCAAGTCACCCGCGTCTGGTCAGCCATTGATGAAAGTTCTTCGGTTGGCAGCACAGGTAAAAGTGTGGTCGGCAATCCAATTACGTATGTGTCTCCTTGGCGGGCAACGGTCATATCCACCTTCAGACCAGATGGAAATATTGTCTATTCAATAGCAGGACGTTACCAAAAAGCAGGCGCCTCTTCATTGGATAACAATGATGTCAAAAGAGATACCTACGGGGGATTTCAATCTTTCCTTGTGATTGATGCCAAGCTTAGCTATCAATGGGATAAGCACTGGAGTTCATCATTTGGAATAGACAATATTGGCAACAAAACATATTGGATTTACCATGCCTTTCCACAAAGAACCTACATATTGAATATGAAATATGTCCCTTGATACTTGACAGTACACATCAATACATGCAACAGAATAAAATTAATCACTTAAAAGGTAAATCATGAAAATAAAATTCTTTACATTCATTTCTCAATTTTTTTTATTGGTAGGACTGTCTATCACTTCTGCCGCCATTGCACATGGTTTTCAAATAGGTGATATTTCAATCCAACATCCCTATGCGATCCCATCTATCGCTGGCAGCAGCAATGGCGCCGTTTTTTTTAAGCATATCAAGAACGCAGGAAAAGAAACAGATCAACTGATTTCAGTAAGAACGCAGGTTGCAGAAAAAACAGAAATCCATGAAATGAAAATGGATGGGGATGTGATGAAAATGCGGGCTCTAACCAGCATTGATATTCCTGCCGGCGTGGAGGTATCTGTTGCCAAAGGTAACCCCAACGGCTATCACCTTATGTTGCTGGGTTTAAAAAAGCCTTTGAAAGATGGAGATAAATTTCCTGTGTGGCTGACTTTTAAAAAAGCCGGCGTGGTGGAAGTCGAGGTATGGGTTCAGCTACCTACTGACGTGAATAAGCCCGAGGAACACAAGCATTGATAACAGTAAATCCAAGGTTTCAATGGCATTTTTTGAAATTAAAAAGCACTATGCTCTTGAGTGAATATTGACAATGCTCAGCCGAATCACTTGTATGACATGCCTTTGATCATAAATTGAGGGTTGATATAAAGTTTCGCTGAATGTAATGTCTTCATTTTTTGATGCAATATAACGTGTTCACAAATTTCATTTTCATTGTCAACACCCCAGTATCGGACATGTGTAAGAGATTTAGATTTATAAATTCCCATTCCTCCAAATGCAGAATCAACTTCAAGCCAGCCCTTAAGTAAATTAAAATTAATGTTTTGCAGAGGCTTTAAATAAATGTCTGCAATATTGGGTTCGCTCAAGCTATACACAGCACGGTTCATTCTGATGCTGAAATCCTCTGGGATTAATTCGCTGTGACGCAGAGCCCACAAATCGTAATAAATTCCATCGTTTATCGGAAAGCAACCATCCCAGCATTCTTCAAAAGCCCAACTTGAAAAAAAACTTTCTAACTCCAACGATTCATTAAATACGCCATCTAAATCAGCAACACATATATAGTCATAGTTCAATAATTTGGCTTTATCTAAAAGAAAATTTCGGCAATAACTCAGTCTTTGCGTTCTCAGACTCATAGAAGAGTCTAAATCGCCAAAACTGTAAAAGTCTAATGGATAACTTTTTTTTAAATCATTTAAAAGATGCAAAGTATTATCTTGAGAGTTATTTTCAGCTACTATGAGTTTGTATTCAAGAAAATTGTCTCCTAGCTTTGACATGACCTCAATGGATTTTTGTAGGCTTGAATCACAGTTTCTTGCGCAACCTATAAAAACTATTTTTTTGCGTTTAATAAAATCTCTCACAACATTTGGGCTTTTAGGTTCATAGTAAACAAGCGAAACCTGATCATGTTCTATTAAAGCGCCACTGCATATTATTTTAAAATTAAAGTAATTATGTGGTCTATGAAAATTAATATCAACATATGTACCGCAAGAGGATTCAACTTTCAAGATTTTGTATGCGATACATCGTCTTTGATGGATCAATGATTCGATAAAGAATCGCAAGTTGAACTGATATTGAAACATTGTCATGTGTGATTGCATTAATTGGATCAGGTGGTAATTGAATCTCTTGTGCAGACACTTTGAATCTGACTACTTCCAATAAAGGAATAGTTAGTTGAAATCCCGCATTCAAGGTTCTGTTGTATTTGCCAAGACTTTCAATGACCCAGTTTTGGGATTGAGGCACGATGTTTATAGATAACCATAAGGCGACAATTACCAGAATTAATATAAAAATATATACAAATGTCGAAAATTCCATATGAACTCCAAGTGGCTTAAATCACCGAATAAACAGTACCGATACCAACATCGCATTCTTTTGCGTTTTGTTTGATACCCATTCCCTTTTCACGCAAAAGTTGAATTGCAGACTTCAACCCCTCGTTCATCTTGCTCGGTCTTCCCATCTTCACTTCCTTTGCCTTTGCACGATTCTGACCCGCAATGACTCGTTCACGAATCAGATTGCGTTCAAACTCCGCCAATTTACAGAAGATACTGAACATCATGCGACCACTTGAAGTGCTTGTATTCAGACCTTGCTGAAGAAACTTCAAGTCGATTCGCATTGATTGCGGTTCATTTGGCAGTTCGACAAGATTCTGGAGACTTCTGCCCAATCGGTCAATAGACCAAACCAGAACCATGTCAAAACGTCTCTGAGTTGCTGCTTTCATCATTTGATTGAGAGCAGGTCTCTCCGAACGACCTTTTTCACCTGAGATTCCAGTATCAACGAACTCGGTGACGATTGTGTATCCGCATCTCTCTGCGACTGCACGATGTTCTATTAGTTGATTCTCACAAGTCATTTTGTCAGTTGAGACTCTTGCGTAGATTGCGAGTCGTTTCATGACTTTTCCTTCTATTGGTTTGATAGGAGAAAGTTAACTGTCCAAGGGAATGAGTCAAGCAAAAGGCCAGTACAAAAACCCAGTGAAATAGTGCTTAGACAAAGAAAAAACCGCACCATACTTAAATGTGCGGTTTTAAGCACCTGACATGTGGTGAAAAAATGTGGTGTATGTAGTATTTCGTATTTGCGTAAGTCTTTGATTTTATTTAAGAAAATACGATTTTCAGTACTTGGCGGAAACGAAGGCTGCCATAGACCAAAATCAACATCTACCATCAATAGTCATTATCCTAGTATTCATGCGGGTTACAGAGGGATATTTGCACCAACGTCATTCAACTGATATCATTGAATTTTAATTTTAATGGTATGTAGGATGGAATGCCAATAATAGCTAAACCCCTCACAGATATTCAAGTCAGACGCATCAACCGTGTTGGGTGGCATGCTGTCGGCGGCGTTGCCGGACTTCTTTTGCAAGTGCGTAAACCCGCGAAGGAAGGTGCTCAGCTACCAAGATCATGGATTCTCAGGGTCAAAGTTGGAGATGACCGCCAGCCTATAGGTCTTGGCTCGTACCCTCTGGTATCACTTGCCGAAGCTCGTGAACAAGCGAAGAAAATGGTCATTGATGCCAAACTAGGCATCAACCTTAAAGCAAAGAAACGCGCAGATCGCAGTGCATTGTTATCCGCAGCATCCAAGAACAAGACATTCAAAGAATGTGCTGAGACATACATAGAAGCGCACAGCAGTGACTACAGCAGTGATAAGCACCGAAAGCAGTGGCCTAGCACCTTATCTACCTATGCCTACCCAATCATTGGAAACATGATGGTCGCAGACATCACCATGCGTGACGTGCTTTCGGTTTTAAACCAAGAAACCAAGGTCACTGAAACTGAAAAAGGAAAGCTCTGGTATGTCAAAACCGAAACAGCTAAACGCTTGCTAGGCAGAATCAAAACGGTGTTGGACTATGCAACTGTCAACGAGTACCGCACAGGTACGAACCCAGCACAGTGGACAGGTTACTTATCAACGCAACTGCCCTCCCCTAAGAAACTTCACAAGGTAAAGCACCAACCAGCAGTTCCCTACCAAATGATTGGAGACTTCGTATCCAAGCTTCGCAAAAACGGCAGCATAAGTGCAAAGACACTGGAATTTCTGTTACTTACAGCTGTACGCTCTGGCTCGGTTAGAAATGCTGAATGGTCGGAGATTGATTACGAAAAGAAGTTATGGGTCATCCCTGCCGGGCACACGAAAGGGAAACTTGAACACAGAGTCCCTCTTCAACCACAAGCTATCAAACTATTAAAGTCACTTCCGAAAATGGCGGGGACTAATATTATTTTTCCAAGTCCTACTGGTAAAGCACTATCAGATATGGCCTTAAGTCAATTCATGAAAGGGATGCGGGAACGAGGAGAACTAACCACAGAGGGCGTACCTCATGGATTGAGAAGCTCATTCAGAGATTGGGCTGCCGAGCAAACTGCCTACCCTGACGAAATTCGTAAAGCTGTATCGAGTCATAAACTGGGCGATGCTGTCAAGGAAGCTTATCAACGCACCGACTTACTAGAAAAGCGCCGTCAACTTATGTTGGAGTGGGGCAATTACTGCGACAAGGCTACAACACTCAAATCTGGAAAAGTTACCCCAATAAGGAGAAGCAAATGACAGTTGTAAATATGCTTCAAATAGAAATCAATGAACTGAATAAGCGCAACTCAGTTGAACGGAAGTTGAGGAAATTACTTGACAAATACTTATCACAAAACATACAACTCGAAGGGTCGAAGTCAGCAACAAAAGAACTGATAGAGCAATACCTAGCTGCCGTTCGAAGTCGAAACAAAATTAGACGTAACTGGCATCAAGGCAAAGCTCTTGAATGCGATATCGCAACACTGCAATGGATTTCTAAAAAAGAATTTAAAAAATTATTAAGCAATGAATTAAAACAAGCTTTGAAATTAACCACCAACGGCGATGAAGTTATAGAAAAGCAATCCATAGACGAACTCATAGATCAGATTACCGAAAAAGCTTACCAATCAAAACGGAAAGGATCACAACCTACAGAGCTAGAAAAAATAGTACAGATAATCAGAAAAGCCAACCCAGACGCAACCGGCAATGAGGTGATCACCGAGATGCAGGCTAACCCTAGCGCATACGGCATTATTGAAATTGATGACAAGAATTTAGTCATTAGGGTGCCGAATGGTATTGGCAAACAATATGTTGATAAGTCACGAAGCCTTATAACAGTTCATAACATCATGACTAAGCTAAAGCCCCCAAAGAAAAGTAGGAAATAGTTTATTCACGATTTACCTACTTCGTGAAAGTGTCGTCGACATTCCAGACTCCATTTTTTAAAGGAGCATTGAATGCCAACGAAAACCACCCTAACTCAACCCAGAGTTGCGTTTTTCACCCCAGAAAAAGTCAGAGCATTACTTGAGGTAATAGCAAACGGTAGTGGCGATGAGTTACTGAATCTACATGAGCTAAAGGCAACCGGCTCGCACCCATTTTCAAACTCGACACGCCACAGAAAAATTCGTAACAACGAATATCCGGCACCAATCAAGATATCACCCCAGATATGCCTCTGGAGGGTCGCAGATATCCGCGCATGGAGAAACGATCCAGTTGGCTTCAAAAATACAGGAGCCAAATAAATGACTGATTACTTAAAAAGAGCACTCTTAATGGTGGAGGCTGCTAAACCTGCTTCAGGGTTCAGACCAGAAACTCCGCAAGAATGGAATCGACTTCTCATCGCATTTGAGGAACTAGGCTTCGCAATGTATTGCGACCTCGGCAAGTCTACCAAAGAGGCTAGACGCTTAACCAAGCAAACCCACAGTGGCCAAGCTGGCTTGTTGCTGCTTCAAATCGGTTTTGGTGTGTACGACCATGAGTGACCAAAAAGTAGAAATCAAAAAACTTTGGCAAATCATCGGTACCAGCAGCACAACCGTTCTTGAGCTTAGGGCAATCTGGCCAACTGGCATCCAGCCAATTAAGCCGCCGCTGACAGTTCACTTTAGAGCAAGTGACTCCGGAGGTATTGACGCATGTAAATCTGAATTCGAGGCAGAAGCATTGCGATTGAATGCGCTCGGATACAACATCTACATAGTTATGAATCCAATCAACCCTACCTTCACGGGTAGCGCGGTAAAAGACGAGGACATCAGTTATCGCGATCTACTGCTGATTGACATTGACCGAGCACAAAAGGCAAAGCAACCTGCAACAGACGAGGAGGTGGAAGCTTCAAAACTGCTCGCCGACACTGTCATGGCTTACCTTGCGACAAACGAATGGCCTGAACCCATCAGAGTTATGTCTGGCAACGGACATCATCTTTACTACGTACTGCCTGAGGTTTCTAATGATGAGGATTCAAAGCAGAACGTGCAAAGTCTTCTGAAAATTCTCGCTGCTGAATTTGATAACGAAATCGTCAAGATCGACACCGCCGTGTTCAATGCTTCCCGCATTACAAAGGTAGTGGGCACAGTTGCACGCAAAGGCTTGGAATCAGAGGGACGCCCTTACCGCATGGCGAGGGTCATATGAATAACGATGGTCTCGAACTTATCAAGAAAACCATCGCTGCTCTTGAAGCAAAGCGAGCACAACTGCCGCCACATCAAACTCTCACAGCTGCGCCAAGCCCGTTAATGCAGAGTTTGTCAGGGTCTCCTCAAGAGTCACCTGTTGAGATTGCCAAACTTCAAAGTGCCCTTGCTTTTATAAGTCCGGACACTGATCGTGGTCATGGCTCGTTCTTTGGGGCAAATGGTTACCCTGAATCTGACATTTGGTTGGCTGTCATTTGGGCAATTGCCAGTATTGGTTGGAAGTTAGGAAAAGACATAGCAAAGAACTGGTCTCAACAATGCCTAGCGCGATATACCGACCAAGGGTTTGAAGACGCATGGAATGGATACAACCCAAATCACCCTCGCCACATCGGCATCGGTTCGCTTTACAAATTTGCCATGCAATTGGGCTGGCAGAACCAAGCGCCGTCGACACCGACAAATAACAAATACAAGCTTCTAACAGGTAACGACTTGCGGGTGTTACCGCCCGTCCAATGGCGACTTAAAGGCATCTTGCCTTATGAAGGTTTAGCGGCAATGTACGGCCCGAGCGCATCAGGCAAGTCGTTTTTGGGTTTTGATCTTGGTGTTGCAATTTCTAGAGGTGTCGACTGGTTTGGAATTCGGACCACGAAAAGCACTGTTGTTTATGTTGCACTCGAAGGTGAGTCTGGCTTTAAAAACAGAGTTGCGGCTTGGGAACTTGAAAACGGTCGCCCTTTGCCACCCGATATGTTTATGGTCTTACAGCCATTTCACATCACCAAGCCTGAAGACGTCAACGAACTAGCGGCAGCCGTTCCATATGGTTCTGTAGTTATTGTTGATACGCTAAATCGCGCAGCACCGACAAGCGATGAGAACTCCAGCAAGGAAATGGGTGAAATTCTTGAGGCATGCAAACACCTTCAAGAATTGATCGGTGGTCTTGTTCTATTGATCCACCATACCGGCAAAGACACCACCCGAGGTGCTCGTGGCCATAGTTCATTCTTTGCAGCACTTGATGGCGCTATTGAAGTTGAGCGAACCGCTACTCAACGTTCTTGGTCTGTGGCCAAAGCTAAGGATGGTCAGGATGGGAAAAGTGTGCCATTTGACTTGAAGTTGCATGTTCTTGGACTGGACACCGACGGAGATGAAATTACAAGTTGCACGATCGTTCCGGTGCAAGGGAACATCTTAGCTAAACCCCAACCCAAAGGGCAAAGCCAGCAATCAGCTTTGAAAACCGTTTCGCAACACATTGCATCATTAGTTAATCCGACGCTTGGGATTGCTGGAAGTCCTGCTAATAAAGTCTGTTTGAAGTTTGAGGATGCTGTTACCCATCTCTCTGGGACTTTGCATGGCAAGCCAAAGAACAAACGTAACAACGAAGCAAGAAGATTGCTTAAAGCACTCGTTGATGGTGGGTTTGTAGAAACAACGTTAGATGCAAACCAAGACGCTTGGTGCTGGGTTGTATGAATAAAAACTGGGAGTCCAAAAGTCCCACCCCTATAGGGTGGGTGGACTATTTAGACATTTGGGCCAAAACTAAAAAATCCAAATACAACGATTTAGACTTTTTGGACATCCTTCATACAACTCGAAAGAGTCGGCCCCGTACAAGGGGTACTGTGAGCGATAAAAACCAAGCCTAAACGAGCCACTATGAAGGTGCATTTCCAATGATGGCGACTAAAAATTTAGAACAAACTCTCATCACTCTCGGCGGACGAGTCTCGTGCCAGCGCTGTCAAGCCAAGTCCAAACGCACAAAGCAGCAATGTGCGGCCCCTGCCCTCAAAGGCAAACTGGTATGCAAGACGCATGGCGGGCGAAGTACAGGCCCAAAAACGGAAGCAGGTCGGCAACGTTGCGCTGATGCAAAGACAATTCATGGTTGCGAAACCCGCTCTGCCCGCCGAGCCCGTTCTGAAAAAATAGCCGAGCTTCAAATGCTTGAACAAACGGGCAGGATACTGGGTTTCATAACAGGGCCAAAGACGAGAGGTCCAAAGTGTAAAAGTAAGTTT
>NZ_JAVLFQ010000013.1:0-1939 GCF_046052765.1 Limnohabitans sp. | reverse complement strand
CGCAAGTGGCTGGAATGGGCACAGCCCAGGTCAGCACCTTGACCACCGCACAGTTGGCGTCTATGACAACAGCGCAGATCGCGGCGATGGAGACCGCAGACTTGGCAACCATCACCTCGGCCAGCATCACTGCATTGACGACAGCGCAAATGGCTTCGTTGACGACCGCGCAAGTAGTGGGTCTGGGCACGACGCAGGTCAGCACTTTGACGACCAAGCAACTGGCGGCGCTGACGACAGCGCAGATCGCAGCGATGGAAACCACTGACTTGGCAGCGGTCACGTCTGCACAAATCACTGCCTTGACCACAGCGCAGATGGCGTCGCTGACGACAGCGCAAGTAGTGTCCTTGGGTACCACGCAGGTCAGCACTTTGACGACCAAGCAACTGGCGGCGCTGACGACCGCGCAGATCGCAGCGATGGAGACTGCTGACTTGGTGGTCATCAGCTCGGCCAGTATCAGTGGATTGACCACAGCGCAGGTGGCTGGAATGGGTACAGCCCAGGTCAGCAACTTGACGACATCGCAACTGGCGTCGATGACGACAGCACAGATAGCGGCGATGGAGACCGCAGACTTGGCGGCTATTACCTCTGCGAGCATCACAGGGTTGACGACAGCACAAGTGGTGGCCTTGGGTACGACGCAGGTCAGTAACTTGACAACGTCTCAACTGGCAGCGATGAGCACCACGCAGATTGCAGCCCTGGGGACAGCCGATTTGGCGGCGATGGGTACAGCGCAAGTCGCTGCATTAACGACAGCACAGACAGCGGCACTTAAAACGGCTCAACTCGTGTCCTTGACCACCGCACAGGTGGTGGGCGTCGGAACAGCTCAGGTCAGCACCTTGACCACGTCGCAGTTAGCGTCGCTGACGACAGCACAAATGGCGGCGATAGAGACCACTGACTTCGCAGCGGTCACGTCTGCACAAATCACTGCCTTGACCACAGCGCAAATGGCGTCGTTGACAACCGCGCAAGTGGTGGCCTTGGGTACGACACAGGTCAGTACCTTGACCACGTCCCAGTTGGCGTCTATGACGACAGCGCAGATCGCGGCGATGGAGACCACTGACTTCGCAGCAGTCACGTCTGCACAAATCACTGCCTTGACCACAGCGCAAATGGCTTCGTTGACAACAGCGCAAGTAGTCGCCTTGGGTACAACGCAGGTCAGCACCTTGACCACGTCGCAACTGGCGGCGATGACGACAGTGCAGATCGCTGCCATGGAGACGGCCGACTTCGCGACCATCTCCTCTGCCAGCATCACTGCCTTGACCACAGCGCAAATGGCGGCGCTGACAACAGCGCAAGTGGTCGCTTTAGGTACGACTCAGGTCAGTACTTTGACGACCAAGCAACTGGCGGCAATGACCACGGCCCAGATCGCGGCCATGGAGACTGCTGACTTGGTGGTCATCACCTCGGCCAGCATCAGTGGGTTGACGACAGCGCAAGTGGCTGGAATGGGCACAGCCCAGGTCAGCACCTTGACCACAGCGCAGTTGGCGTCGATGACGACCGCTCAGATATCTGCCATGGAGACAGCCGACTTGGCGGCGGTCACAACCGCGCAAATCACTGCTTTGACCACCAAACAAATCGCATCCTTGACCACCGCACAGGTGGTGGGAGTAGGAACAGCTCAGGTCAGCACCTTGACCACGTCGCAACTTGCGTCGTTGACGACAGCGCAGGTCGCGGCCATGGAGACCACTGACTTCGCAGCGGTCACGTCAGCACAAATCACTGCACTGACCACAGCGCAAATGGCGTCTTTGACGACAGCGCAAGTAGTCGCCTTGGGTACGACACAGGTCAGTACCTTGACCACAGCGCAGTTAGCGTCGCTGACAACAGCGCAGATGGCGGCGATGGAGACCACAGACTTTGCAGCGGTCACGTCTGCACAAATCACAGCACTGAC
>NZ_JAVLFQ010000012.1:0-4462 GCF_046052765.1 Limnohabitans sp. | reverse complement strand
GCAGACGCCGAAGCAGCCAAGAAAAAATTGGAAGAAGCTGGCGCCAAGGTCGAGCTCAAGTAATCGGGAAAACAAAGGCTGGATGCCCTCACAAGGGGTCCCCAGCCTTTGGCGCTCTCAGAGCGCACCCGACAGCTGGTTCGTACCGGTTGTCGAGTGTCTTCTGAGCTGACTGCAGAAGAACCTTGGTTCGGGTTGTGTGCAATGCGCAACCGTCCGCCAACGCTGGTAGTGGCCAGCGGGCCAAGCACGACGCACACTTGCCCAGAGCAAACTGTGCGACCCCAGTCGCCGAGTGAATCAAGTCCGGAGAACTCATGGCCTACACATTTACCGAACGCAAGCGCATCCGCAAAAGTTTCGGCAGCCGCGACAGCGTGCTGGAAATTCCTTACCTGCTTCAAATGCAAAAAGACGCGTATACCGCTTTTTTGCAGGCAGATGTCCCTCCCAAAAAACGCACCAACGAAGGTTTGCAGGCGGCATTTGATGCGGCTTTCCCTATCGTTTCGCACAACGGTTTTGTCGAGATGAAATACCTCGAGTACAACCTGGCCAAACCAGCGTTTGATGTGCGCGAATGTCAGACGCGGGGTTTGACTTTCTCGTCAGCCGTGCGTGCTCGTGTGCAACTGATTATTTATGACCGTGATTCTTCAACGCCGCAATCCAAAGTGGTCAAGGAAGTCAAAGAGCAAGAGGTTTACATGGGCGAAGTGCCATTGATGACCGACAAAGGTTCGTTCATCATCAACGGCACCGAACGCGTCATCGTGTCACAGTTGCACCGTTCACCTGGTGTCTTTTTCGAGCACGACAAGGGCAAAACTCACAGCTCAGGCAAGCTGCTGTTTTCTGCTCGCATCATTCCCTACCGTGGTTCATGGCTCGACTATGAATTCGATCCCAAGGATATTTTGTATTTCCGCGTCGACCGCCGTCGCAAAATGCCGGTCACGATTTTGCTCAAAGCCATTGGCTTGACGCCCGAAGCCATTTTGGCTAACTTTTTCGTCAATGACAATTTCCGTTTGATGGACAGCGGCGCACAAATGGAATTTGTGGCTGAACGTTTGCGTGGCGAAGTCGCTCGTTTTGACATTACCGACAAAATCGGTAACGTGGTGGTTGCCAAAGACAAACGCATCACAGCACGCCACACCCGCGATTTGGACCAATCGGGTACCAGTCATATCAGCGTGCCAGAAGACTTCCTCATTGGCCGTGTGATCGCCCGCAATATTGTGGACGAAGAAACTGGTGAAATCATTGCCAAGGCCAACGACGAGTTGACCGAAGTGTTGTTAAAGAAACTACGCTCAAGTGGTGTGCATGATTTGCAATGCATCTACACCAACGAACTCGACCAAGGCACTTACATTTCACAAACCTTGCGTATCGATGAAACCGCTGATGAGTTTGCTGCGCGTGTCGCCATCTACCGCATGATGCGACCTGGCGAACCGCCCACTGAAGACGCGGTGCAAGCCTTGTTCCAGCGCTTGTTCTACAACCCCGATACCTACGATTTATCGCGTGTCGGGCGCATGAAGTTCAACGCCCGCGTTGGGCGTGACGAATCCACCGGCCCCATGGTGTTGAACAACGAAGACATCCTGGCTGTGGTCAAAATTTTGGTTGACTTGCGCAATGGCCGTGGTGAGGTAGATGACATCGATCACTTGGGCAACCGCCGTGTGCGTTGTGTGGGCGAACTCGCTGAAAACCAGTATCGCACTGGTTTGGCGCGGATTGAAAAAGCCGTCAAGGAACGTTTGGGTCAGGCCGAACAAGAGCCATTGATGCCCCATGACTTGATCAACTCCAAGCCGATTTCTGCTGCACTCAAAGAGTTTTTTGGCGCGTCACAGTTGTCGCAGTTCATGGACCAGACCAATCCCTTGTCAGAAATCACCCACAAGCGCCGTGTGTCGGCCCTTGGCCCAGGCGGTTTGACACGCGAGCGTGCCGGTTTTGAAGTGCGCGACGTGCACGTCACACACTATGGCCGGGTATGTCCTATTGAAACACCCGAAGGCCCGAACATCGGTTTGATCAACTCTTTGTCCTTGTATGCGAGATTGAACGAGTATGGATTCATTGAAACCCCATACCGTCGCGTGCATGATGGTCAAGTGACACGTGAAATCGATTATTTGTCTGCCATCGAAGAAGCCAAGTACGTGATTGCACAGGCGAATGCCACGCTAGACAAAGAAGACCGTTTGACCGGCGACTTGGTGTCTGCCCGTGAAAAAGGCGAATCTATTTTGTGCGGCAAAGAACGCGTGCAGTACATGGACGTGTCGCCAGCCCAAATCGTGTCAGTAGCGGCGTCTCTTGTGCCGTTTTTGGAGCACGATGATGCGAACCGCGCCTTGATGGGTGCCAACATGCAGCGCCAGGCCGTGCCTGTGCTGCGCCCTGAAAAAGCCTTTGTCGGTACCGGCATCGAACGCGTCGCCGCGATTGACTCGGGCACTGTGGTGACGGCTTTGCGTGGTGGTGTGGTTGATTACATTGATGCCACCCGCATCGTGGTGCGTGTGAATGACTCTGAAACACAAGCCGGTGAAGTCGGTGTCGATATTTATAACCTGATCAAATACCAGCGTTCTAACCAGAACACCAACATCCATCAGCGTCCCATCGTCAAGCGCGGCGACAAGTTGGCCAAGGGTGACGTGATAGCTGACGGTGCATCTACCGACCTGGGTGAACTGGCTTTAGGTCAGAACATGTTGGTCGCATTCATGCCTTGGAACGGTTACAACTTCGAAGACTCGATTCTCATTTCCGAGCGTGTCGTCGCCGAAGACCGTTACACCTCCATTCACATTGAAGAGTTGGTGGTGATGGCGCGTGACACCAAGCTGGGCGCAGAAGAAATCACACGGGACATTCCCAACTTGGCCGAACAACAACTCAACCGTTTGGACGAGTCCGGCATCATTTTTGTGGGCGCTGAAGTACAGCCCGGTGATGTGTTGGTAGGCAAGGTCACACCCAAAGGTGAGACCACGTTGACACCAGAAGAAAAACTGCTGCGTGCCATCTTTGGTGAAAAAGCCTCCGATGTGAAAGACACCTCACTTCGTGTCGATCAAGGTTCACAAGGCACGGTCATCGATGTGCAGGTGTTCACCCGCGAAGGGATTGTGCGTGACAAGCGCGCACAGCAAATCATTGACGATGAACTCAAGCGCTTTCGTCTCGATTTGAATGACCAGTTGCGTATTGTGGAGGCCGATGCATTCGACCGTATCCACAAATTGTTGCTGGGCAAAGTGGCCAACGGTGGACCAAACAAACTGCCCAAAGGCAGCAAAATCGACAATGACTACCTGACAGCCGTCGATCGTTTCCATTGGTTTGATATTCGACCTGCAGATGAAGATGTGGCTTCTCAGTTGGAGTCCATCAAAAATGCATTGGCCCAAACCCGTCACAGCTTTGACCTGGCTTTTGAAGAAAAGCGCAAGAAATTGACACAAGGCGACGAGTTGCCTGCTGGCGTGTTGAAAATGGTCAAAGTGTATTTGGCGGTCAAGCGTCGCTTGCAACCTGGCGACAAAATGGCTGGCCGTCATGGCAACAAAGGCGTGGTCTCCAAGATCGTGCCTGTCGAAGACATGCCTTACATGGCGGATGGAACACCGGTTGATATCGTGCTCAACCCGTTGGGTGTGCCCTCACGCATGAACGTGGGGCAGGTGTTGGAAGTGCATTTGGGCTGGGCTGCCAAAGGCATTGGCGAACAACTGGGACACATGTTGCAACAAGAATCCAAAGCCGCAGAGATTCGTGGTTTTCTGGAAACTTTGTACAACACCACAGGACACAAAGAAGACCTGGCCAAAATCGCGGATAAAGATGTCAAGGAAATGGCACACAACCTGTCGATGGGTGTGCCGTTTGCAACGCCAGTATTTGACGGTGCTTCCGAGGAAGACATCCGCACCATGTTGAAACTGGCTTATCCTGAAGACGTGGTGCAAGCCAAGGGTTTGACCAGCGCTCGTACACAAGCCCATTTGTTTGACGGCCGTACCGGAGACGCATTCGACCGTCCCACCACTGTTGGCTACATGCATGTATTGAAATTACACCACTTGGTTGATGACAAGATGCATGCGCGTTCCACGGGCCCCTACAGCTTGGTCACGCAGCAACCGCTGGGTGGTAAGGCGCAGTTTGGTGGCCAGCGGTTCGGCGAAATGGAGGTCTGGGCGCTCGAAGCCTATGGCGCTTCTTACACCTTGCAGGAAATGCTCACCGTCAAGTCCGACGACGTGCAAGGCCGCACCAAGGTATACGAAAGCATCGTCAAGGGCGAGCACGCGATCGAAGCGGGCATGCCCGAATCGTTCAACGTGCTGGTCAAAGAAATCCGTTCATTGGGCATTGATATTGAGTTGGAGCGTTCATGAAATCATTACTCGACCTCTTTAAGCAGTTCACA
>NZ_JAVLFQ010000011.1:0-4773 GCF_046052765.1 Limnohabitans sp. | reverse complement strand
CCCCGTGTGCGTGACTTTCGCGGTATTTCCGGCCGGGCGTTTGACGGTCGCGGCAACTACAACATCGGCGTGAAAGAGCAAATCATTTTTCCCGAGATCGAGTATGACAAGGTTGATGCCCTGCGCGGTCTTAACATCAGTATCACCACCACGGCCAAGACTGACGATGAGTGCAAAGCACTGCTCGCCGCTTTCCGTTTCCCGTTCAAGAACTGAGGTGCCCTGTGGCTAAAGTAGCTTTGATCGAGCGTGAGCTCAAGCGTGACAAACTGGTCGCCAAGTACGCGAAAAAACATGCGGAACTGAAAGCAATTTCAACCGACTTCAAGCGCACGGATGAAGAGCGTGCGGCTGCTCGTTTGGAATTGCAAAAGTTGCCCCGCAATGCCAATCCCACTCGTCAGCGCAACCGCTGCGCCATCACCGGTCGCCCTCGTGGCACCTTCCGCCAATTTGGTTTGGGTCGTGCCAAGATCCGTGAAATGGCCTTCGCTGGCAATATTCCCGGCATCACCAAAGCCAGCTGGTAAGCAGGCAGGAGAAATTCAATATGAGCATGAGTGATCCCATTGCCGACCTGTTGACGCGTATTCGTAACGCGCAAATGGTGGCCAAGCCGACAGTGTCGGTGCCATCATCCAAGGTCAAAATTGCCATCGTCCAGGTGTTGAAGGAAGAGGGCTACATCGACGGCTTTCACGTCAAAACCGACGCAGGCAAATCCGAATTGGAAATTTCCCTGAAGTACTACGCAGGCCGCCCCGTGATTGAGCGCATTGAGCGCGTATCACGTCCTGGTTTGCGTGTGTACAAAGGGCATAACGCCATTCCGCAGGTCATGAACGGATTGGGCGTGGCGATTGTCACCACCCCCAAAGGCGTGATGACCGATCGCAAAGCACGCGCCACTGGCGTGGGCGGCGAAGTTCTTTGTTACGTGGCTTAAGGGAGAAACATACATGTCCCGCGTTGCCAAAATGCCCGTCACCGTTCCCGCAGGAGTGGACGTGACCATGAACGAACAACACATCAGCGTCAAAGGCGCAGGTGGTCAACTGTCTATCGCCAACAATGCCTTGGTCAAAGTTGTGCGCCAAGCTGACACACTCACGTTTGAGCCAGCCAATGAAAGCCGTGAAGCCAACGCCATGAGCGGAACTTTGCGCCAGTTGGTCAACAACATGGTGGTCGGTGTCACCAAAGGGTTCGAGAAAAAACTCAACTTGGTTGGCGTGGGCTACAAGGCCGCTGCACAAGGCGCCAAGTTAAACCTGGCTGTCGGTTACTCACACCCAGTCAATATTGATATGCCCTCTGGTATCAAGGTAGAAACACCTACACCCACCGAGGTCATCATCAAAGGCGCAGACCGCCAACGTGTCGGTCAAATCGCCGCTGAAATTCGCGCTGTTCGTCCACCTGAGCCTTACAAAGGCAAAGGCATCCGTTATTCGGACGAAAAGATCACGATCAAAGAGACCAAGAAGAAATAAGGAGCTGCAACATGCTAAGCAAAAAACAGCAGCGACTGCGCCGTTCACGTCAAACCCGTATCCGTATTGCCACGCAAGGCGTAGCACGCCTGACGGTGAACCGCACCAACTTACACATTTACGCCAGCGTCATTTCTGGCGATGGCACCAAAGTGATTGCAACGGCCTCTACTGCCGAATCCGAGGTGCGTCAAGCACTGGGCGCTATCGGCAAGGGTGGAAATCAGTCGGCAGCGGAAGTCATTGGCAAGCGTATCGCTGAAAAAGCCAAGGCTGCAGGCGTGGAAAAAGTCGCTTTCGATCGTGCAGGCTTTGCCTACCACGGTCGCGTCAAAACATTGGCAGATGCCGCACGTGCTGCTGGCTTGCAGTTCTAACCGATACGGATACACAACATGGCAAAAGTTCAAGCAAAAATGCAAGACGACAGTCGTGACGACGGTCTGAAGGAAAAAATGATCGCGGTCAACCGCGTCACCAAAGTGGTCAAGGGTGGTCGTATTCTCGGCTTCGCTGCACTCACAGTGGTTGGCGATGGCGACGGTCGCGTTGGTATGGGCAAAGGCAAATCCAAGGAAGTGCCAGCTGCCGTGCAAAAGGCCATGGAAGAGGCCCGCCGCAACATGCACAAAGTGTCACTGAAAAATGGCACGATTCACCATAATGTCACTGGCCACCATGGTGCAGCCAATGTACAAATGGCGCCAGCTCCCAAGGGAACCGGCATCATTGCTGGTGGCCCCATGCGAGCTGTGTTCGAAGTCATGGGCATCACCGACATCGTGGCCAAAAGCCATGGTTCATCCAACCCTTACAACATGGTTCGTGCCACGTTGGATGCGTTGACCAAATCCACGACAGCCTCCGAAGTGGCGGCTAAACGTGGCAAGAGCGTCGAAGATCTCTTCGTCTAATCCGGGAGCAGCGACATGTCCACATCTACTTCAACCGTCAAAGTGCAATTGGTGCGCAGTCCCATAGGCACCAAAGAATCTCACCGTGCCACAGTGCGCGGTTTGGGCTTGCGCAAAATCGGCAGCACCAGTGAATTGCAGGACACACCTGCAGTGCGCGGCATGATCAACAAGATCAGCTATTTGGTCAAAGTTCTCTAAAGGCCACAGCCATGCAACTCAATGAAATCAAGCCCGCAGACGGCTCACGCAAAAACCGCCGCCGCGTAGGTCGCGGTATTGGCTCAGGCCTTGGCAAAACTGCCGGCCGCGGTCACAAAGGTCAAAAGTCACGTTCAGGCGGTTACCACAAAGTGGGTTTTGAAGGCGGTCAAATGCCTTTACAACGCCGTTTGCCCAAGCGCGGCTTCAAGTCACGCACACTGCGGTACAACGAAGAAGTCACATTGGCAGCTTTGCAAACATTGCAAGCAACTGATATTGATATGTTGACATTGAAAACGGCCGGTCTGATCAGTCAGATGGCCAAAGTGGTCAAAGTCATCAAGACAGGTGAAATCACCCGTGCTGTGAAATTGAACGGCATTGGTGCAACAGCTGCTGCCAAGTCTGCCATCGAAGCCGCTGGCGGCTCTATCGCTTAACAGACGAGGAAGAAGCAATTGGCAACCGGCTCAAGCTCAGCAAAAACAGACAAGTACGGCGACCTGCGTCGCCGGCTCGTCTTTTTGCTGCTCGCTTTGGTTGTTTACCGCATTGGCACACATATTCCTGTGCCGGGTATCGACCCGAACCAATTGCAACAGCTCTTCAAAGGACAACAGGGCGGCATTCTCAGCCTGTTCAATATGTTCTCTGGCGGTGCTTTGTCACGCTTCAGTATTTTTGCGCTCGGCATCATGCCTTACATCTCTGCATCCATCATCATGCAGTTGATGTCTTATGTGGTTCCCAGCATGGAAGCACTGAAAAAGGAAGGCGAAGCCGGCCGTCGCAAAATCACCCAGTACACGCGTTACGCCACCCTCGGCTTGGCTTTGTTCCAGTCACTCGGTATCGCTGTCGCGCTTGAATCATCCGCTGGTTTGGTCAACGCACCTGGCATGGGTTTTCGTATCACTGCCATGGTCTCACTGACGGCTGGCACCATGTTTTTGATGTGGCTGGGCGAACAAATCACCGAGCGTGGTTTAGGCAACGGCATTTCTATCATCATTTTTGCTGGCATAGCCGCTGGCTTGCCCAAGTCCATCGGCGGCTTGCTGGAGTTGGTGCGCACAGGCGCCATGAGCATCATTGTGGCTTTATTGATTGTGGTGTTGGTGGCTGGTATCACTTATTTTGTGGTGTTTGTCGAGCGCGGTCAGCGAAAGATTTTGGTTAATTACGCCAGACGGCAAGTGGGTAACAAGGTGTATGGCGGACAGTCTTCGCATTTACCGCTCAAGCTGAACATGTCTGGTGTCATCCCGCCCATTTTTGCTTCATCTATTATTTTGTTGCCTTCAACCATCGTCAGTTGGTTCAGCGCAGGTTCTAGCCTCAATTGGCTGAAAGACATTTCTGCGGCTTTGTCTCCTGGTCAACCGCTGTATGTGATGTTGTATGCCGTTGCCATTATCTTTTTCTGCTTTTTCTACACAGCGCTGGTGTTCAACAGCCGCGAAACCGCAGACAACTTGAAGAAAAGCGGTGGCTTCATTCCGGGTATTCGTCCGGGCGACCAGACCGCCAAATTCATTGACAAAATTTTGCTTCGATTGACGCTTGCAGGTGCCATTTACATCACGTTTGTGTGTCTGGTGCCAGAGTTTCTGATCCTCAAGTACAACGTGCCGTTTTATTTTGGCGGCACCTCACTGTTGATTATTGTGGTGGTCACCATGGACTTCATGGCCCAAGTGCAAAACTACCTCATGAGTCAGCAGTATGAATCATTGCTCAAAAAGGCCAACTTCAAGATGGCTCCAGGTGGCTGATTGGGCGCATGGCGAAGGACGACGTCATCCAAATGCAGGGAGAGGTGGTTGAAAACCTGCCCAATGCAACTTTCCGGGTCAAACTGGAAAATGGACATGTGGTGCTTGGCCATATCTCCGGCAAGATGCGGATGCACTACATCCGTATCCTGCCAGGAGACAAAGTGACAGTGGAGTTGACGCCCTACGATTTAACCAGGGCAAGAATTGTGTTCCGCGCCAAATAAGGCGTTGAATGAAAGAGTTTGTTGGGATGCGCAGGGTGCGTGTTCCGGGTTTTTAGGAGAATGAAATGAAAGTTTCGGCTTCGGTCAAAACAATTTGCCGCAACTGCAAGATCATCCGCCGCAAGGGCGTGGTGCGGGTTATCTGCACCGACCCGCGTCA
>NZ_JAVLFQ010000010.1:0-7130 GCF_046052765.1 Limnohabitans sp. | reverse complement strand
ATCTACACGCGTAAGATCGTCGGCAGCGTCAGATGTGTATAAGAGACAGGTAGTGGGTCAGGCATGATAATCGGCGTATGCGTATCCGATTTACCAAAATGCAAGGCGCGGGCAATGATTTCATTGTGCTCGACGAAACACAAGGCTTGCTTGGGCTGACTGTTGCCGATTACCGTTTCTTGGCCGACCGACATTTCGGTATTGGTGCCGATCAAATACTGAGCGTGCGGGCCGCACCTACACCGGATGTGGATTTTGAGTACGTGATACACAACGCTGACGGCGGCGAGGTTGAACAATGTGGCAACGGCTCACGCTGTTTTGTGCGCTTTGTGCGTGAACAAGGTCTAACACCAAAACACACAGTGCGGGTCAAAGTGCACGGTGGCATCATCACATTGAACGAATTGCCTGATGGGCAAGTTCAGGTGGATATGGGTGAGCCTGTACTGGACTTGCCGCGTATTCCTTTCAATCCCGTTCACGCAATGCCGGTGAATGAACAAAACTTGTTATGGCGATTGACGCTGGGCCAACAGCACGCTGATGTGGCCGTTGTCTCCATGGGCAATCCGCACGCGGTCATGACCGTGCCTGATGTCGAACAGGCGCCAGTCTCTCATCAAGGCCCATTGATTGAACACCATCTTGCGTTTCCCAACCGTGTGAATGCCGGTTTTATGCAAGTGGTGTCGCGCTCGCACATCAAGTTGCGTGTGTTCGAGCGCGGCGCGGGTGAAACCTTGGCTTGTGGCACCGGGGCTTGTGCGGCTGTGGTGGCAGGCATTCGTCAAGGCTTACTTGACAGTGAAGTGTCAGTGCAAACACATGGCGGCAATTTGACGATTGAATGGCAGGGCGCGGGGCATGCGGTTTACATGACCGGTCCTGCAACCACCGTATTTCATGGCGAGATGGAGATTAACCAATGAACAACCCGATCAACCCGATCACCGAAGACGACATCGCCAATTTTTTGGTGAATACACCTGACTTTTTTGATCGCCATGCGCAATTGCTCTCCACAGTGCGTATCGTCAATCCACACGGGCAGCGTGCCGTCAGTCTTCAGGAGCGCCAAGCTGACATGCTGCGCGAAAAAATCCGTGCACTGGAACAACGCATGATGGAGATGATTCGCAATGGCAGCGACAACGCGGTGCTGGCCGATCGTTTACATCGCTGGGCGCAAAGTTTGTTGATTCTTCAACAACCGGCCGATTTGCCCCAAGCCATCGTCACTGAAATTCAGCATCACTTCATGGTGCCGCAGGTGGCTTTGCGTGTCTGGAAAGTCGCTGACAAATTTCAGAAAAAAGCTTTTGCACAAAACATCAGTGAAGATGTGAAAAGCTTTACGCAAGGTTTGAGCGCACCTTATTGCGGCGCCAACAACGATTTTGAAGCCGTGCAATGGCTGGCACATCCTCACGAAGCGCAGTCGGTGGCATTGCTTCCCTTGCGTAACAACGCCACACCTTGGACCGATGCTGCAGACAACGCAAGCACAGGCGACTGTATGGGTTTGCTGGTGTTGGCTTCTCCTGACCCGCAGCGGTTTCACCCGTCCATGGGCACCGATGTATTGAGCCGCATTGCTGAGCTGGCCGCCGCAGCGCTCACGCGTTTGCAATGAACGGTTCACGCACAGCCAATGTCTGAAGACGCTGAACTTGTGCAACGCTATCTGGCGCATGCGCAGTTTGAAAAGCGCCTGGCCGCACGCACCGTGGCTTTGTATACCGGCGATTTGCAACGCTTACAAACCTTGGCCAACAAAGACAAAGTGGCGTTAACTGAGGTGCAAGCCCACCACATGCGGCGTTGGATGGCGCACATGCACAGCAGTGGTCGCACACCGCGCGGCATTGCATTGATCACTTCAGGTTGGCGCGGTTTTTATGCCTGGCTCGGGCGCGAAGGTCTGGTCAGCAGCAATCCACTCGCCGGCATGCGCGCTCCCAAAGCGGCCAAGCATTTGCCCAAGGCATTGAATGTGGATGATGCGGTGCAACTGGCCTCGCACCATAACGAAGAGCAAGACCCGTGGTTGCAGGCGCGTGATATCGCGATGGTGGAGTTGCTCTACAGCAGCGGTTTGCGCGTCGCCGAACTCACCGGTCTGGATGTGCAGGCCAGCAGCACGGCACGCGGTTGGATAGACACCGACAGTGCTGAAGCCCATGTGCTGGGCAAAGGTGAAAAACGACGCAACGTGCCGGTGGGTAGCCAAGCCCTTGCAGCTGTGCAATATTGGATCAGTGTGCGTGCCCAGCAGTTGCCCGACCACGCCAAGTCTCAGACCGCTTTGTTTGTCGGCATACGCGGCACCCGTTTGACTTCGCAGGCCATCTGGCAGCGCTTGCGTGCAAGGGGTTTGCAAGCCGGTATCAGCACTCCCGTGCATCCGCACATGTTGCGGCATTCATTCGCCAGCCACGTGTTGCAGTCCAGCGGCGATTTACGGGCCGTGCAGGAAATGCTGGGTCACGCCAACATCAGCACGACTCAGATTTACACCCGACTCGATTACCAGCACCTGGCCAAAGCCTATGACGCGGCGCACCCGCGAGCACGACGAAAAACCCCATGAAAACCATACAACTCAAAGCTGGCAAAGAACGTTCTGCTTTGCGCTATCACCCCTGGGTGTTTGACAGCGCTATTGCCAAAGGCGGCGGCGACCCTGGCGAAACCGTGCGGGTTGAATCACAAACCGGTCAGTTTTTAGGCTGGGCCGCATTCAGCCCGACCTCGCGCATACGTGCCCGCATCTGGAGTTTTCAAAGCGAGGAAAGAATAGACGCAGCCTTCTTTGAAAAACAAGTGGCGGCGGCTGTCGCCATGCGCGCGCGTTTGCAAGTGCCGAGCAATGGCGTGCGACTGATTCACGGCGAAGCAGATGGATTGCCAGGCCTGATTGTGGACAGCTATGACGACACGCTGGTGGCGCAATTTTTATCAGCTGGTACGGAGCGATTCAAAGCCGAGATTGTCAAAGCGCTGGTGTTGCACACTGGTGCCAAACGTGTGTTTGAGCGCTCCGATTCGGGTGTGCGTGCGTTGGAAGGTTTGGGCCCCGTCACTGGTTGGCTGTATCGCGCCGACGGTAGCAACGACGACACGCAAATCGTGATTCAAGAGCACCAGTGGTCGCTGGCGCTGGATATCGTTGAAGGACATAAAACAGGTTTTTATTTGGATCAGCGCGACAGCCGTTTGAAGTTTGCCGAGTACGCACAACGTTTGAATCTGCGTCAAGTATTGAACTGCTATTGCTATACCGGTGGCTTCAGTGTGGCGGCTTTGAGCGGCATGCGGCAAAGCGGTGCATTGAGCGATGGTGCGCAAGTCACGTCGATTGATTCATCCGCTCCAGCGATTGCCAAAGCGCAAGCCAATGTGAGCCGCAACGGCTTTGATGCTGAACGTCAGGTGTTCATGGATGCGGATGTCAACGCCAGTTTGCGCAGTTTGCACAAAGAGGGCAAGCAGTTTGATGGCATCGTGCTCGATCCGCCCAAGTTTGCACCCAGTGCTGCCCATGCAGACCGCGCGGCGCGTGCATACAAAGACATCAACCGCTGGGCTTTCAAACTGCTGGCGCCAGGTGGTGTATTGTTTACATACAGTTGTTCGGGCGGAATTCCCCCAGAACTTTTTCACAAAATCGTCGCATCTGCAGGGACTGATGCAGGTGTAGACGCTTACATTCTGGAGCGTGTCCAGGCCGCACCCGACCACCCGATGACGGTGAATTTCCCGGAAGGCGAATATTTAAAAGGCCTAATTCTGATGAAGAAGTAAGCCACTGTCTTGAATCATGGCTACACTGCCCCCACTTTTGAGGTTTGTTTTGATGAAGGTTGATGTCTCATGTTGATCCCCGCTACTGTATTGACCGGTTTTTTAGGCGCCGGCAAAACCACTTTGCTCAAACGCGTGCTCAGCGAAGACCATGGCCACAAAATTGCCATCATTGAAAACGAATTTGGCGAAGAAAACATAGACAACGATATTTTGGTGTCTGACACCAAAGAACATATTGTGCAAATGAGCAACGGCTGTGTGTGTTGCACCATACGCGAAGACTTGCGCACGACCTTGCAGGAGCTGGCCGAGAAAAAACGCAAAGGTGAACTCGACTTTGACCGCGTCGTCATCGAGACCACCGGTTTGGCCGATCCCGGACCTGTGGCCCAAACATTTTTCATGGACGATGAGATCGCCGAGAGCTTTTTGCTTGACTCGGTGTTGACCTTGGTGGACGCCAAACATGCCGCACAAACCCTGAATGACCGCCAAGAAGCGCGTCGTCAAATCGGCTTTGCGGATCAAATTTTCATCAGCAAAAGCGAGTTGGTTTCCAAAGATGAACTTGAGGCTTTACAGCACCGTCTCAAGCATATGAACCCGCGCGCGCCTCAGCATATCGTGCATTTCGGCGAGATCGGCATTGACAAGGTGTTTGATTTGCGTGGCTTCAACCTGAACACCACGCTGGAAATTGATCCAGACTTTTTGAATGAAGGCCACGACCACCATCACCATGACGGCGAGCATTGCGACCATCCCTCGCATGCACACGACCACCATAGCGACCATGACCATGTGTCGGGTCAAGGCCATGGTCACCACCATCACCACGACGATGACGTGAAAAGCTTTGTGTTCAAAGCCGAGCGTGCGTTGGACCCGGCCAAGTTGGAAGATTTTTTGGGCGCGATTGTCAACATTTACGGGCCACGCATGCTGCGATACAAAGGCGTGTTGCACATGAAAGGCACCGAGCGCAAAGTGATTTTCCAGGGCGTTCACCAACTCATGGGCAGCGATTTAGGCCAGCCTTGGGAGAAAAATGAGAAGCGAATGAGCAAAATGGTATTCATTGGTATCGATTTACCCAGAGATATTTTCATGCAAGGATTAGAACAATGTGTAAGCTGAGTACAATCCGCGCGCCAATGGTTAGCAAGTGATAACGCCTTATTGCAAGAAGAAGTTGGTCAATATGTAAAAAATAACAGCAGTCGGGAAGTTTTCTTTGAATTTCCCGGGCCCGGCTGACAGGAGATGAGCAGTGAAATCTACCCCACACAAAGCCAGTGCCAAGGCCAAGTTGAAAACAACCGCTAAAGTGCCAGCAAAAAAACCAATCGCCAAAAAAGCCGCGCCTGCGCCCAAGAAAGCCGTTGCTAAAAAACCTGTGGCTGCCAAAAAAGCAGTGACAACAAAACCCGTCGCAAAGACAGCCGCAAAGAAAACGGCGCCCGTGAAAAAGGTTGTTGCCAAAAAAGCCGTTCCAGCTAAAAAAGCATTGCCAGCCCAAAAAGCCCCGCTGAAAAAACCGGCGCCAGCCAAAAAACTGGCGCCAGCCAAAAAACCGGTGCCAGCCAAAAATTCAACCAAGAGCGGTGCCGCGAAAAAAACAGTGACGCCGCCATCAAAAACCCCCAAAGTTGTACTTGTCAAAAAAGCAGTCGCCAAAACTACAACAGCCGTTCGACAAGGCAAAGTGTCTAAGACCCCGGTCAAGACACCACTTTCCGCCAAGAAACCCACCACTGCAAAAACTGCTACCCCATCCGTGACCCGTGCGACCAAACCAACCCCTGGCAAATCTGCCGCCTCTCCCGCTAAAGTGACCGCTGCCAAAGTGTCAACTGCGCCCACCCCTGTTGCCGCTGAAGTGGCGAAAAAATCACCACGTGCCGCCAAAGCCATGGCCATGATGCCGCCGCCTCCTGGGCAAAGCGTGGCATCGACCACGGCCAAATCCAGCTACGGTCCTATGTCCACGCCAGCTTTGCCTGCAGTGGTTCCTGTGGTTCCCGTCAAAGATCCCAAGCTAGCCCATAATTGGAAAACCAAATCAGCCGAAACCATCACTGATGTTGAAGTGATTGCCATGCCTGATGACGAGTACATGAACAGTTTGCAATTGGCTTTCTTTCGGCACAAACTGGTGCAACTCAAAACTGACATTCTGGTCAACGCAGGTGAAACCACCGAGCATTTGCGTGAAGATACAGTCATCGTGCCTGATCCCGCAGACCGCGCCACCATCGAGGAAGAACATGCTCTCGAATTGCGCACTCGCGACCGTGAGCGCAAGTTGTTGAAGAAAATCGAACAGTCCATCTCCCGTATCGACAGCGGCGACTACGGGTATTGCGATGAAACCGGAGAACCTATCGGGGTCGGTCGTTTGATTGCACGGCCCACGGCTACCTTGTCACTCGAAGCGCAGCAACGTCGCGAACTCAAGCAAAAAATGTTTGGCGATTAATTTCAGTCCTTGTGCCTTATCTCCCACATGCAGACCCCCACCGGTCTGCATTTTTTTTGCTTAAAAAGCTGATAAAACACTTTTAAATAAAACTCTAAGTGCTTATTGTGTATCGATTTTTTTAAAAGTATTCATATTTGATTTAAGCTCTAAGTCGTTGATTTTATTTATAAAACCGTAATTTTGATTGGTATTTCAATAAATCTCTGTTAAAGTGCAAACAAGTGGTAATAAGTGGAAAAATGTGAATTTCATCGCATTTTTGAACTTGTTTTGTCTTGAAGGGATGTATTGCTGTGTTTCAAGGTGCGTCGTCGCTGAGTCTGGATGTCAAAGGCCGTTTGTCGGTGCCCACAAGGCACCGTGATGTGCTGAGCGCGACTGCCGCCGGACAACTGACCATCACCCGACATCCGCACGGTTGTTTGATGCTGTTTCCCCGCAGCGAATGGGAAAAGTTCCGTGAGCGTGTGGCCGCATTGCCCATGACCGCACATTGGTGGAAACGTATTTTTCTGGGCAATGCCATGGATGTAGACATGGACGCTACGGGTCGAGTGTTGATTTCCCCTGAACTGCGAGCCGCTACACACATCACCAAGGAAACGATTTTGTTAGGAATGGGCAGCCACTTTGAACTGTGGGACAAGTCCACTTATGACGCTCAGGAAGCCCAGGCCATGCAAGGCGATATGCCAGATGTGCTGCGGGATTTTTCGATTTAACGTGGAATGGCAACAACTGAATGGGCACACACCACCGTCATGTTGAAGGAGGCGGTCGAGGCGCTGGACGTCCAGGCCGAAGCCACTTATGTCGACACAACCTTTGGCCGAGGCGG
>NZ_JAVLFQ010000009.1:0-1845 GCF_046052765.1 Limnohabitans sp. | reverse complement strand
GGAGATGGGTGGCTACGAGGTGGAAGACACAGACCACATGGTCACAGAAACATTGATTCGCGGTATGTACAAGTACTGGCGCAAAGTGATGGGGGAATGAGCATGATGGACTTCAACACGTATTTCGAGCTTTTAAATCTCTACAGCGATTACGCCATGGTGTGTGACTCCACAGAGTGGGAGAAATGGCCTGACTTCTTTTTGGAGGATGCGTTTTACCGTTTGCAGCCGCGTGAAAACTTTGAACAAGGCATGCCCTTGTGTTTGCTGGCCCTTGAGAGCAGAGACATGATCAAAGACCGTGTGTATGGCGTCAAAGAAACGCTCTACCACGACCCCTACTACCAGCGGCATATTGTGGGCACCCCCAGGGTATTGTCTGTCACCCACAACGGAACGCGCATACACGCTGAAGCTAACTACACGGTGATACGCACCAAGTTCGACGGTGACTCCACTATTTTGAGTGTCGGCTACTACCATGATCATATTTTTAAAACGGATGAAGGTTTGAAATTTCAGTCGCGCCTGTGTGTATATGACAGTGAAATGATCGCTAACTCCATCATTTACCCTATTTAAGGAACAAACCATGTCTGATAACTGGATGGATGTGCTAGCACTGGACGCGGTGCCTGAAGCCGATGTGACCTCGGTCATGGTTGACGGACGGGAAATCGCACTTTACGAGGTCGAAGGCGAAGTTTTCGCTACCGACAACCTGTGCACGCATGGCGCTGCTCGCATGAGTGATGGTTTTCTGGAAGGACGTGAAATCGAATGTCCCTTACACCAGGGACGGTTTGATGTGTGTACCGGCAAAGCCATGTGCGCACCCTTGACGCAAGACCTGCGCGTGTATGCCGTGCGTATTGAAAACAAGCGCGTGCTGATCAACATGACGCAAGACTGATGAGTGATACAAGGAATTGATATGTCTAACGAATTAGGTCGAATAGAAGATTTACCGAAGGACTACATAAAGGATTTGCGCGATCTGAATCTGGTGCCTTTATGGCCGAGTTTGCGAGGCGTATTGCCACCCAAAATTCCCACGCGCCAAACACAGCCTACCCACTGGCCCTACAAAACTTTGAAGCCTTTGTTGTTGAAAGCTGGCGAGCTGACACCGATTGAAAAAGCCGAACGCCGCGTGTTGGTGTTGGCCAACCCCGGTCACGGTCTGGACAAAATGCAAGCCAGCGCAGCCATGTATCTGGGCATGCAATTGCTGATGCCCGGCGAGTGGGCACCGAGTCATAGACACACGCCGAATGCAGTGCGCATGATTGTCGAAGGCGAGGGCGCTTACACCACGGTGGGCGGCGAGAAATGCCCCATGAGCCGGGGTGATTTGATCCTCACGCCCACAGGCTTGTGGCACGAGCATGGCCACGACGGCACAGACCCTGTGATCTGGTTGGATGTGTTGGACCTGCCATTGGTTTATTACATGGAAGCGTCTTACCATGTGAACGGAGACCAGCAAACCATCACGCCCGGTCGCGGCGACAAACAATACGCGCACGGTGGTTTGGTGCCCAGCCATGTGTTTGAACGCAGCCATAAGGCCTACCCTATGTTGCGTTATGCGTGGACCGATGCCAAAGCCGCGTTGCAAACATTGGCAGCTGATTTGCCCGATTTAGAACAAGTGCAAATCACTTATACCAACCCGGAGACAGGTACTGATACAGAAAACATTCTGGGCTTTTACGCGCTGATGTTGCGACCTGCGCAAAGCTTGCGATTGCCTGCGCGTTCACCGGCGCAAGTGTTTCACGTCATCGAAGGTTCGGTGCAGGCGGACATTGTCGACAGCAGATTCACTTTGGCCGAGGCCGA
>NZ_JAVLFQ010000008.1:0-11774 GCF_046052765.1 Limnohabitans sp. | reverse complement strand
AGCCCCGCGATGCCCGCGCCCACCACGGCCACTTTGCGCGCTTGGGCAGCGGGTGCCAAGCGCTCGTCGAGTTCATTGGCCTGGGCCAAGCGCGGGTTGTTGTCACACCCCATGTGGCGGTTGTTGTTGATGGTTTTCCAACAGGAGTTGCACGACACGCAGTAGCGGATGTCGCTGGCGCGACCGGCCTGGGCTTTTTGCGGCCAAGCGGGGTCCACGATCAAAGAGCGGCCCAGGCCAATCATGTCCGCGTCGCCGCGCGCCAAAATGGCCTCGGCCTCGGCCGGGTCGGTGATGCGACCCAAGCCCATCACCGGTACCGTGGGCGTCCAGGCCTTGAGGGCGCGGATCAAGCCCATATAGGTCTGGCGCGGGTAGCTGTCGTCGGGCAAGTGCATCTCCAAACTGCGGTGGTGCGAACCCTGGCAATAGGTCAGGTAATCCACACCCACCGCAGCCACCAAAGCCTGGGCGATTTCGCCTGCTTGGGTCTGCGCAATGCCCCCAGGCACACCGTCGTCGCCGGGTAGCTTCACGCCAATGATGAAGCCTGGCCCGCACAGGTCGCGTACGGCTTGGCAAATTTCGACCAAAAAACGCAAGCGCCTGGGCCCATCGCCGCCATAGGCGTCGTCACGCTGGTTGGAGCGGGGGGACAAAAACTGGTGAAACAAATGGCCGTGCCCTGCCGACACCTCGATGCCGCCAAAGCCGCAGGCTTGCATGCGCAGACACGACTGGGCCGTGTGCTCGACAAAGCGCGCAATCTCGTCTGCGCCCATGGCGCGGGGCATGGAGTAGCTCAGGTCATCGGGCAAGGCCGATGCGCCCACGGCTTGGTAAGTTCGGCCAGGGACATGGCGCCCACGGCCCGTGTCTTGCACCTGGCCGATCAACACGCTGTCGTGGGCGCGCACCCCATCGGCCAAGCGGCGCAGGTCATCCACCATGCTGTCGTTGAAAGCACACAAACGCTCGGGGCCATGTTGCGGGGCAATGCCAATGGGATCTGTCACCACCATGGCCGCACCCCCTTTGGCGCGGTTCACGTAGTAATGCAAATAGCGCGGGTGCAAGCCTTGATGGGCACCAAACCGGGGCGAAATGGAGGCATGGGTGATGCGGTTTTTCAACCGTTGCCCGGCCAAAATCTGTGGGCTGAACAAGCGGGGGTAAGGGGTCTCGTCCATGGGTAAAGAGGTATGAAGGACGGCACTTTAACCCAGGCCATCAGCGCCTGGACCCCTCAAATACCCGCAGGGGCAAAGAAAAAACCAGCCCTTTTGGGGCTGGTTTTTCAAGAGTGGTGCCGGAAGCCGGAATCGAACCGGCACGGTGTTTTGCACCGGCAGATTTTGAATCTGCTGCGTCTACCAATTTCGCCACTCCGGCAGAAGGTGGATACGAATTATGGCACAGTGTGGGTATGAACTATCCCACCATCGAAGCAGCGATCGGCAACACACCAATCGCGCGCCTGCAACGCATAGGCGTTGCAGACAATGAAAAACGTGGCAATGTCATTCTGGGCAAACTAGAGGGTAACAACCCTGCTGGCTCGGTCAAAGACCGTCCGGCCTTGTCAATGATTCAACGCGCTGAAGAACGCGGCGACATCAAACCCGGCGACACCTTGATCGAAGCCACCTCAGGCAACACCGGTATTGCACTGGCCATGGCAGCAGCCATCAAAGGCTATCGCATGGTGTTGATCATGCCCGAGGACTTGTCGATTGAGCGTGCGCAAACCATGAAAGCCTTTGGTGCAGAGTTGATACTCACGTCCAAAACCACTGGCATGGAAGGTGCGCGCGACATTGCCGACCGCATGCAAGCCGATGGTAAAGGGCGGGTGTTGGACCAGTTTGCCAATGCAGACAATCCGCGTATTCACTATGAAACCACAGGCCCTGAAATCTGGCAGCAAACCGACGGGCGTGTCACGCATTTCGTCAGTGCCATGGGCACTACCGGCACCATCACCGGCGTGTCGCGTTATTTGAAAGAAAAAAATTCGGCTATCCGCATCATCGGCGCGCAACCCAGCGAAGGCTCGCGCATTCCAGGCATTCGCAAATGGTCGCCTGAATATTTACCCAAAATTTACGATGCCACCCACGTGGATGAACTGGTTTATGTGAGCCAGACCGATGCCGAAGATATGTGCCGTCGACTTGCGCGAGAAGAAGGTATTTTTGCAGGCGTCTCTGCCGCAGGCGCGTGTTGGGTGGCTTTGCAAATTGCTCAGCAGGTGTGCGACGCGAACATTGTGTTCATCGTGTGCGACCGCGGTGACCGTTATTTATCCACTGGAGTGTTTCCCGCATGAGTGCTTTTCAATACTGCCCAATGTGTGCCACCGAATTGCAATTGATTTCGCAAGAAGAAGATGGCGGCGCCAAAACGCGTATGCGTTGTGTGGTCTGTCAGTGGACGCACTGGAACAATCCTACGCCAGTGCTCGCCGGTATCGTGCAATACCGCGATCAGATATTGCTGGCTCGCAATGCGGCTTGGACTGGCAGACGTTTTGCGTTGATTACGGGCTTCATGGAGGCAGGTGAAACACCGCAAGAAGGTATCACGCGGGAAATTGCAGAAGAGACTAATTTGCAAGTGTCTGCATTGAAGTTGATCGGCGTGTATGACTTTCAACGCATGAACCAAGTCATCATTGCTTACCATGCGGTGGCCGACGGTGAAGTACGTTTATCACCCGAGTTGGCCGAGTACAAGCTTTACGATTACAAGGATATTATTTGTTGGCCGGCAGGCACAGGCTATGCCATGGGTGACTGGTTACGTACACAAGGCATTGAGCCTCGGTTTATGACCTGGGATGAACGAGCGGCTCAAAACATAGAATAACCCCGTCTCAGAATGACAAAAATGGCTGAGCCCTTGATTGCGTTAACGTAGACACACCATGCAGATTGATCTTGAACTTGATACCCGCGGCCTGAATTGCCCTTTGCCCATATTGAAGGCCAAGAAAGCTTTGACGCCCATGCAAACTGGGCAACTGCTTAAAGTGGTGTCAACCGATAAAGGCTCGTTGCGCGACTTTGCCGCCTTTGCCAAACAAACCGGCAACGAGCTGGTGTCGCAAGAGACGGTGGGTGAAGAATTTGTTCACGTCCTCAAGCGGCGTTGATACTTGATTTAATGGCTTTGGTGTCGTGACTGACCTGGTGGGCTCGGTCGCCTCTCACCGCCGCAAGCGGCAACGTTCGAGTCGGCCCGACCCACCATGTCAGTCTGCCCGTGCAGCTTAAGCAAGCCTTTTCAACTGGTCTTTCACTTTCTGCAAAGTGTCTTCAAAGTCAGCCAATCGCTGACGCTCTTGCGTGATCACTGCAGGAGGTGCTTTCGCCACAAATGCTTCATTGCCGAGTTTGCCGTGGGCTTTGGCGATTTCGGTTTCTAGACGCGTGATTTCTTTGGACAGACGTGCTTTTTCAGCAGTCACATCTACTTCAATGAACAAACATAAGCGGATGTTGCCAACCACGGCCACAGGGGCAGACTGAGCGGCAACTTGCCATGCCGCTTCGTCTTCAAACACTTTGACCTCACTCAGCTTGGCCATGGCTTTGATGACATGGTTGTTTGCACTGACAAACGCAGCATCACCTAATGCAAATAAAGGCATTTTGGTACTGGGAGACACGCCCATTTCACTGCGCAACGTGCGGCAGGCTTCGATCAATGCCTTGAGTTGGTTGACGCTGGCAATCGCTTGCTCATCAATCTTGTTCAGTTGCGCCACAGGGTAAGGCGCGATGCTCACCGACTCACCGCCAATGCCTGCAACAGGCGCCACTTTTTGCCACAGCTCTTCGGTGATGAATGGAATGATCGGGTGCGCCAAACGCAAAATGGCTTCAAGCGTGCGAATCAAAGTGCGGCGCGTGGCGCGTTGTTGCGATTCGTCACCGTTTTGAATTTGCACCTTGGCGATTTCTAAGTACCAGTCGCAGTATTCGTTCCAAACAAATTCATAAATAGCGCTGGCCACATTGTCCAAGCGGTAATCGGCAAACGCTTTAGCCACCTGGTCTTCGGTGAGTTGTAACTGTGAACTGATCCAGCGGTCAGCCTGACTGAACTTCATGTATTGGTAAAAAGGTCCAGCAGGAATATGTTCGCCGTTGTCGCCGGTACGAGGTGGCGAGCATTCAGCTTTGGTGTGTTCTTTCAAGCCACAGTCTTGGCCTTCACAATTCATCAATACAAAGCGGGTAGCGTTCCAGAGTTTGTTACAGAAATTGCGATAGCCTTCACAGCGTTTGCTGTCAAAGTTGATGCTTCTGCCTAACGAAGCCAGCGCGGCAAAGGTAAAGCGCAACGCGTCAGCACCGTAAGCAGGAATACCATCCGGAAATTCTTTTTGGGTGTTCTTACGTACTTGCGGTGCCGACTCAGGCTTGCGTAAACCTTGGCTGCGTTTATCCAGCAAAGGTGCGAGGGCAATGCCGTCAATCAAGTCCACCGGATCCAGCACATTGCCCTCAGACTTGCTCATTTTCTTGCCTTGTGCATCACGCACCAGACCATGTATGTAAACATGCTTGAAGGGAACACGGCCGGTGAAATGTGTGGTCATCATGATCATGCGGGCGACCCAAAAGAAGATGATGTCGTAACCAGTCACGAGGACGCTGCTTGGCAAATACAGGTCTATGTCTTTGCGTTGTCCGTCTTGATTGGCCGTGTCGTGCTTGGCCTGTCTCCCATCCGCTTCGCGGCCGAAGTCGCTGCGACCAAGCCCATCACGCCCGCCTGCATTCAGCCAGTCCATGGTGCTGAAAGGCACCAGCGCTGACGAATACCATGTATCGAGCACGTCTTCATCACGGCGCAGTGTTTTACCCGGCGCTTGCGCTTGCGCGTCGGCTTCATTGCGTGCCACATACACCTTGCCGTCTTCATCGTACCAAGCGGGAATTTGATGGCCCCACCATAGTTGACGCGAAATACACCAGTCTTGGATATTGTTCATCCATTGGTTATAGGTGTTGATCCAATTTTCAGGCACGAACTTCACTTCGCCAGAATGCACCGCGTCAATGGCTTTTTGTGCAATGCTCTTACCGCTCGGGTCTTTGTCGCTGACTTTGTTCATAGCGACAAACCACTGGTCGGTCAACATGGGTTCAACAATTTGGCCGGTGCGGGCGCAAATTGGCAACATCATTTTGTGCGGCTTGATCTCAAGCATCAAACCCAAGGCTTCCAAATCTCGATTGACTGCTTTGCGTGCGTCAAACCTGTCCATACCTTGGTAGGCGGCAGGTCCGTTGTCATTGACCTTGGCGTCCAGCGTAAAAATAGTGATCAGCGGCAGGCCATGTCGCTGAGCGCAGGCGTAGTCGTTGAAATCGTGTGCGCCGGTGATTTTGACGCAGCCCGAACCGAATTCGCGGTCTACAAAATCGTCTGCGATGATGGGAATTTGCCGGTCGCACAAAGGCAAATCCACCATCTTGCCAACCAAATGTTTGTATCGATCATCTTCAGGGTGAACTGCCAGCGCCCCGTCAGCCATCATGGTTTCAGGTCGGGTGGTGGCGATCGTCATGCCTTTTTGCAGAACGCCGTCAATCTTTTGCGGGCCGCCAGAAAACGGATAACAGATGTAGTGCATCTTGCCATCAGATTCAGTGGCTTCCACTTCGAGGTCAGACACCGCACTCATGAGCACCGGGTCCCAGTTCACCAAACGCTTGCCTCTGTATATCAAACCTTGTTCATACAAACGCACAAAAGTGTCGGTCACCACCGGCGAGAGCTTGTCGTCCATGGTGAAGTACTCGCGGGTCCAGTCCACGCTATCACCCATGCGGCGCATTTGCTGGGTGATGGTGTTGCCCGATTGCTCTTTCCATTCCCAGACTTTGCTGATGAAATTTTTACGCGCCTCGGCCGGTGTCGGGCCCATGTCGTGGCGGCTGATGCCTTGCCCTTGCAATTGGCGCTCGACCACGATTTGTGTCGCGATACCTGCGTGGTCGGTGCCGGGTATCCAAGCAGTGTTAAAGCCTGACATGCGGTGGTAGCGTGTCAGACTGTCCATGATGGTCTGGTTGAATGCATGACCCATATGCAGCGTACCGGTCACATTCGGCGGCGGCAGTTGAATCGCAAACGAAGGCTGATCTGCGACGGGTGCTCCTGTGCCGCGAAAACCGGCCACACCATAACCGCGTTTTTCCCATTCAGGCCTCCAATGGGCCTCGAGGGCTGCGGGTTCAAAAGATTTGGACAGGCTGTCTAAGCCGGGTTGTGCGCTGGGGCTGGTCATATAGGTGGGGGTATTGAACCGAGGATCAATCGGTTTGTATTTAGAACAAAAAAATGTATTTTAACGACGGACGTTATCTGAGAGGCTGCCCGTCAAAGCCTTGACTTTTTATAGAAGATGATTAGTTTTCTGCTGCAATTTGTCTTAACGCATTGGCAAACACCGCCGCAGGCTGGCCGCCTGAGATCAAATGCTTGTCATTGATGATGACTGCAGGGACCGAATGAATACCCGCACTGGTATAAAAGTTTTCTTTGGCACGCACATCGTCTGCATAGGTGTCGCTGTCCAAAACAGCGCGGGCCTCAGCCACATCCAATCCCTCGGTTTGCACGACATTCAAAAGCACCTCGTGTGAATCGATGACTTCACCGCGCCCTTGATATGCATCAAGCAAAGCTTTTTTCAGTCTGCGTTGCGTGTTTGCTCCACCCGTGATTTCAGCCCAATGCAACAAACGATGCGCGTCAAACGTATTAAAGATGCGTCCGCGCCCAGTAGGGTGGAAGGTAAAGCCGACTTCAGCGCCGCGCGCTTTGATGTTTTGGTACATCTGTGCTTGTTGTTCGGCGGTTGAGCCGTATTTGTTTGCTAGATGTTCGAACAGGTCTTCGCCGCCTGGCGGCATGTGGGGGTTGAGTTCAAAAGGTTGGAAGTGGATGTCTGCCGAAACTTCGTTTTGCAGTTCATCCAGCGCTTGTTCAAGTGCGCCCAAGCCAACCGCGCACCACGGGCAGGCCACATCCGAGACGAAATCAATTTTTAAATGTGCGCTCATGGTTGTTTCCTTTGGGGTCTGAATATCACTGCAAAGCCAAAGCTGTAGCCAAGGCTTTGACCAATTGTCCGTTGATGACTTTGCCTTTGGCGGTCAAATAAGCATCAGGCCGTAACAACGCCCATTGTGCTTTTTCGCACTGGCATGCGCTTCTCAATGTTTTATTTTTGTCCATCACATGCTCAAGCACATCAGCGTGTTTTTTATGGACCACCTGTACTGCATAGACAGCAGCCAATGCGCTGATCGACTGCAATTTCGTGATCTCTTTGCGGCTGAGTTCACCAAATACCAGCAGCAGCAAGCGTCCATTGGCCCATTGCAGCAAATCTGCCAAGTTACCGGTAGAGTCAGAGCTAAATTGAAGTGCTACGTTTTGAACCATAAAGCCACCATCGGCTTGACACACGTCGGACACGTCATAGCGGTTGGCTTCGGCCATGCGTCCAGTGTTGATCAACGCTTTGGCGAATGCATGGTGCTTGGCCAAGCCAATGCTGGCGCTGCGAAACGTTTTTTCCATACCCTCAGGGGCGCGCAGGTAACGTGCTGTGCGGTTGGTGACATGAACGTTGCGTTGCGCCGCTTGTATCCGCTCTTGGTTATAACTGGCAAGCAATCTAGGTGCGGCTTTACCGCTTAACACGGCAGCAAGTTTCCATGCCAAGTTGTCCGCATCCGCAATGCCCGTATTTCCACCACGCGCGCCGAACGGACTGACCACTTTGGCGGTATCGCCAATAAAAAATACGCGACCGTGGTGTAAGTGATGCAAGCACTGTGATTTGTAAGCATAGGGACCGACCCAGACGATCTCGCATGCCACATCTGAACCAAATTGTTTGGCCAAGCGTTCACGCACCACGTCTTCGCGGCTGACGTACAGCGGGTCTGCGTCAGGTGCCATTTGGTAATCAATACGCCAGACATCGTCTGCCATCAGGTGTTGCCAGACCGCACGGTTATCGTTGAATGGTGCTTCTATCCAAGTGTGGCGCTCTGTGGGTGGTTGATGTTTGAAGCGCACATCGGCGATACACCAGCGGTCATCGCCGCGTTTGCTGTCCATGGTGGCGCCTACCCACGCATGAAACGGTGTGTGTGAACCACTTGCATCGATGACGTGATTGGCATGAATGGCATAACGTCCAGCTGGCGTTTGAATGTCGAGACGCGCAGATGCATCGGTTTGTGAAAAACCAACAACTTTGTTGCACCAGCGCAAGTCAATCAGTGGGGAGTGCTGGTTGATTTGCTGAATTTTGTCGACCAAAAACATCTCAACATAAAACTGCTGGATATTGATGAAAGGCGGTTGGCAACTGGCTGAAAATTGTTGTCTTTCGCGCAGATCGAATGAGAAGACTTCATCGTCTCCGGCAAATGTCCGTCCCACTTGCCATGCCACACCCTTGGCTGCAATCTGCTCATAAATACCGAGCCTTGCAAATATTTCCAATGACTGCTGTGTGTAACAAATGCCTCTCGAGAAGGCACCTTTGACACCGACAGTGTTGTCTTCATCCAGCAAGACGGCGGCAATGCCAAGTTGTGCGAGTTTGCAAGCCAGCGTCAAGCCACTCAAGCCTGCTCCCACAATGACGACTTGGTGAGTGTGTATGTGCTTGCTGCTGAGTTCTGCCGGCGCCACAAACGCATATTCGGGCAAAGCATAGCGGGGTGTAGAACGGGATTTAGCCACGTTGAAGAAGGCGCTCACGTTTGTTTGCTGTCCATGCGTCTAATTGAGCGCGTACATCTAAACTTTCCTGATGCATTTGACTCGGCGGCGCCACCTGTGCACTCAACTCCAACCGAATGCCATTGGGATCGAAGAAATAAATACTTTTAAAAATACGGTGGTCAGTGATGCCCAGCACCTCTATGCCGTGTGCCTCCAGGCGGGTCTTGCTGTCTTGCAGTGCTTGAATGCTTTCGACGCTGAAAGCAATGTGATTGACCCAAGAGGGGGTATTGGGCGAGGGCAGGGCCGCCGTGTCGTCGCCCAAGTCAAAAAAAGCGATAAATGAACCATCTTGCAAGCGGAAAAAGAAATGGGTGTAAGGACAGTACTCGCCCGTGCTGGGAACATGGTCGTTTTGTATCAGGTGATAAAGCGGCAAGCCAAGAATATCTTCGTAAAAATGTCGGGTTTCTTCGGCGTCTCGCGCGCGGTAAGCGTAATGATGTAACTGCAGAACTTTGGCGGGGGCAGGTAAATGAGTCAGATCCGGCATATAGCATTTTCCTCTGAATGAATGCAGTTTAAGGGACGATGAACAGCTCAAAAATTGTCTTCGGTGAGTTTGCATCTCCAGCTATGAAGACAGAATGCTTACCGATAAAGAACTGCAACCGTCATCAAAATTACAAATGAATAGCAAAGCACTCCATTGCATCATTAATGATTTCATATCAAATTTGATACTCAATAGCCTGTATCAATGTAAGGCATTGAAACAAGTCATTGGACTTGGTGCTCTTAAGGGTTAACCTATAGGCTGACTTTGGCTCGCAACGCCAAAGCAGTTTCAACAACCATAGGAGATTCTTAATGTCAGCTCTCAAAGGCTCAAAGACGGAAGAAAACCTGAAGGCCGCTTTCGCAGGCGAGTCACAGGCCAACCGCCGTTACCTCTATTTCGCAAACAAAGCCGATATTGAAGGTCAAAACGATGTGGCAGCGTTGTTTCGCTCGACTGCCGAAGGCGAAACCGGTCATGCCCACGGTCACCTTGAGTGGCTAGAGCAGTGCGGTGACCCCGCTACTGGTTTGCCAATTGGCGCTACCCGTGACAACCTCAAAGCAGCAGTGGCTGGTGAAACCCACGAGTACACCGATATGTACCCAGGCATGGCCAAAACCGCACGCGACGAAGGCCACGACGAAATCGCCGACTGGTTTGAAACTCTGGCCAAGGCTGAGCGTTCACACGCCAACCGTTACGCCAAAGCTTTGGCTGAATTGGTCGATTGATTCAGTTCCAGCATTGAGCGCAGGGCGTTGCTTTACCCAAGGCAGCGCCTTTCCCTGAATGCCGGGCGATACGCTGTGCCTTACAGCTGCCCACTAATTGATATACCTGCTCACACAAGGACATTCACATGGCTCGCGAAGGCAGTCTCGAAGCACCGACACGTCACCCGTTGGATTGGTTGAACCCAGATTTTTATAACGAAGAGGCCTGCTTCACTGAAATGGAGCGGATTTTTGATATTTGCCACGGGTGCCGCCGGTGCGTCAGTTTGTGCGGCTCGTTTCCTACTCTGTTCGATCTGGTGGATGAAAGCCCGACCATGGAGTTGGATGGTGTCAACAAGCAGGATTACTGGAAAGTGGTGGACCAGTGCTATTTGTGCGACCTGTGTTATTTGACCAAATGTCCTTATGTGCCGCCCCATGAATGGAACTTGGATTTCCCGCACACCATGTTGCGAGCCAAAGCCATCAAGTTCCAAAAGGGCGAGGTTTCTGCGGGTGAAAAATTTCTGGCCTCTACCGATGTGCACGGACAGTTCGCTGGTATTCCCATCGTAGTGCAAGCGGTCAACGCCATCAATAAAACCGGTTTGGCGCGTTCGGTGATGGAGTCCACTTTAGGCGTGGACAAAAATGCTTGGCTGCCTGAACTTGCGACAAAAAAATTCCGTGCGCGTGCCCCCAAAGCGAAAGCTAAAAAAGTGGTGAACGGTGAGAAAACGCCGGGCAAGGTAGTCATTTATGCGACTTGCTATGTGAACTACAACGAACCCGGCATTGGTATGGACTTGTTGAAAATACTTGACCACAACGACATTCCTTATGAACTTGTGTCTAAGGAAAAATGCTGCGGCATGCCCAAACTGGAGTTGGGCGATTTGCAATCCGTAGATGAAAATAAAAAAATCAACATACCTGTACTTGCAAAATACGCCCGTGAGGGTTATGCGATTTTGAGTGCTGTGCCATCTTGCACCTTGATGTTCAAACAAGAATTGCCACTGATGTATCCGGATGATGCCGAGACCCAACTGGTCAAAGATCACATGTGGGACCCATTCGAATATTTGATGGCTCGCAAACGCGATGGTTTGTTGAAAACCGAATTTACCGAAAGTCTGGGCAATGTCAGTTATCAAATACCTTGCCATGGCAGGGTACAAAACATCGGCAAAAAAACCGAAGAGATGCTGAAGATGATTCCAGACACCACCATCAACACGGTGGAGCGCTGTTCCGGACATGCCGGCACCTATGGCGTGAAAAAAGCGACGCATGCTTACGCCATGAAAATCGGTAAACCCGTGGTCAAAGCCATGGCGACCATGAAAGACGGCAGCAAGCCTGACTTCATCAGTTCAGACTGTCCGTTGGGCGGTCATCACATTGCCCAAGGTTTTGAAGCCAACGGTCAATCGGTGCCGGAGTTGCAACACCCCATCAGCCTGGTTGCCAAAGCTTATGGCTTGAAGTAGAAATTGGGGTCAGGGTAATTGGGGTCAGGGTAATTGGGGTCAGTATCCAATTAATTCAAAAAATTAATTGGATACTGACCCCAATTATTCTGACCCCAATTACCCTGACCCCAATTTCTACTTCAAGCCGTAAGCTTTGGCAACCAGGCTGATGGGGTGTTGCAACTCCGGCACCGATTGACCGTTGGCTTCCTGTCTCTTATACACATCTGACGCTGCCGACGAAGCTAGAAGTGT
>NZ_JAVLFQ010000007.1:0-1637 GCF_046052765.1 Limnohabitans sp. | reverse complement strand
ATCTACACTTATGCGATCGTCGGCAGCGTCAGATGTGTATAAGAGACAGTAACAAATGTTAATTTACAAACAGCAAACTTAGATTATATCACATCTGGAATGATAATAGGTCAACCATTATTATCTACGGGGTATTCCGTGATTAATGGATATATCCTTGGTTCAAATGTATTATTAAATAATGCAAATTTACATGGTCAGACGATAACAAATGTCAGTTTACTTGGTGCAAATTTACGAGGTGCTAATCTAAATAATTCATATTTAAATAATATAACAATTAATAAAGATACTGATTTCTTACAAGCAGACCTTCGTAATATAACAAGCACAAATATAGTTGGAACTACCACTAGAATACCTACAAATGTGCGTATTATGAATGGTAGCATTAAAATTGTAACAACCATTGCAAATCTAATAATTAGCAATAAAACCTATGGTGATAGCGCATTTAGTATATTTGACCCACAATCAGATAGTCTTGGCGTGTTTAACTATATTAGTAGTAACGTGGATGTTGCAACAATTAGCAATAGAAACACAATAACTATTGTTGGTAGAGGTAATACATTAATAACTGGAATGCAGGGTGTGTATACAAATTACATGCAAGGCATTGTGCATGTTGATGTAAGTGTATCCAAACGGGTTCCAACCATTGGCAATGTAAGTATGCCTGCAAAATTATATACAGATGACCCATTTAACATAATTACTCCTACTACAAATAGCACTGGCCAATTTGTATATACAAGTGGTAATATATCGGTTGCAACTATTATTGGAAATATAGTAACCATTGAGGGGGTAGGGCAATCTGTAATACGTGCTACTCAATTAACAGACAATAATAATTTTGAAAACTTTGTAGAGGCAACGCTACATATCGCGGTTGGACCACCCACTATTCAACCGATAACTATTCCCCAAAAAGTATATGGTGATAGTCCGTTTACAATAACTGACCCTGCCTCGGAGAGTCCAGCTGTATTTACCTATACATCATCAAATGATAAGGTTGCCACGATAAGTGGTAATACGGTCACTATTACGGGTGCAGGAACCATAAAGATAACTGCAACACAAGTAGCAACGGGTCCATATCTATCGGCTAGCATAGATATACCGTTTGTAGTAGGACGGAATGGTATCACAGCCACAGTTCTATCAGACAACCAAATCATATCAGGTGTTGATGGAACAGGTCAGATAACTGGCACGTATCATATACCTCCATATATTGATGGTATTAATGTAACAACCATAGGAAGCAATGCATTTACAGACAGAACAGGGTTTACATCTATTATTTTACCAAGCACATTACAGCAAATTCATGCTAGTGCATTTCAAGGATGCACTGGACTAATTAGTATGATAATACCTGCTACTGTAAATTTTATAGGTGTTTCTGCTTTTGAAAATTGCACGGGACTTACCGCAATTAGTATGTACAATACCAATATAACAACTCTAGCAAATACTCTACTTAAAGATTGCACATCACTAATTAATGTATTATTTCCAACAAACCTCAATTCTATAGGGATAAATGTATTTATGAATTGCTCTGCATTAATAAGTTTAGTTATACCATCAGCTGTTATTACCATTGGTTCGGGAGCCTTCCGCGA
>NZ_JAVLFQ010000006.1:0-4702 GCF_046052765.1 Limnohabitans sp. | reverse complement strand
TTCAAGCCGAAGTCGCCGAACGCCACGGTATTGCCACGGGTGGCGATGCCGGTGTTACGACCTTTTTGTTCCTTGCGGTATTTACGGCGCGCTGGTTGCAGCATGCTTATTCTCCTTGTCCGTCCGCAGCCGTGCCAGTGGATGCGGGCGCGGTGATCTTGCGAACGCGCTTGACGGTGGTTTTCGGGGCATCGGTGGCGTCAGCGGGTTTATCGCTGCCATCAACCGGTGCGGCATTGGTTCCTGTAGGACGACGCGTGCCGCGTGCAGGCGGACGGTCACCGCTTGGACGTGCATCACGGCGTGGGCCGCGGGGACGGCGTTCTTCTTCTGTACGCGGCTCCTGCGCTGCAGGTGCGTCATTGCGTCCGAGTGTGTCGCCTTTGTAGACCCACACTTTGACACCGATGATGCCGTAGGTAGTCTTGGCTTCAGAGGTCGCGTAATCAATGTCTGCACGCAATGTATGCAATGGCACACGGCCTTCGCGGTACCACTCGGTACGCGCGATTTCGATGCCATTCAAACGACCTGCCGACATGATCTTGATGCCTTGGGCACCCAGACGCATGGCGTTTTGCATGGCGCGTTTCATCGCACGACGGAACATGATGCGTTTTTCCAGCTGTTGCGTGATGCTGTCAGCGATCAATTGCGCATCGATTTCAGGCTTACGCACTTCTTCGATGTTGACTGCAACAGGTACGCCTAAACGCGCAGCCAATTCTTTTTTGAGGTTTTCAATGTCCTCGCCTTTTTTACCGATAACCACACCAGGGCGTGCGGAAAAAATGGTGATGCGTGCATTTTTGGCAGGACGCTCAATCAAGATGCGGGAAACGGCAGCATTTTTGAGCTTGACCTTGAGGTATTCGCGCACTTTGATGTCTTCTGCCAGCATGCCAGCAAAATCTTTGTTGCTGGCGTACCAGCGGCTGGCCCAGTTGCGGCTGACCGACAGGCGGAAACCGGTAGGGTGTATTTTTTGTCCCATATCTTCCTAGACCTTTCAGTTACCGACCGTCACGTACACATGGCACGTGGGCTTGCTGATGCTGTTGCCACGGCCTTTGGCGCGCGCGGTGAATCGCTTGAGGGTTGCGCCTTGTTCCACATAAATGGTTTTGACGCGCAATTCGTCAATATCGGCACCGTCATTGTGCTCGGCGTTGGCGATGGCCGACTCGAGCACTTTTTTGACAATACCGGCTGCTTTTTTCTGGGTGAAAGTCAGGATGTTGAGGGCCTGGTCCACTTTTTTGCCGCGAATCAAGTCTGCCACCAAACGGCCTTTGTCGACCGATAAGCGCACACCTCGCAGGACTGCACGTGTTTCCATAGCTGCTCCTTACTTCTTCTGAACTTTTTTATCAGCCGGATGGCCTTTGAAGGTCCGCGTCAGCGCGAATTCGCCTAACTTGTGACCCACCATCTGGTCGGTGATATAGACCGGCACATGCTGCTTGCCGTTGTGAACCGCAATGGTCAGGCCGATGAAGTCAGGCAGGATCATGGAGCGGCGCGACCAGGTTTTGATCGGTTTTTTGTCTTTGGTAGCGACGGCTTTTTCCGTTTTGGCCAACAAATGGTGGTCAACGAACGGGCCTTTTTTGAGTGAGCGTGTCATGTCTTAACCCTTATTTCTTGCGGCGCGAGACGATCATCACCTGCGTACGCTTGTTGTTGCGGGTGCGGTAGCCCTTGGTCAAATTGCCCCAAGGATCGACTGCCGCGCGGCCTTCACCGGTACGTCCTTCACCACCACCATGCGGATGGTCGATAGGGTTCATGGCCACACCGCGAACGGTCGGGCGTATACCCATCCAACGCTTGACGCCAGCTTTACCCAACTGACGCAGGCTGTGTTCTTCATTGGCTACCTCACCGATGGTGGCGCGGCATTCGATATGAATCTTGCGGACTTCGCCTGAGCGCATACGCACTTGGGCATAGGTGCCTTCACGTGCCAGCAAAGTGGCAGAGGTACCGGCTGAACGTGCGATTTGCGCACCTTTGCCAGGACGCAATTCGATGCAGTGAATGGTTGAACCCACCGGAATGTTGCGAATCGGCAGCGTGTTACCTGCGCGGATAGGCGCTTCTGAACCGCTGTGAATGGTGGCGCCGACTTCCAAACCGCGCGGGGCGATGATGTAAGTGCGTTCACCATCTGCGTAGCAAATCAAGGCGATATGGGCAGTGCGGTTCGGGTCGTACTCGATACGCTCAACTTTGCCTGGAATACCATCCTTGATACGACGGAAATCAACCACACGGTAGTGGTGCTTGTGACCGCCGCCTTTGTGGCGTGTCGTGATGTGGCCGTTGTTATTGCGGCCAGCCTTTTGGAATTGCGGCTCCAGCAAAGGCGCATACCCGGGGCCTTTGAACAAATGGTCACGCGTGATTTTGACCACACCCCGTTGACCGGGGGAAGTGGGTTTCATTTTGATGACTGCCATGATTAAGCCACCTCTCCAGACAGGTTCAGCTCTTGACCAGGCTTGAGCGTGACATAGGCTTTGCGAATGTTGTCGCGTCGTCCTACAGAGCGTCCAAAGCGCTTGGTTTTGCCTTTGATATTGACCACAGAAACGCCTTTGACCTCGACCTTGAACATCAGTTCAACAGCGGCCTTGATTTCAGGCTTGGTGGCGTTTTGCAGCACTTTGAAAGTGACTGCATTGGAATTTTCAGCAACCATGGTGGCTTTTTCAGACACGATGGGAGCAACGAGTACGGCCATCAAACGGCCTTCGTCAAATTTGGGGGTGCTCATGCGAACATCTCCTTGAGTTTGTCGATGGCGCCTTTGGTAACCAGCACCTTTTTGTAATGCACCAACGAAACCGGGTCTGCGTAACGCGGCTCGACCACCAGCACATTGGCCAGATTGCGAGATGCGAAGTACAGGTTGTCATCGACTTCTTCGGAGATGACCAACACGGATTGCAGGTTCATGGCCTTGAGTTTGGACGCCAGCAATTTGGTTTTAGGTGCTTCAATCTTGAGTGAATCCACCACCGCCAATCGGCCTTCACGCACCAACTGAGAAAAAATGGCGGCCATGCCGGCGCGGTACATTTTTTTGTTGATTTTTTGTGTGAAGTTTTCTTCTGGGCTGTTCGGGAATGCACGACCGCCGCCACGCCAAATGGGGGAGGAAGTCATACCGGCACGGGCGCGGCCAGTGCCTTTTTGCTTGAAGGGCTTTTTGGTCGAGTGCTTGACCTGTTCACGGTCTTTTTGTGCGCGGGTACCTTGTCGCGCATTGGCTTGGTAAGCCACCACGATCTGGTGCACCAAGTCTTCGTTGTAAGCACGACCAAACAGCGTTTCAGGCGCGTCAAATTTGGCAGACGCCTGGCCTTGGTCATTCAGGAGTTCGATTTGCATCAGTTGGCTCCCTTGGTTTTGGCTTTGATAGCGTGACGCACCGTGACAAATCCACCGGCGGATCCGGGCACAGCGCCTTTGATCAGCAACAGTTGACGTGCTTCGTCGATACGAATCACGTCCAGATTTTGCGTGGTAACGGTTTCATCGCCCATGTGGCCCGACATTTTTTTGCCCGGGAATACGCGACCAGGATCTTGCGCCATGGAGATAGAACCGGGCACATTGTGCGAACGGCTGTTACCGTGAGACGCGCGTTGTGAACGGAAGTTGTGTCGCTTGATGGTGCCGGCGAAGCCTTTGCCGATGGAAGTGCCTTGCACGTCCACTTTTTCACCCACGGTGAAAATAGCGGAAGGAGGCACAGAAGTTCCAGCCGGGTATTGCGCAGCGGTTTCAGCGGTGACGCGGAATTCTTGGGTGATTTCACCTGCAAGCACACCGGCCTTGGCCATGTGACCTGCTTGAGGCTTGGTGACGCGCGAAGCTTTGCGTGTACCGAACGTCACCTGTAAGGCAACGTAGCCGTCATTTTCCTGGGTTTTGACTTGGGTCACTCGGTTGTCAGATACATCTACCACTGTGACAGGCACTGCGTCCCCATCATCAGTGAACAGACGCATCATGCCCACTTTGCGGCCCAGCAATCCCAGTCGATTGCTTTGACTCATGTTTTTCTCCAAAACTTTCACCGCTGTCACTTCAATTGGCAACTGCGTTTGGTGTATGAAAGAAGGTTGATAATTTCTTCACACAAATTGTGCGAAGCCTTGGATTGTAGCCGAATTTTCCATGTTGGCAAAAAAAGGCTTGTATCCAACATTGACGCCCCTTATGGAGGCGGCAACCTCTTACTGCAATTTGATTTCAACGTCCACGCCTGCAGGCAAATCCAACTTCATCAGCGCATCCACGGTTTTATCCGTCGGGTCGACGATATCCATCAAACGCTGGTGCGTACGGATTTCCAACTGATCACGGCTGGACTTGTTGACGTGCGGTGAACGCAGAATGTCAAAACGCTTCATGCGTGTCGGCAAAGGCACTGGACCTTTGACAATGGCGCCGGTGCGCTTGGCTGTGTCGACGATCTCAGCCGCGGACTGGTCAATCAATTTGTAGTCAAACGCTTTCAAGCGGATACGAATTTTTTGTTTGGTTGACATACTGATTCCTTAAGCGATGATTTTGGCAACCACACCGGCGCCGACGGTTTTGCCGCCTTCGCGGATCGCGAAGCGCAAACCTTCTTCCATCGCAATCGGGTGGATCAACTTCACCGTGATCGACACGTTGTCTCCCGGCA
>NZ_JAVLFQ010000005.1:0-10119 GCF_046052765.1 Limnohabitans sp. | reverse complement strand
CGCGATTTTCTTGCCTTTGAGTTTGTCCCAGCCGCCTTCTTTTTTGGAAATGGCTTGCAAAATGGTGTCAGCCGCCACCCAGTAAGTACCGGCGATAGGGAAGTTCCACTTGAACACCGCGCCATCAGAGCTTTCGCTGCGTCCGTAGCCGACGGTGACCACCGGGATTTTGTCGCCGGGGGCTTTTTCAGTCACGGCGAAAGTCGCACCGGTTGACAAGGTTTGGACAAAGCTGGGGTTCTTGCTTTTCAAACGCTCATAGCATTCGACGCTGCGTGCGGTGTCGTAACCGGTTTCGCATTCTTCATAGGCGATCTTCACGCCGTTGATGCCGCCTTTGGCATTCACCAACTTCAAATAATCAACAAAACCGTTGGCCCAAGGCGTGCCGTTGGGTGCATAAGGACCGGTGCGGTAAGACAGCACAGGAACAAACTGCTCCTTGGCCTGGGCCAGGACCTGTGTGGCCGACGACATCAGAACCGCCGACAACAGAGCAGATAACAACAAGATTGGTTTTTTCATCTTCGTCTCCTTCAATTTGGACTCACAAAAAAGGACTTCAACACACTCAATAAGGGAAAGGCCAGACGCGCATTTTTTGTTTGCCTATGGCCCACAAACGCGCCAAGCCGTGCGGCTCGACGATCAAAAACCAGACGATCAACGCGCCAAAGATCATCAATTCAGCGTGCGACACCACCGTGGTGGAAATAACCAAACCGAACCAGCCAGCAAACACCGGCAGAAACTGATTGAGAAAAATTGGCAGCGTCACGATGAATGCCGCGCCCAAAAATCCGCCCATGATGGAGCCCATGCCGCCAATGATGACCATGAACAGCAATCGGAAAGATTGATCCACAGAGAAGGCGCTAGGCTCCCAGGCGCCCAGGTAAATAAACGCCCACAAAGCACCAGCCATGCCGATGATGAACGAGCTGACGGCAAAGGCGCTGAGCTTGGCGTACATGGGGCGAATGCCGATAACCGCTGCCGCGACATCCATGTCGCGAATCGCCATCCATTCGCGGCCAATGGCACCACGCACCAGGTTTTTGGCCAGCAAAGCCACCACACACAGCAGACTCAGGCAAAACAGGTACTTGCTGATGTCGTTGTCAATCGCAAAACCAAACACCTGCAAATTAGACACCGCCACCGAGCCGGATGGTGTGTCCAAGGTGAACCATTTGACACGCAGAAACATCCAGTCGGCAAAAAACTGCGCGGCCAGCGTGGCCACCGCCAAGTACAAACCACGCACCCGCAGACTGGGCAAGCCGAACAAAATACCGAACACCGTGGCACACAGTCCGCCCAATATCAATGTCGGAATCAACGGCATGCCGGGAATGCGGGCAAAAAAGTTGTACGCGCCGTAAGCACCGACCGCCATGAACGCGCCCGAGCCCAAAGAGATTTGGCCGCAGTAACCGACCAGAATATTCACACCCAAGGCTGCCATGGCCATGATGACGAAGGGAATCAGAATGGCGCTGAACATGTAATCCGAGGCGATGAACGGCACAGCGACAAATGCCAGCAGCAGTAAAGCAGCAATGAACCAGCGGTCTTGCAGGATCGGGAAGATCTGCTGGTCCGCTTGGTAGCTGGTTTTGAATTGGCCGTTTTCTCTGTAAAACATGTTTCTCTTATTTAACTTTCAATCTTTTAACTCCGACGCGCTGCGCTTGAGCTTTGCTCCGCAAAGTTCACGCACCGCATTCCCTCAATCCAATCATCTTTTAACGCCGACCCGCTGCGCTTGAGCTTTGCTCCGCAAAGTTAGTCTGCGTTGAAAGATCATCGACATGCGTCTTTCAGACGCGGTCAATGATCTTCTCTCCGAACAGCCCCTGAGGACGCACGAGCAAGAACAACAAAGCCAAAACATAAGCAAACCAAATTTCGATACCACCGCCAACATAAGGTCCCAGGTAAACCTCTGACAATTTCTCGCCAACGCCGATGATCAAGCCGCCAATGATGGCGCCAGGCACCGACGTCAGTCCACCCAAAATAACGACTGGCAATGCACGCAAAGCCACCGTGGCCAATGAAAACTGCACGCCCAGTTTGCTGCCCCAAATCATGCCGGCCACCAAGGCCACCACGCCAGCCACGCACCACACAATCACCCAAATGCGGTTGAGCGGTATGCCAATGGACTGCGCCGCCTGATGGTCATCCGCCACCGCTCTCAACGCACGACCAGTGCTGGTTTTTTGAAAAAACAGCGACAACAAAGCCACCAAACAGGCGGCGATCAGCGCCGCAATCAAATCTTCCTGGTTGATCAAAATACCGCCTGGAAAAGTGGACTCGAACGCCATCACCGGTTCTTTGGGCATGCCAATGTCGATCTTGTAGATGTCACTGCCAAACAAGGACTGACCCAGTCCCTCTAGAAAATAAGTGATACCCAAGGTAGCCATCAGCAAGGTCGTGCCTTCTTGGTTCACCAATTGGCGCAACACCAATCGCTCGATCACCCAGGCCACGCAAAACATGACCGCAGCGGCCATGACAAAGGCGATCAGGTTGACCAGCCATAAGTTACCCAAGCCAGTGCTGTTGAGCCATTCGGAAAATCGCGCCATCGCCAATGCCGCGAACAACACCATCGCGCCTTGCGCGAAATTGAACACGCCGGAAGCTTTGAAGATCAATACAAAACCCAAAGCCACCAGCGAATACAACATACCCGCCATCAGCCCACCCAGCAGTGTTTCAAGAAAGAATCCCATGGCAGTCAATGTCCAGTACCGAGGTAGGCGCTGATCACCTCGGGGTTGTTGCGCACTTCGTCAGGCGTGCCGTCGCCGATTTTCTTTCCGTAATCCAGCACCACCACACGGTCGGAAATATCCATCACCACGCCCATGTCGTGTTCGATCAACACCACGGTGGTGCCGAACTCGTCGTTCACATCCAAAATGAAGCGACACATGTCTTGTTTTTCTTCCACATTCATGCCGGCCATGGGTTCGTCCAGCAACAACACTTGCGGCTCTAGCGCCAAGGCGCGACCCAGATCCACCCGCTTTTGCAAACCGTAAGGCAGTTGACCGACCGGTGTTTTGCGGTAGGGCTGGATTTCCAAAAAGTCGATGATCTCTTCCACGCGCTTGCGGTGTTCGATTTCTTCGCGCTGTGCCGGACCGAGTCGAATGGCTTGCCACAACAGGTTGGATTTCATGCGCAGGTTGCGTCCGGTCATGATGTTGTCCAGCACACTCATGCCTTTGAACAATGCCAGGTTTTGAAACGTGCGGGCCACGCCCATGACCGCCACCTGGTGGCTGTCCATGTGACTGAACGTCTGGCCGCGAAACGTGATCTTTCCTTGCTGCGGCGTGTACACGCCGTTGATGCAATTGAGCATGGATGATTTACCCGCGCCGTTGGGGCCGATGATGGCGCGGATTTCATGCTCATACACATCAAAGCTGATATCAGACAGGGCTTTGACGCCGCCAAAACTGAGCGAAATGTGTTGCACATTCAATATGACGTCGCCGATTTGTTTGCTCATGCGGCACGCTCCACCGGCGTGAACAACTTGGCGTCCGACAACTTCAAGGTGGCACTGACGCTGCCGCTGCGACCATCCTCAAACTTGACGGCAGTTTCAATGAATTGCTGCGACAAGCCTTCGTACAAGGCGTTGACCAAGACCGCGTATTTGTCGGCGATGTAGCCACGACGGACTTTGTTGGTGCGGGTGAGTTCGCCGTCGTCGGCGTCGAGTTCTTTGTGCAGCACCAAAAAGCGACTGATTTGCGAGCCAGCCAACAAAGTGTCGACCGATAAATCTGCATTGACTTTTTCCACACATTCCAAAATCAATTGGTAGACCTCGGCCTTTTGCGCCAAATCGGTATAGCCCGCATAAGGGAGGTTGCGCCGCTCGGCCCAATTACCCACGGCATCGAAATCGATATTGAGCATGACACAGACTTTGTCGCGCCCGTCACCGTAAGCGACGGCTTCCTTGATGAAGGGGAAAAACTTCAGCTTGTTTTCAACATACTTTGGGGCAAACATAGCGCCATCATGAGCGCCGCCTTGGATGCGACCCACATCTTTCACCCGGTCGATGATCTTCAAATGGCCACGGCTGTCGATGAAACCGGCATCATTGGTTTTGTACCAGCCGTCAGCACTCAATACCTCGGCCGTGGCCTCGGGGTTTTTGTAATAGCCTTTGAGCAGACCGGCGGACTTGACCAGAATTTCACCGTTGTCTGCCACGCGGATTTCAACACCGTCGCAGGGCACACCGACGGTATCTGCATACGCTTGGTTGTCTGGTTGCAAACACACGAAGACGGCTGTTTCAGTGGAGCCGTACAACTGTTTGAGATTGATGCCGATGGATCGGTAAAAACTAAAGAGGTCCGGGCCAATCGCTTCGCCTGCGGTATAGGCCACACGCACCCGTGAAAAGCCAAGGTTATTGCGCAAAGGCCCGTAGACCAGCATGTTGCCTAGCCCATACCTTAGCGAGTTCCACAAGCCTATGGGCTCGCCGTCGATAAGGCGCGGGCCGACCTCACGCGCCAACTTCATAAAGTAGTGGAACATGCTGCGTTTGGGGGCACTCGCATCTTCCATGCGAATCATCACTTGGGTGAGCAAGCCTTCAAACACACGCGGCGGCGCAAAGTAATAAGTGGGTCCGACTTCTTTCAAATCGATGGTGATGGTCTCAGTGGACTCGGGGCAATTCACCACATAACCGCAGCACAGCCATTGCGCATAACTGAAGATGTTTTGCCCGATCCAGGCTGGTGGCAAATACGCCAGCACTTCTTCATGGCTGGTCAACTTGTCAAAGTCGGCACCGGCTTTGGCGCGGTCTAACAAACTGCGGTGGGTATGCACCACGCCTTTGGCGTTGCCAGTGGTGCCGGAAGTGAAAAACATGGCAGCCACATCGTCAGCCTGGCCACGGCTGACATGCTCTTGGAAAAATGAGGGGTGTTCACGCTCCAGCATTTCTCCATCGCTCAAAACAGTTTCTAAACCGCACAAACCGGTTGAGGGGTAATTGCGCAAACCGCGCGGATCGTCGTAGTAAATACGCGAGAGTGTCGGGCACTCCGGCTGAATCTCTTGCAACTTGTCGACTTGTTCTTGGTTTTCCACCACGGCAAATCGCACATCTGCGTTGTTGATCGGAAAAATATATTCAGTGGCCACGGCATCCTGGTAAAGCGGTACTGGAATTCCACCCAAGGATTGCACAGCCAACATGGCGGCGGACAAACGGGGCCGGTTGGCGCCGACAATCACCACATGGTCGCCCCGTTGCATGCCGTCCCGCGCAAACACATGCGACATGCGCGCCACCATGGCCTGCAAGCCTGCCCAGTCTAGGGTTTGCCAAATGCCATATTCTTTTTCACGCAGCGCAGCGTCACCAGGGCGTTGGCTGGCGTGTTGCTGCAGTAAGCGGGGGAAAGTGGTGTTCATCAGTTGGCTATGGTCACAACAAGCATAGTGGGCTTGTCACAGGGGTTGCGAATATTAGAACCGTGTTTGACGCTATTTTGTCTTTCCGACGACAATCTAGGGAATGTACCTAGAAACCTATTTGGAATTTCAAGCAGTCCTATGTCCCAAGACCTGACCTTGCATCAGCGACGACGCGAACCGAAGGCCGAAGAGTTAGCGGGCATTCCGTGGTTGAGCTGGTTAAGCGACAGTGAACGCGGGCAAACCGTCCCGCGCATCGTTGTTGGCGACGCGCAAACCGGTGACGCGGTCTGCCGCATCGGTCGTGCACCCACTTATTGGTTTGGTGTCGTCGACGGCTTGTTGAAAATGAACATAGACACCGACAAAGGCGATAGCCTCACCTTCACCGGTGTGTCGCGTGGCGGTTGGTTCGGCGAAGGCACAGCTTTGAAGCGCGAGCCTTACCGTTACAACGTGAACGCCTTGCGAGCCAGCGTGGTGGCTGGTTTGCCGGTTGAAAGTTTTCACACGCTGCTGGCCGAATCTATTGGCTTCAATCGCTTCATCATGAACCAGCTGAACGAACGCTTGGGACAGTTCATTGCCGCCCGCGAAATCGATCGCATCAATAACCCCGACTTGCGTGTCGCACGTAATTTAGCGGCCTTGGTCAACCCAGTGCTGTTCCCGGGTGTCGGTGAGCTGTTGAACATCACCCAACAAGAATTGGGTTACTTGGTCGGTCTCTCAAGACAGCGAGTCAACGTTGCGTTGAAGCGCTTGGAAGCCGCGCAATGGATCAAGGTTACTTATGGCGGCATACGCATATTGAATTTGACCGCTTTGCGAAGCCATACACTGAGCCTCACATGAACGACTCCACCACCATCAGACTGAACAAGCGCATGGCCGAACTCGGCATTTGCTCACGCCGTGAAGCCGACGAATGGATTGCCAAAGGCTGGGTCAAGGTCAATGGTGAAACGGCGGTACTGGGCAAACCGGTGAGCCCGCTCGACCGCATAGAGGTGGATGCATTGGCGCGCGGTCAGCAAGACAAGCAAGTGACGATTTTGTTGCACAAGCCCATGGGCTATGTCAGCGGTCAGGCCGAGGATGGGCACGAACCCGCCATCAACCTTATTGAGGCACGCACGCACTGGCGGGACGACCGCTCGCCTGTGCGGTTCGCGCCGCGCCAGCGCATGGGACTGGCGCCCGCTGGCCGTTTGGATATTGATTCGGTCGGACTACTGGTATTGACCCAAGACGGCCGTGTAGCTCGCCAACTCATTGGAGAAAACTCCGACGTGGAGAAAGAATATTTGGTGCGGGTGCAATACGGTCGACTGCCCGCCGGCGAAGTGCAAACCGATGTGCAATCGCTGTTTCCGGCAGACAAACTGTCCTTGTTGTGCCATGGTTTGTCCTTGGACGGACAAGCCCTTAAAACAGCACAAGTCGATTGGCAAAATCCCGAGCAACTGCGCTTTGTGCTGCGTGAGGGAAAAAAGCGGCAAATCAGGCGCATGTGCGAGCTGGTGGGCCTGACCGTGGTCGGCTTGAAACGGGTACGGATAGGCCGGGTGAAATTAGGCCAACTGCCGGTGGGTCAATGGCGCTATTTGGGGCGGGACGAACACTTCGACTGACCCGTTGACAGCCGCTTTTGAGTGCTTTTCTTTTATTTAGGCTTGATTTCGGCTTATTCGTCCCTATTTGTACCCCAAGCATTTTTCTCTTTTTAACCATCTATCCCCATGAGCAAACATACCCATTCCTTTCAAGCCGAAGTAGCCCAACTGCTGCATTTGGTCACCCACTCGCTTTACTCCAACAAAGAAATCTTTTTGCGTGAACTGGTGTCCAACGCCTCCGACGCTTGCGACAAACTGCGTTACGAAGCCTTGAACAACACCGGCTTGTACGAAGACGCGCCGACGCTGGAAATCAAAGTGGCTTTTGACAAGGCCGCCAAAACCCTGACCATCAGCGACAACGGCATTGGCATGAGCGAGCAAGATGCGATTGACCACTTGGGCACCATTGCCAAAAGCGGCACCCGCGACTTCATGAGCAAACTCTCCGGTGACCAGCAAACGGACGCCAAAGACCAAGGCGCGTTGATCGGTCAATTCGGTGTCGGTTTTTACTCCGGCTTCATCGTCGCCGACAAGATCGTGGTCGAAACCCGCCGCGCCGGTTTGGATGCCGAGCAAGGCGTGCGCTGGACCAGCGGCGGCAGCGGCGACTTCGAGGTGGAAACCATCACGCAAAAAGAACGCGGCACCCACATCATTTTGCATATGCGTGATGACGCCGACGAGTACCTGAGCAGTTGGAAACTCAAGTCCATCATCGGCAAATACTCAGACCATATTTCCCTGCCTATTCTCATGCGCAAAGAGGAATGGAAAGAAGGTGAAAACGACCAGCCGGGCGAAATGGTGGTCACTGACGAATGGGAAACCGTCAACAAAGCCAGCGCTTTGTGGACCCGCCCGAAAAAAGACATCACCGAAGAACAACACGCCGAGTTCTACAAAGCCATTAGCCACGATTTTGAAGAACCGCTGGCATGGAGCCACAACCGTGTGGAAGGCAGCACCGAATACACACAGCTGTTGTACCTGCCGGGCAAGGCGCCTTTCGATTTGTGGAACCGCGACAAAAAAGCCGGTATCAAGCTGTATGTGAAACGCGTGTTCATCATGGACGATGCCGAAGCCTTGATGCCTACCTATTTGCGCTTTGTCAAAGGCGTGGTGGACTCTGCCGATTTGCCGTTGAACGTGAGCCGCGAATTGCTGCAAGAAAGCCGTGATGTCAAAGCGATTCGCGAAGGCAACACACGCCGTGTGTTGTCCATGTTGGAAGACCTGGCCAAGCACGACGTGCCGGCTGCAGACGCCAGCGACGACGACAAAAAAGACGCGGGCAAATTCAGCAAGTTTTACGCAGAGTTCGGCGCGGTGCTCAAAGAAGGTTTGGGCGAAGACTTTGCCAACAAAGACAAGATTGCCAAACTGCTGCGTTTTGCCAGCACCACCAGCGACACCGTGAATGTGGGCTTTGCCGATTACAAAACGCGCATGAAAGAAGGGCAGGAAGCCATTTATTACGTCACCGCCGACAGCCTGGCTGCCGCCAAAAACAGCCCGCAACTCGAAGTCTTCCGCAAAAAAGGCATCGAGGTATTGCTGATGTCTGACCGTGTGGATGAATGGGCGCTGGGCTTTTTGAACGAGTTCGACGGCACACCACTGCAAAGCGTGGCCAAAGGCGCGTTCGACTTGGGCAAGCTGCAAGACGAAGAAGAGAAAAAAGCTGCTGAGGCCGCTGCCGACAGCATGAAGCCTTTGCTGGCCAAACTGAAAGAAGCGTTGAAAGACAAAGCCGAAGACGTTCGCATCACCACCCGCTTGGTGGACTCACCGGCGTGTCTGGTGGTGAAAGACCACGGCGTGTCTTTGCAAATGGCTCGCATGTTGAAACAAGCTGGACAAAACGCACCCGACACCAAACCGATTTTGGAAATCAACGCCGAGCACGCGCTAGTGAAAAAAATCGACAGCGATGCCGGACAAATTCATTTCCATGACTTGGCGCATATTCTGTTTGACCAAGCGTTGCTGGCCGAAGGCGGTTTGCCGGATGACCCGGCGGCGTATGTGAAGCGGGTGAATGCTTTGTTGGTTTAAGTCTTCACTGACCATCTGACGAATAGCTACTGACTGCTTCGTCAGATTGCATGGCCTCTATTTGCTCTCTCAAGGTATCGCACTGGCCGCGCCAATAGTCTGAGGTGCCGAACCACGGAAAGTGCATAGGGAAAGCCGGGTCGTCTTGCCGCCCGGCCAGCCATGCGCTGTAATGGATGATGCGCAAAGTGCGCAGCGATTCTATGCATTGCAGTTCACGCCGGTCAAAGCGGCGCACACTCTCGTAACCTTCGAGCACGATTTCCATTCGCTGGCGACGCTCTGCGGTTTCGCCGTGCACCAGCATCCACAGGTCTTGCACCGCAGGGCCTGTGCGCGCATCGTCCATGTCGACAAAATGCGGCCCGGGTTCAGGCATGCCCTCAGGCGTCCACAAAATATTGCCAGGGTGACAGTCGCCATGCAAGCGCAACAATTTGAGCTCTGGCGGCATTTGTTGTTTCACCAACGCCAAGGCTTGATCGCACAAGGACTGCCATTGCTGCTGCACTTCCTCGGCTATTTGTTGTTGCGACACCAACTGATCGCGCGACTGCTCGCCAAAGGTGTGAAGGTTCAACGCAGGCCTGACGGTGAAGGCGTGTCGCTCGCCGACCAAATGCATGCGCGCCATCAAGCGGCCTATCCACATCAACACCTCGGGGTCGTCCAACTCGGGCGCGCGACCACCGCGACGCGGGCTGACGCTGAACCAAAAATGCCCGTCCACACCATCGTGTACCACGCGGGCTTCATGCAAGCTCATGCTGTTCAACACCAATGGGCCGACCACCGGAATATCTTCAGCCACTAACTCAGCCGTGAATGCGTGTTCCTCGCGTATCTGTGCTTCGCTCCAACGCCCGGGCCGGTAAAACTTGGCGACCACGGATGTGTCGTCGTCTAAATGCGCGAGGTACACACGGTTTTCATACGAACTGAGTGCACTCTG
>NZ_JAVLFQ010000004.1:0-5051 GCF_046052765.1 Limnohabitans sp. | reverse complement strand
TTTAAGGCTTCGGACTGTGTAACGACCGTTCACGTAAACACGGCACCAATAAAACGGTGATGATTCAACCTTAAAAATGACTAACTTCGAGGGGTAGTTGGGGATCGTTTCGATCGTGCCTTTTATGGGGTTCGCCCCACTCCCCTGATACTTCTTTTTTGAGGGATTTTGTGATAAATTGGGCACGATAGAGTTTAGTGGTGACTTTAGTGGCTAAATTCTATCCCCTTGAAAAGCCCCGATATATAAGGGTTTGCAGCGTAAGCACTACGGATTCATCTACTGTTAATCCGTAGGTCCCTGGTTCGAGCCCAGGTCGAGGAGCCACCTAAAAAAGCCAGATTAAAAGCTGCACTTTTTCCTTTTATACGCAACTAGTTGTCGCGCTGAGGGCCTCTGGGTGACTTTTTGCCCTCAAATTTCATCAAGTTATTGCACGTATATTACACGGTCAATGGCATCAGTCAAGGGGCTGGAGTGAACTCAATTCCAGCGCCTGAGACTAAACGTGACCACACCCCAAACTGACATCTCATCTGACTCTACAAAAGTGATGTCTTGAAATTGTGGGTTAGCAGCTTGAAGCTTTACCTCGCACGCTCGTTTGTACAAGCGCTTGACTGTCATGTCATTGTTGATAGCGGCCACCACAACCTGCCCGTGAATAGGTTCTATAGACCGATCAACCACCAGCAAGTCACCGTCAAAGATTCCGGCACCAGTCATGGACTCCCCGCGAACACGAAAGAGCACTGTACTGGCAGGATTAGACACCAGGTAACTATCAAGGCTTACCTGCTCATGGCTCCTTTCATTGGCCGCGGCAGGAAATCCTGCAGGAACTGAATGCACTGCTTGGCTGATGGTTTGAAGTACTGCGCTCATATCTATATGCTGTGTTTTTGTACAGTATACTAAAAGTAAATGGTGTTGCAACCCTTATTTTTGAACGCCAACGCGTCTATTGAAATTGAGGTAAATTGTCAGTCCAAGGTAGGTTTTGAAGCTTTAATTAAAAACATTTAACCAAATTGCTTTGATCGCGGTTATTGTTATTTTTGTCTGAATTAATTCTTCTTAAAGGGGAATGTCATGGAACAAATCAGACACTTACGCTTCGAGGATTTCACAGAAGAAAAACTGCATCAAGGCTACAAGGAAGTTCTGGAACGGCGATGGGAACCGAATGCAGAAAATGAATTTCATCACCACGAATTCACCGCTGACGCCATTGTCATTGAAGGTGAATTTTGGTTAACTGTTGAGGGCAAAACGCGCCATTTGCTTGCAGGTGACACTTTCCATGTGCCAGCCCTAGTCGAGCATAAAGAAAAATATGGGTCTGAGGGATGTGTTTTCTGGGTTGCAAGACTTTGATTGCACCCAAGCGAGTTATTCTTTTAGCTTCTTAATGCTTTTGAGAAAGACATCATTACCTAAGGAGATTTTTTTATGTATGAAAAAATTGTTTTAGCGTATGACGGTTCGCAAGAGGGTCAAAAAGCACTGATCAACTGCAAAGAAATGGCTTTATGGGCAAACGCAGAAATACATCTCGTATCTGTAATTGCTGAGATCTTCTATCCAATTGGCGAAGGCATTTTGATTGAACCTCAAAATCAAATTTTTGATACTGAAAAAAGTCACCTTCAACTAGATCACGGCGTTGAATTAATTAAAAACGATGGCTTTAAATGCGTTGGAGTTTTATTGGTTGGAAATTCAGTAAAGGAAATATCACGTTATGCAGCCAGAGTATCTGCGGATTTAATCGTTATTGGCCACAAGCATCAAGACAGTGTTTTAGGACGCTGGTGGGCCAGATCAACCTCTTCAAACTTGGTTGATGAAGCGCCATGTAATGTATTGATTGTTATCACTTAAAAATGCATAGGGCAAATACTGATTGTCTGCATTTGAAACCATTTAATGAATTTAGTGGGTAGATCACTAAGTCTGATGTACTTGAAAGTTGGTGCCTGGCGAGAATATGAAAAAGCCCTACTGAATTTAATCAATCGGGCCGGACTGTCACCACGGGAGGATGTCAGTCACTGGTGCCAAGTGCAAGAGAATATTGTTGCACCTGCACGAAGCGTAGGAATACGCTTCAAGAAAAGGGCTTTCGCCCATGCTGGTGAGCGATCCAATTGATCAAACACCTGCAAATTCATTCTGCGCTTGTTCTTAGAATCAAGCAAATTATTTTAAGTAGTGGAAAACCCTCAGGATGCTTAATTTTGATGTGCATTGAATCTTCTAGGAATACCAAGTGCCTAATCATTTCGACATAACGCCTGCGCGGACTGCAAAATTTATTAGCGAGTTAGCAAATTTTTAAGAAAATTAATTTGATATCCAGTATTTTCTCAAGTTGACTTTAATCTCTCTCTAATCTATGGTTGTCTTGGGTGTTTGCAATTCGAAATCTCCGATTCTTGAAGTTTTGCCGTGTCAATAACTAAATTGGAGAGAGTTATGAAAACAGCCAAAGTCCTCTTAGCCGTTTTGATGATTTGTTCATTGGTCAATTTTGCCCAAGCTGAGACCAAGTACAAGAACATTGCTTCTATTAAAACTGACTTTCAAACCATGGATTGGAGAGATGGAAAACTCACCATCGGAACCTTAAAAGGTATCGCTATCACGTCTGAAAGTACGAATGCCATCTTCAATGGAGAGTACCTTCAAAACTGTGTCATCCGTGCATTCCGTTCAAAAGATTCATCTGAAGTCTTGGCCAATTGCAGTTTGACTGACAAAGATGGCGATGTTCAATACCTCACCGCAGAGAGAAAACAAGGTGATGTGTCTGCTGGCTCAAGTGGACGTGGAATGATCACCATGCAAGGTGGTACAGGTAAATTCCAAGGTACTTCAGGATCTTGTGAGTACACCGCAAAATATCTTAAAGACAATTGGCAAATCACAGAGTCTTCTTGCGTGATGAAATAAGTGTTGTGAATTTAAAGAACTGGAAGTTTGCTTCATCGACACAGGTGATTGTCAATTTCTGGTGCATGCGAATGTTTCAACAGCTTATCTGTTCAATACGGCAAAGACGATTTCAAACCACTTTATCTGTGATGGTCTGGGGATAAGGTTGGGTGCTTTGAAAAGAGGGTCGCTGCTCCAGATTGGCCGAGTAGCTAGCCAATGAGGGATACAAGGTCTGCCAGTCAAAGTCCGTGAACCGCACTTTCAAATAACCAAGCGCGGCACCAACAGCGATGTCAGCCAAACCAAACTGGTCTCCCACCGCAAATTGTCGTTTCTCGATCAATCTTGCCAACTCTCGAACACCAGCTTCAATCTTGTGCACTTGGCGCACAGTCCATTCTGCACTTGCGTGCTCGCCCCGCATGCGTTCGAAAAACACCAAGACCACCGCATCGCATACGCCGTCTGCCAGCACTTCCAATTTTTTTGCCATCAGTCTTTGCGGCACTTTGCTTGATAGCAGTGGCGTTTGGGGATACATGTATTCCAAATACTCAAGGATAAAGCGTGAGTCATAGATGCTGCTGCCATCTTCAAGCATCAACACGGGCAGCTTAGCAAGCGGGTTGTACTGCTCAGTCAACGCCCCCTGGTTCCATGGAACTTCAGTGATTAATTCGAACGGAATGTTTTTCTCAGCCAGAGCAATCCTTACCTTTCGGGCGTAGGGGCTGGGTGTAGCGCTGATGAGTTTGAGCATTCAAATATCCTCTATGCTTGATTTGAGAGCAATGATCAAAGGCATTACCATTTTTCAGACAGAAATCTGTCAGCAATGCTGCTTAATTCTTTGGTATCTTAAAATGACAACCATGCCAAGAGACGAATCCACAAAAATTGCCACCGATGGTCTTCGTTATAAATCCAAGGAAGCAGGATCTCCATTTGGAGGCTCTAGCTCCATGGCGACCTTGAGTTGCTACAAATGTGGACTCCATAAGCCACGAGCACTTGGCGTATTTAAGAAACTGGCTGGCCAAAATATGTTTTGTTGCGGCGAATGCAGTCCCAAAAAATGATTCCATTTAACAACTTCAAGATTGGCAGAACCATCACTGCCTTGTTGATTCTTTTACTTACGGCTACATCAGCGTTGAGTCAAAGAATGTATGACAGCAGTGGTCGTCAAATTGGTCGAGTGGACGGTGAACGGTATTACGATGCTTCGGGACATCAAATCGGTCGAGCTGATGGTTTCAACATTTACGACGGATCGGGCAGACAACTTGGTCGCATTGATGGTGAACGCGTCTACAACTCATCTGGGAGTCAGGTTGGTCGCATTGATGGTGAACGCCTTTACAGCGCCTCAGGCTCTCAAATGGGCCGAATTGACGGCGAGAGGATTTATGACGCTTCTGGCCATCAAATCGGCAGAGCTGATGGATTGCGAAGAATGCAAATCATCATCTACTTTTATTTTTTCATGTAACCCAAAATGGGTTTAGTTCTTTCAAGCAGAGAAATCAATTCTTGGCAAACTGACAGCCCCACCTAGAGTATCTATTTTTTTGGTTATAGGCCGTGTTTCATTGACTGCAGCGTTTGATTGAAGCTGCCCTCCCCGACTTTGCAATTCCAAGCCAAAGTGTTGAGCTGCGTATAAATTACTGCTTTGAAGCGCTGAACCAATCTTATGCAGATAAGGGTCAGATGAAACGCTTGGGTCGAAGTTGATCAGTGCGGTGAAGGCCAAACGCGCAGCATCCAGCTCTCCGGCCTTTAAGGCTTGAAGCAATGCCTGTAATTTCTGGCGGCGACGGTCTTGTCGATCACCTTGCGGTGAATGGTTGCCGCCCCACCGCCTGGCATTTGCGTCAATGCGAAGTGAAAATGATGTATCCATGACACCTACCCCCTTCTTTACATCTGCTCTGTTCTACGACACCTCTTTTTTTAATATTTTTGGATTCAAAATTAGGTGATTGGTTGTCATGCAAGACCAGTTTTGAAAGTTTCAATAAGAATTGAATGTCAAGAGATCAACCAATCGATATATTCAAAGCATAAAGAATGCCAGTTCCTCGCAATTTTGGAGGGTTGGACATATT
>NZ_JAVLFQ010000003.1:0-15535 GCF_046052765.1 Limnohabitans sp. | reverse complement strand
CCGCCGCGCTTACCTCCTGTCGCCGTGGAAGTCAGTAATGCCAAATTACACGGGCCTGGAATAGCCAAAAATATGTTCACTGCTCCAACAAACGCTGGATCATCCAAAATAGCAATCATTAACTGTCGCCTTGAACCAGGTTTTGGGAAGTAGAGTGTAACCGCCATACAGGCAGAACCGTGTGATTTGTTTCACGTGAAACAAAGACCAGCTTTGTATTTTCTGGTTTTGCTACATCATCTTATGATGCTTTATATCCTCTGATGGGAATACACGCAAAGATACACCTGATCTCAACAACCCGCGCGCTTCAACCAAATCAAGCACCGATCCGCATCCAGACCGGGCACCCGTATTTTTTGTGTTTGTACAAGTTCTCGTTCGCTGGGTAACGCAGCGATTTCTTCTTCGGGGTATTTTCCTTTCATCGCCACCCATGTACCGCCAGGTCTTAATGCTTTATCTGTCCATGCCGTGAAGTCTTTCAATGAGGCGAATGCCCTGGCAACGACCAAATCAAACGCATCCTCCAAAGACTCGACACGCGCATGCCTGCTTTTGAGATTGGTGAGATTGAGTGTATGTGCTGCAGTTTCAATGAATGCCGCCTTCTTTGCCACCGCATCAACCGCGGTCACTTGCCATTGTGGACAAAGTATGGCGAAAACAACTGACGGCAGTCCGCCGCCGCTGCCCACATCCAATAATCTGCAGTCTTGCGGCGCGAATTTAATCACCTCTGCGACCGCGGCCAAACAATCCATCACATGGTGCGTCAACATTTGCTCAGGCTGTCTGATGGACGTCAGGTTATAAACTTTGTTCCATTTCATCAGCAAATCCAAGTAATTCAATAATTGTTTCTGTTGGTACAAAGACAATGGAAGCTCCAAAGCTTCAAGGCCCGCAGCCAATTGGTCACCCAAGGACATATTCAACCAATCGCTCTGGGGTCTTCTGTTGCCCAACCTGCATTCCGTGAGCGTCGTAAATGTATCAACAGCAAAGATATGGCCGCGGGCGTGACACCAGAAATGCGCGAGGCCTGCCCCAGCGTTTGGGGTCTGTGTTTATTCAGTTTTTGTCTGACTTCTATACTTAGTGCGGGTATGGCCAAATAGTCCAACGATAAAGGCAAGGCCATGTTTTCATAGTTGGCGGCCCTGCTGACCTCTTCTTGCTGCCGATGAATATAGCCCGCGTATTTCGCTGCAATATCAATCTGCTCGATCACTGTTTCACGTGAAACACTATCCAAAGCTTGTATTTCTTGGCTGACATAGCGGCCGCCTTCTAGACTCATGAGCAATTCGTAAGTCACATCGGGGCGACGCAGTAACTCCGCAAGCTTATATTCATGTGCAATCGGTTTCCCAAGCACGCGTTCAGTCTCCGCGGCGGAAACCACGCTCGGATTGATCCAAGTCGCAGCGAGTCGCTGTGTTTCACGTGAAACCAGGTCTCGCTTGCGGCAAAATGCATCCCAGCGCTTATCATCGATCAAGCCGAGTTCGCGACCCTTTTCAGTCAAGCGAGCGTCTGCATTGTCTTCGCGCAGTTGAAGTCTAAATTCAGCCCGACTGGTGAACATGCGATAAGGCTCAACAACGCCTTGAGTAACCAAATCATCAACCAACACCCCTATGTAGGCTTGATCTCTGCCCGGTGTCCATGCAGGTTTTTCTAGGCCATACAAAGCCGCGTTGATGCCTGCATACAAACCTTGTGCCGCGGCTTCTTCATAACCCGTGGTGCCATTGATCTGACCGGCAAAAAACAAACCTTGAATGGATTTGGTTTCAAAGCTTGTTTTGAGTTCTCTTGGATCAAAGTAGTCATACTCAATGGCATAACCTGGGCGCAAGATATGTGCATTTTCCAATCCACGCATTGAACGTACCAATGCATACTGCACATCAAATGGAAGACTGGTTGAAATCCCGTTTGGATAATATTCGTGGGTAGTTAAGCCTTCTGGCTCTAAAAAAATCTGGTGGCTGGCTTTGTCAGCGAACCTATTGATTTTGTCTTCTACGCTGGGGCAATACCGCGGGCCAACGCCTTCAATCTTGCCGGTAAACATGGGGCTGCGCTCGAAGCCACCACGAATAATCTCATGGGTTTTTTCATTGGTATGCGTGATCCAACAAGGCATTTGCTGTGGGTGCATTTCACGCCTACCCATGAAACTGAATACAGGCATGTCTGCAGACTCACCGCCCGCCATACCGTCACCTGGTTGCTCGGTACAAAGATCAAAGTTGATGCTGCGGCCATCGAGGCGAGGCGGTGTGCCGGTTTTCAATCTTCCTTGGGGTAGTTTTAATTCTTTGAGTCTTGCCGATAAACGCATGGCCGGAGGATCCCCGGCTCGACCAGCAGAATGGTTCTCCAAACCGATATGGATTTTTCCATCCAAGAAAGTTCCTGCGGTTAAAACCACTACCCGAGATGCAAAGCGAATACCCACTTGCGTGATTGCACCGACAACCCTTGATCCTTCTATCATCAAGTCATCTACTGCCTGCTGGAAAAGCCACAAATTGGATTGGTTTTCAAGTTGGTGGCGAATAGCAGCTTTGTACAAAAAGCGGTCGGCTTGTGCGCGCGTGGCTCGTACCGCAGGACCCTTGGACCGGTTGAGTATTCTGAACTGTATGCCGGCGGCGTCGGTCGCCAAGGCCATGGCGCCACCTAGAGCGTCAACCTCTTTAACCAAATGTCCTTTGCCAATCCCTCCGATGGAAGGATTGCAACTCATTTGACCCAGTGTTTCAATATTGTGAGACAGCAGTAACGTGGTGCATCCCATGCGAGCGCTGGCAAGCGCGGCCTCAGTGCCGGCATGACCGCCTCCGACAACGATCACATCAAAATGCTGTGGGAAAAGCATGAACACGCCTAAAGTAAATGCTTATTTTAGAACGACAAGGCTTGCTACGCGCAAAAAGCGAAAATAAGCATCAACATCAGAGTCAATAAGTCTCAATGAAAAACATGACGACAAAACCCAGACGCGCGCTTCAGTGCGTGATCAATCTAGGCAACCCCTTGTTGGCCTATGCACAGGGAACACATATCCAAGGCATATCGGTAGATATTGCTAACGCATGGGCACAAGAAACCGCACAAGATTGTGCCCTCATCGTTGTCCAAAATGCCCGTGAAGCGGTTGAGCTATTGGAGGAAAAGAAAGCGGATCTGGGCTTTGTGGCTAACGACCCCGCCAGGGCAAAGCATCTTCGGTTTACGAAGGCTTACCTGCACATAGATGGTTGTTATTTAGTGAGAGAGAGCAGCGACATCAAAACCGTGACAGATGTGGATAGTGCACAACATCGTGTCGTGGTGGGGTTAGGCAGTGCTTATGATTTATTTTTAAGCCGTCATTTAAAAGAGGCTCACATCGTGAAAGCCGCATCGTCTGATACGGTCGTAGACACGTTTATCAAAGAACAAGCGCAAGTTGCAGCAGGCGTCAAACACCAGTTAGAAATGGATATGCGCAAGCACAAAGGTCTGCGCATATTGCCGGGACACTTTATGCAAATCCAGCCGTGTCTGGCCATACATCAAGGAGCGGGAGAGGAATTGCTCGCCGCCTTGCAAGCATTTCTCAACAGATACATCCAAGATGGCAAACTCAATTCATCGATGCAAAAACATCACGTCACCGGCGCTGTCATAGACAACACCCCCAATTAAACGTCAATGTTCGATGCTCGAAGCGCATTGCCTTCAATGAACAAACGACGAGGTTCTACTTCGTCACCCATGAGCATGGTAAACACACGGTCAGCTTCGATAGCGTCATCAATTTGAACGCGCAACAAACGACGCACCGCCGGATCCATGGTGGTTTCCCACAGTTGCTCTGGGTTCATTTCGCCTAAGCCTTTGTAACGTTGGCGAGCCGTGGCGTGTTCAGCTTGAACAATCAACCAACGCATGGCTTGACGAAAATCCGATATCTTTTCTTCCTTGCGTCTCTCGCCCTCGCCGCGTTCAACGCGCGCGCCCTCGCCCAACAAATCACGGAACGTGATGGCAGCTTCAGCCAATGCCGCATAGTCCGCACCGTGGACGAAATCCTGCGTGATCACGCTGCTCTTCACATTGCCATGGTGGTGACGGCTGATGCGCAAAACAGGTTTATCGGTACGGACATCAAACTCAGCTGCCACCTCTGAGCCACTGCCCAATTCTCGCAATTTCATTTGTAAATCAATGGCTGAAAGCTGAGCCGAGTCTAGGTTGTCAAGACTCAGGGAAACGCCATCCGCCATGGCGCGTAAAGCTTCCGCATCCATGATGTGACTTAAGCGAGCAATCACAGCTTCCGCCAATTGATGTTTTCTGGCCAACTCTGCCAGCGTGTCGCCAGTCAAGGTTTGCGGATTACGCCCGCCAGTAAACAAGGAAGCGTCTTTCAAGGCAATACGCATCAAAAACATATCGAGCGCAGGCTGATCCTTGAGATACTGCTCCTCTTTGCCGACCTTGACTTTGTACAAAGGTGGTTGCGCGATGTAAATATGACCGCGCTCGACCAACTCCGGCATTTGACGGTAAAAGAACGTGAGCAACAAAGTTCGGATGTGCGCACCATCGACGTCAGCATCGGTCATGATGATGATGCGGTGGTAACGCAATTTGTCAATATTGAAATCGTCTGTTCCAGACTTCCCTGATTCAGCGCTGACTTTGCCTATGCCGGTACCCAAAGCCGTGATGAGCGTCAAAATTTCGTTGCTGGTCAGCAATTTGTCGTACCGCGCTTTTTCCACGTTCAAGATTTTGCCGCGCAAAGGCAATATGGCTTGAAACTTGCGGTCTCTGCCTTGTTTCGCAGAACCACCAGCAGAGTCTCCCTCGACAATGTAAATTTCGCATAGCGCAGGGTCCTTTTCTTGGCAGTCTGCCAATTTACCAGGCAGCCCCATGCCGTCGAGCACCCCTTTTCTTCGCGTCATCTCACGCGCTTTACGTGCCGCTTCACGCGCTCTGGCCGCGTCTACGATCTTGCCGCAAATGATTTTTGCATCGTTAGGGCGCTCCTGCAGGTAATCGCCCAAAACCTTACCGACGATGTCTTCCACAGGCGCACGAACTTCACTTGAAACCAACTTGTCTTTGGTTTGACTGCTGAATTTGGGCTCTGGCACTTTGACAGACAACACACAACACAAGCCTTCACGCATGTCGTCGCCAGTGACTTCAACCTTGGCTTTTTTGGCAAAGTCATTTTCTTCTATGTATTTGTTGATCACACGCGTCATTGCCGCACGCAAACCAGTCAAATGTGTGCCGCCATCACGCTGCGGAATATTGTTGGTGAAGCACAAAACACTTTCGTTATAACCGTCGTTCCATTGCATGGAAACTTCAACGCCAATATGTGTGCCTGGTATACCGCCGTACGATTCAGCAGGTCGCTCTCCTTCGGCATAGAAAGCATTCGGGTGAAGAATTTTTTTGCCTGAGTTGATGAACTCTACAAAACCTTTGACCCCGCCAGCGCCTGAGTAATCGTCTGATTTACCCGTCCGCTCATCAATCAAACGAATACGCACACCATTATTTAAATAACTCAGCTCACGCAAACGCTTGCTTAAAATTTCATAGTGGAAGTCATGGTTTTGCGTAAATATATCTGTATCGGGCAAAAAATGGACTTCAGTGCCACGCTTGTCAGTGGCACCAGTCATTCGCATAGGCGAAGTTTCTACGCCATCGACCGACTCAAGCAAGCGTTTTTGCACAAACCCCTTTGCGAATTCAAGTGTGTACACCTGCCCTTCGCGCCTGACCACCAAGCGCAACCATTTAGATAACGCATTGACACAAGATACACCAACGCCATGAAGTCCACCCGAAACTTTATAGCTGTTTTGGTTGAATTTGCCGCCAGCATGTAACTCGGTCAAGGCAATCTCAGCGGCACTGCGCTTGGGTTCATGCTTATCGTCCATCTTGACACCGGTGGGAATTCCCCTGCCGTTGTCTGTCACGCTGATAGAGTTGTCTGAATGAATGGTGACAACGATGTCGTCACAATGACCTGCAAGCGCTTCGTCAATCGAGTTATCGACCACTTCGAAAACCAAATGGTGAAGGCCGGTGCCGTCAGATGTATCACCGATATACATGCCGGGACGTTTACGAACAGCTTCAAGTCCCTCCAAAATTTGAATAGAACTTTCTCCATAGGATTGATCTTGTGGGTGGTCAATCGATGGTTGTGTGTCTTCGTTTTTGTTATTACTGGTTGTCATAAATCAATTCATTGCGCGGTGTATCCGCGAAAAAAGTAAAAAGCAAAAATGAAATTATTTAAATTCGCATCGGCATGACAACATATTTGAAAAATTCATTATCGGGAATAGTCACCAACACAGAACTGTTGGAATCTGCAAGATCCATGCGGACCATGTCTTGCTCCATGTTGACCAAGACATCAATCAAATAAGAAACATTAAATCCGATTTCGATGGCGTCACCGTTGTAATCCACTTCGATTTCATCGATCGCTTCTTCTTGCTCGGCATTGCTTGAGGTGACTCGCAAAACCCCTGAATCAAGATTGATCCGAACACCTTTGAACTTGTCACTGGTCAAAATAGCGGTTCTTTGAAGCATGGTGAGCAATGAAGCTTTTCCAACAGTGATGCTGTTTTTATGGCTTTTAGGTATGACTCTGTTGTAATCTGGGAATTTACCCTCGACCAACTTTGTCACAAATTCTTTGCCATCAAATCTGAAACGCGCCTGGTTACTCGCAAATTGCATTTCGATATCACCGTCTTTGTCACTGAGTAAACGCAGCAACTCCAGAACTGTTTTGCGCGGCAGAATGACTTCTTGTTTGGGTACATCAACATCAAGTGTGGCTGAAGTGAAAGCAAGTCGATGACCATCTGTGGCAACCAAACTCAATTGCTTGCCTTGGGCAACAAACAAAATGCCGTTGAGGTAATAACGGATGTCATGAACCGCCATGGAAAAGGAAACTTGTTGCAACAAAGCTTTAAGGGTCTTTTGAGGCACACTGAATTCAGGACCAAAACTGGCTGACTCTTGAACCAATGGAAAATCTTCGGCAGGCAAGGTTTGCAAAGAAAAACGACTTTTCCCGCTTTTAAGCAACAACTTATTTTGGTTGCTCTCGATACTGACGATTTGATCGCTAGGCATCGAACGCAATATGTCCATTAACTTGCGTGCGCCCACCGTGGTGCTGAAACTTCCGCTGTCTCCACCAAGCGAAGCCTCGGTGCGGATTTGAATTTCCAAATCACTCGTCGTCAATTGGGTGATATCGCCTGTTTTGCGCAGCATGACATTGGCTAGTATCGGCAATGTGTGTCGCCTCTCCACAATACCTGCTACTGACTGCAACGAAGCAACAATTTGCTCTTGGGTGGCTTTCAAGACAATCATGTCATCCTCTTCTTAAATTCTTTATAAATCAATAGCAGTAGTAGATAAGCAAGCCATGTTTCTGTGGACAAGCCTATTTTCTACTTTTATATCAACCACTTGAACAGGTACAAACACTGTTTGTAACCCAAACGCAAACGGCTTGTTAAACATGAACAACTTTTGTAAAAACACCCAGGCTGTGGATAACCTAGAAGTTATGCAAAAACTATCCACAAAGAAATAATACAAAAATAACATCAGTTAACCTTTGAGGGTTTGTTCAAGCACATGCAATTGTTGGTTCAATTCCGAAACGGTTTGTCGCTCTGCAGATATTTTTCGAACGGCGTGCAACACAGTGGTATGGTCTCGGCCGCCGAACAATTCTCCAATTTCAGGCAAACTTTTTTGTGTCAATTCTTTGGCCAAGTACATGGCAATTTGGCGTGGACGTGCAATAGAAGCTGGACGCTTTTTAGAGTACATGTCCGCAACTTTGATTTTGTAGTAATCAGCAACTGTTTTTTGGATATTTTCCACAGAAATTTGGCGGTTTTGGATAGACAATAAATCACGCAAGGCATCCCTTGCCAATTGAATAGACACTTCTTTTTGGTTGAACCTTGAATAGGCCAGTATTTTACGCAACGCGCCTTCTAATTCCCGTACATTTGACCGTACATTTTTGGCTACAAAAAATGCAACTTCTTCAGGCATTTCAGCACCTTCGGAGCGGGACTTATTGATTAAGATGGCCACACGCATTTCCAGTTCTGGCGGTTCTATCGCAACCGTTAAACCGGAGTCAAAGCGTGAAACCAAACGCTCATGTATATCGGCAAGGCCTTTGGGGTAGGTGTCACTGGTCATCACGATATGAGATTTTTTGGCCAGCAATGCCTCAAATGCATTGAAAAACTCTTCCTGAGTTCGATCTTTATTTGCAAAAAACTGCACGTCATCTATCAACAAAAGATCCAGCGAGTGGTAATGATGCTTAAACTCGTCAAAGGTTTTGCGTTGATAAGCCTTGACCACATCAGACACGAATTGCTCGGCATGTATGTATAAAACCTTGGCGGCCGGCCGATTTGCTAGCAATTGATTACCAACCGCATGCATCAAATGTGTTTTACCAAGCCCGACGCCGCCATAAATAAATAACGGGTTGTAAAGCTGCCCCGGTACATTGGCCACATGCATGGCGGCGGCCCGCGCCATTCGGTTGGCCGTGCCTTCAACCAAACTGTCAAAACACAAACTGCTATTGAGTCTGTTTTTGAAGCCGTTTAAAGGCGAATCTTGACTGGAAGATGGTGGAAGATTAGAAAAATCCTCAGCTTCAAACGCGGTACGGGTTGGCTGTAGCTTGGCGGGTGTCTCTTTGGCAACCAAAGCAAAATCAAGCGATATGGGCTGACCATAAAGTTGATTTAACAATACGCTGATGCGTGTGGCATATTGAGCGCGGATCCAATCGAGCTTAAAGCGATTGATGACAACAATGGTCAGTTTAGAAAAATCTTCTGAAATGCTGGCTTGTAACGGTTTGATCCAGGTATTAAACTGTTGCTCGGGTAATTCTTGTGCCAGCAAATCCATGCAGCTTTGCCACAAGGCCTGACCGGCATCGCCGGCTTCGGAAGACAAGATAGAGCTGCTCATGAACCGTACAGAAAATCGGGTAACTTGTGGATAGATTGCAATGTTTGGCGCATAGCCACTACTTTATCAAAAATTTATCCACAGAAACAAAGTTTTTTCATCAGTTTCTGTCAATTTATTTGATAAGTTGGCTGATTCAAAAAGAAATTCCTTTAAAAACCAAGTAAAAACGGAGATAATGCAAGGCTTTCCTTCGAACCAAAGATTTTTATCATGAAACGCACATACCAACCCTCTAAAACACGCAGAGCCCGTACCCATGGATTTTTGGTGCGCATGAAAACCCGCGGCGGACGCGCAGTCATCAACGCCCGCAGAGCCAAAGGCCGCAAACGACTCGCGGTCTGAATTCAAACAAACAACACACGAACGCGAATTGTGTGATCAAGATTACCTTGCGAAAAGATTTTGATGAAGTCATGGCCGCAGGGATTGTTTCGAAAACTGCTCACTTTGCGCTACACATAAAACAATCCACGTCAATCAGTAGGATTGGAGCTGTTGTGCCAAAAAGATGGGCTAAAAAAGCTGTCACACGCAATGCCATCAGACGGCAAATCTATGCACAAGCAAATTCACGCGAGTTGTCGCAACCCGCACAAGACAGTGTCGTGAGATTGAGAAAACCTTTTTATCCCGCAGTATTTCAAAGTGCATCGTCTCTTGTTTTGAAAAAAGCAGTTCGAGAAGAGCTTCAACAACTGTTTGATAAAGCCATTACCCCATGATTCAACGCATATTGATTGCAGCAATCAAGGCCTACCGGTTTTTTTTGAGTCCATGGCTGGGATCTGCATGCAGATTCACGCCGACATGCTCTATCTATAGCATGGAGGCATTGACGGTACATGGGGCGGGCGCGGGCAGCTACCTGTGTTTAAAGCGCATCGCACGTTGTCATCCTTGGTGTGATGGCGGGTACGATCCTGTGCCGATGCAATCAACTATTTTTTCTTTATGGTCGCCGCGCGACCGTACTTCTTCTTCTACTTCTTCTGAGTCTCCATTGCCATGAACGATATTCGTCGCACCATTTTGTGGGTTGTTTTCGGTTTTTCTTTGGTGATGTTATGGGACCAGTGGCAACTTCACAACGGTAAAAAGCCAACGTTCTTCCCTTCAGCAACCCCGAGCGCAGCACCGGCGGCGCAAAGCCCTTCAGCAACAAATACAGAAAAACCAATGGTGACACCGTCAGTCGCCTCATCGCCCAGTGCTTCAGTGACAGACAGCAAGGCGTTTGTAGCGCAACGCATAGACATTCAAACCGATGTTTTGAAACTGCAATTCAGTACCGAAGGCGGTAGTTTGATGAAAGCAGAATTATTGAAACACAAAGATGTGCATCATCCCGGCACCAATGTGTTGTTGATGGATGACAGCGCGGACAGAATCTATCTGGCGCAATCGGGGTTGATTGGCAACGCGGGCGCGCTTTGGCCCACACATAAAAGCCCCATGACATTCAGCGGGTCAAAAGAATTGAGCGCGACAGACACAGAGATTCAATTCAAATTTGAATCGGAACCAATCAATCAGTTGAAGTTGATTAAAACGTTCACCATGAAACGAGGCAGTTATGCCATTGAAGTCAAACATGAGATAGTGAATTCGTCCAATCAGTCCGTCAGCCCACAACTGTATGTGCAGTTGGTTCGCGATGGCAACAAACCAGCAGGCGAGTCATCGTTTTATTCAACGTTTACCGGACCAGCTGTTTTCACCGGACAGAAAAAATACCAAAAAATTGAATTCAGTGACATAGAAAAAAATAAAGCCGACTTCGAGAAACAAAGTACACAAGGTTATGTGGCTATGGTGCAGCATTATTTTGCGTCAGCTTGGTTAATCGATGACAGCCAGCCGCGTGATTTGTTTGCTCGAAAAGTTGATAACAATTTGTACTCTGTCGGCATGGTGATGGCGTTACCCAGCATCGCGAGTGGTGAAAAAATGTCACATACGGCGCGCTTGTTTTTAGGTCCGCAAGAGGAAAAAACACTAGAGGCGCTTTACCCAGGATTAGAGTTGGTTAAGGATTATGGTTGGCTCACCATACTTTCTAAGCCTTTGTATTGGTTGCTGTATGAACTTTACAGAGTCATCAGTAATTGGGGTTGGTCTATTGTTGCATTGGTGGTTGTATTGAAAATAGCTTTTTATTGGCTGAATTCTCAGGCCTATAAAAGCATGGGAAAAATGAAAGCCATCAACCCGAAAATCATGGAAATGCGTGAGCGATTGAAAGACAACCCTCAGCAAATGCAAATGGAGATGATGAAAATATACCGGGAGGAAAAAGTCAATCCACTGGGCGGCTGTTTGCCGATTGCTGTTCAGATACCGTTTTTTATCGCCTTGTATTGGGTGCTTTTATCCTCTGTAGAAATGCGAAATGCGGCCTGGATAGGTTGGATACACGATTTGGCTGCACCGGACCCATGGTTTATCCTGCCATTGTTGATGACCGCCACATCCATGTTTCAAACTTGGTTGAACCCGACACCGCCAGATCCCATACAGGCAAAAATGATGTGGTTCATGCCACTTGCATTCAGTGTCATGTTTTTCTTCTTTCCTGCGGGCTTGGTGCTGTATTGGTTATCTAATAATATTTTGTCTATTGCACAGCAATGGATGATCAACAAACAACTCGGCGTCAATAAATAAGACACCGTTCACACATACACCTTCCAAGAAAATGTTGTCACAACGCGATGACCCCATCATTGCGATTGCTACGCCGCCAGGGCGCGGCGCAGTTGGTGTGGTGCGTTTGAGCGGAAAAAACTTGGATGCTTTTGCCGAGCAGTTGACGGGTAGAAAACTCCAGCCCAGGACAACCCATTTGACCTCTATCAAAGACTTAGATCATCAAGTGATTGATCAAGTTCTTGCTGTCTACTTCCCCGGCCCGAATAGCTATACAGGTGAAGATGTGTTGGAGTTGCAAGGCCACGGTGGCGCCATGGTTCTACATATGTTGGTTCAGCATTGTTTAGCGCTTGCTCAAACTCAACAACAAAACAGCAAACCGCTTCTTGCGCAATTGCGCAGAGCACAGCCCGGAGAGTTCACACAACGCGCATTTCTTAATCAAAAAATCGACTTAACTCAAGCTGAAGCCGTGGCTGATTTGATTGATGCGAACACACAAGCGGCTGTCAGAAGCGCGAATCGATCGCTGGAAGGTGAGTTTTCTAAACACATACAGCACCTGCAAAACAAGTTGACACATTTACGCATGCAAATCGAAGCGTGTTTGGACTTTCCAGAGGAAGATATTGACTTTATAGAACAGCTGCAAGTTAGACAACAACTGCACGCCATCATTGAACATAACGAAAAGCTGTTGCTTCAAGCACAACAGGGGCGCTTGTTACGCGATGGATTGAAAATAGTTATTGCAGGGCAACCCAACGCGGGAAAAAGCTCATTGTTAAATGCATTGGCTGGTGCAGATATCGCTATTGTCACCAATGTGCCGGGTACCACGCGAGACGTTTTGACGCAAAGTATTCACATTGAGGGTGTTCCATTGCATTTGCTTGACACTGCAGGCCTGCGCGATGAAGTCAAAGTGGATGAAGTGGAACAATTAGGAATGCAGCGTGCTTGGGCACATATTTCTGATGCAGATATTGTGTTGTTGTTAAATGATTTAAGTCGAACACAAGATCAAAAATATATATCTAAACAATCAGAATTAGATATAAAAATAAGCCAGCATATTTCTTCTCATACGCTTGTTTTGCGTGTCAATAATAAATCCGATGTGCTTCGCCAAGAAGAGCAATTAAAGAGCGAAGATATCAATATCTCTGCCAAAACAGGTCAAGGCATAGACCATTTGCGTTCACAAATTTTGAAAAAAATGGGTGGCAATAGCGCCATGATGGAAGGTGTTTTCACGGCGCGCAGCAGACATACGCAGGCTCTACAAAATGTAAACCAGCATTTGTCGCAGGCGCAAAGCGATCTTCAAACCCATGCACCCCCATTGGATCTGATTGCAGAAGAATGCAGATTGGCACAAGGGGAGTTGTCTATGATTACCGGCGCTTTGAGTGCAGATGATTTATTGGGAGAAATTTTCAGTCGATTTTGTATCGGCAAATAGCTTAAACACGAGGTTTTAGAAAAAGCATAATAGGCAAATGACAAATAGCAATGGTCCTAGGCAATATGCACATATTCTAGGTTTGGCAAAACAGACCTTGACGATTGAAGCGCAAGCAATATTGCGGGCTCAGGCGCACTTAGGACAATCATTTATAGATTCAGTTCAGGCTTTACTTTCAGTCAAAGGTCGTGTGGTTGTCATGGGCATGGGCAAAAGCGGCCACATAGGCCGAAAGATTGCTGCTACTTTGGCGTCTACTGGCACACCTGCATTCTTTGTACATCCAGCAGAGGCAAGCCATGGTGATTTAGGCATGGTCACGCGCGATGATTTGGTGATCGCGCTATCCAATAGCGGTGAGAGTGAAGAACTGTCCGCCATACTTCCACAAATCAAACGCCAAGGGGTCAAGTTACTGGCCATCACAGGGAACGTGCATTCAACATTGGCGCAATATGCAACTTGGGTCATAGATAGCAGTGTCGAGAAAGAAGCCTGTCCCATGAATTTGGCACCTACCGCCAGTACCACCGCCCAACTGGCGCTAGGTGATGCATTGGCCGTCGCCGTATTGGACGCCAGAGGTTTTAAGCAGGATGATTTTGCCCGTTCACACCCAGGCGGCAGTTTGGGAAGAAGATTGTTGACCCATCTTGGAGATGTGATGCGCACTGGCGAGGACATACCTGCAGTTAGCTTGACGGCAGGTTTGACGGAGTTGATGCGTGAAATGTCACAAAAGGGTTTAGGAGCCACCGCGATTGTGGATGCCAATCAACATGTACTGGGCATATTCACAGACGGCGATTTGCGTCGATTGGTAGAAAAGGGAATTGATTTACGTGATTTAACCGCGGCGCAGGTGATGCATCCGAATCCAACGACATTGCGTGACCTTGCTTTAGCCGTAGAGGCGGCCGAATTGATGGAGCAAAAACGTATCACCAGCATATTGGTGGTTAATGAACAAAACCAATTGTGCGGCGTAGTCAATAGCAATGATTTGATGCGAGCTAAAGTGATCTGACCATGAAAGCCATGGCCATTGACACCAATCAGTTTGTGGACAAAGCCAAAAACGTCAAAGCCTTCTTGTTGGATGTCGACGGTGTGATGACTGACGGCGGCTTGTATGTCGGTGAAAAAGGCGAAATACTCAAGCGATTTCATACCTTGGATGGGCATGGGCTGAAACTTCTGAAAATGGCCGACATTGAACCCGTTGTCATCACTGGACGAGACAGTACGGCCTTGCGCCAACGATTGACAGAGTTGGGTATCACGGTTGCTTGTTTTGGGGTAGATGACAAGTACCAAGCGGCCCAAGATTGTTTAAACAAGTTGCATTTAAATTGGTCGCAAGTAGCAGCCATGGGCGATGATTGGCCTGATTTACCGATGCTGATGCCTGCGGCCATTTCTTTTGCACCGGCGCAATCACATGTTGAAGTTTTAAAACGGGTCCATCATGTTTGCGCAGCCCCTGCAGGCAATGGCGCGGTCAGGGAGGCGTGTGACAGCTTATTGCATGCAACGGGTCATTACCAAGCCTTATTGAATAAATGGCTGGTATGAATAAATTACCGCTTCCTCTTCCTTTGGCAAAGCCAACACTATCAAGACGTTTGTATCAAGCGTGGGATTTGGCATTGGCTTATATGCCGTTGTTTATGTTGAGCATGCTTTTGTTATTGTCTATTTGGTTGGTTCGCAATGCCACACAGCCAGAGGAAAAATCCCTGCCAGCACCTGTGTCGCACATTGCTGATTATGAGTTCACCAACTTTATATTAAAGAGCTACGACATCAATGGTCAGATCCGCTCCGCCCTCAAAGGCGCGCATGCAGAACATTTTCAAGATACACAAAATACATGGGTAAAAAGCCCCGAGGTAATGATTTATTCAGAAAAAAAAATCACCAAAGCCAAAGCTCTCCAGGGTCTGACAAATGAAGATGGCTCGGAGGTGCAATTAATAGGCAAAGCGCAGGTGATTCAAGAAAGCATATCTTCTAACGAAAATGACCAGCAAATCGACAGTGAGTTTTTACATTTTTTTTCCCGCACAGACAAAGTCATTACGCATGTGCCTGTCTATATTTCTCACGGAAAAGATACCTTCAAAGCGGATGCCATGGAAGCCGACAATGTGAATCAATCTTTAAAGCTCAAAGGTCGTGTGCGAGTGAAAATATTTCCCAATCAAGATTAAAAAAGGCCCTGTCAGGGCCTTTTTTATTTTGCGATAGATCAGTACTCGTTGCGACCACCGCCGCCTTCACGACGACCGCCACCGCCACCACCGTAGCCACCGCCGCCTTCAC
>NZ_JAVLFQ010000002.1:0-45066 GCF_046052765.1 Limnohabitans sp. | reverse complement strand
AAGTCGCCGATCTTTGGCAAGTCTTTGAACAGGTCCAGAAAAATTTCAAAGCCGAATGCACCAATCATGGCACCGGCCACATTACCCATGCCGCCCAAGATGACCATCATGATGACGTGTGCGCTCATGTGAAAACCCATCAAATCTGGGTTGACGAAACCGGTTTGCGCCGCCCACAAAAATCCGGCCAGTCCCGCAAGCGCACCGGCCAGTGTGAATGCCGTGAGTTTGTAGCTGAAACTGGCATAGCCTAAAGCGCGGGTGCGGTGTTCGTTCAAGCGAATGCCGTTCAAGGTTCTGCCGAACGGGCTCCACAGCAAGCGGCGCAAAAATGCATAGGTCAAGACCATGCAAGCCAGCGTGAAGTAGTAGAGCATCCATTTGTTTTCCAGGTCCAAGCCGAAGCCCCCGGGGCGCACATTGATGTAGACACCGTCAGACCCGCCCAGCGCTTTGTTGTCGAAAAACAGGTAGTACATCATTTGTGAAAACGCCATGGTCACCATGATGAAATAAATGCCGTGGGTGCGCACCACCAAAAAACCGATGACCAGCGCCGCTAACGCAGACACCAGCATGGCCAGCGGCAAGGCGATGAGCCAGTTGGCACCCGCGTCTTGCGGCGACAAATAAGCCACCACATAACCGGCCAGACCGAAATAGGCGGCGTGACCCAATGACACCAGACCGGTGATGCCTTGCAATAAATCGAGACTCATGGCGAAGATGGCCAGAATCATCATGCGGGTGACGGTTTGCGTATAAAAATCCTGTTGCGCAAACGGAAACGCCAGCAAGGCGATCAAGCCGACGAACAAAAACACTTGCACGCTGAGCGGCAGCACTTCCAAATGGGCTTGCGGAGTACTCATTGTTTGAACAAGCCTTCGGGTTTGTACAGCAGCACCAAGGCCATCAATACATAAACCAACATACTGGCAAATTGCGGCACCAGCACTTTGCCGAAAATATCCACCAAGCCAACCAGCAGAGCGGCTGTCAACGCACCGCGAACCGATCCAATGCCGCCTATCACCACCACCACAAAACACATGATCAATACTTGTGAGCCCATGTTCGGATAAATGCTCGACAAAGGCGCAATCAACATACCAGCTAAAGACGCCAACGCCACACCCAACGCAAACACGAGGGCGTGCAATCGCACAATATTCACACCAAGTGCTTGTGCCATGTCACTGTTAAATGCACCAGCGCGGATTTTCATACCGATTTTGGTGCGACTGATCAGCAGCCACAAACCCACTGCCATCAACAAGCACACACCAAGCAGGAACAATCGGTAAGCAGGATAAGACAAGGTGTCGGTGAGCTTGATGGACCAATCCAGAGACGCTGGAATCGCCACGTTGTGTACATCGTCGCCCCAAAGCATGGAGCGAAGCTCTTCAAAGATATAGATCAAACCAAAGGTGAGCAACACCTGGTCTAAATGGTCACGGTGGTAAAAATGTTTGAACAGTATTTTTTCCAGCAACCAACCGATGACCAGACTCAACACAGCCCCGACGGGTATGGCGACAAACAAATTGCCCATGCTGCCGGTCAATGCATAAGCCAGATAGGCGCCCAGCATGTAAAAACTGCCGTGCGCCAGATTGACCACGCCCATGATGCCAAAAATCAAAGTCAGTCCGGCTGCCAGCAAAAACAGCAGCAAGCCGTATTGAACGCTGTTGAGCAGTTGGATAAGAAAATTGGCGAGATCCATCAACCCAACTTGCAACCAGCGCCTGAATCTTCCAGCGCCTTGGCGGCGACGCCCAGCACCACGTTTTCTTTGCCTTTAACGACGCGCAGGTAGATGTCTTGCACAGGATTGTGCGCTTTGCTCATGGTCCATTTGCCGCGCGGGCTGTCGATGACAGCGTTTTCCATGGCGGCATACAAGGCCTTTTTGTTGGATAAATCGCCGTTGACTGCTGCCGCGCCTTGTAACAGTAATTGACCGGCGTCGTAGCCTTGCACCGCATACACATCGGGCTGCATTTTGAACATCTTGGCATAGGCTAAGCGGAATGCATCGTTGCGTTTGCTCGCCAAAGAGGTGCTGTAGTGAAGCGTGGTGACAATGCCTTGGGCCGAGGGTGCAAGTTCATCGTCAAGCAAACCTTCGGTCAAAAAACCGGAGCCATACAAAGGGATTTTGCCGGCCAATCCAGCGGCCGCGTAATCGCGGATGAATTTAGAGGCGCCGCCGCCCGAGAAGAAGCAAGCCACGGCATCCGGTTTGATGGAGGCGATTTCGGTCAACAACGCCTGAAACTCCACGTTGGGAAACGGCAAACCCAGTTCTTTGACGATGGTGCCGCCAGCGGCCAAGTAACCTTCTTTGAAGCCTTCACCAGCCTCATCACCTGCGGCGTATTTCCAAGTGATCCAGACCGCTTTTTTATGGCCTTTATCCATCATCGCTTTGCCTAAAGCGCGTGTCGGTTGGCTGTTGGTAAAGGAGGTGCGGAATACATTGGGTGCACACAGTGCGCGGGTGGCGGCGTGCATGCCTGCGTTGGGGATGATGGACAACACACCCGTTTCACGCGCCACTTTGTGTATACCCATTTGCACGCCAGAGTGAACGGTGCCGATGATCACATCTACCTTGTCGCGTTGCACCAGTTTGTTGGCGTTTTCCACGCCTTTGGCGGGTTCAGACTCATCATCCACTTTGAAATATTCAATCTCACGGCCGCCAAGTTTGTTGCCTTTTTCTTCCAAAGCCATGCGAAAACCGTTGTCACAAGCCACACCCAACTGTGTGAATGTGCCGGTGTAAGGCAGCATCAAGCCCACACGTATTTTTGCGTTTTGTGCGTTTGCCGGCAGTATCAACCCGCCAGAGGCAGCGCCCAGAATGGCAGCGGATTGGGTGAGTACTTGTCGTCTCGTGGTCATGAAATTCTCCGGGGAAGGCGGGTCAAAGTGGCGTGAAATCAAGCTCGCAGTTTAAACCGCTGGATCTTGCCCGTGGCAGTTTTAGGCAATTCAGTCAAAAACTCTATCCAGCGCGGGTATTTGAAAGGAGCTAACTGGCTTTTCACATGGGCTTTGAGTTCTGTTTCCAATACGTGTTGCCCGGCTTTGAGCACCACAAAAGCTTTGGGCTTGGTCAGGCCTGCTTCGTCTGGCTGGCCAACCACTGCAGCCTCTAAAACAGCCGGATGCGTCATGAGAGAGGCTTCCACTTCAAAAGGGGAGACGTAAATTCCGCCGACCTTGAGCATGTCGTCCGAACGGCCGCCATAAGTGTAATAACCGTCGACGTCGCAGCTGTACTTATCACCACTGCGGGTCCATTCACCGGCAAACGTATGTTTGGTTTTTTCGCGGTTATTCCAATACATCAGGGCTGCACTCGGGCCGCTGATTTGCAATTCACCCAATTCACCTTCGGCGCATTCTTGGCCGTCATCGTTCACCAGTCGCAAGCGGTAGCCAGGAACGGCTTTACCTGTGGTGCCGTAACGCACGCGACCAGGCTGGTTGGATAAAAAAATATGCAGCATTTCGGTAGACCCGATGCCGTCCAATATCTCAACGCCATATTCGTTTTGCCATTTATGGCCGATTTCGGCAGGCAAGGCTTCACCTGCACTGGTACAGACGCGTAAATTCAATTGATGAGAGGCTGGACGCGAAGCGTGTGCCAGTAGACCAGCAAACAAGGTAGGCACCCCATAAAAAACAGTGGGCTGGTGCTTTTCTAAAACGTTAAATACATCTGCTGGCGTTGGCCGCACACCCAACAATACCGTGGTTGCACCTACCGCCAAGGGAAAACTGAGCGCATTGCCTAGACCATAGGCAAAAAACAACTTGGCTGCTGAATACACCACGTCATCTTCTTTCAATCCCAATACTCCACGGCCATACAACTCAGCGGTTTGAATCACATGGCTGTGTAAATGCACCGTGCCTTTGGGTGAACCAGTAGATCCACTGGAGTAGAGCCAAAAACACACATCGTCAGCCAGCGTAGGTGCCACTTGTACTAGGGGTGAATTGGCTTTGATTAAATCGTCTATAGCGATGCCACCTGACGCAGTGTCTGTCGTCTCCGTCATGATGTGTTTCACATGTGCACAGTGTTCAATGATGGGTGCAAATGAAGGCCATAAGGACTTGGATACGAGCAATCCGCGTGCGCGTGAATCTTGCAGCATGAACTGGTAGTCTTGCGAGGTGAGCAATGTATTCACAGCGACTGGCACCACGCCAGCCAATATGCAGCCCAAAAAAACCACGGGCCAATGCAAGCTGTCATGCATACACAGCAGAATGCGATCTTCTTGTTGCATACCCATCTTGAGCAAGCCCTGAGCAAAACAATGCGCCTCATGATTGAGTTGCGAGTAGCTCAAGCTTTGAAAACTTTGCGCATCTATATATGCCGCTTTATCAGCTCGAACGCTGTGACGCAACAGCAGATCAGCCGCGGCGTTATACACCTTGGGAATGTCTACCTGAGGTGGAGAGACATGGTGATGAGCTTGACTGAGTTGCATCGATGAAAGCCGAGTGAGCATTTAAAGAGGTTGATTATTGCCCATCACTCATGCAACAAAATGCATTTCCCAAGTTGGCTTTGATTGTGCGGGTAGAATGTCGCCATCGGGGTGTAGCGCAGTCTGGTAGCGCATCTGGTTTGGGACCAGAGGGTCGTAGGTTCGAATCCTATCGCCCCGACCAATTTTTATAAAAAGAAAAGGCCGTCAAGGCCTTTTTTCATGAATTCTGCCCGTAGCTCAGTTGGATAGAGCAACAGCCTTCTAAGCTGTGGGTCGGGGGTTCGATCCCCTCCGGGCAGGCCACTGTCAATGTCCGCCGCCGTGTCCTGATGGTTTTTCTTTGGCGGCTTTGTCAAAAAAGTGATACCAGCATTCTTCTTTGGACAATATGTTGCTCTTGTTATCCAAGCAGTAATAACGCCGGATTTTTTTATCACGGTCAGTGATGAAATAACTTCTGTACAGAGTTTTATTCAGCACATACATGATGGCTGTGCGGGACTGAGGGCAAGATTCCCCCAAAATGCAAGAGCGCATGACGTTGGAATTGACATACAACTCTACAGAAATAATGGGCAGTTTTTTACCATGGTGAGTCGCTACCAAGCGCACCGCACAGGTTGACCCAGTGACTTTGTCTAAGCCGTCCTTTTCAGCCAGCATATTGGCTTCTTGCGCAAGGAGTTCGCGGTACCACTCTCCAATCACACCTCTGCAGATGAAATATTCTTCTTCTTCGGTTTTGTGAAATGGTTCAATGTAGGGGCGTCTTTTGGAGTCAAAATAAAACAGTGGTTCTTGGCCTTCAAAGGTCCGTTTAGGTCGTTCTTCCTTCGCAGCAGGAGCGCCATGAGCGTCTTTGGCAGGCGCACCGTGGTCATCCTTTTTGGGTGGGGCACCATGGTCGTCTTTTTTCTCTTCCTTTTTGGCAGGGGCGCCATGCGAATCAGCCGCTGGTTTGGCTGGTGCGGGGTCGTTAGCCATAGCAACATTGGCTGTGGTGATAACCAGCAGCACAATCAGTTGTAGGAAAACAATAAACAGATTTTTCATGAAATTTATGTAAGTACGTCTTTGTAAATCGGCATCAACCCGCCGGTCTTGAGCAGCCATGGCGGCAATTGAATTGATCAGTCAACGGTATAGCAAGTCTCATCTCGGTGCCATTTACCCGTGTCTGTCACGCATTGATGCTGTATCAGCTTTCGGCTGATATCGGATAGAAAATAGGATCTGAATAAGGCTTGCCTATTGGGCACAAAGTTAACCGTGCGAAAGATCGGGCATTCCTCGCTGCGAATGCATCGGTCAAATTGCTTGCTGTTCTCAAACAATTGGATGCTGATGCGCCCAGGGGTCAGGCTTTTTTCTGTGCCCAATGTGACGATGCAGGTTTTGGGATCGACAAAACGCAATTCAGCCAACTCGTTGAAATAATTCATCTCGGCAACAACGAGTTCAAGAAACCATGGCGCAACAATGCCTTTGCATTCGTAGTAGTCCAGCTTGTCTGAATGGTAAACAACTTCACCCAAAGGTTTTTTGTTTTTATCCAGCATGATCATGGGCTCTTTGCCCGAATTGGGTGGACGCGCTTTGGAAGCGCGTGGCGCTTCTTCTACGCCCTCTTTGCTTTGCAAGCCTTCGTTTAAAACAGACTCCACCCGACGATTCAATAAATCTTCTTCTTGCTTTTTATCCGTTTGTTTTTTTTCAGGAACAGGAACGAACTTGCTCAACGGTTTTTCTTCAGTGCAGCCAGACAAGACCAAACCTGCAAGCAGCAGGATGCCTGCGGTGCGTAAACAGAGTGTTTTGTAAGGCTGAAACAGGTGAAGAAACATGGGTTTGATTATCAACTCAAGCGTGGGATTAAAAAAACGGGAATGTGCTTTGTGTATTCATGGGGTGCGCATTTTTCGGCTGTTGATATTTTGATAACTAATGATTTATTGGTTGGATCGGTTTTCATATGTATTTATTCACCCAGTGAACTTGATGGAATAGGGATTCTTCATTTTTGCCAAGGCCTGTATGGCTTTTTTATTGGCCGCTTGGCTGATCTCTAACGGACGGATATCGCCAATTTGCGTGATGCTTGCGAGTTTTTTATTGCTGCTGGCGATGAAATCAATGTTCTTAGAAATGTTGGGTGTGGTGTCGCGAATATTCAAATAAAACTCAGTCGAATATTTATTGAACAAATTCGATAAGGCTTTGCCTTGTGCAATGGTGGTGGTGATGGCTGAACCCTTGAACGATTCAATCCCTGACAACATACCCATGTCATCCAATGTTTTGAGTCCCAGATAATTGGTAGCAAGCGATTGCGTATCTTCGAAAGGCGTAAATTTCGCCGTTTCCGTCGTGGGTTTGACCGAAGTCGTTTGCGTAGTGGTGGTGTTGGTCGTTGGTGATGTTGCTGTACCTGACAGACTGACATGTGTCTGGGTTTGAATTTCAAATTTGCCGTTGATGGATTTGCTCCACAACTGGCTGTCCCACGGTGAAATAGATTGCTTGGCGTTGGCGTTATTTGACGGGGTCAATATTATTTTGTTGATCTTGACATTGATGTTTCTCAGCGTCGTTAAATTGGCATTTAATGCATCAAAGTTATCAGTCAATTTCAAACTGTTATCTGGAAACTTGCCCAAAAGTTGGGCATATGTGTTGACTTGCTTGGCGTTCAAATCCAACAACTCAGTCGCGTCAGTGAACTTCAGTTCGTTAATTTGTGCGTTCAGATCGTTTAATGCGTTCAGGTTATTTTTGATGTTGGCTGAAGAGTCGCTGATGGTGATTTTTAATTTGCTGTTGAGCTTCAGTGCAGCCAGTCCTTGCGCCACATTCATGACAGTCGTGCTTGTTTTGTAAGCATTGCTGGCGGCACTGATTGAACTGACCTGCATTTTTTTTCCTCCAAAGACTTTAAAACGGCAAAGATTTGCCGCTTAAAGCGAGCCAAAGCGGCAAATCAGTGCACTTGCACCAGAATTGCCTGCCTGCATATTCCATGCAATAAGTAAGCCAGCCTAACGTAGTGTGTGGCGCAGTATTTAACAAATAAACACCAGACGCGCTTTAGAAACAGGTGGTTTTGACGATGTTATAAAGGTGGCAATATTGCTTAACCGAATACAACTGATCGGAAGTTCGCTGTGAGATCGAGAATATCTTTACCAATAGCAATGTTGACCTGCTGTGTTCCAGCCATGGCACAGATGAATTTATTTGTCGGTTGGAGCGTGCAAGCCGCTACCGGTTATCAAAGTATCTCGCCCAAGTTGAGCAATTACAGTTCTCCTTACGCCAGTGCATACACCAACAGTGAATCTTCAACCGGGTATCCGCTGGTCGTCAACGGCAATTACACATGGTCCGTGAGTGAGCGAGTGGTGATGGGATTGGGGTACGAAAGAAATTTGCGAAGGTCTAACCCAAGCTCACAGTACTTCAGCGGTACAGGTGTTACAACAACCATGGGTTTTAAAAACCAATCGCAGTTGTCAGTGATGGCAGGCCAATTGATAAGAAACGATGGCATGGTCTACACAAAGCTTGGCTATGCGACGATGGACACCACCAATGCGATCAATAATTTCAGCTTGAGCGGTTACGGCTTGGGCTTGGGCTACAAGACTTTTTTGAATCCGTTTCAGTTTGTATTCACAGAAGTCAACTACACCAAGATGGGCGACACCAATGTCACCAGTGGCACGCAAACCTTCAAGGCCAGCGCTACGGGCAAAGGCGCTTTGATTGGCATGGGCTGGCAGTTTTAGCTTTATCAGCGCTTTTCATATTGCGCTTTGCCAAACAAGGTTTCCATCGCCTTTTTGTCGTCTTGCAATGGTTTGCGTAAATCGGCCAGTACCGCACATCCGCGTATCACCGCAGGTCTGCTTTCCATCAAGTCATACCATTCTTTCAGGCGCGGAAAGTCCACCCAATCTATGCCTTGCGCTTTCCAGTTACGCAGCCAAGGGTAGATGGCCATGTCAGCAATGCTGTAGCTGTTGCCAGCGATGTATTTGCCCAAAGCCAGTTGCTTGTCCATCACACCATATAAGCGTTTGGCTTCGTTGGTGTATCGGTCAACAGCATAGGGAATTTTTTCTGGTGCGTAGGTACGGAAATGGTGGTTTTGTCCCAGCATGGGGCCGACACCGCCCATTTGGAACATCAACCATTGCAACACTTCAAATTTGGCTCTGTCTGACTTTGGCAGGAACTTGCCTGTTTTAGCTGCCAGGTACAACAAAATCGCGCCCGATTCAAAAAGACTGATGGGTTTGCCATCGGGTCCGACAGGATCGACCAAGGCAGGGATTTTGTTGTTGGGACTGATGGTTAAAAACTCGGGGGTGAACTGTTCGCCTTGTCCGATGTGTACAGGGTGGGCCAGCCAGTCACGTCCTAGTTTGAAGCCGCATTCCTCCAGCATGATGTGGACTTTGTGGCCGTTGGGAGTCGGCCAACTGTAAACGTCAATCACTGGTTTGTGCATGTTCAGCTTCCACGAGTCACAGGCATGTCCACTTCTTGTGGAAGGGTTGCAATGTGACGGGCCAATTCCAGCTTGGCAATGGAGTTACGGTGCACTTCATCAGGACCATCAGCCAAACGCAAGGTGCGCTGATGGGCGTAAGCGTAGGCCAGCGGGAAGTCGTCGCTGACACCACCAGCGCCGTGCGCCTGAATCGCCCAATCGATGATTTGGGTGGCCATCACGGGCGCGATCACCTTGATCATGGCGATTTCGGTTTTGGCAATCTTGTTGCCGACGGTGTCCATCATGTAAGCGGCTTTCAGCGTGAGTAAACGCGCTTGCTCAATCATGATGCGCGACTCAGCGATGCGTTCGTGCCAAACGCCTTGCGATGAAATGAGTTTGCCGAATGCTGTGCGGCTGTTTAACCGTTTGCACATGAGTTCAAGCGCGCGTTCTGCACAACCGATGGTACGCATGCAATGGTGAATACGGCCGGGGCCTAAGCGGCCTTGGGCGATTTCAAAACCACGACCTTCGCCGAGCAGCAAATTGCCGACCGGCACGCGCACGTTTTTCAACAAGACTTCCATGTGACCGTGAGGTGCATCGTCGTAGCCAAACACGCTCAAAGGGCGCAACACTTCCACGCCGGGCGCATTGGCTGGCACGATGATCATGCTTTGCTGAGAATGGCGAGGCGCATCCGGATCGGTTTTACCCATCACAATATAGACAGCGCATCGCGGGTCGCCAGCACCAGATGACCACCACTTGCGTCCATTGATGACATAGTGGTCGCCGTCACGACGGATTGAACATTGGATATTAGTGGCGTCCGAGGAAGCCACTTCAGGTTCAGTCATTAAAAACGCGGAACGGATATCTCCACGCAACAAGGGTTCCAACCACTGGTCCTTGAGTTCTTCGCTGGCATAGCGCTCAAAGGTTTCCATGTTGCCGGTGTCGGGTGCAGAGCAATTGAATACCTCAGCGGCAAAAGGAACGCGACCCATGATTTCGCACAAGGGCGCGTATTCAAGGTTGCTCAAGCCTTCGGGTGCGCGCTTGCTGTGTGGCAAAAACAAATTCCATAAACCCGCTTTGCGTGCCAGGGGTTTGAGCTCTTCCACAATTTCCGTTGGAATCCAAGGATTGCCTTTGGCGCGATTGGCTGCAATCTCCTCGAAAAAGCGTTTTTCATTCGGGTAGATGTGCTCGTCCATGAAAGCGATCAAGCGTGCCTGCATGTTCTTGACTTTGTCGGTGTAATCGAAATTCATGGTTTTCTCCGGTTTATCTGTTTTAAAAAAAAATCATTGGCGTCTGGCAAACAACCAGGCGAGTTCGGCCATGGGTCTAGCCCCTGCGCCTGATGCCTTGGCTTGGGCGCTGGAAGCGGTGCCGTCTTCTACGCGTTTGGCAATACCTTGCAAAATCGCTGCGATTCGGAACATGTTGTAGGCGAGGTAGAAGTTCCAGTCTTTTTTCAGTTCAGCCAGCGTGGTGATGCCACTGCGTTTGCAGTACAAATCGATGTATTCATCTTCCAGCGGAATGCCCAAGGCTTGGTGGTCTAAACCACCAATGCCGCGAAAGCTGCCCGGCGGAATATGCCACGACATGCAGTGGTAACTGAAATCTGCCAAGGGATGTCCCAAAGTGGAAAGCTCCCAATCCAGCACAGCGAGTATGCGCGGTTCTTCGGGATGAAAAATCATGTTGTCCAAGCGGAAGTCGCCGTGCACGATACAGGTCAAGTCAGCGCGGGCGCTGTCAGGCATATGCGCTGGTAACCACTCCATCAACTGGTCCATTTCGTCGATGGGCTGAGTGACTGAGGCACGGTATTGTTTGCTCCAGCGCCCGATTTGACGGTCAAAATAGTTGCCGGGCTTGCCAAAATTTTCAAGTCCTTGTGCCTTGTGGTCTACCGCATGCAATGCCGCAATGACGCGGTTCATTTCAAGGTAAATGTCACGACGTTGCTCTCGCGTCATGTCGGGCAAGGCCTGGTCCCACAACACCCGACCTTGCACAAATTCCATCACATAGAAGGCACGGCCAATGATTGATTCATCGTCACACAACACATGCATTTGCGCGACCGGTACGTCAGTGCCATGCAGTCCTTGCATGACGGCGAATTCACGCTCTATGGCATGCGCCGAGGGCAGTAGCTTGGCCACTGGACCTGGTTTGGCACGCATCACATAGCTTTTGCCAGGTGTGATGAGTTTGTAGGTGGGGTTGGATTGTCCGCCTTTGAACATTTCCACTTCTAGCGGGCCCTTAAAACCGACCATGTGCACTGTCAACCAAGCTTGCAACGCTGCCACATCAAAACTGTGTGACTCGCTGACTTCGCGTGTGCCTACAAAATTATCAAAATTGCTCATCTGTTTACTCCGCAGCGCTGATTTTCATCAACGCATCCCTGTTGCGAATCACCAGACCACCGGGTTCTATTCGCAAGGCTTCTTCTCGTTCCATGGCTTTGAGTTCTTGATTGACACGTTGCCTTGATGCCCCGAGCAACTGTGCCAGTTCTTCCTGCGCCAAATGCAATCCAATACGCACTTCCTCGCCGTGGTTGAGCGAGGGCACTCCGTAGCTGCGTGCCAAATGCAGCAGTTGTTTGGCCAACCGCGCACGCAAGGGCAGGGTGTTGAGGTCTTCGACCAGTCCGAATAACTGCCGTATGCGTCTGGCTTGCAAACGAAGCATCGCTTGGTAGAACTCGACATGTTCGGAAAGAATTTTTTCGAAATTGTGTTTGGATACACACAATATGGTGGTGTCCCCGTGGGCATAGGCGTCGTGGGTGCGGCTGTCTCCGTCCAATATAGCTACATCGCCAAACCATATGCCAGGTTCGACGTAGGTCAAAGTGATTTGCTTGCCCGACAGCGATGTCGAACTGACTCTGACTGCGCCTTTGGCACACGCTATCCACTCTTCGGGCGAGTCGCCGCGCGCAGCAATCAGATCGCCGTCCTTGAGTCGTTTGACGTATGCGCATCGAAGTATGTCGTGCCTTAAAGAAGGTGAGAGTGAGGAAAACCAGCGACCGGCATTCACCGCCTCGCGTTCTTCAATGTTAAGTATGGGCTCGTCCATCGTCTGTCTTGTTCGTGACCAGTGGGTTGCAGAATGTCTCCGGCGTGACCAGAGGTGTGAAAAATCGGGTGGTTAAGCCTTGTAATTCGGCAATTCTTTATTCAAAAATGCTTGAATTCCAATGCCAGCGTTAGGGTGATGAAGGTTGTTCACAAAATGCTTCTTTTCTTGGTTCAATTGCTCAAAAAGGCTTTGATCGGGGGCGGCATTCACTAACTCCTTGATGCTCGACAGCGCATTGGGTGCCCGCAAGTTCAGTCGTTCTGCCAATGCCAGTGCGGTCTCCAGTGAAGCACCAGGCGCTGCGATTTGATTGATGACGCCATGAGCAAACAGTTGATCTGCGCCGATTTTTTCACCCAGCATCAACCATTGGTTGACCAATGCCTTTGGCAAAGAGCTGGCCAATTGCCAACTGCCGCCGCCATCGGGGGACAAAGCCACATTGCTGTAAGCCATGACAAACACACTGTTGCTGGCGGCAACCAAGAAATCGCAAGCCAGCGCCAGAGAAAAACCTGCACCGGCAGCAGCCCCCTCTACAGCAGCCAAAATAGGTTTGGGGAATGTGGTGATGGTTTCAATCCATCCGTGTAAACCATCTATGCTTTGTGCCTGATGTTCAGGGGGAAGTTGCCTGTTGTTGAGCAGACGGTTTAAATTGCCGCCCGCACTGAAATTGGCGCCTTCGCCAGTTAACACCACGGTGTGAACATCGTGATTGCTTTCAGCCGCATTCAGCGCTTCAATTCCTGCCGAATATATTTCTGGGCCAAGCGCATTTCGATATTCAGGGTTGGACAAAGTCAACACCAAGGTATGACCGACGCTGTGACTTTTGAGTTGTGCTGTCATGGCTTAAGTGTTGGTATGTGTGAGACTCAAACCCAATGCGCCACGGCGGCGCAACCAAGGGCTAGGGCGGTATCGAGGATCTCCATACACCGTCTGCATATTGAATAACACTTCAAGCAAACTGTCTGCGCCCAGCGAATCACCCAAAGCCAACGGGCCTTTGGGATAGCCCAAGCCTAACGTGACCGCCGTGTCCAGATCACTTGGTGAACAAATGCCTTGCTGGCAAATATCACTAGCAATGTTGACGATTTGCGCCAGCACGCGCTGAGTGACGAATCCCCCGCTGTCCTGAATGATGCTGACGGCTTTGCCATCTTTGGCGAACATGGAGTGTGCTGCCTCGCGCATGTCTCTGCGCGTGGCTGGATTGGTAGCCAATACACGTCGACGAGTGGCCGAATCTGGCATCAACATATCAATACCCATGGTGCGAGCGGGATCCAATCGTTCAACGATAGCGCAAGTGGTGACATCAAAGCCAAGCGGCGCGACCAAGCACAAGGCATGGTTGGATGGCGCGGTAGATGTTTCAATTTGTACGCCCAGGTCTTTGAGCAACTGGAAAAGGTCGGCGCGACGTGCAGCACGAGATGACACCCAAACCGGTGGCAGTTCAGTCATGCCGGGATTGTCAGCCTCTTGCGGAATTTGCGCTTTTCCTTCTACATAAGCATAAAACCCTTGTCCTGTTTTGCGACCCAGCCAACCGCCTGCAAGGCGTTGTGCCGTGATGACAGAAGGGCGGTAGCGCGGTTCCTCAAAATATTGGTGGTAGATGGACTCCATCACAGGATGCGAGACGTCGAGTGCGGTCAAATCCATCAATTCAAAAGGGCCTAACTTGAACCCCACTTGGTCTTTCAAAATCCTGTCCACCGTGGCGAAATCTGCGATGCCTTCCGACACAATACGCAAAGCCTCGGTGCCATAACCACGTCCCGCATGATTCACGATGAAGCCTGGCGTATCCTGCGCCATGACCGACTGATGACCCATGGCTTTGACAAATACGCTCAATCGCTGACAAACCCTGTCATCGGTGGCCAACCCCGGAACGACTTCCACCACTTTCATTAATGGCACAGGGTTGAAGAAGTGAAGTCCAGCAAATCTCGAGGGATGCTGCAAGCCAGCCGCCAGCGCAGTGATTGATAGTGATGATGTGTTACTGGCAATTACCGCATCAAGGCTTACCCGTTGTTCCAATTCGGCGTACAAGGATTTCTTGATGCCCGTGTTTTCAACCACGGCTTCAACCAGCAAATCACACGCCGAGAGTTCGTCCAGATGGCTAACAGGCGTCATGCGTTGTAGCAGTGCCTCAAGCTCACTGTCTGTTAAACGTCCTTTTTCAAGCATCCTCTGCCATTGAAGGCGGATCGAAGCATTTGCTTTCTCTGCGGCACCTGCAGCAACATCAAATAAAAAGACATGGGCACCCGCCTGAGCGGACATCTGTGCAATGCCTTGACCCATGGCGCCGGCGCCAATGACGGCAACGTTTTTAAATGTGGTGTCCATATAGAAAAGATTATGGCTGACATTCAGACCACGAATGCCTCATAGAGATACTGCAAAATGTCCTATAGTCATAAAAAGCAGGAGAAATTCACCATGACACTCAAACTTTGCGGTTTTGCAGCAAGCAATTACTACAACAAAATCAAATTCCAATTATTGGAAAAAGGCGTAGATTTCGAAGAAGAATTGGTTTGGACAGGCAACACACACCCGAAATTGGTAGACCGTTCGCCTATGGGCAAAGTCCCATTTTTAGACACACCACAAGGCTGTATTTCAGAATCTATGGCTTGTGCTGAATACATAGAACAGCAATACCCCGCCCATGCTTTATTGCCAAGCGATGCCTACGAGGCAGGCAAGGTCAGGGAAATCATCGTTTATTTGGAATTACACATTGAATTGGTGGTGAGAGAGCTTTACAGCCAAGCTTTTTTTGGTGGCGAGGTCAGTGACGCCACAAAGGAAAAAGTACGTAAGCAATTGACAAAAAATATCGCGGCGTTTTCAAAGTTAGCAAAGTTTTCGCCTTATGTGGCTGGCGACCACTTCACTTTGGCTGATTGCGCAGCAGCATTTCATTTGCCGCTGGCTGTACTGGCCAGTAAATTGGTATTGGGAGAAGACTTGTTGGCTGGCTTACCTGTCAAGACTTATACACAGCACTTGTCAGAGAACCCGCACATGAAAAAAATCCAGGCTGACCGCAAAGTCAACAGCGAAATGATGATGGCTTTGCGGTCTGGAAGCAAGTAGATCAGTTTGGATAGATCTGACGTTGGTTGTCCAGATCGATCAGGCGATCTAGTTCTGCGCACACATCAGCCATGCGACCTGAGATGACCATGCGGCCTGCCGTATTTAACGGGGGTCGTTGCTCTTCAGCAATATGGACCACCCGCAATGGTCGATCTGATACTTGTTGACTGCGTGCATGTGTGGCGATTGGTTGACGGTGCTGGTTCAGCAATGAACGCATTGCAGAGTCGACGCGTTGAAAAACTTGCTGGCTGCTCCAAAGGGCGAGTGACATGATGATCTCCTGGTGTTAAAACTGGTTGCGAATCAGACCGACGGCCAATCCTTCAATTTCAAAAATATCGCCTGGTAGTACATGAATAGGCGAAAAATCGGGGTTCTCAGGCAACAGTGCAATGCCTTGAGCGGTTTTCTGTAAACGTTTAACGGTGACCTCTTCGCCCAAGCGAGCCACGATGATTTGTCCGTTGCGGGCTTCACGTGTGGTCTTGACCGCCAATAAGTCTCCATCCATGATGCCTATGTCTCTCATAGACAATCCTTTGACTTTGAGCAAGTAGTCTGGTTGTTGCTGGAACATGGAAGCCTCTACGCTGTAGCTTTGTTCAATATGTTCCTGAGCCAAAATAGGGGAGCCAGCAGCAACCCGACCCACCAGAGGCAAAGTAAGTTGAGCCAATGCTTGGAGGGGAAGTTGGAATTGTTTAAAGCCTGTATGGGCATTGAAATCTGTGCTTGTGTTTTTCAACCTGATGCCACGAGACGTGCCACTGATGAGTTGAATCACGCCTTTACGAGCAAGTGCTTGTAAGTGTTCTTCCGCTGCATTGGCTGATTTGAATCCGAGTTCTGTGGCAATTTCCGCACGAGTAGGCGGTGCGCCTGTGTTGTGTAATGCGGTTTGAATCAATGTCAGGATTTGCTGTTGACGGGCTGTGAGCTTGATTTGTTCCATGAGGCTCCTGCACAATGCGAGTGGGTTATGAGGGTAGATCTAAACAACTGTTTGTTTATCCAGTAACTGTATTTTTAACCAGTTTTCAAACTTTGGCAACCATGTCACACAAAATAAATTTAAAAACGGTGATTCTGGGTACTGGTGGCACGATTGCAGGGGTCAGTCTTCAACCTGGAAATCCAGCCATCTACAGATCAGGCCAGTTAGGGATCGCTGACTTAATTCATCCGACAGATATACATCAGGCGCACATTGAATTTCAAGATATTGCACGTATTGACAGTAAAAATATAGATTTACCTGTTTGGCAACAGCTTTATAAAGCCTTGAAGTCAACACTTTCCAGGGAGGATGTGCGCGCAGCAGTGATCACCCATGGCACTGACACGATAGAGGAAACCGCTTTCCTACTTGATTCCTTAGGGCCATGGTTAAAGCCGGTGATCATGACATGTGCAATGAAACCGGCAGATCACCCAGAAGCAGACGGACCCGTCAATTTAAGAGATGCTTTGTTATTTGCCAGCCAACCTTCAGTACATGGGGTGTATGTGGTTTTTGGCAGTCAAGCGCACCATGCATTGAATGTCCAAAAAGTATCCATCGATGAACAACATGCATTCAGCAGTGGACTAGCAGGTGCAGCGGCAACCCAAACGGGGGCGCAGTGGCATATGTCCAAGTCAGAAGCACCAGTCAATGCTGTGCTTGCTCCGACAGCGGACTATTTTCTAAAGCAAACGCAATGGCCACGAGTGGAATGGTTGACACACCATGCAGCAAGCTCGAGTGAATGCATCGATGCGCTTATTCGACAGCCGACGATGAGCGTCGAACCCTTGCGCGGTCTGGTGATTGCGGGTACGGGTGCAGGCACTGTGAAACCAGCTTGGGAAAAAGCACTGCAAAGGGCCATGGCATCAGGCATAGAAGTTTGGCTGACAAGCCGTTGCACATGGGGAAAAGCCTTGCCCCAGGCACAACAAGATTGCGGTCACTTATCAAATCTACCGCCTGCAAAAGCTTGTATCGCATTGGCATTGGCGTTGATGCAAAAAGACGAGGCAAACTCAGCTCTTTAATGCGGAAAGTGCGCGCTCTTTGATCTCGTCGACGCTGCCCTGACCACTGATAGCTCGGTACTTGGGTGCCACTGAAGGTTCAGATGTGGACCAATCAGAGTAATAGTGGACCAGCGGACGCGTTTGTGCGCTGTACACCTCAAGACGTTTTTTGACGGTTTCTTCTTTGTCGTCATCTCGCTGAATCAGGGCGTCGCCTGTGATGTCATCCACACCCTCTTTTTGGGGCGGATTGAACTTGACATGGTAGGTGCGTCCACTTGCAACATGAACACGACGGCCACTCATGCGTTCGATGATGGCTTCAAACGGGACATCGATTTCAAGTACACAATCGAGTTTGACGCCAGCTTGTTTCATGGCATCCGCTTGGGGAATAGTGCGCGGAAACCCATCAAATAAAAAACCATTAGCGCAATCTGCATGGGTAATGCGTTCTTTGACCAGACCAATGATGATGTCGTCCCCCACCAGTCCGCCTGAATCCATGACTTTTTTTGCCGCCAGGCCCATCTCAGTTCCAGCCTTGACGGCAGCTCGCAACATGTCACCGGTGGAAATTTGGGGTATGCCATAGGCTTGGCAAATGAATGTGGCTTGTGTGCCTTTACCGGCACCGGGCGCACCCAGCAATATCAGTCTCATTGTCATCCTTGAATTGAATTAGATTCGCTGTCTGTGCAGCGCTTTTCCCGTGAGTCAAGTGACAAGAATATCACGCACAGCCATGCCATGGCTGATAAGCTAAGGCCTGAACAATGCCTGTACGCGGGCCAAGTCGTCGGGGGTATCTACGCCAGGCGCACTCGCCTGCTGTGAAACGTGGACTGCAATCTTGTGACCATGCCAAAGTGCGCGTAATTGTTCCAAGGCTTCAGCTTGTTCGGTGGGTGCTTGAGATAAATGAGGAAATTTCTTTAAAAAACCAGTTTTATAAGCGTACAGCCCGACGTGACGAAACACCGGATAAGGCGGCAATTGTCCAGTGATGGCGTCTCGCCAGCAGGGAATACTGGCCCGACTGAAGTAAGCGGCCATTGAATGCGCATCCATCACTACTTTAACTACGTGTGGACTGAGCCAATCGCTGAGATTTGTGATGGGGTGTGCCAGTGTTGACATGCTGACGTTTTCGCGTTTAGCCAGCAGTTGTGCAACGTCATGGATGTGTTGGGGGTGTATCAAAGGTTCATCACCTTGAACATTGACCACGATTTCATCATCACCTAAACCCAGCAATTCAGCCGTTTCGGCCAGTCTGTCACTGCCACTGGGGTGATCATTCCGAGTCATTACAGCTTCGATGCCATGAGAATGACAGGCTGACACAACACTTGAATGGTCTGCCGCCACAACAATGCGCTGCGCAGATGACTTGCTAGCTTGTTGCGCGACCCTGACCACCATAGGCAATCCGGCAAGGTCGGCCAAGGGCTTATCAGGTAAACGAGAGGAACCGAGGCGGGCAGGAATCAAGACAACATAGCCTGCATCAGCCATGTAATTTGTCCAATTCTTCGTCTGTGAGCGTACGAGCCTCTAATTCCAGCATCACGGGAATGCCGTCTCGAATGGGGTAAGCCAGCCTGGCGCTGCGAGAAACCAGTTCGTTGGCTTCGCGCTGATAAATCAAACTGCCCTTGGTGACAGGGCAGACCAGCAATTCAATCAGTTTGTTGTCCATATTTGGATGATAGCTGTTGTACTTCAGCTGCGATGGCATCCAGCAAAGTACCAGGTAATTCACATACCAATGGCACTGCCCAAGCTTGAGGCAAGCGCGGCCAGAGTTTGACCGCGTCTTTTTCCGTACAAAAAACGGGGAGGCCGTCGAGAGCTCGCCAATCTGCTAGGGGTGCGTGGTCAGCCAACGGAAAAGTCTTGACCAAATTCAGCCCCACATGTTGCAAAGCCTTGAAAAAAATATTTGGGCGGGCAATGGCCGCCAATGCTTGAACAGGTTGACCTGCCCATGATGCCAATGGTCGTTGCTCTCCCAGACCATTGACAGCCATGGTTGAGAGGTAACGTTTGGCGGGCAAGCTCTGTTGGAAAGCGTGATTTGCTGTGTGCAAAAGATATTGTTTGACGCCTGGCTGTAGACGTCTGGGCCATTGCTCTCGCATAGGACCTGCAGGCAATAACCAACCGTTGCCTAGCCCTCTGTCGTCAAACACACAAACAGCCAAATCATGATGCAATGCACGGTGCTGCAATCCGTCATCACTGATGATGAGTTGGGTCCACGGATAGGCATGTAGCAAGGCCAAGGCCGCTTGGGCACGTTGACGACCAACGAATACCGGAACTTGGCAACGGCGCTTAATTAGCAGTGCTTCATCACCTGAAAGCTCGGCCGAACTCTCCCACATAACCTCACGGACTGATTCATCGGTCGATCCATAAGCGCGGGCAATCACACCCACTTGGATACCCAGATGTTGAAAATGATGGATAAGGCTGATGACCACAGGTGTTTTACCCGTTCCGCCGACCAACACATTACCCACTACCAGTACAGGAATCGGAAGATGGACACTTTGGCGCTTGCCGCGTCGATACAAATCATTTTGTACCCATAACCAAAGTTTGCTGAGCAAAGAGACTGGCCATAGCAAGCGAGCGAACAGACCTTTACCAGTCCAAACCTTTTCGGTGAAGAAGGTTGACAACTTCATAGGGGTTCAAGGTAAAACAGTGGTGCTGGTGCGCGCCTGGGCTGAAAATGTAATGTGTTGTAAACCAGATTTTTGTGCTGCTTCTAGCACCTGAATCACAGACTGATGACTCGCCTGGGCATCGGCTGAAATAATCACTAAAGCTTGTGGAGAATCTTTCGCTGCCTGCCTGAGTGCTAAGGTTAAAGCAACGATATCTGAAGGATTCACAGGCACTTTTTGCACCACATAGCGACCATCGCTGCTGATACTTACTTTGATTTCATTGGGCTTGGTTTCTTGCAGTCCGCTGTCTGCTTGGGGCAGTTGTATGTCTAGTTGAGTTAAACGACCGTAGGTGGTTGTTAGCATCAGAAAAATGAGAATGACCAACAACACATCGACGAACGGGATCAAATTGATCTCGGGTTCGGATGACTGTGGACGGCCGAAACGCATCTTATTTGCCCGTCGGTGTCGCGTAAAAATGCCGCACAAATTGTTCTGCAGCAATCTCCATCTCTACGGTGAAGTAGTCGACTCTGTTGCGTAAATACCGCCACATCACCAAACTGGGAATAGCAATCACCAATCCAAAAGCTGTGTTGTAAAGAGCAACCGATATGCCGTGCGCTAACTGTGCAGGGTTTCCTGTGCCTGGCGTTTGTGAGCCAAATATTTCAATCATGCCGACCACCGTGCCAAACAAACCAAGCAGTGGAGCCACCGAGGCAATAGAGCCCAGCAAGCTCAAGTATTTTTCTAACTTGTGATTGACGCGACGGCCACTTGCTTCAATCACTGCTCTAAAGTCAGATTCAGAAGTAGATGGCTTGCTTTTTCTGTGCATCAGACCAGCAACAATGATTTCGCCTAGCGCACAGTGGTTCTTAAGTTGAGTGATTGACTCGGGGTTGAGCAATTCAGGTTGTGACAAAGAAAGGACTTCATCAAGCAAATGCGCAGGAATAACGCGTTTGATTTGCAAGCTGTAGATACGTTCAAAAATCAACGCCATGGCTGCAACTGAGCATGCGAGTAAGGGCCAAATGGGCCAGCCTGCGGCTTGTATGATGCCTAGCAAATGCGTTCTCCTGTCTGATGTGAGAACAATTATGTCTTACTTACCACCTTGGCTTTAACTCAACAAATGACATGAGCGATTTTTCCACTACCAACGAAATAACCAGCGCTCATGTATGGACTGTCGGTGGGTTATGCCTAGCCATCAGCAATCAGTTGAAATCGCGCTTTGGCCTGCTGGTTGTTCGCGGCGAAATTTCCGGATTGACGCGTGCCGGCAGTGGACACTGCTACTTGACATTAAAGGATGAACAAGGTCAGCTACGTTGTGCAATGTTCAAGCGTGTCGCCGAGTCTGTGAATTTTGAACCCCGCAACGGTGACCTGGTCGAAGTGCAGGCTCGCTGCGGCTTGTACGTTCCTCGGGGCGAAATGCAATTGGTCATTGAATCTATGCGGCCTGCTGGGGCTGGGCAATTACACGAAGCTTTTCTCAGACTCAAAGCCAAGTTGCAGTCTGAAGGCTTGTTTGATGAGGACCGAAAAAGGCCGATTCCATTGCGGCCTGCATGTATCGGCATTGTGACTTCTTTGTCAGCTGCTGCCTTGCATGACGTTTTAACCGCATTGAAAAGAAGGGTTCCACACATACGCTTGCGTATTGCGCCCAGCCCGGTGCAAGGTGCGGATGCGCCGGGCAAATTGATCGATGCACTGAAAGCCTTGCAAACAATACCCGAGGTTGAAGTGATTTTGCTGGTGCGTGGAGGTGGATCTATCGAAGATTTGTGGGCATTCAATGACGAAGCTCTTGCTCACGCCATTGTTAGCTGCCGAGTTCCAGTGATCACGGGGGTAGGACACGAAACGGATGTCACCATCGCCGATTTTTGTGCCGATTTGCGAGCACCTACACCAACGGCTGCAGCTGAACTTTGCGCTTTGGACAGAGCGACTGATTTGAGCGGATTGGATTATTTTCAAGCATCCTTGCTGCAAGCTATGCGTCTTCACTTAGATCAATCTTGGCAAAGACTGGACAGGGCTGAACGGCAAATCGGCAGGCCATCTGGTTGGTTGCATCAACAGCAGCACGCTTGCAGTTTGCTTGCCAACCGATTAGGCCGAGCCACCATCAACAACTTGAATCGACGGCAACTGGCACTTCAACCGATGGCATTGAGATTAAAACGTGCCGCTGTGGACATGCCAGCGCTTCAAGCCAGGCGTTTGGACAAAGCACAATGGCTTTTACAAAACCTTGATCCTGCTTTGGTCCTCAAACGCGGTTATGCCTGGTTACAAAATCAAGAGGGTGTGGCTTTAAGCTCGGTCAAAGACTTGCACAGTGGAGATTTGGTGACAGCCAAGCTGTCTGACGGAGAAACCATACTCAGGGTGGAAGATCAGATTTAATCTGGTTAGTCTTGAAAAGGCTTGACTTCAATACGTATGATTTTTTGATGCGCTTGCTGGCAAACCATCCTTGCTTCATCTCCAAAACAAAACGAACCGGCGCTTCTGAGCAATGTGAGTCTTGGCTCAACGGCTTCATGTCTGCGAGATTCACGATGGTTCCATCATCTGCGATAAAAGCAGCGGTCAGTGGCATCACTGTGTTCTTCATCCAAAAACACTGAATCTGCGCTTGTTCAAAAACAAAAACCATGCCTTCATGTTGGGGCATGTCAGCGCGGTACATCAACCCCATAGCGCGTTGCTCTTGCGTGGCTGCCACCTGTGCATCTATCTGGTACATACCAGCTTGAATCTTGATACGGGGGAGTTCAGTTTGGGCGGTTTGAGCCTTGGCGCTTAGGCTAAGTACAGACAAGAAAAAAGTCAAAAGGTAAGCGTTCATCTTGGGGCAGGGATGGTTAGAATGGATTAAAAGCCGTGTTGACATTAGCAACATAGGTATCGCGTGTTATTTTTTGGGAGATTGTGACTTGTACCAGCATATCAAAGTACCCGCCAAGGGCGAAAAAATCAAAGTTAACGCCGACATGTCTTTGACAGTCCCTGATCAGCCCATCATTCCTTACATTGAAGGTGATGGCACGGGTCTAGACATCACGCCAGTCATGCTCAAAGTAGTGGATGCTGCTGTTGCCAAGGCGTACGGCGGCAAGCGTCAAATTCATTGGATGGAAGTTTACGCAGGCGAAAAATCGACCCAAATTTATGGCCCAGACGTGTGGCTGCCGCAGGAAACCCTTGCCGCACTCAAAGAATATGTTGTTTCTATTAAAGGCCCGTTGACGACGCCAGTTGGTGGCGGTATACGTTCCTTGAACGTGGCATTGCGACAAGAGCTTGATTTGTATGTGTGCTTGCGCCCCGTTCAATATTTCAAAGGGGTGCCATCGCCCCTGAAGGAACCTGAAAAAACGCATATGGTCATCTTCCGTGAAAATTCTGAAGATATTTATGCTGGAATTGAGTACGAGGCAGAGTCTGACAAAGCCAAAAAATTGATCAAGTTCTTGATCGATGAAATGGGCGTTACCAAGATCCGTTTCCCGAATACCTCTGGGATTGGTATCAAGCCCGTCTCTCGTGAAGGCACTGAACGGCTGGTTCGCAAAGCCATACAGTACGCTATTGATAATGACAAACCCAACGTGACCATAGTCCACAAGGGCAACATCATGAAATACACGGAAGGTGGATTCCGAGACTGGGCCTATGCATTGGCTCAAAAAGAATTTGGCGCACAGTTGATAGACGGCGGACCTTGGTGCAGTTTCAAAAACCCGCGTACAGGCCGCGAGATCATTGTCAAAGACAGTATTGCTGATGCTTTCCTGCAACAAATATTGTTGCGTCCTGCCGAGTACAGCGTCATCGCTACTTTGAATTTGAACGGCGATTACATATCTGATGCCTTAGCAGCACAAGTCGGTGGCATTGGAATCGCGCCGGGAGCCAATTTGTCAGATTCGGTCGCTTGTTTTGAAGCCACCCATGGAACCGCCCCAAAGTACGCAGGAAAAGACTATGTGAACCCAGGTTCAGAGATATTGTCTGCAGAAATGATGCTTCGTCACATGGGTTGGATCGAGGCTGCTGATCTGATCATTTCTTCCATGGAAAAATCGATACTGAGTCGTCATGTGACTTACGACTTTGCCCGCTTAATGGAAGGTGCAACCCAAGTGAGTTGCTCCGGATTTGGTCAGGTCATGATTGACCATATGTGATCTTTTAAAAACGTCACGAAAACTGACTGGCTAAATTCGCTCTGAATTGAGGGGTTCGAAGTCTAGACCCCTTGGGGTCGACGTGCTGAGTTTGGGTTGGAGGCATGGCTGGAGCGGCGATAACGCGTATGTTCTTAGCCATCCAACCTCTTGGCCCTTGCATGGGTTCATAAACAACGCTTGCACCTTGCTGCAGGGTTTTAAAACCAATCATTTCTACTTCACTGAAATGGGCAAATATGTCTGAATCAAACTCATTTGATTCAATAAAGCCAAACCCCTTGTGGTTGTTGAACCATTTAACGATACCGAATGCCATAGAAACCTCCGAATTTGTTTGAAAAACTAGAATCCATCATGAATCCTATTTTAGTATTAAATTATATATTTTTAATCTTGTAAATGATTAATTTATAGTTAATAAAATGAGATTTATTTAGTTTTTCCCTATAACTCCGTCATTTGTTCAGCACCGATAGAATAAAGGTATGCCCACAAGTCCTCAAATACCCAAAATCACCCCTGACAAAGAAGCTGGAAACGGGGATTCTGTTGTTTTAGAGCGGAAAACCCTGAAAACCAAGCCTCCACAGATGTACCAAGTCGTCATGTTGAATGATGATTTCACACCGATGGAGTTTGTCGTTCGTGTCTTGCAGGAGTTTTTCAGCAAAGACCGGGAAGCGGCTACTCAAATCATGCTAAAAATTCACCTTGATGGCAAAGGCGTTTGCGGGGTCTATTCCAAGGATGTTGCTGCCACCAAGGTTGACCAAGTACAGGATGCCGCTCATCAGGCGGGGCATCCTTTGCAATGTTTGGCTGAACCCGTTGAATAAATCCCATCCGTTTCCATATACAGTTGAGTCTGAGATTGCACCAAGGAAGAAATCATGATTGCCCAAGAACTTGAAGTCAGCTTGCATATGGCCTTTGTTGAGGCCAGACAACAGCGTCATGAATTCATCACCGTTGAGCATTTGCTGTTGGCACTGCTTGACAACCCTAGCGCCGCCGAAGTGTTGCGTGCCTGTTCAGCAAATATTGATGATTTGCGCAAGTCTTTGTCCAATTTCATCAAAGACAATACGCCGCAGGTAGACGGCACAGAGGAAGTTGACACCCAACCTACACTGGGGTTTCAACGTGTGATTCAGCGTGCCATCATGCACGTTCAATCAACAGGTAATGGCAAAAAAGAAGTGACCGGCGCCAATGTGTTGGTCGCTATATTCGGCGAGAAAGATTCGCACGCTGTGTATTACTTGCACCAGCAAGGCGTCACCCGTTTGGATGTGGTGAATTACATTGCACACGGCATTAAAAAATCCGACCCCGCAGAACCTGTCAAAGGTTCGGAGTCCAGCACGCCTGAGGCTGAAGAAAACAGCGATAAGTCTGAAAAAACTTCTCCGCTGGAGCAGTTCACGCAAAACCTCAACCAGTTGGCCAAAGACGGCAAGATTGATCCGTTGATCGGTCGTGAATATGAAGTGGAGCGAGTGATTCAAATTTTGTGTCGTAGACGCAAAAACAACCCGTTGCTGGTCGGTGAAGCCGGCGTTGGTAAAACCGCCATAGCCGAAGGCCTGGCATGGCGAATCACACAAAAAGATGTGCCTGAAATTTTGGCTGATTCTCAGGTGTATTCGCTTGATATGGGCGCCTTGTTAGCAGGCACTAAATACCGTGGTGATTTTGAGCAACGCCTCAAAGGAGTACTTAAATCGCTCAAAGATAAACCCAATGCGGTATTGTTTATCGATGAAATCCATACCTTGATTGGTGCAGGTGCGGCTTCCGGTGGCACCTTGGACGCATCCAATTTGCTCAAACCAGCATTGTCAAGCGGTCAACTCAAATGTATTGGCGCGACAACTTTCTCAGAATACCGAGGTATTTTTGAAAAAGACGCGGCACTGTCGCGGCGTTTCCAGAAAGTCGATGTGGTCGAGCCCACAGTTGAGCAGACGGTCGATATTCTCAAAGGCCTCAAATCACGTTTTGAAGAGCACCACAGCGTCAGATACGCGGTGGCTGCCTTGCAGGCTGCGGCAGAACTCAGCGCCAAGTACATCAATGACCGCCATTTGCCTGACAAGGCCATTGATGTCATCGACGAAGCTGGCGCTGCACAGCGTATTTTGCCTGTGTCAAAGCGCAAGAAAACCATCACCAAATCAGAGATTGAAGACATTGTTGCCAAGATCGCTCGCATCCCGCCAGCCAGCGTATCAAATGACGATCGAGGTAAGTTGCAAACCTTGGAACGCGATCTGAAAAGCGTGGTGTTCGGCCAAGACAAAGCGCTTGAAGTGCTCGCTTCTTCCGTCAAGATGGCGCGGTCTGGCTTGGGCAAGGCAGACAAACCGATTGGTGCCTTTTTGTTCAGCGGTCCCACTGGCGTGGGTAAAACCGAAGCCGCCAAGCAGCTCGCTTACATCTTAGGTATTGAGTTACTTCGATTCGATATGTCCGAATACATGGAGCGCCATGCGGTGAGCCGTTTGATTGGAGCGCCTCCGGGCTATGTCGGTTTTGATCAAGGCGGATTGCTCACTGAGGCAGTAACCAAAAAACCGCATGCGGTGTTGTTGTTAGATGAAATTGAAAAAGCGCATCCGGATATTTTCAACGTCTTGTTGCAAGTGATGGACCACGGCACCTTGACCGATAACAACGGACGCAAAGCCGATTTCCGCAACATCATCATCATCATGACGACCAACGCCGGCGCCGAGACCATGAACAAGTCAACCATTGGCTTTACGAATGCACGCGAACCTGGTGACGAGATGGCAGACATCAAACGTTTATTCACGCCAGAGTTCCGCAACCGCTTGGATGCCACAGTCAGTTTCAAACCGCTGGATGAAACTGTCATCATGCGCGTGGTTGATAAGTTTTTGTTGCAACTTGAAACACAGTTGGCAGAGAAAAAAGTTGATGTCACGTTCACCGACGACCTACGCAAATACCTGGCCAAAAAAGGCTTTGATCCCCTCATGGGCGCGCGTCCTATGCAGCGCTTGATTCAAGACATGATCCGCCGTGCGCTGGCAGATGAATTGCTATTCGGTCGTTTGACTGAGGGTGGTCGACTCACGGTGGGGCTCGACGACAAGGACGAAGTGCTGTTGGATATACAACCGCTTCCCAAAAAAGAGAGTCGATCCTCTAAATCAGAACCGGCAGAGCCCGAAGAAGCCGAGGCCAGTTAAGGTGGCAGGTCATAGTAAATGGGCCAATATCCAGCACCGTAAGGGCAGGCAAGACGAAAAACGCGGCAAAGTCTGGACGCGCGTCATTCGGGAAATCATGGTGGCTGCGCGAGCCGGGGGTGGCGATCTGCAAATCAATCCCCGCTTGCGTTTAGCGATTGAAAAGGCAAAAGCGGCCAATATGCCTGCTGACACCATCAAACGCAATATCGACAAGGCCACTGGTAACCTAGAAGGCGTGCAATACGAAGAAATCCGCTATGAGGGCTATGGCATAGGGGGTGTGGCATTGATGGTTGACACCATGACTGACAACAAAGTACGGACAGTCGCAGAAGTTCGCCACGCACTGAGCAAACACGGCGGTAACTTAGGCACAGAAGGCTCGGTGGCTTTTCAATTTAAACATTGCGGCCAACTGATTCTGGCGCCCGGCACCTCCGAAGACGTCATCATGGAAGTAGCACTTGAGGCGGGCGCCCAAGATGTCTTGACTGATGAAGATGGCGCTATCGAGGTGTTGACTGACCCTGCTGAATTTGAGGCTATCAAGGCCGCCCTCGACAAAGCAGGGTTGACGCCAGCCATGGCTGAAATCACTTACCGTGCAGATATCACCATCGATTTAAGCGATGAGGATCGCCTGAAAATGCAAAAAATCATTGATGCGTTAGAAGACCTTGACGACGTACAAGAGGTCTACCACAACGCGGCCCTATGAAAATATTGGTGATTGGATCCGGTGGACGCGAGCATGCGCTGGCATGGAAACTGACCGCGTCACCCCAAGTACAAATGGTGTACGTCGCTCCAGGCAATGCCGGCATTGCCATGAATAAAGATCTGCAAGTACTGCCCATCACGGATGTGGTTGCTTTGCGTGAATGGGCTCAGGCCAATGACGTGGGTCTTACCGTGGTGGGTCCTGAGGCTCCTTTGGCAGCAGGCATTGTTGACGAATTCAGAGCCCATGGACTGCGTATTTTTGGCCCTACAAGGGCAGCTGCTCAGCTTGAGAGTTCCAAGGCATTTTCCAAAGCCTTCATGCATCGTCACCAGATACCTACTGCGGCATATCAAGTGTTTGAAGATGCAACGCTTGCGCACGCGTATGTCCAAGCTCAGGTTGCACCCATCGTGGTGAAAGCTGATGGGTTGGCAGCTGGCAAAGGCGTGGTAGTAGCTACCACTTTGCAAGAAGCCCATGAAGCCATTGACCACATGCTTGCCCATGATCAAACCGGCATTCAGCATTCTGACGGGAAGCCAAGGGTGGTGATCGAAGAGTTTTTAGAGGGGGAAGAAGCCAGCTTCATGGTCGTGGCGCATGGTCAGGTTGCAGTGGCACTGGCCACATCCCAAGACCATAAACGCTTGCTTGACGGTGATCAGGGCCCCAATACAGGCGGTATGGGTGCCTATTCTCCCGCGCCAGTCGTGACGCCCGAAATACATGCTCGTGTCATGCGCGAAGTGATTCAACCGACACTCAAAGGCATGGAGTCTGACGGCATTCCTTACACAGGTTTTTTGTATGCCGGATTAATGATTGGCTCGCATGGCCAGATCAAGGTGCTCGAGTTCAATTGCCGCATGGGCGACCCCGAGACCCAACCCATATTGTTAAGGCTCAAAAGTGATTTGCTGGCCTTGCTTTTGGCGGCGACCGAGCCCAAGCCTATTCAACTTGCAAAAATGGAACTGGATTGGGATCGTCGGGTAGCCCTTGGTGTGGTCATGGCCGCATCTGGTTACCCTGGCGCAGTTCGCAAAGGAGACGTGATCCATGGCCTCAATACAGACAAGCCAGATGCCAGGGTGTTTCATGCGGCCACCGCCAAAGAAGGTACAGAAACGGTAACCGCAGGAGGTCGCGTACTTTGCGTGACCGCCCTTGGAGACACGGTTCGTCAAGCGCAGGCTAATGCCTATGAATTGGTTGATACTATCCATTTTGATGGTGCACAGGTCAGACGTGACATTGGCTACCGAGGTGTGAAGCGATGAATTTAGGCCGTTGATTCAAGGACTTGATAAATGAATCCTGTATTTGCGCCTGTGCGCACATATTTGATGGGCTTGCAACAGCGCATCACCTCTGCATTGACTGAGCTGGATGGTCATGCTTTTTTGTCAGACAGCTGGGAAAAACCCAAAGGCGAAGCGCTTCAAGGCAATGGCATCACCATGATCATGGAGCAGGGAAATGTGTTTGAGCGGGCAGGCGTTGGGTTTTCTCATGTCACCGGACCTAAGCTTCCCCCATCAGCCACTCAACACCGTCCCGAACTGAATGGTTCACCATTTGAAGCCATGGGCGTTTCATTGGTGTTCCATCCGCGCAATCCCTATGTGCCAACGGTGCACATGAATGTGCGTGCCTTGATGGCCAAAACACAAGATGGTGAACCCGTCGCCTGGTTTGGTGGTGGCATGGATTTAACACCGTATTATGGGTTTGAAGAAGATGCGATCCATTTCCATCAGACTTGCAGACAAGCTTTAGAGGGGTTCGATGAAAAGTTGTATCCGCGTTTCAAAACATGGTGCGATGAATATTTTTTCTTGAAACACCGCAATGAACCGCGCGGAATCGGTGGAATTTTTTTCGATGATTTTTCAGAATTAGGTTTTGATCGAAGTTTTGAAATGATGCAAAGTGTCGGCAATCATTTGCTTTTGGCTTATCTGCCCATCGTTGAAAAACGCAAAGACATGCCGTTTGGCGAGCGTGAACGGGATCATCAACTGTATCGGCGAGGACGCTATGTCGAATTCAATCTGGTGTTTGATCGGGGAACCCATTTCGGCTTGCAATCCGGCGGACGAACCGAGTCCATCTTGTTATCCATGCCTCCACTGGTGACTTGGTCATACCAGCACCGACCAGAGACTGGTTCGGCTGAGGATCGCTTGTACACAGAATTTCTCAAACCAAAAGCTTGGATTTGAGTCATTCAACCTCACAACGGATTGGTTTGTACGGCGGCGCTTTTGATCCGCCGCATACCGGGCATTTCGTATTGGCCCAGTGCGCCATCAGTCAACTCAAACTTGATCTTTTGTACATCATTCCCACTGGAAATGCATGGCACAAAAGTCAATCCCTGACCACTGCGACCCACAGGCTGGCGATGACACAGTTGAATTTTGCAGACTTACCGGCTGTGGTTGTTGAAGATATGGAATTGAAGCGACAGGGGCCAAGTTATACGATTGACACACTGCGAGAGTTGGTCAAACGCCATGACAGTGCAGATTTTTTTGTGTTGCTCGGCGCAGACCAGGCTGCGCGTTTTGAAACTTGGAAAGAATGGCAACAGATCGCTCAACTGGCTCAACTGGCAGTGGCCCCGCGGGCAACCAGCGAAAAAGACGATACTCAACTGTATGAGTGGCACAATCACCCCCAGATCAGGCTCACGCCATTGAACATGCCCTTGGAAAACGTCAGTGCCACCGACATACGTTTAGGCCTAAAACAAGGCTTCATGACCGACCTCGGTTTAAAGCCCTCAGTGTTTCAATATATTCAACATCACCACCTTTATATGGACCGCCATGACCGAAGTCTCTGAAAAAAAAGACGTACAAAAATTGCAGCGTATCGTTGTCGACAGCCTCGAGGATGTCAAGGCGCAAGACATTGCTGTGTTCAATACCGAACACTTATCTGCGCTATTTGAACGGGTCATCATCGCCAGTGGAACCTCTAACAGGCAAACCAAAGCCTTGGCTGCCAATGTGCGCGACGATGTTCGTGACGGCGGTTTTGGCAAACCCCGGATTGAAGGCGAAGAAAACGGTGAATGGATCATTGTGGACTGCGGTTCAGTGGTAGTACACATCATGCAACCCACCATTCGGCAGTATTACCATCTGGAAGAAATCTGGGGTGATAAACCTGTTCGCATCAAACTGGGTGCACCACTACCGAAAGCCGCACCCAAAGTTGTTGAAATATCAGAACCGGTTGCAAAGAAATCTGCCCGAAGTAAATCTACCGCTAAGCCCGTTGCAGAAAAATCAAAGACTTCAGATAAACCTAAGCGTTCAACAACAGCTTCATCGAATAAAAAACCTGTCGCTCAAAAAACCACTTCAAACCCCAAAGAGCTCAGTAAACCAGTGGCAAAAAAAGTGATCAACACCAAGACCCCTGCAAAGAAAACGGCAGCTAAAAAAACAACTCCACTTAAAAGTGCAGTCCGTCAAACGCGCTCATGAAACTGTGGGTAGTCGCAGTTGGCCAAAAAGTGCCTGCTTGGGCACAACTCGCGTGGGACGACTACGCCAAACGGTTCACGCCTGATATCAAATTGACTTTGAGAACGGTCAAGACAGAACCCCGATCCTCTAAAACTTTGTCTCAAATATGGGTTGCTGAGCGCAGTCGAATTGATGCCGCCATTCCCAAAGACTGCCACCGTATTTGGCTAGATGAAAAAGGCGAACAACTCAGCACTGTTGGTCTTGCAAGCAAATGGCGCGGATGGCAGGATCAAGCATTGGAAGTGGCATTTATCATTGGCGGACCGGACGGATTTGATCCTGTCATCAGACAAGGCGGCCATGATTTACTGGGGTTGTCGAATCTCACCTTACCCCATGCCATGGTGAGAGTGGTGCTCATTGAACAGTTGTACAGAGCCTGGTCTTTGTTATCCAACCATCCCTACCATCGGGAGTGACCATGTTGCCGACTATTTATTTGGCCTCTCAAAGTCCGCGCAGACAACAGTTATTGACTCAAATAGGTATTTCTTTTGAGTTGCTATTGCCAGTTGATGCACTGGCGGCAGAAAAATTAGAACAGGTATTGCCAGGCGAAAACCCCCAGACTTATGTCAAAAGAGTCACGTTATTGAAGCTCAAAGCAGCCACAGCCCAAATGAAGTCCTCCGGCTTGACACCTCGTCCTGTGCTGTGTGCAGACACCACGGTTGCTTTGAATGAAACCATTTTGGGAAAACCTGTCGACGACCAAGATGCATTCAGAATGTTAAGCATCTTGTCAGGCACAACACACCATGTGTTTACTGCAGTGGCGCTAGGCCATGGACGTCGAACTATCTGCAAGGTACAAAAATCATCGGTGACATTCGCAGCCATCAGCAGTAGCGATATTCAAGCCTACGTTCAAACCTCGGAGCCTATGGGTAAAGCAGGCGCATACGCGATACAAGGGTTTGCCGCTTGCTTTATCAAAAAAATTGTAGGCAGTCATTCAGGCATCATGGGTTTGCCAGTTTTTGAAACCCGACAAATGCTCAGCCAAATTGATAAGGACCCATCATGCAACACGACATTCTGATCAATTGGTCACCGCAGGAAACCCGTGTTGCTGTGGTCGAAAACGGTGCCCTACAGGAAATACATATCGAACGTTCGTTAGAGCGCGGCTTGGTTGGTAATATTTACTCTGGACGGGTCGCAAGGGTGCTCCCGGGCATGCAATCAGCATTCATAGATATTGGCATGGAACGCTCCGCCTTCTTGCATGTAGCTGATGTGTTCAATGGCAGCCCTCCCAAAAATACGGATAACGACGCTCAGTCTGCGCAGATCCCGATTGAGAAGCAGGTGTTTGAAGGTCAAACATTGTTGGTTCAAGTGATCAAAGATCCCATCGGAAGCAAAGGTGCGAGGTTATCTACGCAAATAAGTATTGCAGGACGTTTATTGGTTTTTTTACCCCAGGATAACCACATCGGTGTATCGCAAAAAATCCCTCCAGAACAAAGAGAAAACCTGCGTCTCAGACTGGTACAGCTTGCACATCAAAACGAAGAAAAGGGCGGTTTTATTCTTCGAACCAACGGAGAAGATGCAACGGATGCGCAACTTCAAGAGGACATCGCATATTTGCGCAAGACTTGGATCAAGGTAAAAACGAGTTCAACACAACAAGCGTCCAAAAGCTTACTGCATCAAGATTTGAATTTGCTGCAACGCGTATTAAGAGACATGGTGGATGACAATACCCAAACCATACGTATTGATTCACACGAGCAACACGGTATTTTGCGTACATTCGGCACTGAGTTCATGCCATCGGTTTTATCAAAACTTGCGCATTACAAAGGTGAACGCCCCATATTTGATTTATTCAACATAGACGATGAAATTAAACAGGCGTTAGGTCGAAAAGTCATGCTCAAGTCTGGCGGGTACCTGATCATTGATCAAACAGAGGCGTTGACAACCATCGATGTGAATACTGGTGGTTTTGTCGGCGCGAAAAATTTTGACGATACGATTTTCAAAACCAACCTGGAAGCCGCTGGAGCTATTGCGCGGCAATTACGCTTACGCAACTTAGGCGGAGTCATCGTGACAGACTTCATCGACATGCAAAAAATCGAGCACCGCGACGCCGTGCTGACAGAGTTTTCAAAGCAACTGTCACGAGATAAAGTGAAAACAGGTTTGAGTGGGTATTCAGCGTTAGGGTTGGTCGAAATGACTCGTAAACGCACCAGAGAGTCCTTGGCACAGATGCTGTGCGAGCCCTGCGGTCATTGTCAGGGACGTGGGGTTGTGAACACCGCCCGAACGGTTGCTTACAACATTCTCAGAGAAATTTTGAGAGAAGCCAGACAATTCAGTCCGCGCGAGTTTCGAGTTTTAGCAGCCCCTAAAGTCATTGATTTATTGCAAGAGGAAGAAAGCCAACACTTGGTCGGTTTGAGTGAGTTCATTGGCAAACCTATTTCTTTGCAAGCTGAATTTGGTATAGGGCTTGAGCAATACAACATCGTATTGCTTTGAACTGATCAACAAGTACTTATGATGCTTGCAGATTGCCAGAACTACCCAATCTGAACATCGAGGCGTACACACCATCGATGTTCATCAGACTTTGATGTGTACCTGATTCAATGATGCGCCCAGCATCCAGCACAACAATGCGGTCTGCATTTTCAATGGTTGATAAGCGATGCGCTATCACTAACGTTGTTCTGCCTTTTTGTAATTTTTGCAAAGCATCTTGAACCATGCGCTCAGATTCATTGTCTAATGCGGATGTAGCTTCATCCAAAATCAGAATAGGTGTGTTTTTGTACATGGCTCTGGCAATCGCTAGACGTTGACGTTGTCCACCCGACAGTGTGGAAGCGTTATGGCCAACCAGCGTGTCAATATGATCGGGAAGCGTTTGTAGATAGTCCCCCAAGTTAGCAGCCAGCAAGCATTCAACCACTCTGTCTCTGTCTGGCTCTTTGCCGAGGGCAACATTGGCTGCCAAGGAGTCGTTCATCACGACTACTGTTTGACTGACCATGGCAAATTGTCGGCGCAAATCACGTAGATCCCAATCTCGTATGGAAACACCGTCAAGCGTCACATCGCCTTGGGTCCACTCAACAAATCTGGGCAGTAAATTCGCCAACGATGTTTTGCCTGAACCCGAACTTCCCACCAATGCCACCGTTTCTCCAGGCTTGATCTCAAGTTCAATTTCCTTGAGCGCATAAGGATGGTCCGGTTGGTATTGAACAGAAATATGTTGAAAATGCAAATGTCCCTTGGCTTTTTCGCAATGAAAGTGACCACTGGTTTCAACAGGTGTGTGGTTGATCAGTTCAAGCGCACGTTCAATGGCAGCAACACCACGCGTGATGGGTCCTGCAACTTCAGATAAGTGTTTGATGGGATTGACCAGCATCAACATGCCCGTGACGAAAGCAGCAAAACCACCGACACTCATATGGCTGTCTTGACTTTGTAACAAAGCTACGCTGATCACCGCCGAAAGTGCGACCGCAGAAAATAGTTGTGTCAATGGCGTAATGCCTGCGTTAGCGACAGTTGTTTTGAGTGACAAACGGGACATCGCCAAGCCAAGATTCCTAAAGCGTTGTGTTTGTAGTGCTTGCGCGTCATGCAGGCGAATTTCTCGGTGAGCTAATGCAGTTTCCTCTACCGCATAAGACAAATTATCTGTGGCTTGCTGACTTGAGCGAACAAGCATATATAAACGCCTGCTCAGAACCTTCATTAACCATGCTACCGAAGGGATGAGCAAGGCCACAATCAAACTTAATTTCCAATTGAGGTAGAGCAAATAAGCAATCAGCGAAATAAGCGTCAAACTGTCGCGAACCGCACCAATCATTGCATTGACCAGTGTCAGTGCCCCGATCTGTACTTCAAATACCAGCGTATTGCCCAGTGCGCTCGCATTTTGTTGTCTGAATAATGACAGCGTTGCGTCTTGCAGTCGGTTGAACATTTGAACGCGCAGCTGCAGCAATCCGTTTTGTGTGACTTTCGCGATAGCTACTTGCCCCACAAACATACCCAAGCCGCGAATACCAAAAAGTCCGATCAAGGCAAATGGCACCAACCATACTGAGAAACTGTTTTGCTGAAAACCCTTGTCCAGCAAAGGTTGAAGCAATGCTGGCACCATGGGCTCGCACAATGCAACCAATACCATGCACACAACGGCAATCACCCACGCATGAGTAGGTTGCTTGAATAAACTCAAGCAACTGATCAAGCGTTGTATGAAATTTTTCTCTTGGCTCATTTGTAATCACTTTATACTTGTGTGGATTATCGCCTTAGAGAAGTCCTCTCTTGGTTAGAATCGCGGAGCAACAATTACCATGAAAAACATGACCCGATACGTCATCGCGATAACTGCCCTGATTGGAATGCTGTTTGCATACAGTGGTCCGGCACAAGCAGAATTCAAAGTTGAAATCTCAGGCGTAGGCATTAGCCAGATTCCCATCGGCATTACTGATTTCCGTTCTTCCGAAACGGTTCCTCAAAAAATCTCTCAAATCATCAGCGCTGATCTGGAACGCAGTGGTCAATTTAAAAGTTCAAACCCAGGCGTTGAGTTGGATGAAAACACCCGTCCAGATTTCAATCTGCTGAAACAAAAAAAAATTGACGCATTACTGACTGGCAGTATCAGCAAATTGGCGGATGGGCGCTTTGAAGTTCGCTACAGGCTATGGGATATGGTTAGAAGCCAGGACTTGGGTGGTCAAAGCTTCATGGCACTACCCTCTGATTTACGTTTTGTGGCGCACCGTGTTGCGGATCAAGTGTATGAAAAACTAACCGGTGACAAGGGCATTTTTTCAACCCGTATTACCTACATAACCAGTTCCGCAAACCGTCATATGCTGTGGGTTTCTGATTCAGACGGTGAAAACGCTCAATCCGCACTGACCAGTCCTGAACCTATCATTTCGTCAAGTTGGTCACCGAATGGAAATGAACTTGCTTACGTTTCTTTTGAAACACGCAAACCTGTTGTTTACATTCACAATGTAGCAACTGGCAAGCGCAGGGTGTTGGCTAATTTCAAAGGGTCTAACAGCGCACCTGCTTGGTCGCCTGACGGAAAGAATCTGGCCATTACCCTGAGCAAAGATGGTGGCTCTCAAATCTTTTTGATAGATGCCACAGGCGGTGATCCTAAACGTATCACCCAGTCCACCGGAATTGATACTGAGCCGGTTTTCACTTCAGATGGCAGCGCTATTTATTTCGTCAGTGACCGTGGCGGATCTCCTCAAATCTACCGCATACCTTCATCAGGAGGTCCTGTACAAAGGGTGACTTTCAATGGCAACTACAACATTTCACCGGCGCTGAGCGCCGATGGCAAATGGCTAGCCTATATTTCCCGCACTGGTTCCTCATATAAGCTTCAATTAATGGAGTTAGCTACTGACAAAGTATTGTCTTTGACAGAAACAACCCGCGATGAAAAACCCAGTTTTGCACCGAATGGAAAACTTATTCTGTATGCGACACTGATCCAAGGTCGTGAGGCGCTGATGACAACGACGTTAGATGGCAAAATAAGTGCAAAGCTTGCCGGACAAACCACCAATATTCGTGAACCCCATTGGGGCCCTTTCTTAAAACCTTGACGCTTTGAAATTTGGAGTAAATCTATGATGAAGTCTCTATTGTCTTTTTTGCTTGTGGTGATGCTTACCGCCTGTGCCTCTGGGGTGAAACTCAATGATGTGCCAGTTGAAGACAGATCTGGCATCAAACCACCGCCCGAACTATCCAATATCACTCCTGCGCCAGTACAACCAACGCCGCAACCTCAAAGCAAGGTTGAACCCGTTACATCATCAAATAATGACAATTTTGCATCTGGGCCAGCTAACACAACAAAAATTATTTATTTCGATTACGACAGTTTTTCCGTTAAACCTGAATTTCAATCTGTCATCGAATCACACGCAAAGTTTTTGAAAGCAAACCCTCGTGCACGTTTATCCTTAGAGGGTCATTCGGATGAGCGCGGTGGACGTGAGTACAACCTTGCACTCGGACAAAAGCGTTCTGATGCGGTTCGTCAAAGTTTGACCTTGTTGGGTGTGGCTGCTTCGCAAATTGAAACTGTCAGTTTCGGCGAAGAGAAACCTGCAGTTCAAGGCAACAACGAAGCCGCATTCTCTAAAAACCGTCGTGCTGAATTCTTCTACAAATGAAACCAAGCTTTAAGACAGCTTGTCTGTGTTGGTTGTTTGTAGCAACTTTTTCCCACGCGGGAGTATTTGAAGACGATGAAGCACGGCGAGCGATTCTTGATTTAAGACAACGCTTAGAAAACCTTCGTCAAGCGCAACTGAACAATGAGGCTGTGATACAGCGTTCACTCGACAGCATCACCAAATCACAACAAGTTGTGCGTGATACGGTCGCCTCTGAAGTTCAGCAAGAATCCTCCCGCTTACAGCAAGCCTTGCTTCAGCTGCAATCTCAGATTGATGGACTCAAGCAAAGCTTGGCTGAAACACGTGGAGAAAGAGACCAGTTGCAACGTGAAATCTCACTTTTAAAACGTGGTCAAAACGACAACACTTCAGGATTGGAAGAACGCTTGCTCAAGATGGAGCAACGTATTGCTAAATTAGAGCCTGTTATTTTTCAACTTGACGGTCTTGAATTTCAGGCAGACCCGGCCGAAAAGAAAGATTTTGAACTGGCCTTGGCTTCTTTCAGAAAAGGTGATTTCACTGCATCTATCGCCACCTTCTCGGCTTTTTTACGCAAATACCCTGATACTGGATTTAAACAAAGTACCTTGTTCTGGCTAGCCAGTGCGAAGTATGTGAAGCGGGAATACGCAGATACCGTCAATCAATTGAAGGCTTTTACCGGCATGAGCGATAGCCATACCAAATTTCCTGAAGCCTTATTGACTTTGGCCAACGCACAGCTCGAATTGAAATTGCCACAAGAAGCCAAGAAAACATTCGATGAATTGATTTCAAAACATCCCAATTCAGAAGCAGCAATCGCTGCCAAAGAACGGATGACTAAATTGAAATAGATTGGTGGATACGACCCATATCACTTCGGCAGACATAGACAGACGTTTTGGCGGCTTGTCTCGATTGTTCGGAACTGACACAGCAAAACGAATCCAACATGCCTCTGTGGCAGTGATCGGAGTTGGCGGCGTTGGCTCATGGTCTGTGGAGGCCTTGGCAAGAAGTGGGGTTGGACATTTAACGTTGATTGATATGGATCATGTTTCCGAATCCAATATCAATCGTCAGTTACATGCGCTGACCACTACACTGGGTCAATCCAAAGTTCAAGCCATGCAAGATCGCATTTCGCTGATCAATCCGTCGTGTGTCGTACGAAAAATTGATGATTTCATCACACCTGAAAACATAGATTCATTGTTACCCCGCGATCTGGATATGCTGATAGATGCCACCGATCAGGTCAGCGCCAAAGTCGCTTTGGCTTCTTGGTGTTTAGCGCATCACAAACCTTTGGTTATGGTGGGTGCTGCTGGTGGAAAAAAACTCGCCCATTTGGTTGAAATGGCAGATTTAGCCTCGGTCACACATGACCCGCTGCTTGCACAAGTCAGGCAACGGCTTCGAAAAATGGGTTTTGTTTTTTCTGTCAAAGTTCCCAGCAGTATTCATGCGGTGTTTAGCAGGGAAGAAATTACCCGACCCGAACCCATCGAAGGCGTATCTGTAGATGGCAATTTGAATTGCCATGGATACGGTTCATTGGTCACTGTGACAGCCACTTTTGGTCAGTGTGCAGCAGGTTGGGTATTGAACCATTTTTCTCACTGATTGATATTTAACAGTCTTGTTAAAAGCTCAAAAAAACAGTTATACTTTGTGGCTTCGCTTTGCAGCAAAACTGCTACGCGCAATGATGGGACGTTAGCTCAGTTGGTAGAGCAGCGGACTTTTAATCCGTTGGTCACAAGTTCGAATCTTGTACGTCCTACCAAAAACCCCAATTAAATTAAGCGCTTAAAGAGATTTAAGTGCTTTTTTTATTTTGAAAGTATAAAAGTCTGTAGTTTTATACTTTCCACGGCAAACCGCACCACCACTAGTGATGCGGTTTTTTCTGTGCCTACCGAAAAAATTCTTGCCATTTCTTACCCCATTCATACCATCCAAACCCTCATCAACAACTCACAGAGGTAACGGTATGACACAGAGTGACACAGGGACAACATTGGTCAAACTTCGCAAGATGATTGAATCAATGCAGAAGGAAGAAATGCGTCAGATTCAATCAACGCACTCAGACGCACTTGCACAGATTGTTGCCATCGCCAAACAGAACCAACTGAACGCAGAACACATTGCATTTGCGTTGAGTGTGAAAGAACCAAGAGTCAAGAAAGAACATCGTGTTCCGAGGAAGAACAAAAAGTCTTCCATCTTCAATGAACCAGAAGTCGTTCAGTCAGAAGGCAACAGAACTCAATCAGAACCCACTTATGAGTGGGTTTTTTAATGCTCTACTGATTAGTTAATGTTGAACCTGTGACAGGCATCGGTACACAGTTGCTCTACTGACTTTGAACTGAGTCATCAAGTCGTGGATAGAGTCACCATTGAGTCGCCTTGACTTCATGGTCATCAGTTGCTCATCGTTCAGAACACATTTGCGACCGAATTTCACACCTCGTTTGATTGCGTGTTCAACACCTTGTGACTGTCTATCACGCCTGAGGTCATTCTCAAAAGTGGCAATAGCACCGAGCATCGTGAAAAGCAGCATCCCAGTAGATGTAGAAGTATCTATCTGTTGATCCAAGACGACCAGTTTGACATTCATTCTGTCTAGTCGAGACATGATGTTCAATAGGTCACGGGTGGATCTTGCGAGTCTGTCCAGTTTAGTGATGACCAGACTATCACCGTCATTTAGATAGTTCAGGCAGCGTTGGAGTTGTTCTCGGTCGTCGTTTCGAGCAGACTGCTTCTCTTGGAACACTGTGTCACAGAATGACAACTTCTCAAGTTGAACCTCAAGTGATTGACCGTAAGACGACACTCTGGCGTAACCGATACTTGACATAGTGAATAGATTTGGTAGATTAGTTAAGGATCTGTGGATGGTGAGACAACATTTGAGACTTGGCAACCACCGAAAAATGTAATGCTTTTTGAATCCATCTCAAATTGTTTACATTTTGAGACATAGGAAATATATTCATCAATACAATGAACTGTCTTGTTAGCATGGTGTGTCTAAATTAAGACTTGAATGAAATTTGTATTTTGAAATTGACTAATCACAAAGTAATCTAAGACTCAAATATGAAAAAATATATATTAATAATACTAATATGCCTTTCTTCAGTTAACAGTTATTCACAAGGCAGAGGATCTCCTCAAACAACTCAAACAGAAAATAAAGGTCCGAATTTATTTGATAAATTAAAAGATGCATTTGCTAATAAACCTGGAGAAGCGAATACCCCAATAAAAGGTTCAGCGACATCGTCTGGAAGTACGAATGCAGCACCAAGTTTAGAGAAATGTGAAAAATCTCTAGGAACTATTGCTATCTCAGAACCTCAAAATGATATACAAACACTACTGAACCAATATAAATTACCACCACCAACACAATTATTAAGATTAATAATTCAACAATCAAAATGCTTTCAAGTAGTTGAGCGTGGAAAAGCAATGCAAAACATAATGCAAGAAAGAGCATTATCAGATAATGGTGACCTTCAAGCAGACCAAAATATTGGAAAAGGTCAATTAGTTAGTGCTGATTTTATAATGACTGCAACTGTTGCATTTAGCACCAATAATGCTGGAGGTGCAGCAATAGGTGCAGTCGGTGGATTTTTTGGACCCATAGGAGCGATTGCAGGTGCAGTTGGTGCCGGTATTAATCTAAAACAAGCACAAACATCATTAATTATTTCTGATGTCAGGTCTGGTCTACAAGTTGCAGCAGCGGAGGGTAATGTTGAAAAAGCAGATTTTGGAATTGGTGGTGTTTTAGGTGGTGTTGGTGCGGGTGCGTATACGAGTACAGCAGAGGGGAAAATTGTTGCTGCTGCATTACTTGACAACTACAATAATATTGTTAAATCAATTAGAGATTTGCCAACACTTGCTGACTCTAAGATTAATGAAAAATCTGCTGAAAATGCAAAATCTGCTCCAAAAGCAAACTCTTACAATAAGGGTGATATGTTGAGAGTTAAAGTGGCAAATGTTGTTTTATTAAAAATGCCAAATGAAGAAAGTGAAGTAATAAGTAAATTATCTAAAACTGATGATTTGCTTTATTTGGGAGTCACTGAACAAGGTTTTGTAAAAGTCAGAACTGAAAACGGTGTTGGTTGGGTGGAAGAAATACTTGTCAAAAAGTAAAGGACTTATAATGAAAGTTAAAGTTATTTTTTTTGTACTTCTATTATTGAATATAAACTCATTTAGTCAAACTAATTCTATTAATTTTAATATTGGTGATGTAGTAACTTCAAAAATAAATAATGTTGAAATATTGAAATCACCTGACGACAGTGCAGAGGTTCTTTACAAGATTACAAAAGAAGACGAATTAATTTATCTTGGCGAAAAATCCAACTCATATTCTAAAATTAAATTTAATAATAAAAATGGTTGGATAGACTCTTCTTTCTTAACAAATAAAAAAATATTATCTACTGACTCTAATAATAATATTGCAAAAAAATCACTTCCAAAATGTGAAGGTGAAAATTATCTTAAATGGACTAATTGTGTTGGTTCATTTACCTATTTAGACGGACCAAAAAAAGGATATGCATATCAAGGCGAAGTTTTAGATGGCAAAGCACATGGTTTCGGCAAAAGAATTGGACCAGAAACAAAATACGAAGGTGAATTCAAAAATGATCTTGCTGATGGATACGGAACTGTTAAATCTGACAAATTTGAATATATTGGGATGTATAAAGAAAATAATCTTCATGGTAAAGGCGTAATGAAATTTTCAAATGGTGACAAATACGACGGCGAATACTTAAATAGTAAACAAAGTGGCACTGGTACGTATTGGCACAGGAATGGTGATAAGTATATTGGAGATTATTTAAATGGAGAAAGACATGGAAAAGGCACTCATTTATATAGTAACGGTGACAAATATGAAGGAAGTTATCAGAATGGTGAAATGACTGGGACGGGAAAATATGATACTAATCGTGGAGAACATTATTCAGGGGGATTTTTAAATGGAAAATATGATGGTGAAGGTTCAATAATTCTTTCAAATGGAGATAGATATGTTGGACAGTTCAAAAATGGTAAGTATCATGGCATTGGATCTTATATATCATCCAATCCATTTTTTACACCTAGCACTGGTCAATGGATTAATGGTGAATTTATCGATAGGTGATTTATTGAAAATTTTCACTTTTCTTGCCCTATATTTAAATTTAACTCCTCACCACCACCACCTCTGCACCACCTTTGCCAAGGAACTTCTGTAAATCTTTCAACGCAGACTCAAGCGACTTAGGTTCAACTGGATTGATGTGAAGATACATAAGGTCTTTGGTGGCAGACTTCTGAATCAGTTCTTTTATTTTGGTCTTGTCTGGTGCCATCAGTACACCGCATCCAAGTCGTTTAAGACTGCTGTGATGCCTCTGGTCTCAATGTCTTTTATGTGTCGTGCAATGGCATCTCTGCACAGGACTGACATGGGAATCTTGGTGCGTCTGGATATGTTGGTAAATTTGGTGTGCTGGGAATGAGCGATTCGGATTGGAATCTGTTTTCTTGGTTGTTCTTCTTGGTTTACTGATGACATATATGGAATCTCCATGTAAGGATTTATCTAAGACTTTCACACGGTAAGTTAGTGCGAGGCAGTAGCGAACACTTTGTGATGATGTTCTATTGGTACAGGTATTTATGCCAGCAGAATGACTGTGGTCACAAATAGGTCTGGTTGATTTTGGATTCCGTGGGAAATTTCTGGTGGAATAAATTATTGGATTGTTTTGTTTGACCTGGTGGTGATTTTTACTTTAATACTTATCCGGTACTTCATGGGGACTTAATTCAATCATCTTCACTGCGTTCAGATGATGCTTCGCCGTTTAAGGTCTTTTGGTAATGTAGGCAAATAAAAACAATGGAACCGTTAACAAAGTTAACATTCATTGGAGCGTACCTAAGCTGCTGGCAACGGCTTCAAAACACAGCGTGATCACCCAGTTGCACTTTCGCTTCACCCGCCACAAGTTGTTTGTAATGTTCAAACAAAGTTTGCGTACCGAAGGACGGCGTAGCGTCCGCGTCATAAGCTTGCGTTTGCGTGTTCCACACCAGCATGGACTCGGTGGCGTAATAGCGGCCTATGCGGGCAAGCTCAGCCTTATCAGCCAGCGAAGGTATCAATTTTCCTAAGGTCTTCAACACATGGATGATGACATCAAGCAAACCCACGGGCAGGTGTTTGTACTTCGGGGTTTTGCCCAGCAGTTTGAACAGGTACTCGCCTTGCTGCAAAGGCGTGATCGCCTCGCCCGGCCCGCCTATGGGCAGTATCCGGTTGTGTTTGTCAGCATCACTCAAACAAGCGGCGATGAAATGCCCGAGGTCGTCATCGCTGATGGGCTTGCAAGCGGTTAAGCGTCCGTCGCCGAACAGCAAAAAAGGCTTGCCTTGCTTTAAACGTTGAATCTGCCCTGATAAAGATTTGAAAAACGCCGTTGGCCTGACGATGGAATAAGTCAAACCGGACACCATCAATTCTTTTTCAAAAGCAAGTTTGGCTTGTTGAAAACCGAGCAATGGCTTTTGCACGCAAATCGCTGACAACAATACAAATTGCTTTATGCCGGCGGCTTGTGCAAGTTTCAACAACTGAGAATGGGCTTGGTAATCTATGGCCCATGCATCACGCGGGGTGCCGGTGCGCGAAGCCAGGCAAGACACCACAGCATCGAAATGTTCGCCTTGCAAACCGTGAACTTGCACAGATTCAGCCGATTGCACATCGCCAAAACGCACTTGGGTTCCCGCCAGCTGTTCGCGGGTTTTTTCAGCAGTCCAGCTACCCTTGACCCCGGCTATATTCCGGGCCAGACACACCACCTCGTGGCCGCTGCTGAGCAATGCCCTGGCCGTGGCCAATCCTATGGTGCCGGTGGCACCGAGCAATAACACGCGCATGAAGCTTGGCTCCAGTTGAAAAAATCCGACTGTAGAGCATCTGCCGATCTCTGGTACTTTTCACTTAGGTGGCGCTCTGGCTATTTATTGACTGACGGATGTATCAGATAGAAGTACATGAACTGACCCTGTCAGGGCTTAGCCTCTTGCTTTTTCGGCAGACCTATTCTCAGAATCCCCC
>NZ_JAVLFQ010000001.1:0-26198 GCF_046052765.1 Limnohabitans sp. | reverse complement strand
AAAAATTAATTGGATACTGACCCCAATTACCCTGACCCCAATTACCCAATTACCCTGACCCCCAAAAAAATTAATCGGATACTGACCCCAATTACCACGAGAGAAAACAAATGCAATTGACTGGACACATCACCGCCAACAACCTCATGAGTCTGGAGGCGTACAGCAAATTTCGCAAAACCCATAAGGCCGAGGTTCTGGCGCACCGGAAATTGCGTTCGGTACATTTGGGCGAACACATTACTTTACAGTTTGAAAGCGAGATGACCATTCGCTACCAAATTCAAGAGATGTTGCGTATAGAAAAAATCTTTGAAGAAGAAGGCATACAACAGGAAATAGATGCGTATGCGCCGTTGGTGCCAGAGGGCAGCAATTGGAAAGCCACCATGCTCATCGAATATCCGGATGTGAACGAACGCAAGCGTGAACTTGCACGACTCATCGGTGTTGAAGACCGCATGTTCATCGAGGTTGAGGGCCATGCGCGCGTTTATGCGATTGCTGACGAAGATTTGGAGCGCGAGAACGACGAAAAAACGTCTGCAGTTCACTTCGTGAGGTTTGAATTTGATACAGCCGCCAAAGCGGCAATCAAGGCTGGTGCCGCAGTGAAATTGGGTTGCGACCACACCAACTATCCTGCCCACACGCAGATCGACGCCGAGGCGTTGGCATCGCTGGCTGGAGATTTGAAATAATCACTGAATGCTCTTTCTCTTATCCCCTGCCAAATCACTCGACTATGAGTCACCGCTGCCAGCGCTGACAGCTAGCCTGCCGCAGTTTGTTGCGCAATCTACCGAGCTGATTTCTACGCTGAAGAAAAAAACACCTCAGCAAATTGCCGAGTTAATGGACCTGAGTGACACGCTCGCCAAACTCAACGCTGAACGCTATAAATCATGGTCACCCCGATTCACTGGCGATAACGCCAGACCAGCGGTGTTGGCGTTTAATGGCGATGTGTACGAAGGACTGGACGCCAAAACGCTCAAACCCAAGCAGTTGCAATGGGCGCAAGACCATGTGGCCATACTCAGTGGTTTGTATGGTGTGTTGCGACCACTTGATCTGATGCAACCCTACCGATTAGAAATGGGTACCTCGCTCAAGCATGGTAAGCACCACAATCTTTATCAGTTTTGGGGTGCTCAAATTGCTCAGTATCTCAACACACAACTTACCGGACACAAAGATCCGGTCATCGTTAACTTGGCGTCGCAAGAATATTTCAAGTCAGTTGACCGCAACGTCTTGCAGGCGCGTGTCATTGAATGTGTATTCCAAGACCATAAAAACGGTCAGTACAAGATCATCAGTTTTTTTGCCAAACGCGCACGGGGTTTGATGGCACGTTTTGCGATTCAAGAGAAATTGAAAACGCCTGAACAGTTACAGACGTTCAATCTGGAAGGCTATACATTCACGCCTCAAGCCTCCACTGAAGACACACTGGTGTTTCGCCGTCACCTGACACAATAGGTCACCCATGCAAATTTATGTCAATAACCTGCGCTTAGAAGTCGAAGATACCGGCGAGCGTGACCGCCCTGCGGTGTTGTTGATAGCTGGCATGTCCATGCAATTGATTGTTTGGCCGGATGATTTGCTACATCAATTACATGAGGCAGGTTTCAGAGTGGTGCGTTTTGATAACCGGGACAACGGCTTGTCCGAATCCTTGGATCACGCAGGAACACCAAATATTCTGTGGTTCATGCTGCAACAAAAACTCGGCCTTCAAGTCAAACCGCCTTACACCATCCAGGACATGACGCGCGATGCTTTGGGTGTGATGGACCATTTGCAATTAAAGCAGGCGCATGTGATCGGGGTCAGCATGGGCGGCATGATCGCCCAGCGCTTGTGTGTGATCGCACCCGAACGCATTCTCAGCCTAACCAGCATCATGAGCAGCAGCGGCGCCAAAGGTTTGCCCGGCCCCACCCCTGCCATGCGCCGAGTGATGATGACACCACCCGCACCATCTGGCAGTGCTGGCGCACGTACCCAAGCTTTGCGTTTTGTCAAAGCACTGGCTGGTCCTGGCTTTGTCCATCCAGAGGGCTCACAAGAACGATTGGTCAACGATTCCATGCAGCGCAGCAACCGCCCCAAGGGGAGTTACCGACAAATGTTGGCTGCCATGGCAGACCGTGAACGCTGGCGCTTGTTAGCAGGCATCACAGCCCCCACACTGGTGATTCATGGGACGGCCGATCCACTGATTCCTTATGCATGTGGACAAGACACAGCCGCTCGTATTGCTGGTGCGAAGTTGTTGGGCATTGAAGGCATGGGACACGATTTCCCGCCCGGTGCAGTGGCACAAATGATGGCGCGTTTAATGCCTTTTTTACAAGCCCATACCCCTTTATGAACTCACCTGGTCAATCCCTGCTGGGCAAAATAGTTGGCTATGCAGACCAGTACGACGCGTCTTTGCTTTACCCATTGCCGCGTGCTGCACAACGTGCCGAAATTGGCATCTCAGGCCAGCCAGTATTTTTGGGCGCAGATGTGTGGACGGCTTACGAGCTCAGTTGGTTGAACTTGCGGGGCAAACCGCAAGTCGCCATGGGACGTTTCATCGTGCCGTGTGAAAGCACGCACCTGATTGAAAGCAAATCGCTGAAGCTTTACTTGAACAGCTTTAACAATACGCGTTTTGCCTCCATGGATGAGGTGAAAAAAACCATGCAGCAAGACTTGAGCACCGCCGTGTGGCATGGAGGCGCCATGCAAGCGGGAGTGGGTGTGCAATTGCTGATACCCGAGCAATTCATTGCGGAAAAAATCCATGAGATGGATGGCGTGAACCTTGACAGGCTGGACTTGGATTGCATTCACTATCAACCCGCACCTGAATTATTGACAGCTGCTTGGGATGAAAAACCAGTGACAGAAACGCTGACCAGCCATTTATTGAAAAGCAATTGCTTGGTCACCGGACAGCCAGATTGGGGGAGTGTCAGTATCAGTTACAGCGGGGCGCAAATTGACCAAGGCGGGTTACTGCAATACATCGTGAGTTTTCGCAACCACAACGAATTCCACGAACATTGTGTCGAGCGCATTTACACGGACATCATGACGCGCTGCAAGCCGACCAAGCTGAGCGTTCAAGCGCGTTACACGCGTCGCGGTGGAGTGGATATCAATCCCTGGCGCAGCAGCCATTCACAAGCCATGCCGCCCCAAATACGCACGGCCAGACAATAAGAATCACGCCACGTCTTTGAATGTCTGCAAGGCCAACAGGTCGGGAAAACTACCCGTTTGTTTTTTCTGAAACGAAGTAATGGCTTCTTTGACGTGGGCATTGCTCCAAATGCCGCTTTGTAGCCAGCCCATCTGTTTCAATGCATCATCCACACTGTGGTCGCGTGCATAGTGCAGCGCTTGTTTGGTGCCCCAAATAGCGACCGGTGGTTTGCTAACTATGTCCTCTGCCACTTTCATCGCATGAGCCAATGTGGCGTCAGCATCAGGCAATACCTCATTCACCAGTCCGTATTGCATTGCCTTGTCAGCCGATAAACGACGACCTGTGTACGCCAGTTCTTTCACCACCGCCATAGGCATGAGTTTGGGTAATCGCTGCAAGGTGCCTACGTCTGCAACCATACCGATGTTGATTTCTTGGATACAGAAAAACGCATCTGCACTGGCGTAGCGCAAGCAACAGGCTGTGACCATGTCTACAGCACCACCTACACAGCCGCCATGAATAGCGACGATGACAGGTATACGCAAAGTTTCTAGGCGCGTAAAAGTAGACTGCAAACCGCCCAGCATGTCAAAGATGGCGGCGCGTCCCTCTGCGCTTTGGTCGTCCATACTGACTGTGGCGCCGAAAGCGTCGAGCGACATGCCTGCGCTGAAATGTTTGCCAGTGCTGCTGATCACCAACACCCGAGCTTGATTGGCTTGGTGGAGTTGTTGCAGCATATCGTCGAGTTCGCGCCACACCGTCATGTCCAGCGCATTCAAGCGATCGGGACGGTTCATCACCAGATGCGCGATGTGGTTCTCAATGGTCAATTCAAAACAGGTCAGCTTGTTCATGGCGTGGGTCTTTCAATGGTTCTGCTTCATGTACAGTCAGTAGGTAAGAAAAAGATTTTGCAGGCAAAGGTGCCAAGGCTTGCGCAGAGTCGGCTTTGACCAGTGAACCAACACGCACGCCGAGCAGTCGGATACGGCGTTTAAATTCTATGCGCTTCAGGCATAAGCCTGCGGTTTGTCGAATGGTCTTGGCGTCAGATGTGTAGATGTCCAACGTGCTATCGCGGGTGACGCTTTGAAAATTGTCGAACCGCAGTTTGATGCCAATGGTTTTGCCGACATAGCCTTTGCGTTGCAAATCAGCGGCGACTTGTTGGCATAAGCGGGTAAAAATATCGCCTAGAACGGCCTTGTCGTGCAACACATGCAAATCTTTTTCAAACGTGGTTTCGCGGCTCATAGACACCGGTTCGGACTCGGTCACCACCGGGCGATCATCCCTGCCATGGGATGCCTCATAAAGCCAAGCGCCATAGGATTTTCCGAAGTGTTCCATCAACCATGCACGCTCGCGCAAGGCGAGTTCACCGATGGTGTGTATGCCGTGGCTTTGTAATTTCGCGTCTGCTTTAGGGCCAATACCATTGATTTTTCTACACGGCAGCGGCCATATTTTGTCTGCCAAATCTTCGGGTTGCAAAATCGAAATGCCATTGGGCTTGTTCAATTCACTGGCCATTTTCGCCAGCAACTTATTGGGCGCGACACCAATAGAGCATGTCAGTCCGGTGGTGTCAGTGATTGATTTTTGTATCAAGCGTGCAAGAACCCGTCCTGCCTCTCGTTGTCCGCCAGGAACGTCTGTGAAGTCAATGTAAATTTCATCGACGCCTCTGTCTTCCACCAAAGGCGCAATCTCACGCACAATATTTTTGAAACTGCGCGAATAGTGTCGGTACTGCTCGAAATCCACGGGCAGCAGTATGGCTTGTGGGCAGAGTTGGGCGGCCTTCATCACACCCATGGCAGAACCAACGCCAAACGCACGCGCCGCGTAAGTGGCGGTGGTGATCACGCCGCGTCCGGTATAGCCACCGATGCGGGGAAACATATCGATGGGAATATCAGCCAGATCATGCGTCGTCCAATCGCGCTCAGGTTGAGCGATACGCATGCGAGCCAGCAAATCATCTTCGCGCCGTCTGCCCCCGCCTATGACCACCGGTAAACCTTTGAGTTGCGGATAGCGCAGCAGTTCGACCGAGGCGTAAAAGGCATCCATGTCGAGGTGTGCAATACGGCGGGGCAGAGGAGATGTTTCTGGGCTCACTGGCAGAGCATAGCTGAGCAAGGCATGTTGGGCTTGATGGCTATCTGCTAGTGGATATCCTTAGACAATGATTTGAAACTCGGTGTTTGAATTGTTGTTAAGCAGAAGTGGCTTCACCCCAAAAAATCAGCCATGTGGCACGGTATGCGGCAACAAAATACTGCTGTCTATGTTGTTGATGTCGGTGTGGCCGCACAATGCCATGCTGATGTCTAACTCTTTGTGGATGATTTGCAAAGCCTTGGTCACACCGGCTTCGCCCATGGCGCCCAAGCCGTAAAGCATGGCGCGACCGATGTAAGTGCCTTGTGCCCCTAGGGCGCGCGCTTTCAATACATCCTGTCCACTGCGTACGCCGCCGTCCATGTGTACTTCAATGTCTTTGCCGACCGCTTGCACAATGCCGGGCAAAGCGTTGATGCTGGACTCGGCACCGTCAAGCTGACGCCCGCCGTGGTTAGAGACGATCAAGGCATCAGCACCGCTTTGCACCGCCAGTCGCGCGTCTTCTGGGTCTTGGATGCCTTTCAAAATCAGCTTGCCGCCCCAGCGTTTTTTCACCCATTCCACATCGTCCCAGTTCAACGTCGGGTCGAATTGTCCGTTGGTCCATTCACCCAGAGAAGACATGTCATCTATGCCTTTCACGTGGCCAAAAATATTTCCGAATTTACGCCGCGGCGTTCCCAACATATTCATGCACCAGCGTGGCTTGGTGGCCAGGTCCAGCAGGTTGAGTAACGTGGGTTTAGGGGGCGCAGACAAGCCGTTTTTGATATCCCGGTGACGCTGCCCCAAGATTTGCAAATCCAATGTCAGCACAAGCGCCGAGCATTGTGCTGCTTTGGCGCGATCAATCAGGCGTTCAATGAACGAGCGATCCCGCATCACATACAACTGAAACCAAAAACCCGGGCCGACATGTTGCGCCACGTCTTCGATGGAACAAATGCTCATGGTGGACAAGGTAAAAGGAATACCAAATTTTTTGGCTGCACGCGCCGCCAGAATTTCGCCGTCTGCATGTTGCATGCCGGTCATGCCGGTGGGTGCAATGGCTACTGGCATGCTGGCTGGTTGTCCAATCAGGGTGGTGGCGGTGCTGCGGCCATCCATGTTGATGGCGACACGCTGGCGGAATTTGATTTTTTGAAAGTCATCTTCATTGGCGCGGTAGGTGCTTTCGGTATAGCTTCCCGAATCCGCGTAATCGAAAAACATTTTCGGCACCCGTTTTTTGGCCAGCTGTTTCAGATCGTCAATATGTGTGATCGCGCTCATGCATTGCTCCTGTTCGATCGCCTGATGTTAGCGCCTACGCACAGCCCCTCGTTTGAATCATCGAAGTCATTAACATCGGTGGACTTCACCCTCTGGCCTCGCCATGCAAATGCTCAAAGATTTTTCTGTCTCAACGGTCATGGCCGGCGCCGTGACTGTGTTGGTTGGATTCACCACCTCGGTGGCCATCGTCTTTCAGGCGGCATATGCCAGCGGCGCTGGTACGGCTGGTGCTGCCTCCTGGATTTGGGCGCTAGGCTTGGGCATGGGGGTGACTTGCATTGCTTTGTCGCTGCAATTTCGTATCCCTGTCGTTACCGCTTGGTCCACCGCGGGCGCAGCGATGTTGATCACTTCAGCGCCGGCTTTTTCAGCGGGTGAAGTAGTGGGTGCTTTTGTCGCGGCGTCAGCGCTCACAGTATGGGTAGGTTTTGGAGGTATTTTTCAAAGATTTATGCACAGGGTGCCGTTACCGTTGGCGGCGGGCATGTTGGCAGGCGTGTTGTTGCGTATCGGACTCGATGTGTTTGTCGTCATGGGTAGCCAGTGGCAGATGCCCTTATTGATGACGCTGGTGTATTTGTTTTCACAGCGTTTATCGCCGCGATATTCGGTGCTGTTTGCGCTGGCTGCGGGCGTGGTCTGGGCCTTCGCCATGGATCAAGTGCATTTGGCACAAGTAGATTGGCAATGGGCGTATCCAGTGTGGGTAACCCCGGTTTGGTCTGTGGCCTCTTTGTTCAGCTTGGCGCTGCCCTTGTTTGTCATCACCATGGCGTCACAAAATATTCCCGGGGTGGCATCCATGGTGGCCAACGGCTATCGTCTGTCTTTGTCGCCTGTCATTGGATGGATAGGCGTGATCAATATATTGTTGGCACCCTTTGGCGCCTTTGCACTGAACTTGGCTGCCATCACCGCTTCTATTTGTGCCGGCCCGCAGGCGCATCAACATCCGTCTAAAAGATACACCGCATCTGTCAGTGCAGGTGTGTTTTACATATTGGCTGGGTTGGCAGGCGCGTCAGTGGTCAGTCTGTTTGCAGCGTTTCCCAAAGCCTTGGTGATGGTGGTGGCCGGGCTTTCGCTATTCGGCACCATCTCCAACGCCATGGCAGTGGCCATGCAGGAACCTGCGTCCAGACAAGCGGCTTTTATCACTTTTGCAGTGACTGCCTCAGGTTTGAGTTTTTGGGGGGTAGGAGCGCCGTTTTGGGGTTTGGTGGCCGGTGCAGTGGCTATGCTGCTTGCACCGGCGCAGGATTGAGTGGCAGCAGGATCCGTTCAAGCCCAAATAATACTTTGGCTGTTGCTGTACCACTCGTCGACTTGGTGTTGCACACCGTACTCAATTCGGCTTCGCTTGATTTTCATGGTGGGTGTGAGGCAGCCGTTTTCAATCGACCAAGCCTCTTTGGCTATCACCAGCATTTTGAGTTGTTCATAGTCTGCAATTTGTTGATTGACTTGTGCAAGCAAAGCCAAGAGTTCGGATTCAACCTGTTCCCGTATATCGGTGCGGGTCAATTTCGGTCGCAAATCTTCGGCAAGCACCACCAAGGCATAGGCCTTGTCAAAACCACTGCCCGAGACCATGGATAACTCGATCATGGGATGTGCGTTCAAGCGGTTTTCAATAGGCGCAGGCGCCACGTATTTACCTTTGCTGGTTTTGAATTGCTCCTTGAGTCTGCCCGTGATGATCAATTGCCCATCAGCCTTGCGCGAGCCCAGATCGCCAGTTTTGAAAAAACCATCGCTGGTAAAACTTTGCGCGTCCAGATCAGGGCGTTTGTAATAGCCAATCATTTGGCCGGGGGACTTGATCAGGATTTCGCCTTCTGGGCTGATGCGAACTTGGACACCGGGGTAAGGAGGACCAACTGTTCCCGGGTCATTTTTATCTTTGGTTTGGCTGTGTGAGTATGCAAAATCTTCGGTCATGGCATAACCTTCGACCAAATTTAAACCGAGTTTGCGGTACCAGCGTATCAAGTCTGCGGGCAAAGGGGCAGAACCACTGCCCGCCAACTGCACGTGATCAAGCCCTAAACCGGCCAGCACTTTCTTTCTCACCACACCACCAAGTACCGGAATGCTGAGCAGCAAGTTCAATTTTTTCGCTGGCATTTTGGCAAACACACCTTGTTGAAATTTCAACCACAGGCGCGGTACTGAAATAAAAATCGTTGGCCGTGCTCTTTGTAAATCTTGAACAAAGGTATCAAGCGATTCAGCAAAAAAGAATTGCATTTGCCCATGCATCAGGCCAGCGGCCTCGACAAAAGCACGTTCAAACACATGTGCCAATGGCAGATAAGACAACATGCGGTGTTTTTGATGGCCGCCCAAGGAGTCGTCCATTTGTTTGATGATGCCAGTGGCGGCGGCAGAGATGCGTTCAAATGAATGCATAGCGCCTTTGGGTTGTCCGGTAGAGCCCGAGGTATAAATGATCATGGCAAGGTCGGTGGGTTCACGCGCAGCATCTCCGGCCAGTGGTTGTGTGCGGGCAATGATGTCGTCCCATTTGTCGTAGCTGTTGGCAGGCGCCAAAGGAAAAGCGATGCGTGGCAAATGCGCAGGTACACCGGGCTCTTGTTTGTGCCATTCATCAAGCTTGCCGACAAACAGCAAACTGGCCTCAGAATGCTCGAGCACAAATTTCACCGTGTCTGCTTGCTCGGTGGGGAAGATAGCCACTGTGGTGTAGCCAGCCATCCAGATGGCAAGTTCTGCCATGAAAAAATGCGCACAATTTTTTGACAAGATGGCGATACGGGCAGCGCGGGGCAATCCCATGGTTTGCAAATGGGCGGCCATGCGCCTGGCTTGATCCATGGTCTGTGCCCATGTGTAATCTGTGACTTGGCCGTGACCTAGTGGTTGCGTCAAAAATATCTGTTGCGCATGGTTTTTTTCATGTTCAAAGATACGGTCAAGAATCAGTGCGGGTGTCGTAGTCATGGTCTTGTCTCTTTCGATGTTTTATGGTCTTTACGTTTTTTTTGTGACATCCTGTTGTTATTTTTGAAATGATACGCACTAAAGACGGCTTATTGAATTTTTTTTCATGTACCCGCGTACTTATCTGCCCTGTGTTTATGATCAGCCCATCAGAGAACACTTTGCAGGAGAACCCCCTATGCGCCCCATTCACCACTTCTTCATCATGGGCATGCTTTGCGTCTGCCCCCAAGTGTTTGCCGGTACTTACCCGTTGGGCAGCATGACTTGCGACGACATCGGTCGATTTGCCTCTGAAGCCATGCAGTGGAGGGAAAGCGGCTTGCCTCCCAAAGAAGCCAGACAGCGTTTGGATCAACTCAAACCAGAAATTTCTGTTGAGAAAAAAAATATGCTGACTGTCTTGTCGTTGGTTTATGGCGGTTATGGTGACAGTTGGACCATAGAAAGTGCTGGACATGCCATGCAAAAAGATTGCGAAACAGACAGATGAACTTCAGGCTCAAATCAAATAGCGACGTACTTACTTCTTGGGAATAATGGCCGGCTTATTTAATAACCCCATGAAAATGCACAACATCCGTCACCGGCTAAAATGGTCTTTACCAAATTTTCTTATCAGAGAATTTTTATATCTGTTTATTTTTGGAGTTCTGCGATGAAACGCACTTTGATACTGACGTTGCTTACCTTCTCCACCATGGCGCATGCGGAATGGACGCTCTTGATGAAGAGTCCCGAATTCGGTGAAAACTACTATGTGGATTTACAGTCCATCACCGATGTCGAGGGTGCGAAACAAATCACTACGTTACAAGATTTCCCTGACAGCAAAAAAGAAGCCTGTAAAGGTGACGGTTGTGCGTTTGTCACCAGCTCACGTATTTCTGTTCGTCATATTGAATGCAATGCGGGTCGCCAGCGTCAAATTCAGTTCACCGACTACGACGGACAAATGGGTAGTGGTCAGGTGACCCAAGCCGCATCAGGCGGACCCAAAAAACGCTATTTCCACTGGTACTCTCCCTCGACAGGCTCGTTCTTTGAGGCCTTGATTAAAAAAGTCTGTACTCCTTAATCAGACCGCCTTGGGGTGCTGCAACACTCAAGGGCTCGAAACCAAGCGATAAACCTTGCCTGTGTTGCCAAACGGTCCCATGCCTTCGTGGGTCAGCACATATATCTCTCCGCTGCGATCTTCTGCAAGGCTGATGATGCGGCTATCAAGTTGAATCAATTTTTCCAATGCCCATAGTTTGTCTTTGGGTGTATTGGGTGTCGCCACAAACAGTTGTCCCGAAGCCTGCTTGAACGATGCACTCCAATCGGCGATCAACAGCTTGCCTTGTAATTTGGGTAGTTGTTTCCCACGGTAAATCCGCACACCCGTTAATGCCGTACCCACGCCTTGGGTGTTGAGTTGCGATGAATCAGGGTGATTCACTTGCATATTGGCATATTCCACCACCGGAGGTTCAAGCGTTTCACCGTCAACACCTTGTCGCACACATTGGACAGGCGGCTTACGCGGCATCAAACGGTCTACGCAATGTGAACCCTCAATCAGCGGCCAACCAAAATTACCAGGACGGCGAACCCTGTAGGCGGCCTCCCACAGCGTTTCTGCAATGGCTGTCACATACAAGTCGCCATTACCGTTGCTGTCAAAAGAGATGCGATAAGGGTTGCGAAAACCCCAGGCCCAGATTTCGGGTCGACCTTGGGTGATGTTGAAAGGATTGCCTTTGGGAATGGCATAGGAAGGAAAACCATGGTCAATATCTATGCGCAATATCTTGCCGTACAAACTCTGTTTGTCTTGCGCCATTTTGTCCCAGTGAAGAGCTTCTTCGGGCACATTGAACGCTTCCCAAATCACAGATTTGCCAATACCGTGTGAGGCTCCGCTGTCACCCAAGCCAATGAATAACATGCCATCTGGACCGAAAGCCAGAGCGCCACCATTGTGTTTTCGGCTGGGCCAATCCAAAGCAATCAGTATTCTTTCCGTGTTCAAGTCAACGGTTGTGACGCTGCCGGGTTTGGTGGTGAACTCTGCAACATGCCGTGTGTAGTTCCAGTTTTGTGGTGCAGATGCACGCAGAGGTGCAGAGTAGCTGACAAAGAAACGACCATTTTTAGAAAATTGCGGATGCAGGGCAAAGCCCAGCAAACCTCGTTCTTCAAAATCATTGGCAATGGGCAGCATGCGACTGCGTAAATCAAGAAATGGCTCGGCCTGTATTTGTCCGTCAGACAACATCACTTTAACAAGTCCGTCTTGTTGAACGATCAGCATACGGCCCGACCCGTCAGGTAATTCTTCCAGATGAATCGGAGCAGTCAATTCGCTGGCCAGTAATTTCAATGCGAAATTTTCTGCATGGGCGACGTGGGTGAACACCAAAGCGGACATTGCCGTCAAGATCACGATCCATTTGGAATAAAAGTTGGAGTAGTTCATAAGTATTTCAGTGAGTGAATCTGTAGAGAGATGAAAAGTCAGTTTGTAGAGAAAAACAATAGGTAGCAGAAGTTGAGTTGTGTCTGGCAGGAGTTGAAGTCCTAAAATGGACTTTAGGGAGTAAGAACTGGTACAACATGAAAACACTAAAAATCAAGAATGTGATTTTACTAACTTTATGGGTTGCGATGGTGGTGTCTGCTTACACGCAAAAAAGCTTACTCATGGCTGCGTTAGAGACCAATCCGTATCAGGGTTCTGCTGAATCAGTGGCCAGGGGTCAAGCCCTGTGGTCGGCGCATTGTCAAGTCTGTCATGGCCCGGATGGTGAGGGAAACGGACCAGCCAGTGCACAACTCAGCGTCAAGCCCAAGGATCTGACAATGATTGCATTAGCGCCTGTTTTTCCAGACGGGATTGTGGCTTTTCGAATATCGAATGGAAAAAACACTATGCCTGCTTGGAAACAAGCATTTACCCCCGAAGAAATATGGGATCTTGTGAGTTACATCCGATCCAAATCCAAGAAAACTGCTAAAACATGAATATGTGGGTTGAGAATGCGCAAGTCAATCCTGTCAAAATTTAACTATGAATAGATTGACCATGAAAAAAATTCTTATTGCTGCCTCTGTCGCGTTGACAATAGCAGTACCTGTACAAGCTGCTGAAACTGACAACAGCGAGCGTATTTTTCAAGCTACTTTTGGTGTTATCACGGCTTTTGGTTTGAAAAAACAACTCGATGCAGACCCTAACTGTCAAGGGCAGTCATTTGCTGATTTCGATTTGAATACTTTTTTGGATGCCATCCCTAAGGACTTCTTAACGCGTCCAGGCCAGCGCGAAGGCATCACCAAGCAGTTTGTTGATTATTTCCAAAAGCTTGATCAAATCGAATTTCCCTCAGGTAAAAAAATCGATGTCACTTACCAAGACATGAAAAAGTCCCCAGCGGTAGTGGAATATCAACAAAAAGAAAGTGCTGACAAGGCCGCTTATTGTAAAAAAATATTTGAAATTTCTGGCGACATTTACCAAAAGCAGATTGAGAGTATCAAGCAATTGGTAGTTAAAAAATAAATCAACGCTTTACCTTCGGCTGAGTGTGATGGCCTTTTCCGGGCAAGCGGCGACACACAAGCCACAGGCCAAGCAGGCATCGATATTTGGCGTGTAGGCGACTTTCATACCATGCACGCGTATTTTTAATTTTTGCAAAAACCCTAGCGGTTGAAAATCAGCATCTTCAATTCGCCGCACCTCAAATACAGATTCAGGGCAGACGCTAACGCAATCGCCCTTGGCTTCGCATTTGCCTAGGTTGACCACGGGGCCAAAAAGCCCAGGGGCTTGTTTACAGTCTTTGGATTCTGGGGCAGTTGGATGCATGGGTGAAGCTGTGATTGAGACAGAGGAGGCGTCGGTTGGTCAATATGATCAGATGTACGAAGCGCTTGCAAAACCTGACCAAGGTAAAGCAACAGGGTCTATGGTCCAGTTTTTACTTTTCACTGCAGCCACGACTTGCGCATCGCAAAGTTCAGGGTGGCTCAAGCAGACTTTGGCGATGACTTGCATCTCAGCCTCTCTGGCCTTACCAGCCAAGGCTTGCAAAATGACGTCTATCCCTTCAGCGTTGGCATAAGGTACTGCGCACCGCCAGATTTCTGGCGCAATAAACCTGTCCGCAGCCCATCTTTCTTGCACCAATTTGATCAGCACAATCGATAAATCGAGGTTGTAGCGTTGATCCACACCTTGGATTTGCCAAATGGACGAATCTAGAAAAAATGCTTTCACAACCATCTGGTTCCAAGCGGCTTCGTCGAAAAACTCCATGGGATAGGGATTGCGATGCGCCATTGCTTCGTAAACCGGACGCATGGTGGAGCGGATCGCTTCGCGGGCTTTGGGTTCGAGGGCTTGTGGATGCGGAAACAAGGCAAATCCGCGGAAGATGGCTACCAGCTCGTTAATTTCTGAGGTGTCTACCAGCAAGGAAACTTGGTGGGCAAAACTGGCGTCGTCGGCTTGATGAAAGGCCAAGGTAAAACAAATGCGCGCCGTCTGGTCAATGCTCCAATCGGTGGGGTCAAGTCCTTGGCGAAGTTGTGAAGCCGCATGAAGTTCAATATCAGTCGGCTGTAAGTCAGCTTTACCTAGCTTGCGTGGCGTTAAGCCCAATGCCTTGAACCAACGCGCTTGCTCGGGTTGGGATTGCAGGGTGCGCAGTTCAGTATCAAACCAGTTAAAAGGTTCTGGCGTCAGCCTTTTTTTCAGCCATCCGCTCAACAGCGAAATGGCTTGAGGAATCGCTTCAGTTGCTAGATGATGGTGTTTGGGATACATGGCGAACCTTCAGGTGCCCGGGATGAATTTTTGAAATAAGCGACATGTCAGGTAAGCCACTATACAGGCGGCAACCCAAGGCCAGGGCGCGCCACTAAGGGCTACAGCAGCAGCATCCAGCAATGCGCAGGCTGCAATCAATTGCGCCACCGCACGTGGCACATCTCCTCCTTGACGTCGCAGTGCCAGTAAACGTACAGCGTAGATGTCAGCCACAGCCAAGAGCAGTAAGGTCACGATAGCCATGGGTGAGAGGCTGAAATTGGTGATAAAAATGACCAACGGAGCAGTAAGAATAGCAAGCGGCCATAAACGGTCAATGCGGTCCAGACTTTCTTGCTTGGCGGCATAGGTAAGTCCGGCAATATGGGTGAACACGGCCAGCATGCCCCACATCAACGCGACAGGTGTGTTGTCTGAAAAAGACCAGGCTGCGAGCACGTAGACCAACGCCCGGCAACTGCCCATGATGACCGGCGAAATCACATTGCCTTTGTGCCAAGCGTTGTAAAGAAGAATGGTCAAGCTCAATCCGACACCGGCTTGAACCGCCAGTGCGCCGTAGGGCGCAACAATGAATATACCAACCATCAACATGGCGCAACCCATGGCTGAAACGGTCTTGGCAGATACCTGACCGGAAGGAATAGGACGGCCAGGTCGTTCACGCGCATCGATGTCCGCATCAAACGCATCGTTCAAATACATGCCACCTGTATAGAACAACGTGATGGCCAGCATGATCCATAGCAACTGGCAAAGTTCGGCATTGACGCCTGCCAGAAAAGCACCAGCCAAAACATTGGTCCAGACCGTAGGCAGGTTGGATACTCTGCCTATTTTTAGCATCATGGCCAGTCGTGCGATCGGGTGAAGTGCTTGTGTCATGACATCAATGCCTGTTTAACGAACAACAATTCACGGGCGATAGCCTGTGCCTTGGTATCGGTTTTAAGAGATGCTGGTAACACATCCCACGTGTAGGTTTCAACCTCTAAATGAGAGGAGAAACCTTCGAGTTTGCAAGCCTCAAGGGTTTGCATCAATTGGGCTTGCGTGGTGGAGATGTCGCCAACATGTTCAAGAAAAACTGGCACATGGCAATGCACGCGCCACTCTCCATTGGCTTGACCCGCATCGAATGCGGCTACCGCTTGCGGCAAATCGAGAAATCGTTGCAAGCCTAGCGGCTGTTGCACCACCACTTGGTGCAGGTAAACCGCATCGTCAAACATATTGACAGTTGACAGCAGGGCTTGGCTCATTTGAGGGATACGAACCGCACTGGAGAGTTGTATTTTGGGTATACAAATCAAGGCTTCGCGCAATTGCCGCATCGCCTGCTGGGGGTTCTCAAACTCAACTGCGCTATGGCACACATCAAAACAAACGCCGAGGTGCTGTTGCAGTGCCTGCATGGCTTGTGCATCGGTACAACTGAGCATGGCAGCCAACTGAGAGACAGCCGGCTGACTTCGCACATGGTTGAGGATGAAATCAGCTGCCTCTTGCGTGGTTTCAAGATAGCAAGCAGGTTCGGGCTCCAAGGCCAGGGCGATGAATTTTCCGCTGCGTTGATGCACCGCAACCATGTGCGCTACTGATTGCAACAAATGATCAAGAATGCGCGACATGGCGTCAGGCGTGTCAACTGCATCACGAAAGCCAACGGGCACAGTAGAAATACTGCCACTCACGCCCTCAGGCAGTAAGTCCGCAAGAATATCTGTGCAAACGATGGTGTAGCGCAGCCGTTCAGCGGTAGACCAGTCAGGCAAATACACATCCTGCTTGACCTTGACGCCATGAAAGGTACCGTAGGGAAAGGCATTCAAGGTAAATACATAGGCGTTGAGTTCTTTTAATTGGCGCTTGAAAGCAGCTATTTCATCGGCTTGCAGCAAGCTGTCAGCGGCCTGTGCAGACAGCCGCAAACCAATACCCATGGGCGCTCCCTCAGCGAGGGCATCGCGAATAGTGGGCACAAAAATATTCAGACTGTCACGAACATCAGACCAACTCTCACCTGCATGTATGTTGGTGCAATAGGAAAGATGCGGTTGAGCTTTCAGTCTGTGCAGTTGCATTGAATTACTTGCGTTGTTTCAACCAGGCTATGGATTCGGTGACCCAGGTGTCATTGATTTCGTGCACTTCAATGCCTTTACCGATGGCGCTGAGTAAGGTGATGGTGAGTTCGCCGCCGAGATGCTCTCTGAATTCAGTGAGACCTTGAAGGACAGCCAAGCGGCCATTGGCGTGGCGGGTCTCGAGTTGATCATTCCAAAGCTTAAAGCCAAGCGTCAATAGCAATTGGTGTACGCGTAAATCTTCACCGGTGGGCAGTAACCCAGCCAACACAGAGTAATGGGCGTCTAGCGCAACGCCGATCGCAACCGCTTCTCCATGGCTGAGTTCTTGTTGTTGCGTCATGCGTTCGAGTTTGTGCGCAACCCAGTGACCATAGTCGAGCGGACGGGCTGATCCTGATTCGAAAGGGTCTCCCCCGTTGGCAATCTGGTTCATGTGAATTTGTGCCGATCGCTTGATCAAGTAGGACATGGGCACGGTTTCAAAACGCGCTAATGCCAACGCGTTGCTTTCCAGCCAAAGAAAAAAATCGCGGTCGCGGATCAACGACACCTTGACAGCCTCAGACATGCCGCAGCGTTTTTCACGTGCAGGCAAAGAGTCGATGAAAACACCGTCATTGATCACCGCCCATGGCGGTGCAAAAGTGCCGACCAGATTTTTTAAACCCAGCCAGTTGACGGCATTCTTCACGCCCACACCGCTGTCGTCTTGTCCAAGTACTGTGGTGGGGAAACGGATGTGTCGAACTCCGCGGTGAAAGATGGCTGCCGCATAACCGACTGCATCCATGATGGCGCCGCCGCCAATGGCGATGGCATAGGAGTGGCGATCAATGGCTTTGTCTGACAGTATTTTCAACAGTGAAGAAATGAAGTCAGGATCGTTTTTGCATTCCTCGCCGCCTTTTAAAACCACGATGTCACCCACCAAATCGATGGACTCACCGTGCGCCGCAAAATAAGCTTGAATTTGCCCAGCGAGATGCGGCAAGGCTTGAACCACGCCACCATCGACAAAGACCGCCACACGATGACGTTTGCCGGGTTCGCGGCGACGCAGAACATCGAGCAAATGCAGATTGACAGGATCGAATGCGTGGCGGGTAAAGACTACCGGGTAGTCGTATTCCACGGCAAAGCGCTGCACTTGAACGCTGTCGACGATGGTGCGCGTATCGTTGTTTTGATTCAGCGCCGTGTCGGCAGTTTTTCTCTGCTTGTTGGGGTAGTGATAAACGTTGTTCATATTTGTTTAAATTCGAAAAATCAAAAACGGTTCATGCTGCTGAATGCTCAACACCAAAGATGTGTTGAAGTGCCATGTGCTTGATGTCAGTGGCAGACACCTGCTCAGGCAACAAAGAAGGTGTGTCTGTCATTACCAACGGACCGTCTAGCGGGTTGTCGGTAGGCCTGCCGTGCGAGCCCTTGACCAGCGTGGCGTCTAGCGGAATGACATCGAGCAGCATACGAAAACCAAGTATCTTTTTCAGTAATTTCCACACGATTTTGAGCTTGGGAAACGCCAGTGTGGGATCGAGAAACAGTTCGACTGGGTCATAGCCTGCTTTGCGGTGTATTTCTACGGTTCTGGCGAAATCGGGCGCCAGTGCATCGTCGAGCCAAAAGTAATAGGTAAACCAAGAGTGCGCATCTGACATGACCACCAGTTCGCCGCTGCGCTCATGGTTAATGTGATGCGCTACTTGTTCGGCTTTGTCCCATACCGATTCCACACCCGCAATACCTTGCAGCAAGTGTTTCACCTGAGGGATCAATGCAGGGTTGCGAACGTACACATGGGCGATCTGGTGATCAGCCACAGCAAACACGGCGGAGGTGGTGGGGTCGAGCATTTCGTGACCATCTTCCATCCTGATTTGCAGCCAGCCTTCGCGGCGGAAGTGGCGGTTCAGGTGGATGGGGCGGTCAACCTGGGTGATGCCGTATTCGGAAAGCACCATGACTTTGCGCCCGTGCTTTTGCGCGAAATCGATCAAATCCCCAGCTACTTCATCTATTTCCTGTAACGACTTGGCCACCGCCGGATGTGATTCATCTGGGCCAAAGCGTTGTAAATCGTAGTCCAGATGCGGTAGGTAAACCAGCGTCAATGTCGGGTCAAAATCGGTGATGGCCAACTCAGAAGCCTTGGCTATCCAGCGAGAAGATGAAATATGGGTGTTGGGGCCCCAAAAGTTGAACAAAGGGAATTTGCCCAAACGGCTGCTGAGTTTTTCTCGCCAATCCGTAGGTACCGTGAAACAGTCAGGCAGTTTGCGGCCATCGGCTTTGTAAATCGGTCGCGGGGTGGCGCCAAAGTCATGGTCAGACGCCATGTTGTACCACCAGAACATGTTGGCGCACGTGAATTGCGGGTCGCGCGATTTGCCTGCTTCCCAGATTTTTTCACCATGAACCAAGCGATTGGATTGTCGCCAGAACCAAATTTCATAAAGGTCGCGAAACAACCAGCCATTGGCTACCACCCCTGTTTCGCTCGGGGGCAAGCCGGTCATGAAACTGGCTTGTGCGGTGCAAGTGACCGCAGGTAAGGTGGTGGTGAGCGGTCGCATGCCGCCTTGTTTGGCAAATGCAGACAAGCGTGGGGTTAATGGCCCGAGATGTCGCGGGGTCAGGCCCACCACATTCAAAACAATCAATGGCTGCATGAGAAAACGTGTATCTTGAAGGAGTTAGCGGATCACGTTGGCATCAACGGTACGGGTAAGGACTTTAGGCTCTTGTCCACGCAACACAGAATTGCCTTCGTAAAGAGTTCGTTGGTCAATGGCTTGCGGTTGTAGCCAGTGCTCTTCGCGCATTTCGCCGTTGAGTCCATAAATAGCCAAGGCATTTTTATAAACCACTTGGTGGATGGTGTCTGCAGAAATCCCGCGGTCTGCCATCAGTCGAGCAGTCTTGGGAACGGCAAGCGGGTCAGACACACCCCAATCGCAAGAAGAGTCAACGATCACTCGCTCTGAGCCGTATTGCTGAACCAAGGCCGCCAAGCGCTCGTTGCCCATTTTGGTGGAGGGGTAAATAGTGAACGCACACCAATAACCACGGTCAAGTACCTCGCGAACGGTTTCTTCGTTGTTGTGGTCAATCACGCAACGCGCAGGGTCAAAGCCGTGCTCTTCCAATACATCCATGGTGCGTTGTGTGCCACGGGTTTTATCGCGATGCGGTGTGTGGATCATGATGGGTAAATCGAACTCTTTAGCGAGTTCAATTTGTGCACGAAACACTTTGTCTTCTTGCGGCGTTTGTTCGTCATAGCCGATTTCACCCACAGCGACAACGCCTTCTTTGGTCAAGTATCGCGGCAGCACAGCAAGCACTTCCTCAGACAAAGCAACATTGTTGGCTTCCTTGGGATTCATGCCAATGGTGCAGTAGTGACGTATGCCAAATTGACCAGCGCGGAAACGCTCAAAACCGGTAATGGTGGAGAAATAGTCGATAAAGGTGCCTACATTGGTCCGCATTTGGCCTAACCAAAATGCCGGCTCAATGACAGCCACAATACCGGCTTGGGCCATGGCTTCGTAATCGTCAGTGGTGCGCGCCGTCATGTGGGCATGCGGGTCTATCATCATGCCCAACCCGCCAGTGGGGATGGCGCGGAAATCTTTTTTGTGCAACGCCAAGCGCTCAGCGTCATCCATGATTTTTTGCAACATGCTCGGTGTGAAGCTTCCCCCACAGCAAGGGCATGAGACAGATTTGCCACTGAACATTTCTTCAACAGATGCAGTGTGTGAATCTTGATCTGATGGGGTGACTGGTTTGTGCGTTGTCATTTCAAATCTTCTTCAAGAGCCATTTAAGCGAGATACCTAGGCTCTTTAAATCAAAAGAAAATGATAGCACTTATGAGCCCAATGCATCATGGGGTCAACCCCTTTGAACTGCTGCGGATTCAGCCAAACTTCGCTCTCAATCCAAGGCTGAAACAAGGGGTTACCACAATCCCCTTTGACAAGTCATATGAAAGCATGCACTTTCGTGAAACCCATAAAAAAACTTTTGGAAAAAACGGTCATTGGGCCTGCTACAAAACAAAAAAACTGTTGCAGGGTGCAACAGTTTTTCTAGTAAGGGTCAGGCCTGGTGGTCTCTTCAGGGGGAGAATTCGCCGCTCATGATGTAAGTGACTACGCCAACACGTTGCTTTTCGTTGAAGATGGCTTTCCAAGCTGGCATTTTGCGAAAACCATTGGTAACTCGGTCATACACAAATTCAGGCTGGTAGCTGGAAGGCTTGAGCTTGGGGGCCTTGCCAGGGTAAGCGCTGTTGCCATGGCAGTGTCTGCATTGGCCATCCCAGACGGCTTTGCCTGCCTCGATATTGGCAGGTTCTTGCATGACCGCAGCGGTGAATGCGGGAACAGGTTCATCGGGTGATGCAGGTGTGGGAGAGTTGTCCTCTGACCAAGCGCTTGTCGAGAAACAAGCAAAGGCCAGCAGTGTAGATGCGCACAACATCAAAGGCGTGCGACGCAGAGAAGTTGAGGAAAAGAATGATGGTTTCATGAAAACAGTTTAATACAAAAAAAAACTGCTGCCCGCATAAACAGGCAGCAGTTTGATAGACAAATTACAAAATTATTTCACAACAACTTTGTAGATGGTGTCTTGTGAGCCGTTAGGGCCAGTTGTGATAGAGGTCAGGGCGTAGACATCACCTTTGGCATCTTGAGCGAAAGCCAAGATGTAAGGTGTTTTGCCGTTAGGTGTGCCGCCTTGAACATTCACAGAAGCCACTTCCATGCTCCATTTGCCGTCGCCGCCTTTAGAGCCGATGAAGATTTGGCCGTCGTTCTCACCGAAGCCTTTAGACCAGTCACCGAAGATGTACTTGCCTTTGGCGCCTGTACCGTCACCACGAGAAATGTAGCCACCAGTCACAGAAATACCTTTGCAACCGTTAGGAACGGCGGTGCAGTTGGCATATTCCATGGCAGCAGGTGTGATGCCAGACTTGTCGCAATTAGCGGGATGGTTGTCAGGCTCTGCCCAGTTGAAGCAGCGCATCAAACCTTCCACACGACGCCAGCCCATGTTTTGGCCTTTGTCAACAATCTTGACAGCTTCCCAGCTGTTTTGTTGCACGTCGCCGCAATACAGTTGTGAGCCACCAGCTTGGTCGAATGAACATCTCCAAGGATTGCGCAGACCGGATGCCCAGATTTCAGGCAGAACGTCTTTTTTGCCGACAAATGGATTGTCAGAAGGTACGCCGTAAGGCTTGCCGTCTGAACGAGCATCCACGTCGATACGCAGGATTTTGCCCATAGGAGACATCATGTCTTGACCGTTACCGATCAGAGGATTGTGGCCAATACCCCAGTCGTTAGCGTAGCCGCCGTCACCAGTAGAAACATAGAGTTTCTTGTCTGGACCAAAGCCGATCCAGTGACCATTGTGGTTGAACTGGGGCCAGCTGATGGAGTGGATACGACGTGCTGAAGAAGCATCAGCTGTGTTCTTGTCGGTTTTAGAGACTGTGTACTCTTCAACCACGTTGCTGTGGTTGTACCAAAGCATTTGACCCAAATCAGACTGGTAGTCCAAGTGAGCTGAGTAAGCCACATAGAACTTGCCGTTGTTTTTGAAGTCAGGGTGGAAAGCCAGACCCAACAAGCCGCGCTCGTCGAAGTCTTGCATCAGCGGAACGATCTTGCTACGGATGTCCAAGAAAGTACCTGTGATTTTGCCGTTTTCAATGATCTTGATGCGACCGTTTTGTTCTGTGACGAACATGCGGTTGTCACCAGCGGGTTGCACCATGGAAAGCGGTGTGTTGATTCCAGTAACAACTTTCTCGAGTGTGACGCTAGGGCCAGCATGTGCTGCTGAACCAAATGCCATCACTGTTGTTGCAGCAATAGCGGCAACCAGTTTTAGTACGCGCATTAGGGATCTCCTCTTATGAATGAAACAAACAACCTCTAATTTTTGCAGTCATATAAGCCTCGAGAGACAAACATGTGACAGCAATAATTTTCAGTTGCAGGAATAGTAGAACTGTTTGTCAACCCAGCTAATAGGTGTAAACGCTATAAAGGTTAATTGCTGGGAAGCCGGGTCAAACTGGGTAATCAGCTCTCACCAACATGGGGCATTGTCTTGTGAAGTGTACCGGCCACGACCCGGGCATTGCGGCTGAAACTCAAGTAGGCAGAACCCCAGTCCATCAGTACCACCAAGCGGTTGCGAAAACCGATTAAAAAATAAATATGCGCCAACAGCCAGAACCACCAAGCCCAGCGACCTGAAAAACGCAGCGGACCCAAAGGTGTGCTCAGGTCAACGACTGCCGAGTTGTGTCCAATGGTGGCGAGATTGCCGTAATCGGCGTACCTGAAAGCCCGTGTAGGTTTACCAGCGATACGAAGCAAAATATTTTGCGCCGCGCGGCGGCCCATTTGCTTGGCACCTGGTGACACGCCGGGCACGGCCGATGGGGGTTTGCCCGGTTGATGGCTCATGGCGGCCGCCAAATCCCCGATCACACTGACATGTGGAAAGCCCGGCAGGCTCAAATCGGGGCTGACCACCACTCGCCCTGCGCGGTCAATTTCACAACCAATGTTGGCGGCCAATTTACCCCCCAACGGTGAAGCCGCGACGCCTGCTGCCCAGACCACGCATCGGCTGTGAATGCGGTAGTCCACCGTACCGACGACGCCGGCTGGCGCCGGGCCGCGCACTTGCAAGCCGGTGGCATCAATGCCGGTGACGATGGCGTTCAAGCGTACTTCCACCCCGAGTTGTTGCAACTGCTCTAAGGCTTTTTGACTGAGCGACTCGGGCATGGCCTGCAACACGCGCGGACCGCCCTCTATCAACAAAATGCGGGCGTCATGTGGGTTGATGCGGCGGAATTCACCGACCAAGGTCTGGCGAGCGATTTCTGCGAATGCGCCGGCCATTTCCACGCCAGTGGGACCGGCGCCAATCACGCACAAGGTCAGCCAGTTTTGGCGTTTTTCCGGGTCGGGTTCTTTCTCTGCAGATTCAAACGCAAACAATACTTGCCGGCGAATTTCAAACGCGTCTTCCAGTGTTTTTAAACCCGGCGCAAATGCTGCCCATTCATCATGGCCAAAGTAACTGTGGGTCGCGCCGGCAGCCACAATCAGATGGTCAAACAGCAAAGTGGCGCCATCGGACAAATGCACTTTTTTCTCTTTGACTTCAATATCCATCACCTCGGCCAGCAAGGTGGTCAGGTTGGCTTGATGTCGGAACAGGCTGCGCGTTGGCGCTGCGATGGCTGGGGCGGCGAGACCTGCGGTGGCAACCTGGTAGAGCAAAGGTTGGAACAAATGGTGGTTGGTTTTGTCGATCAGTGTGATGTCGACCGGTGCTTTGGCCAGCGATTTGGCGGCCTCTAAGCCACCGAAACCGCCACCGATGATGACCACGTGGGGTCTTGTGTGCATCATGTCAGATCCATTATGTAGAACCGCTACTAGGGAAAACCATTAATCATCATAATGCAAACCGTGCCTGCTCTGGCGGCTACAGCGAGCAAGGAAAGAACTTGTTAGCTGGCTTGCAATCTGAGCTGATGACGAGCGATTTGTTTCTTCACTTGTGCGGGTGCTGTGCCACCCAAAGTGTTGCGCGCGTTCAGTGAGCCTTGCAGGCTGAGCACCTCAAACACATCTTGCTCAATCGCCGAGTGAAACGCTTGCAACTGGGCCAAGCTGAGAGCCGATAAATCCACACCCAAGGCTTGCGCGGTTTTCACCGCATGCGCCACGGTTTCGTGCGCGTCACGAAACGGCAAGCCCTTTTTCACCAAATAGTCGGCCAGATCGGTGGCAGTGGCGTAGCCCTTGCTAGCGGCTTCTTGCATGCGGAGTTTGTTGACCATGAGCCCGCCTTCTTTGGCGCCAGTGCTTGGGTTGGTTTGACCGCCGATCATTTCAGCAAAGATGCGCAACGTGTCCTTCAACGTATCAACGGTGTCGAACAGCGGTTCTTTGTCTTCCTGGTTGTCTTTGTTGTAGGCCAGTGGCTGCGCTTTCATCAAAGTGATCAAACCCATCAAATGGCCAACCACACGCCCGGTTTTGCCGCGTGCGAGTTCGGGCACGTCGGGGTTTTTCTTCTGCGGCATGATGCTTGAACCGGTGGTGAACCGGTCCGAGATTTGGATAAAGCCGAAGTTTTGGCTCATCCAAATGATGAGCTCTTCGCTCAAGCGGCTGATGTGCAACATGCAAAGCGTAGCGGCTGAAGTGAACTCGATGGCGAAGTCGCGGTCGCTGACCGCATCCAAACTGTTTTGACACACTTGCGCCGCGCCATGTGCATCGACCATGCCGAGCGTGCGGGCGACGAGTTCGCGATCCAAGGCGTAGGTGGTACCCGCCAATGCCGCCGAGCCCAGTGGCAAACGGTTGGTGCGCGCGCGCACTTCGAGCAAACGCTCTTGGTCGCGTGCAAACATTTCCACAAACGCTAACAGGTGGTGACCGAAACTGACCGGCTGTGCGACTTGCAAGTGCGTGAAGCCTGGCATGATGGTGTCGGTGTGCTGCGCAGCGACATCCACCAGCGCGAGTTGCAAACTGCGTAGCAATTCGCTGATGGCGTCGATCTCGTCGCGCAACCAAAGGCGCACGTCAGTAGCCACCTGGTCGTTGCGGCTGCGCCCCGTGTGCAGGCGCTTGCCCGCGTCGCCGACCAGTTGCGTGAGCCGCGCTTCGATGTTCAAGTGAACGTCTTCCAGCTCCAGCTTCCATTCGAAGCGACCGGCTTCAATGTCTTGCTTGATTTGCGCCATGCCGCGCTGAATATCGGACAGATCTTGCCCGCTGATGATGGCTTGCGCTTGCAGCATCTGTGCGTGCGCCAGACTGCCTTGTATATCGGCCCGCCACAAACGCTGATCGAAAAACACGCTGGCGGTGTAGCGCTGCACCAACTCGCTCATGGGCTCGGAGAACAGGGCGGACCAAGCCTGGGATTTGCGGTCTAGCGAATTGGAGGAAGTCATCCGGGCATTTTAGGTGTGAGCCGTATGGGCTTCGGCGAAAGTCAGAACACATTCGTGTCGCTGTCAGCGGGAAAGTCCAAATCCAAGATGGATTAAGTGAAGCTAGCTAACTCATAAATTTTTTTTAAAGCCCAATAGCCAGACCAGGAAATGCTTTCAATAAGGCTTTGTCTGCTGTGAACAAAGGAATTTTCAAATGCCGTGCCAGCGCTACATATTCACAGTCGTAGGCAGAGCAGTCGCTGTCTTTGGACAGTTGCAGCACTTGCAAGCTGGAGACCTCGTATTCATTGGTGGACAGCAAATCTTCGGCGCTCTTAAACATGTCATTGGCTTGTTCCAAAGTCAGCAAGTTTTTGCGCATGTAGGTAGCCAGAATATTTCGAAATTCGCTTCGCCACAGCCGTGGCGCAGCCCATTGCGCATCGCGCAGCAACAGTTTTTCTACAGCCGTCGTGAATGGCCCGGGCAAGTAAAGATAGGCGAGCACGTTGACATCGACAACGATCATGAGCGACCAGACTTTTTGAATTGGTCTATGTCTTCGGGCTTGAATTGCCCGGGTGTCAAGCTGTCTCGAATCGACTTTGCCTTTTCGAGATGAGCCAAAGCATTGGTTTTGCGTGGCAACAAGACGGTTTCCAAACAAGCAATAGCTTCACTGTTGATGCTGCGCCG